>NZ_JBIRJA010000057.1:0-1089 GCF_044329325.1 Streptomyces sp. NPDC017676 | reverse complement strand
GCCGGGACCGCGAGCAGTGGGTCTTCGTGGGTGCAGCGTTCCTGCGCCTTCCAGCAGCGGGTGCGGAAGCGGCAGCCGGTGGGGATGTTGGTGGGGGAGGGTACGTCGCCGGTGAGGATGATGCGTTCGCGGTGTTCGCGGGCGTCGGGGTCGGGTACGGGGACGGCGGAGAGCAGGGCTTGGGTGTAGGGGTGGGTGGGGTGGTCGTAGATCTGGGTGTCGCTGCCGGTCTCGACGATGCGGCCGAGGTACATGACGGCGACGCGGTCGGAGATGTGGCGGACGATGGACAGGTCGTGGGCGATGAAGAGGTAGGAGAGGTCGAAGTCGGTCTGGAGGCGGTCGAGGAGGTTGATGACCTGGGCCTGGACGGAGACGTCGAGGGCGGAGACGGGTTCGTCGGCGACGATGATCTCGGGGCGTAGTGCCAGGGCGCGTGCGATGCCGATGCGCTGGCGTTGGCCGCCGGAGAACTGGTGGGGGTAGCGGTTGATGTATTCGGGGTTGAGGCCGACGACGTCGAGGAGTTCCTGGACCCTGCGGCGGCGGTCGGTTTTGGGGGCTGCTTCGGGGTGGATGTCGTAGGGCTCGCCGATGATGTCGCCGACCGTCATGCGGGGGTTGAGGGAGGTGTAGGGGTCCTGGAAGACCATCTGGATGTTGCGGCGGACGGCTTTGAGGGCCTTGCCGGACAGCCGGGTGATGTCCTCGCCTTTGTAGCGGATCGTGCCGGCCGTCGGCCTCTCCAGGTTGACGAGCATCTTGGCGAGGGTGGATTTGCCGCAGCCTGATTCGCCGACGATGCCGAGGGTTTCGCCCTGGGTGAGGGTGAGGTCGACGCCGTCGACGGCCTTGACCGCGCCGGTCTGCTTCCTGAACAGGATGCCCTGGGTGAGCGGGTAGTGCTTGACCAGGCCGGTGACTTCGAGGAGGGGTTCAGTGGTCGAGGCCATCGAGGCATTCCCTCCAGAAGTGGCAGGCGCTGCCCCGGTTCTCGGAGACCTGGTACAGCGGGGGTTCGTCGGTGTGGCAGATGTCCCGGGCCATGGGGCAGCGGGGGTGGAAGGAGCAGCCGGGTGGGATGTGGGT
>NZ_JBIRJA010000056.1:0-1304 GCF_044329325.1 Streptomyces sp. NPDC017676 | reverse complement strand
TGAGCTGCCCCGAGTTTCGTAGAGTCCGGTGATCTTGTTTCAGGCGGACTGTGGGGTGGCTTGCTGTTGTCGCCACCAGTCACGTTCGTACTCGGCGGGCGGTACGTAGTCGAGGGCGGAGTGGAGCCGTTCCTCGTTGTACCAGGTGACCCACTGGAAGATCGCCCGCTCGACCTGGTCGACGTCGCGCCACGGTCCTTGCATCTCGATCAGCTCGGCCTTGAAGGTGCCGTTCAGCGCCTCGGCCATCGCGTTGTCATACGAGTCCGCGACCGAGCCGACGGAGGCGGCCGCCCCGATCTCGGCGAGCCGGTCGGTGTAGCGAATTGACACATATTGCGACCCCCTGTCGCTGTGATGAGTCAGCCCGGAGTCCTTCTTGATCCGGCGTCTCCACAGCGCCATCTCCAGGGCGTCCAGCGGAAGTTCGGTCCGCATGTGACTCGCGACCTGCCATCCGACGATCGTCCGGGAGAACACGTCCAGAACGAACGCCACGTACACCCAGCCGGTCCAGGTGCGGACATAGGTCATGTCGGCCACCCAGAGCTGGTCGGGCCGGCTCGCGGTGAAGTCACGGTCGACCAGATCCGGCGGTCTGGGTGTCGACGGCTCCGGCACGGTGGTGCGGCGCCGCTGTCCGCGGATGACACCCTCCAGGCCCAGCTCACGCATCAGCCGCTCGACGGTGCAGCGGGCCACGTGGACGCCCTTGCGCTTGAGCGCGCGGCTGATCCGGCGGACGCCATAGGTGCCGCCAGACTCGGCATGGACCTGTTCGATCAGCGGCATGAGCTGCTCGTCACGGAGTCGGCGGGCCGACTTCGGCCGCTTCTTGCGCACGTAGTACGCCGACTCGGACAGCCCCAGCACCCGGCATGCGAACCCGACCCCGAGGCCTTTGCCCTTGAGGTGCTCGATCACCTGGTCGGCCTCGTCCGGGGACGGTCGAGTTCCGCCGCAAAAAACGCGCTTGCGGCCTTCAGGATCTCGTTCGCCCTCCTCAGCTCCGCGTTCTCCCGGCGGAGCTGCCTGAGCTCTTCCCGCTCGGCGGTGGTCAGCCGGTCGTCGCGTTCCCCGGCGTCCGCCTCGGCCTGGCGGACCCAGCCGCGCAGGGCCTCCTTGTGGATGCCCAGGTCCTTCGCGACGTGCGCGATCGGTCGGCCGGTGGTGCGGACCTCACGGACGGCCCGCTCGCGGAGCTCGTCCGGGTATTTGCGTGGTGCTGGCACTGCTCGTGGTTCTCCTTCGGGCCAGAATCATATGCCTGGCTTCAGGGACTCCACGAAACCGGGGTCAGCTCA
>NZ_JBIRJA010000055.1:0-1313 GCF_044329325.1 Streptomyces sp. NPDC017676 | reverse complement strand
ACGGGGAAGTGGAACGCCATGTGGCACTCGTCGCCGCCGGAGCTGTAGTCGCCGAAGTAGTCGACGACGTCCTCGGGCCACTGGTTGGCCTCGGCCAGCAGCACGGTGTCCGGGTACATCGCGTCGATCTCGCGCCGGACCCGCTTCAGGAAGGCGTGCGTGGCGGGCAGGTTCTCGCAGTTGGTGCCCTCCTCGGCGTAGAGGTAGGGCACCGCGTCCAGGCGGTAGCCGTCGATGCCCAGGTCCAGCCAGAACCGCAGGGCGGCCAGGATCTCCTCCTGCACGGCCGGGTTCTCGTAGTTCAGATCCGGCTGGTGCGAGAAGAAGCGGTGGAAGTAGTACTGGCCGCGGACCGGGTCGAAGGTCCAGTTGGAGGACTCGGTGTCGACGAAGATGATCCGGGCGTCCTCGTACTGCTTGTCGTCGTCGGCCCACATGTAGTAGTCACCGTAGGGGCCGTCGGGGTTCTTGCGGGACTCCTGGAACCACGGGTGCTGATCGCTGGTGTGGTTCATGACGAAGTCGATGATCACGCGCATGCCGCGCTGGTGCGCGGCGTCCACGAACTCCACGAAGTCGGCGAGGTCACCGAACTCGGGGAGAACGGCGGTGTAGTCGGAGACGTCGTAACCGCCGTCCCGCAGCGGCGACTTGAAGAACGGCGGCAGCCACAGGCAGTCGACTCCCAGCCACTGGAGATAGTCGAGCTTGGCGGTCAGGCCCTTCAGGTCGCCGACGCCGTCGCCGTTGCTGTCCTGGAAGGAGCGGACCAGGACCTCGTAGAAGACGGCGCGTTTGAACCACTCCGGGTCCCGGTCCTTGGCGGGGGTGTCCTCGAAGGTGTCCGGTACGGGGTCGTTGACGGTCATGACGCTGCGGGCCCTCCGATCTGGGGCGTCGATCGCCCGACGTGGAGCACGTGCGCCGGCGCCCGGCCGGGCGTGAGTCGCACGTAGTTGGTCCTGCCCCAGTGGTACGTCTCGCCCGTCAGTTCGTCGTGCACGGACGGGGCGGCGTCCCAGTCCAGGCCGAGTCGCGGCATGTCCAACGAGACCGTTGCCTCCTGGGTGTGGTGGGGGTCGAGGTTGACGACCACGACGACCGTGTCGGTACCCGTGCGCTTGCTGTAGGCGAGCACCGCGTCGTTGTCCGTCTGATGGAACCGGAGGTTCCGCAGGCGCTGTAGCGCCGGGTGCCGCCGCCGGATGGTGTTGAGCTGGGTGATGAGGGGTGCGATGGTCCGCCCCTCGCGTGCGGCGGCCTCCCAGTCGCGGGGCTTGAGCTGGTACTTCTCCGAGTCCAGGTATTCCTCG
>NZ_JBIRJA010000054.1:0-1316 GCF_044329325.1 Streptomyces sp. NPDC017676 | reverse complement strand
CGAGGAATACCTGGACTCGGAGAAGTACCAGCTCAAGCCCCGCGACTGGGAGGCCGCCGCACGCGAGGGGCGGACCATCGCACCCCTCATCACCCGGCTCAACACCATCCGGCGGCAGCAGCCGGCCCTGCGACAGCTACGCGATCTGCACTTCCACCACGCGGACCAGGACGCGGTGATCGTCTACTCGAAGCGGAGCGGATCGAACACGGTTCTGGTGGTCGTGAACCTCGACCCCCACCACACCCAGGAGGCAACGGTCTCGTTGGACATGCCGCAACTCGGCCTGGACTGGCACGAGTCCGTGCCGGTGTGCGATCAGCTCACCGGCGAGACCTACTACTGGGGCAGGGCCAACTATGTGCGCCTCGAACCGGGTCACAGGCCCGCGCACGTCTTCACCGTCCTGCGACCGTCCACCCCGCAGATCGGAGGGTCACCCACAATATGATCGTCAATGAGCCTGTTCCGGACACCTTCGAGGACACCCCCGCCAAGGACCGGGACCCGGAGTGGTTCAAACGCGCCGTCTTCTACGAGGTCCTGGTCCGCTCCTTCCAGGACAGCAACGGCGACGGCGTCGGCGACCTGAAGGGCCTGACCGCCAAGCTCGACTATCTCCAGTGGCTGGGAGTCGACTGCCTGTGGCTGCCGCCGTTCTTCAAGTCGCCGCTGCGGGACGGCGGTTACGACGTCTCCGACTACACCGCCGTTCTCCCGGAGTTCGGTGACCTCGCCGACTTCGTGGAGTTCGTGGACGCCGCGCACCAGCGCGGCATGCGCGTGATCATCGACTTCGTCATGAACCACACCAGCGACCAGCACCCGTGGTTCCAGGAGTCGAGGCGGGATCCGGACGGTCCGTACGGGGACTACTACGTCTGGGCCGACGACGACAAGCAGTACCAGGACGCCCGGATCATCTTCGTCGACACCGAGGTCTCCAACTGGACGTACGACCCGGTACGCAAGCAGTACTACTGGCACCGCTTCTTCTCGCACCAGCCGGATCTGAACTACGAGAACCCGGCCGTGCAGGAGGAGATGATCTCCGCGCTGAAGTTCTGGCTGGATCTCGGCATCGACGGGTTCCGGCTGGACGCGGTGCCGTACCTGTACCAGCAGGAGGGCACCAACTGCGAGAACCTGCCGGCGACCCACGAGTTCCTGAAGCGGGTGCGCAAGGAGATCGACGCCCAGTACCCCGACAAGGTGCTCCTCGCCGAGGCCAACCAGTGGCCCGAGGACGTCGTCGACTACTTCGGCGACTACAGCTCCGGCGGCGACGAGTGCCACATGGCGTTCCACTTCCCCGT
>NZ_JBIRJA010000053.1:0-1368 GCF_044329325.1 Streptomyces sp. NPDC017676 | reverse complement strand
TGTCGGCGTACACCTGAACGTCCCCAACCGCGTACGGGTGAACGGGGCCAGTTCCTGACACGCTGAGGGCCGATGCTTGGCACTCTGCTGCTCGTCGGTTCGGGTGGCGGAGGACGGCTGACCATGGTCCTTGATCCGCATCGTTGGGTGGAACTTCGGCGTTTTCGTGGCCTGTTCGAGTCCGGGGCGATGAGCCTGTCGGAGATCGCCAGGGAGACGGGGCTGGACCGCAAGACGGTCCGCAAGTACCTGGCCGGCGAGGGGCCTGCCTCACCGCCGCGGCGGGCTTCGAGCGGTCCGCGCCAGCAGCGGGTGGTGGACGAGTACGCGCCGTTGATCGACTCGATGCTGCGGGCCGAGATTTTGATGAAGGCCACGGTCATCCACGAGCGGCTGGCCAGGGACTATGCCTTCACCGGCAGCTACCAGCGGGTCAAGCTCTACGTCCAGGAAGCCCGCCCGAGGATCGCCGGGGAACTCGGCATCACGCCGAAGGAGCTGGCGGGCCTGCACCGCCGCTTCGAGGTGATTCCCGGCGCCCAGGCCCAGGTGGACTGGGGGGATGAAGGAAAGATCCTCGCCCACATGGGCATCGGCAAGGTCTATTCGTTCCATATGACGTTGTCGTACTCCCGCGACCCGTTCTGCTGCTTCACCACCAGCCAGGACCTGCAGACCTTCTTCGACTGCCACCGTCGGGCGTTCGCGCACTTCGGCGGGGTGCCGATGAGCATCGTCTACGACCGCACCAAGACGGTCGTCCGCCGGCATGTCGCCCCCGGGGAGGCGGTGCCGCTGCATCCGGAGGCGGTTGCCTTCGCTGGCCACTACGACTTCGACATCGACGTGCTGGCCGCCTACCGGCCCACCGGCAAAGGCCGTGTCGAACGTCAGGTTCAGATCGTCCGCGACCATGTCCTGGCCGGGCGGGCGTTTTCCTCCGTCGAGGAGATGGACGCCGCCTTCATGGCCTGGGTCCCGCAGCGCAGGGCCCAGATCCACAAGACCCATCAGGAGGTCATCGCCCAGCGGGCCGCCCGGGACCACGCCGCCCTCAAGCCGCTGCCGGCCACCCCCTATCTGGTGACCGAGCGGCACCTGCGGCCGGTCGGCAAGGACTGCCTGGTCGCCTTCGCCGGGAACCTCTACTCGGTGCCCGCCCGCAAGGTCCGCCCGCGTCAGCTGGTCGAGATCCGGGCCACGAAGTCCCAGGTCATGCTGCACTCCACCGTCCCCGACGCAGGCGGCGAGACACTGCTGGCCACCCATGCGCGGGAGCTCGGCCGAGGAGTGAGGGTGGTCGACGAGAGCCACTGGGACGGCTTGCCCACGGGCAAAGGCCGCCGGGTCACCACCGGCGACGTTGCC
>NZ_JBIRJA010000051.1:0-1592 GCF_044329325.1 Streptomyces sp. NPDC017676 | reverse complement strand
GCGAGTTCGGCGACGGTGGGGTGGGCGAACAGGTCGCGGATGGTGAGCTCGGCGCCCAGCACGCTGCGGACGCGGCTCATCAGCCGCATCGCGAGCAATGAGTGGCCGCCCAGGTCGAAGAAGCCGTCGTCGACGCCGACGGATTCCGCGCCCAGGACCTCGGCGAAGAGCGAGCACAGGATCTCCTCGCGCGGGGTGCGCGGCAGCCGCGCCTCCGCCGAGGCCCCCACGCGCGGGGCGGGAAGCGCCTTGCGGTCCAGCTTGCCGTTCGGCGTCAACGGCAACGCCTCCAGCACCACGAACGCCGACGGCACCATGTAGTCGGGCAGCACCGCGGCCACGCGCGCCCGCAGGGACTGCGCGTCCGGGGCCGCCCCTCCCTCGGGCACCACATACGCCGTCAGCCGCTTCACGTCCGGAGCGTCCTCGCGTACCACCACGGCGGCCTGTGCCACTCCGTCGCACCCGGCGAGTACGGCCTCGATCTCGCCGGGTTCGATCCGGAACCCGCGCAGCTTGACCTGGTCATCGGCGCGGCCGATGAACACCAGCCGTCCGTCGGCGCTCCACCGCACCACGTCACCGGTCCGGTACATCCGTGTCCCCGGCGCACCGTACGGGTCCGCCACGAACCGTTCCGCCGTCAGCCCGGGGCGGTTCAGATATCCGCGTGCCAGTCCCGCACCCGCGATGTACAGCTCGCCCGCCACCCCCACGGGTACGAGGCGCAGACCGGCGTCCAGCACATAGACCCGCATGCCGTCCATCGGCCGGCCGATCGGCACGGTGTCGGTGACCTCGGCCACCGACCGCAGCGGATGGCAGGTGGCGAACGTCGTCGTCTCGGTCGGTCCGTAGCCGTCGGTGACGACGATCCCGGGGCAGGCCTCCAGCACCCGGCGCACCATGGCCGACGGGACCACGTCGCCGCCGGTCCACACCTCGCGCACGCCGGTGAAGGCCCCGGGTGCCTCCTGTGCCAGCAGCCGGAACAGACCGGCGGTCAGCCACAGCGCCGTCACGCCCTGGTCGCGGATCTCCCTCTCCAGCGCACGCACGTCCAGGTCACCGGGGGGAGCCACGACGACGGTCCCGCCGGACAGCAGCGGCACCCACATCTCGTACGTCGAGGCGTCGAAGGCGTGCGGGGAGTGCATCAGCACCCGCCGGTGCGCGTCCGTCCGGAAGCGGCGGTCCGCCGCCAGCGCGACGACATCCGCGTGCGTGACGGCGACGCCCTTCGGCACACCCGTCGAGCCGGAGGTGTACATCACGTAGGCGAGCTGCTCGGGACGGCTGGTGATCCCCGGGTCGTCCGACGGCGAGGCAGCCGGCTGCCCGGTGTCGTCCACGACCAGCACCCGGGCCGCGTGCTCGAACTCCACTCCCCGCGACGCCCGGTCCGTCAGCAGCACCGGGGCACCCGTGTCGGCCATCACCCTGCTCAGCCGCTCGGCGGGCGACCGGACGTCCAGCGGCACATAGGCCCCGCCGGCTTTGAGTACGGCGAGAAGTGCCACGACCGTCTCCACCGAGCGTTCCATGAGGACCGCGACCAGTGATTCCGGCCCCACTCCGTGCTCCAGCAGCAG
>NZ_JBIRJA010000050.1:0-2333 GCF_044329325.1 Streptomyces sp. NPDC017676 | reverse complement strand
GCTGGGGGGTGGTGGCGGGTTACGGTGCCCCCCCCGCCTGGGGGGGGCGGGGCCGCCCCCCGGCCGGGGGGGGGGGGGCCGCCGGGGGGGGGGCCCCCCCCCCCCTTGGGGGGGCGGGGCCCGACCTCGTTGCGGCTGGGCACCGCCAAGACCCGGTGCCCGGGTGGGTTCAGGGCTTGGTCACGAAGACGTGTGCGGCGGTCCGCGTGGGGAGTTCGGCTGCTTTGCCACTGCTGCCGACCAGCACGCCGCCGGGTGACGGCGTCACGCTCACGACCGCGCCCGGGAGCACCCCGGCGAACCGCAGGGCGTGCATCAGCCGGGAGTCGGTCTGGATGGGCTCTCCGATGCGCCGCACGACCGCGCTCGTGCCGTCCGGCTCGGGATGCAGATCCTTCAGGCTGATCGTGGTGTCGCTGGGGGACAGATTCACGGCCCGGTCACCGGCGATTTCCTCCAGGCCGGGGATCGGGTTGCCGTAGGGGGATTGGGTCGGGTGGCGCAGCAGGGCGAAGAGGCGGCGTTCGACGGCCTCGCTCATCACGTGCTCCCAGCGGCAGGCTTCGGCGTGGGCCTGCTCCCACTCCAGCCCGATCACGTCGAGGAGCAGGCACTCCGCGAGCCGGTGTTTGCGCATCACGCGTACGGCGATCTGCCGGCCATCCTTGGTCAGCTCCAGGTGCCGGTCACCGGCGACGTGCAACAGGCCGTCGCGTTCCATGCGGGCCACGGTCTGGCTGACGGTGGGGCCGCTGCAGTTCAGGCGCTCGGCGATGCGGGCGCGCATCGGAATCACGCCTTCCTCCTCGAGCTCCAGGACGGTGCGGAGATACATCTGCGTCGTGTCGATGAGGCGGGACATGCTGCTCGTCAGGCGGGTGTTTCGGCGGTGGCGGTCAGTATCGCGCGGCCGAGGATGTGGCCGGCCATGGTGAAGCCGAGGATGGCCGGGGTGGTGTCGGCCGGGACGCCGATGGATTCAACGTCGAGGGCGTGCACCACGATGAAGTAGCGGTGCGGGCCGTGGCCGGGCGGCGGGGCGGCGCCGATGAAACGGGCCGCGCGGGCGTCGTTGGGCAATTGGAAGGCGCCCTCGGGCAGACCGGATCCGGTGTCGTCGCCGGCGCCCTCGGGCAGCTCGGTGACGGTGGCGGGGATGTCGGCGACCGCCCAGTGCCAGAACCCGGAGCCGGTGGGCGCGTCGGGGTCGTAGACGGTGACGGCGTAACTCTTGGTGCCCTCCGGGGCGTCACTCCAGGACAGCTGCGGGGAGACGTCCTTCCCGCCGGGAACGCCGGAGGAGAACTGCTCGGTCGGCCAGGGGGCGCCGTCGGTGACGGTGGTGCTGGTGACGGTGAAGGACGCCGCCTCGGGGAGGCGGGCGAAGGGGTCGTTGGCGCGCATCGCGTCATTCCTTTCGGGGCGTGCCGGGCAGTAGCGGTCCGAGCGCCGGCCGAGAGCCGGTCGTGCAGGGGCGTCGTCGGTGTCACTCATCGACCACAGAATCGACTGTACCAGAGATAATCGATTATTGCTCTTATCGTCTATGATGGAGGCATGACTCAGACGGCCCCCACACCGGCCCCGACGGGGAAGCAGATGCTCTCCGAGCAGGTCTACGCGCACCTGCGGGACGCGATCATGCGCGGCGACTACGCCCCCGGTGACGCCCTCAAACCGCAGGACCTCGCCAAGCAGCAGGGCGTGAGCCTGGCCGTCGTGCGCGAGGCGCTCGTGCGGGTGGTCGGAGAGGGTCTGGCCGACCGGCTGCCCAACCGCGGTTTCGCCGTGCCGGCCTTCTCCGACCGCCGGTGGCAGGAGATCGCCGAAGCCCGCCGCACCATCGAACCGGTCGTACTGCGCATGTCCATCGAGCGCGGCGACGTCGACTGGGAGGCCCGGGTGCGAGCCGCCCACCACCGCCTGGCCCGCACCCCGGCATACGCGCCGGACGAGGGCCAGTACTACAGCAGCGTATGGGCCGAAGCCCACCGAGTCTTCCACCGCACCCTGCTGGAGGGCTGTGGCAACCCCGTCCTGCTCGAGACCGTTGATCGCCTGTGGACCGCGAGCGAGCTGGCCCGCCGCTTGGCGGCGCACCGCAGCCCCGACCGCGACGGCGCCGACGAACACCGCCGGCTGGAGGAGGCGGCGCTGGCCCGCGACGCCGACACCGCGGCCCAGCTGCTGGCCCGGCACCTCACCCACACCGCGGCCGTCCTGACCGGCGAGAGTCGCTCCGCGATTGCCTCCGGCCATCCCTGACAGTCCGTCCGCGACGCTCCCGAAGCTGGCCGACTGTCAGGCGTCCCTGGTTGAGCCGGCAACCAAGT
>NZ_JBIRJA010000049.1:1375-2487 GCF_044329325.1 Streptomyces sp. NPDC017676 | reverse complement strand
GGCCTATCAACCCAGTCGTCTACTGGGAGCCTTACCCCATCAAGTGGGTGGGAGTCCTCATCTCGAAGCAGGCTTCCCGCTTAGATGCTTTCAGCGGTTATCCCTCCCGAACGTAGCCAACCAGCCATGCCCTTGGCAGAACAACTGGCACACCAGAGGTTCGTCCGTCCCGGTCCTCTCGTACTAGGGACAGCCCTTCTCAAGACTCCTACGCGCACAGCGGATAGGGACCGAACTGTCTCACGACGTTCTAAACCCAGCTCGCGTACCGCTTTAATGGGCGAACAGCCCAACCCTTGGGACCGACTCCAGCCCCAGGATGCGACGAGCCGACATCGAGGTGCCAAACCATCCCGTCGATATGGACTCTTGGGGAAGATCAGCCTGTTATCCCCGGGGTACCTTTTATCCGTTGAGCGACGGCGCTTCCACAAGCCACCGCCGGATCACTAGTCCCGACTTTCGTCCCTGCTCGACCCGTCGGTCTCACAGTCAAGCTCCCTTGTGCACTTACACTCAACACCTGATTGCCAACCAGGCTGAGGGAACCTTTGGGCGCCTCCGTTACCCTTTAGGAGGCAACCGCCCCAGTTAAACTACCCATCAGACACTGTCCCTGATCCGGATCACGGACCCAGGTTAGACATCCAGCACGACCAGACTGGTATTTCAACGACGACTCCACAAACACTGGCGTGCCTGCTTCACAGTCTCCCAGCTATCCTACACAAGCCGAACCGAACACCAATATCAAACTGTAGTAAAGGTCCCGGGGTCTTTCCGTCCTGCTGCGCGAAACGAGCATCTTTACTCGTAGTGCAATTTCACCGGGCCTATGGTTGAGACAGTCGAGAAGTCGTTACGCCATTCGTGCAGGTCGGAACTTACCCGACAAGGAATTTCGCTACCTTAGGATGGTTATAGTTACCACCGCCGTTTACTGGCGCTTAAGTTCTCAGCTTCGCCCACCCGAAAGTGAGCTAACCGGTCCCCTTAACGTTCCAGCACCGGGCAGGCGTCAGTCCGTATACATCGCCTTACGGCTTCGCACGGACCTGTGTTTTTAGTAAACAGTCGCTTCTCGCTGGTCTCTGCGGCCACCCCCAGCTCAC
>NZ_JBIRJA010000049.1:0-1277 GCF_044329325.1 Streptomyces sp. NPDC017676 | reverse complement strand
ATGGCCCCCCTTCTCCCGAAGTTACGGGGGCATTTTGCCGAGTTCCTTAACCATAGTTCACCCGAACGCCTCGGTATTCTCTACCTGACCACCTGAGTCGGTTTAGGGTACGGGCCGCCATGAAACTCGCTAGAGGCTTTTCTCGACAGCATAGGATCATCCACTTCACCACAATCGGCTCGGCATCAGGTCTCAGCCGTATGCAAGGCGGATTTGCCTACCTTGCGGCCTACACCCTTACCCCGGGACAACCACCGCCCGGGATGGACTACCTTCCTGCGTCACCCCATCACTCACCTACTAACCGCTTGGTCCGGCGGCTCCACCACTTTCCTTTCCCCGAAGGGTCCGGAACGGCTTCACGGCCTTAGCATCACGATGCTCGATGTTTGACGCTTCACAGCGGGTACCGGAATATCAACCGGTTATCCATCGACTACGCCTGTCGGCCTCGCCTTAGGTCCCGACTTACCCTGGGCAGATCAGCTTGACCCAGGAACCCTTAGTCAATCGGCGCAAACGTTTCTCACGTTTGTATCGCTACTCATGCCTGCATTCTCACTCGTCAACCGTCCACGACTACCTTCCAGTGCCGCTTCACCCGGCAGACGACGCTCCCCTACCCATCACAGCACCCGTTGGGGCTATACGCTGCAATGACACGACTTCGGCGGTACGCTTGAGCCCCGCTACATTGTCGGCGCGGAATCACTAGACCAGTGAGCTATTACGCACTCTTTCAAGGGTGGCTGCTTCTAAGCCAACCTCCTGGTTGTCTCTGCGACTCCACATCCTTTCCCACTTAGCGTACGCTTAGGGGCCTTAGTCGATGCTCTGGGCTGTTTCCCTCTCGACCATGGAGCTTATCCCCCACAGTCTCACTGCCGCGCTCTCACTTACCGGCATTCGGAGTTTGGCTAAGGTCAGTAACCCGGTAGGGCCCATCGCCTATCCAGTGCTCTACCTCCGGCAAGAAACACACGACGCTGCACCTAAATGCATTTCGGGGAGAACCAGCTATCACGGAGTTTGATTGGCCTTTCACCCCTAACCACAGGTCATCCCCCAGGTTTTCAACCCTGGTGGGTTCGGTCCTCCACGAAGTCTTACCTCCGCTTCAACCTGCCCATGGCTAGATCACTCCGCTTCGGGTCTTGAGCGTGCTACTACAGCGCCCTGTTCGGACTCGCTTTCGCTACGGCTTCCCCACCCGGGTTAACCTCGCAACACACCGCAAACTCGCAGGCTCATTCTTCAAAAGGCACGCAGTCACGAGA
>NZ_JBIRJA010000048.1:0-3572 GCF_044329325.1 Streptomyces sp. NPDC017676 | reverse complement strand
ACCTTCGCCCACAGGTGGTTCACCATCCCCGCACGCTGCACCATCGCCCCCTTGGGACGACCCGTCGACCCCGACGTGAACATCACGTACGCCAGGTCCAGACCCCCGCCGAGGGCGGGCGGCAGGGCGTGGTCGTGGAGGGAGTCCTCCAGGACCAGGACGGTGACGTCACCGGCGAGTTCGCGGGCCTGTGCCGCGTACGCGCGGCCGGTGAGCAGGTGGCGGGCGCCGCTGTCGGCGAGCAGGGACGCGTTGCGGGCCGCCGGGGCCGCCGGGTCCAGCGGCAGATACGCCCCGCCCGCGCCCAGGACGCCCAGGACGCCCGTCACGAACGGCAGACCGGGGTCGGCGAGCATCGCCACCACCGAGCCGAGGCCCGCGCCGGCCCCGGTGAGGAGCGCCGACAGGCCGCCGGCGCGCTCCACGAGTTCGCCGTAGGTGACGCTGTCCGCGCCGTCGGCCACGGCGACGGTGTCGGGCACGCGGGCCGCGACGGCCCGCACGCGTTCCACGACGCCGAGGCTCTCCTCGGGCAGGCCGGGGTCCCAGGAGCCGAGCAGTCCGCCGAGTTCGCCGGGCTGTCCGGGGCGGCCCAGGGTGGCCGGGCCGGTGATGTCGATGTGGGCGAGCGGCAGGTCGCCGCCGTCGACGACGGTGTGCAGCAGGTGCCGGACCATGACGGCGATGCGGTCGACGTCCGCGCCGGTGAACAGGTCGGGCGCGTAGTCGAAGCGCAGGGTCAGGGTGTCGCCGGGGAACACCGCCATGCTGAGCGGGTGGTGCCGGGCGTCCAGGGCCTCGGAGCGCACCACACGGGGGCCGTCGGTGCCGGTGGCCGGGCCGGCCGCGTCGAGCGGGAAGTTCTCGAAGAGGACGACGGTGTCGAAGACCTCGCCCGACAGGCCCGCCGCCTTGTGGATGTCGGCGAGGCCCAGGTGCTCGTGCGGCAGCAGCGCGGTCTGCTGGTGCTGGATCGTGCGCAGCAGCTCGGCGAGGCGGGTGCCAGGGTGCAGCCGGGCCCGCACGGGCACGGTGGTGAGGAACATGCCGATCATCGACTCGATGTCGGGGACCTCGGCGGGCCGCCCGGAGGTGACGGCGCCGAAGACGACGTCCTGGCGGCCGGTGAGCCGGCCGAGCAGCAGCGCCCAGCAGCCCTGGAGCACGGTGTTGAGGGTCAGTCCCCGGGCGCGGGCCCAGGCGGTGAGGGCCTGGGTCAGGTCGCGCGGGAGGTCGAGCCGCAGGGATTCGGGGAGCACCGGGGCCCGGTCGGCGCCGGCGTCCACGAGGAGGGTCGGCCCGTCGAGGCCGGCGAGCGCCGAGCGCCAGGCGGCGCGGGCGGCCTCGCGGTCCTGCCGGGTCAGCCACTGGAGGTAGGAGCGATAGGGGACGGGGGCGGGCAGCGCGGTGCCGTCGGTCCCGGGCCGGCCGAGCGTGAACAGCTCCCGCACCAGCAGCGGCATCGACCAGCCGTCGACCAGGATGTGGTGGCTGGTCCACAGGAAGCGGTGCCGGCCCTCGCCGTGGGTGACGAGCGTGAACCGCAGCAGCGGCGGGCGCTCCAGGTCGAAGCGGTGGCCGCGTTCGGCGGCGGTGATCCGCTCCAGCTCGGCGCCGCGCTCGGGTTCCGGCAGGTCGCGCAGGTCGATCTCCTGCCAGGGGAGTTCGGCGCGGGCCGGGATCAGCTGCACGGGGGCGCCGGCGGGCCGGGCCCGGAAGGAGGCGCGCAGGTTGGGGTGCCGGTCCAGGACGGCCTGGCCGGCGGCGCGCAGTGCGGCCGGGTCGAGGTCGCCCTCGATCTCGGCGACGATCTGGAGGGTGTAGACGTCGGTGCCGTCGGCGGTCGCCGTGTCGTAGTCGGCGTGGAAGAGCATGCCCTGCTGGAGCGGGGTGATGGGCAGTACGTCGGCCAGGACGCCGCCGGCGTCGGCGAGTTCGGCCTCGTACGCCTCGATCTCCTCCTGGGTCAGGTCGACCAGCGGCAGGTCGGAGGGGGTACGGCCGCCCGTGGCCGGGGCGTGCCGGCCGAGCAGTTCCAGCGCCCGGAACCAGGTGCCGGCGAGGTCGCGCACGTCGTCCTCGGCCACCGCGTTCCCGGCCCACGCCCAGTTGGCGATCAGGTGGGGTCCGTCGGGGCGGTCCTCGGTGGCCGGGGTGACGTCGATCAGGTGCGGCAGCGGCATGCCCGGGTGAGCTCCGGTGCCGACGACCCCGTCACCGCCGACGGGCTGCCACGGCCGGCCCTCGCGGGCGTCGAAGCGGCCCATGTAGTTGAAGCCGATCTGGGGCCGCGGGTGGCGGGCGAGGACGCGGGCGGCGTGCGGGTTGAGGTAGCGCAGCAGGCCGAAACCGACACCCCGGTCGGGCAGGGCGTGCAGCTGCTCCTTGATCCGCTTCAGGACGGCGCCCAGCGCGGGGCCGCCCGCCCACAGCTCGGACCAGTCGACGGCGCCGACGTCCAGGCGGACCGGGAAGACGCTGGTGAACCAGCCGACCGTGCGGGACAGGTCCAGGTCGTCGCCGAGCTGCTCCCGGCCGTGTCCCTCCAGCTCGATCAGGGTCTGCGCGTGGTGGGTGTGGCCGTGCCGGCGGCGCCAGTCCGCGACGGCGAGGGCGAGCCCGGTGAGCAGGACGTCGTTGATCTCGGCGTGGAAGGCCGCCGGCACCTCGGTGAGCAGGGGTGCGGTGGCCGCGGGGCCCAGCTCCAGCCGGAGGGTGCGCATCGTGCCGTGGACGTCCCGGGCGGGGTCCGCGCGGCGGGTGCCGACCAGCGGGTCGGGGCCCTCCAGCTGCCGTTGCCACACGGCGAGTTCGGCGCCGCGCACCTGGGTGCGCGCCTGCTCGGCGAGGAGCGCGGACCAGGCGCGGTACGACGTGCCGACCGGGTCGAGTGCCGGGGCGCGGCCCTCGGCCAGGGCGCGGTAGGCGGCTTCCAGGTCGGGCAGCAGCACGCGCCAGGACACGCCGTCCACGACGAGGTGGTGGGCGCACAGCACCAGCCGGGCGGTGTCCGTCCCGGGCGGGGCCGCGAGCAGCACGGCCTGGATCATGACCGCGCGGGCCGGGTCGAGGCGGGCGCGGGCGGCTGCGGCCTGCCGTTCGGCGCGGGCCGGGTCGTCCTTGCCGTCCGGTTCGGCGACGGCGACCAGCGGCGCACCGGCCGAGGCGCCGGGGGCCAGGACCTCCATGTGCCACAGGCCGGGGGCCGGTTCGGTGGCCCGGGTGCGCAGGGCGTCGTGGTGGTCCACCACGGTGTGCAGGGCCGCGTCGAGCAGTCCGGCGTCGAGCCCGGCGGGCACGCTGACGACGATGTGCTGGCTGTACTTGACCACCGGCCCGGTCAGGGTGCCGGTCTCGTCGTGCAGCTGGGCCATGATCGGGGTGAGCTCGTACGGCCCGACGCCGTCGTCCTCGCTCGCCCCGGCGCGCGCGTCGAGGCTGCCGGCGGCCCGGGCGAGGGCGGTGACCGACTTGTGCTCGAAGACGTCGCGGGTGGTGAGGGCGAGCCCGGCGGCGCGGGCCCGGCTGACCAGCTGGATGGAGCGGATGCTGTCACCGCCGAGCGCGAAGAA
>NZ_JBIRJA010000047.1:0-8226 GCF_044329325.1 Streptomyces sp. NPDC017676 | reverse complement strand
AAACCTCACTGCCACCCACGGCCTGCGCGAGCTGCACTTCAAGGCGATGGTCCGATCCGACGAGTGGATAGCTGTACCAGCGATCCGGGTGCTCACCCAGAACCCCACACCCCACCTGACGAAAAACACAGAGGCACCCCCCCCGGACGGTGCCGGGCCCGGCAACCAGACGGCGGCACCCCTGTGCGAACGTGCGGAGGCCGTCCGAGACCTCGAAGCCTGACGGCACAGCGCGACGCCACGACCACCTGGGGCTGTCGGCCCCCGTGGGAAGGCCCATCACCCGTCGATGACGTGAGAGCGCGGGCCCGCCGCGCCTGGCGTCCGCCCCGGCGGAGGGTATGCGCCAAGCCGCCAACCTGGGATGCCCCACAGGCCCGTTGCTCCGTCCCTCACGCCGAATTCATGGGGCGGTCCGCCGCCGTCCCCCGGACGCGCGGTGGCCGACGACGCCGCCTGTTCGCGGCGCAACTGTGCCACGGCGCAAGAGCGACATGTGCGACCCCTTGAACGACGGCGAGGGAGGCCACAGGATCCAGTGATCTTTCGCTCTTCGCCGCGTCTCAGGAGTCTTCTTTGCCCAAAGTTCCCACCCCCCGGCCCGGGCCGATCGCCCTCGCCGTGGCGGTCGCGCTCACACTCGGCGTCATACCGGCGACTGCCGCTGTGTCCGCGTACGCCGCCGGCGAGGTGTCGCACAAGGACGCCGGACACCGAACCCCCGGCGATGCCGGCACGCACACCGTCACCCTGATCACGGGTGACAAGGTCACCATCGGGACCGCCGCCGACGGCACCGTCGTGCGCTCCTTCCAGGCCGCGAGCGGAGCCACCACCGGCTTCCACCGCGTTGTCGTGGACGGCGCCACCTATGTCTACCCCGACGCCGCCCTGCCGTACGTGAGCGCCGGCAAACTCGACAAGCAGCTCTTCAACGTTACGCGGCTGATCACCGAGGGCTATGACGACGCGCACAGCTCCCGGCTGCCGCTGATCGTGCGCTACACCGGAGCTGCCGCCAAGGCCCGCACCCGGACGAAGATGGCCGGCTCGACCGACGTCCGCCGCCTGGACAGCATCCAGGGCGCGGCCCTCGCCCAGAACCACAAGCAGGCACCGGAGTTCTGGTCCTCGCTCACCGGGGGTTCCGGCGCGGCGGCCCGGTCCGCGAAGCCGTCCTTCGCGGGCGGCGTCGCCAACGTGTGGCTCGACGGTAAGGTAAAGGCCGACCTGGCCGACTCCACCGCCCAGATCGGCGCGCAGAAGGTATGGGCGGAGGGCGACACCGGCCAGGGCGTGAAGGTCGCGATGCTCGACAGCGGCGCGGACACCGAACACCCGGACCTGGTCGGGCAGGTGTCCGACAGCGCCAGCTTCGTCCCCGGCGAGGACGACATCGCCGACTACAACGGCCACGGCACGCACGTCGCCTCGACCATCGTCGGCACGGGCAGTGCCTCCGGCGGCAAGGAGAGGGGTGTCGCCTCCGGCGCCCGGCTGGCCGTCGGCAAGGTGCTCAACTCCGAGGGCAGCGGTCAGGAATCCTGGATCATCGCGGGCATGGAGTGGGCCGCCCGTGACCAGAAGGCCAGGATCATCAGCATGAGTCTGGGCGGCGGCGGTGACAAGACTGACCCGATGAGCCAGGCCGTCGACGAACTCAGCCACGACACGGGCGCGTTGTTCGTGATCGCGGCGGGCAACGGCGGCCCGCACTCCATCAGCAGCCCCGGTGCCGCGGACTCCGCGCTGACCGTCGGCGCCGTCGACTCCACCGACACGCTCGCCGACTTCTCCAGCCAGGGCCCGCGTGACGGCGACGGCGGGCTGAAGCCGGAGATCACCGCGCCCGGCGTCGACATCGTCGCGGCGCGCTCGCACTACAAGCGCGGCTCCGGCTACTACACCACGATGAGCGGCACGTCGATGGCGACACCGCACGTCGCCGCTGCCGCCGCGCTCCTCGCCTCCGAGCACCCCGACTGGACGGGCACCCAGCTCAAGGAGGCGCTGGTCAGCAGCGCCAAGGCAACCACGGCGTACACCCCGTACCAGGCGGGCGCCGGCCGGCTCGACGCGCTGGCGGCCGTGCACACCACGGTCTTCGCCACCACGACCGTCTACTCCGGCTTCCACACGTGGCCCCCGAAGCCCGGAGAGACTGACGTCCAGACGGTGACGTACACCAACGTCGGCGACGCCCCGGCCAGCCTCAGCCTGGCGGTCGACGGCACCGTCCCAGCCGGGTTGTTCAGCCTCTCTGCGGACCATGTCACCGTGCCCGCGCACGGCACCGCCGCGGTCACGCTGACCGCGGCTCTGGACAAGCTGGCGGGCGACCAGTCGGTCAGCGCCATGATCACCGGTACGGACGGCGCCGGGACGGTCCGCGCCCGGACCCTGATCGGCGCGGCCCGCGAGGGCCGGCGGCAGAATCTGACCGTGGTGGCCAAGGGCCGTTCGGGCAAGCCGCTGGAGGGCCGGGTCGTCCTGACCGCCGAGCACCTCTTCACGGTGATGGACCTCGACGCGTCCGGCACCGGCACGGCGCGGCTGCCCGTCGGCAGCTACAGCGGCTGGCTCACCGGTGACGTGCAGGGCGCCGAAGGCCCGCACTCACGCGGCATGGTGCTGCTCGCCTTCAACGACGTGAAGCTGGACCAGGACCGTACCGTCACCCTGGACGGCCGCAAGGCACGCCGGATCCTGGCGCGCGTGCCGCAGCAGACCACCGCCGTCGCGCCGCGCCTGGATGCCCACCGGTCCTTCACCGACAGCCTGGTGGAGACGTCGATGTTGCCGGACTCGTCGTACGACAGCATCTGGGCGCTCCCGACCGACAAGAAGGTCACCGACGGCGAGTTCGAGACCGGCGCCCGTTTCCGCCTCGAACAGCCTGCGCTGACTGTGAGCACGAAGTCGACGACCTTCAACGACCCGCTGGTCAAGCGCGCTGCCACGCCGCTGCCCGCCGGTACCCGGAACCTGACGGCGGTCTTCGCCGGTGACGGCACGGCCGAGGAGCTCGCACGGCAGAACGTGCGCGGCAAGGCCGTCGTGGTGCGCGGCGCCGGCACGGCAGGGATCAAGGCCCAGGCGGAGGTCGCCGCGGCCGCCGGCGCCCGGCTGCTGCTGGTCGTCAACGACGGCGCCGGCCGCATGGAGCCCTGGGACGAGAACCCCTGGAGCCCGGAGAGCCCGGCCCCGGTGACGGTGGCGACGCTCAACGCCGACCAGGGCGCCGACCTGCTCGGCCGACTCCGGCACGGCACGGTCTCACTGAAGGTCACCTCGCACCCCACGACCGACTACGTCTACGACGTCGTGCACCACTGGACGGGTGCCGTTCCGGCGGACCCGACCTGGCGTGAGGAGTCCAAGGACCTCGGCCGGGTGGACGTCTCCTTCCGGAACTACCGGCAGGGCAAGGCGATGGAGTTCCGCCCGGACGTCTGGCGCGGCTGGGCCGTCGGCAACCAGCTCACCGCGCCCGCCCAGGGCGAGCGCACCGACTGGGTCACCGCCGGCACCACGTGGCTGGACGACGCCTTCATCCGGGGCGAGACCGGGCAGCACTCGATCGAGCCGCTGACCTACCCGGCGCGCAAGACCGGCAAGGTCAGCTGGTTCGGCCCGATCCAGCGGCCCCGCATGGGGCCGATCAACTACCAGCCGGTGCGCTACCTCGACACCATGTACATCACCGCGCCCGGCTGGGGTGACTCGGGGTCCGGCCACGTCGGCGAGGCCGGCGCGAACTTCGACGTCAAGGACTGGATGTCGCTCTACCAGGGCGACCAGCAGCTCGACTGGGGCAACGCCGAGTACCTTCAGGTTCCCGGCCTCGGCGCCGAGCGCCTGCCCTACCGGCTGGTCCTCGACAACGACCGCGGCACCTGGGCCAACCCGTACTCGACGCACACGCTGACCGAGTGGAACTTCACCTCCGCGGTCACCGGCAGCGATGCGGCGGTGTCCCTGCCGCTCATCCAGCTCGACTACGGCGTGGACACCGACAAGTCCGGCCGTGCCGACCGGCACGCCGGCCTGACAGTGACCGCCTCGCACCTGCCAGGCACCACCACCACCATCGGGAAACCGACCGTCGAGGTGTCGTACGACGACGGTGCGACCTGGCAGCGGACCGACCTGAGCCGGCGCGACGAAGGATGGCAGACGAACCTGCGCGCGCCGCGGTCCGCCGACTTCGTCACCCTTCGGGTCGGCGCCCGGGACAGCGCGGGCAACACCGTCTCGCAGACGATCACCCGGGCCTTCGGCCTGCGCTGACGTCACCCCCCGGGAGGTCACCTGGGACAGCACCGCGTGGGTGGGACCGCAGCCGGCGGCCCCGCCCACGCGGCGTTCCCAGGTGTCAGAGGATCTAACGGCGACGGGCGGCCTCCGGGCACAGCACCGCATGACCGCCGGGCGCCCGGCCCGGTAGCCGGTGCCCCGACGGCTCACGGCCGACAGCCGACGACGGGCGACGTGGCGGCCCGTGGCAGCCAGTAGCGGCGGGTGACCGACAGTACGGGCGGAACTCGGGGTGACGGCGACAGGCCGCCGCGGCCCGGCGCGAGACAGCCGACGGAGACGGCCCGACGCCCGGATGCAGCCGCCCGGTGGAGGCAACCCGGCCGGAACGGCCCGCCAACATGAAGCAGAGGCGGCCGTGGCGGACGGGGTAGGGGGACCGCCGGACATGGGGTCGGCAGCGGAGGCGACTGAGGCCGCCCGGCGGAGCTGCCGGGCGGAGACGGACGGCACTTTCAGAACACGGCCTACAGTAAGGGCTGTCCGGCAAACATCTTGGCTCCGAGTACGGAGCAACCTTAAGAGCTGGTGAGGTGCTCAGCCGGTGGGTCGTGAGGTGTTCAGCGACTGGGCATAGTCAGCGAGTGCGTGGAAGTCGTTCTCCCGTAGGCCGATCCGCGGGTTGACGTGGTGGAGGATCCCGGGACCTTGATGGTGGGCGGTCACGTAGGTCTGATCCACCTCGCTCTGCTCGTTCGTCCACCCAGGCGAAAGGACGGCCATTGGCGTAGTTCACCAGCGGTCCGGTCTTCCAGTGGACTCCATCAGGGCGTTCCTGGAGCAGGACGTCGCCGAAGTCGACGAAGGGAAGTTCCGGAAGGCCGAGCACGGGTGCGATCCACCGGTTGGCGTCGTCCATCCATGTGGTGGCCCAGCACAGCTCGAAGCCGAGCTGGAGCAGGATTTGCCCGTGCTCTGGGTTGAGCCAGACAGTAGGGGACGTCGTCGGGTCGAGAGGCCCCTGTCGTCCTCAGGGGCGTCGTTCTGGGGGACTTTGAGTGTGACGTAGCCGCGGGGACGCCTCTCCGGCTTGGCCGCGTAAGGGTTGAGCGGCCCGTCCACGTCGAGGAACAACAGTGGTCGGTTCCCAGTTTCCCCCGGTCTTGCGCATTGTGGACTGCCCCGATCAGCGTAACTGTGGCATCGTCTGGGCATTGGGCCGGCCTGAGTGATGATCATGATGTGGCGAGTGTGATCACGGCATCGGAGCCGTCCTGGATAACCGCGTTCGGGGGGCTGAGCCCGCGCTGCTTCGGCAAACTGCTGACCACGCTGCGGCGCGATGGAGCAGATGTGGTCCACCGAGGCCGGCCGTGGAGCCTGCCGCTGGAGGACCGGGTGTTGCTGGTCACGGCCTGCTGGCGAACCAATCTGACGTTGCGGCAGCTCGGTCCGCTGTTCGGCGTGTGGAGGCGGCTGGAGGTGCCCGGGTCCTCCTCGAAGACGACCGGGTCCTCGATCCCGGCCTCATCCAGGACGAGGTCCTGCCGGGCGAGGAGCCGGCGGTGCACGGCCGGGACCGCGGTGACACGCAGGGTGTTACCCCTGGCCGCGCCGCACGACCACCCCTCGTCGAGTGCGGCCCGCTCTGCAAGCTCCAGTTCCGCGGCGCGGAGGAACTCGGCGACCTTGCCAGGCATACCGAGGGTGACCAGCAACTCCAGGTCCGTGGCGTCTACCTCAGCGACAGTACGGTCGGGCATGAGGTCGGCGACGGCCGTGCGGATTGCGCCGCGGCTGACGCCGTGGTCGCGCGCAAGGCGGCGATGGAGCGGCCCTCCAGGTACGCGGCGCGTACGTCGGCGGTCTTGTCGGCCGGGACGGCGGGGCGAGTTTTCCGACAGGCGCTAGCTGGCAGGCAGGCAGGCAGGCAGCATGAGGAGAGCGGGGATCGGGGTGTGAGCCCCCACTGACTGTGGAGCCGGGCCGCTGAGTGGCCGCCGCCGTGGAGCACTGGCCCTCGCCGACGGCCCCAGGTTTGCGCCCGCCGAGGGAGCTGCCGCTGGCCGCGGCGATCGCCGCGCTGTCATGCCACCGCGTTCGGGGAACCACCGTGCTCCTACCGGCCCCGACACCGGCCGCTTCGAGTTGATCTCGGCGATGCTCCATACTGCCAGTATGGGCGCCGAGACCGAGCTGTTTCATGCCGTTCCCGCCGAGGTGCGGCCCTACCTGACCGAGCTCGTACGCCGCACGCGCGGGGTGTGCGACTCCCGGCTGACCGGAGTGGTCGCGGTCGGTTCCCTCGCGCTCGGCGACTACCGGCATGGCCGCAGTGACATCGACGTCACGGTCGTCGTAGAGGGCCCGCCTGGGGCCGCGGCCCTGCGGGAACTGGCCGACGCTCTCGATCACCGGCGGCTGCCGTGCCCGGCGGCGGGGCTGGAACTGGTCGTCTACGCGGCGGACTTCGCCCGTGTCCCGTCCGGGGAGGCCGGCTACCTGCTGGATCTCAACACTGGCGCTCAGCTGCCGGGCCGGACCGCCTTCGACACGGCCGGGGGACCGTCGTTCTGGTACGTCATCGACCGTTCCGTGGCCCATCAGGACGGGATTGCGCTGTACGGGCCACCCGCATCGGAGGTGATCGCGGCCCCCCCGGCCGACGGACCTGTACACCGCGATCCGGGCCTCGGTGCGCGAGCACGGCGACGGTGAGGGGCATCTCGCCGACAACCGGGTCCTCAACGGCTGCCGCTCCGTGGTCTACTGCCGCACCGGGCGCTGGTTCGCCAAACGCGACGCGGCCAGACAAGTCGCCGCCACGCAGGAGGACTTCCGTCCGCTGATCGAGGCCGCGGTCCGCAGCTTCGAACGTCCTCGCGCAGCCGCGCTGACCCTGCCCGGTCCGCAGGTCCAGGCGTTCCTCGGCTGGGTGCGAGCCCTCGTCGACGAGCACGCCGCGGCAGTCGGCGCCTGACAGGGCATTGTCGCGGTGGACGACCAAGAGACCGCGGTATGCCTTGACGTCATGAGGCGCGCACTTTCCCGCGTACTCTCCGGGCCGCTTCGGGATATGGATGCCCGAGCCTTCCCTGCCATCTTCGAGCGCGCAGGGGTCTCAAACCCCAGCGAGCACGGCTCGGGCTCCCGGTAGCGTCGCCCGGCCACTCGCGCCCAAAGAGAGGGCACCCACTCGTGAACCTGGGCATCGTGGGGTGGGCCGCCGGGCTGTTCGCCGTCACCAACATCGACGACATACTGATCCTGTCGCTGTTCTTCGCTCAGGGCGCCGGACGTCACGGCTCTGCCCGCCGGCCATCGGCGGCGGTTGCGCAGGCGCCTGCGCAACCGCCGGAGCCCTGACGGCCTCGCTTCCTCGGGGGACTTTCCGTACGCCGATCTGCACCGAGCCTCGCCCCTCCCGACGGTGTGGCGGTGTGCTGGACAGGGCTGCACGGGCGGCCGTGGCAACGGGCCGTGCCCTCGCTGCGGGTGGACTACCCGAAAAAAGCCGCAGGTCCGGCTGGACGGTGCGGCACGGCCCGGCGCGCTACACCTGGTCCCCGCACACGCCGGCCGCGAAGGCGGGCTGGAACCACACCACCTGCCCGCTCGGCGATGCGAGGCTCATCCAGCACTCGGAATCGCTCATCAGGGCCGCGATCATCCTGGTGCGCAGGCGAATGGCCCGCCGAAGCTCCCGCAGAAAGCGGACGGCCGGCATCCCGAGACGCCCAGCGGGACTGATCATCATCGAGGTCAGGGCCGTCACCTTGGCCTTGCCCCGGCCCGGACCGCGGCCCTGAGCACGGGCCGGATTACCCCGCAGCGATCCGCGCAAGGCTGTCCTGGATTCGGCGGACGGCCTCCTCTGAGCTGCCCCGAGTTTCGTAGAGTCCGGTGATCTTGTTTCAGGCGGACTGTGGGGTGGCTTGCTGTTGTCGCCACCAGTCACGTTCGTACTCG
>NZ_JBIRJA010000046.1:0-8304 GCF_044329325.1 Streptomyces sp. NPDC017676 | reverse complement strand
CTCACTCTGCGTGATCTTGGGGCGGTGGACGGCCCCGATTCCTCCACGCCGCCCCCCCCCCCCCCCCCCCCCCCCCCGGGGCGCCCCCCCCCCCCCCCCCCCCCCCCCCCCCCCGCGGGCGGGGTCGTCGCCGTTCGCTTTCCCCCCACGGGTCACGCTTCGTCCGAGTAGCCTGGTGCGCATGGACAGCGTCAACCAGCTCGGCCGCTTTCTGCGCGCCCGCAGGGCAGTGGTCTCCCCCCGGGAGGCGGGGCTGCCGGACGACGCCCCACGCCGTACTCCCGGCCTCAAGCAGGAAGAGGTCGCCCGGCTCGCCGGGCTCAGCGAGGGCTACTACGCCCGCCTGGAACAGGCCCGGGAGAAGCACCCCTCCGACCAGGTGCTCCAGGCACTCGCACAGGCTCTGAGGCTGAACCCGGACGCCGCGCGGTACATGCGTGCTCTGGTACGTGACCAGGACCGGCCGGTACCGGCGGACGCCGAGGTCGCCGTCCATGTCATGCGTCTGATCGAGGCGTGGGACGCCACCCCCGCCCTGGTCCTCGGCTCCTGCCTGGACGTCCTGGCCGGCAACGCACTGGGGCGTGCCCTGTACGCACCGGTCCTTCCTTACGGCAACCTGGTGCGGTTCACCTTCCTCGACAAAGTGGCCGCCCGTGCCTTCTACCGGGACTGGCAGCTGATCGCCGAGGCCGGCGTCGCCTGGCTGCGGGCGACGGCGGGCGTCCCGGCAGGCCGTCCCCGCCTGGACGAGCTGGTGGGGGAGTTGTCCGCGGACGCGGAGTTCCGCCAGTTGTGGAGCCGTTTCGACGTGCGGGACAAAACGAGCGACGTGAAGCGCCTGCGCCACCCGATCGTCGGTGACCTCACCCTGAACTACCAGATCCTCGACGTCGACGGCGCCGCCGGGCAGCACCTGTTCATCTACCAGGCCGAGCCGGGCTCGCCGAGCGAGCGGGCGTTGCTGCGGCTCCGGGACCCTGCCGCCGCGAAGTGAACCCGGCAGCGGGCCGGCCGCTGTCGCTGCGCATTGCTTTCCTCTGCCGCTCCGCATCGCGCGAGCGGCGGTGAGCGGCTGGGTTTTCCCGAGAGTCATCCGTCAGGGCTCCCGCTGCTGTCCTTCCGCCGTTGGGTCAACCCCACGGTTGCGCATGGCGAGCCACATTCCCGATGCCCGGCCTGCCCGATGGTGGCCGGAAAGCGCCGACGGAAGACTTGTCGGTGTCCCAAGGGGCTTCGGCCGCCCGAAAATCCCATCCCGCTCGACGCTGTCATCGGTGCTCACGTGAGTGTGTTGTCGACGCTCACAGAGCTGTGTTATCGTCGATCGCGTCAAGGCGTTAAAAGCGATGACGGTGTGCGCGAGGCCCACGTGCCGAGCACCTGTCACATCACTCGAAGGACTGGTCACCATGACGGACACCCACACCCGCGTCGCGCTGGTCACCGGCGGCACCGGCGGCATCGGCCTCGCCGTGACCAACCGCCTCGCCAAGGACGGTTACGCCGTCGCCATCCACTACGTGGGCAACAAGGCCAAGGCGGACGAGGCGGTGGCGGCCATCAAGGCCCAGGGCGGCAAGGCGATCGCCGTCAGCGGCGACGTGGCCGACGAGGAGGCCATGACCGGGGCCTTCGATGCCATCGAGGCGGAGTTCGGCGGCATCGACGTCGTCGTCAACACGGCCGGCATCATGCTGCTGTCGCCCATTGCCACGCTCAACCTGGACGACCTGGACCGCATGCACCGAACCAACATCCGCGGCACCTTCGTCGTCTCCCAGCAGGCGGCCCGACGGCTTCGCCGGGGCGGTGCCCTGATCAACGTCTCCTCGTCCCTCACCCGGCTCCAGTTCCCCACCTACGGCGCCTACGCCGCGAGCAAGGGCGCGGTCGAGGCGATGACCCTGGTGCTCGCCCGTGAAATGCGAGGCAAGGACATCACCGTCAACGCGGTCTCCCCGGGTCCCACCGCCACCCCGCTGTTCCTGGAGGGCAAGGACCAGGCGGCACTCGACAGCCTCGCCAAGGCGGCTCCGCTGGAGCGGATCGGCACCCCCGAGGACATCGCCGAGGCCATCGTCTTCCTGGCGGGCCCGGCGCGCTGGATCAACGGCCAGACCATCTACGCCAACGGCGGCATCATCTGACCACCGGCGCCCCGCCCTGCCGGCACGGCTGTCGGCCGGGCCCGCCGGACGGGTCCCAGGTCCCTCGCCGGTCCCGTCGCACGCGTCACGCTTCTCCCACCCTCACTCCCTTCAGCCACGAACCCGCTTTCGCGGGGGAGGAGATTCCCATGAGCAACATCGTCGTCATCACCGGTGCCTCCAGCGGCTTCGGCGCGCTCACCGCACGCGCCCTCGCCGACGCCGGCAACACCGTCTACGCCGGTATGCGCGAGACCGACGGCCGCAACGCACCGCAGGTGCAGGCCGCCGCCGACTACGCCAAGGAGCACGGTGTCGACCTGCGCTCCATCGAACTGGACGTCAACTCCGACGACTCGGTCGACTCGGCGGTCAAGCAGGTGATAGGGGAGCACGGCCGTATCGACGTCCTGATCCACAACGCCGGCCACATGGTCACCGGGCCCGCCGAGGCCTTCACCCCAGAGCAGTTCGCGCAGCTCTACGACATCAACGTGCTGTCCACGCAGCGGGTCAACCGCGCCGTACTGCCGCACCTGCGCAAGGCCGGCCGGGGCCTGGTGGTCTGGGTCTCCAGCTCCAGCGTCAAGGGCGGCACCCCGCCGTACCTCGCCCCCTACTTCGCCGCGAAGGCCGCGATGGATTCCCTCGCCGTCAGCTACGCCGGCGAGTTGGCCCGCTGGGGCGTCGAGACCTCCATCGTGGTGCCCGGCTCCTTCACCAGCGGCACCAACCACTTCGCCCACTCCGGCCACCCGGCGGACGGTGCGGTGGAGGCGGAGTACGAGACCAAGTACCCGGGCCTGCTCCAGCAGGTCTCCCAGAAGCTCGCGGCGCTCGCCCCCGAGGGAGCCGAGGCGTCGCTGGTCTCCGACGAAATCGCCCGCATCGTGGCTCTGCCCGAGGGCGAGCGTCCCTACCGGGTGCACATCGACCCGGCGAACGACGGCTCCGAGGAGGTCTCCGAGGTCGCCGACCGGATCCGCCGGGAGTTCCTCACCCGTATCGACCTGGCCGACCTGCTGACCGTGCACCCGGCCGGCGCGTGACACAGCGCTCCACACGGCGAGGGGCCGACCCGTAACGGGTCGGCCCCTCGCCTGTTTCATCCGTCGTGGTTAAGCACTAGTCAGTAAGTGAGTTACTGGCAGTAACTAGACTTAACTCCATCAGACACATAGTCTCTGGCGCGACAAACATGTCAAGTAACTATAGGCCAGACATGTACTGCATGCTGCTGCCAGAGGTACTCCATGACGGATCACGAAGCGTCGACGGCGACAGCACGGCTGTTCGGCCGTGACGCGGAGCTGCGAGCGCTCGACGCCTTCTTCGTACGCGCCCGAGGGGAGGGCGCCGTTCTGCTGCTGAGCGGGGAAGCAGGCGTCGGCAAGAGCGTCCTGCTGGACGCGGCGGTGGCCGGAGCGGAGGCCGCCGGAGCCCGCGTCATCCGTGCCACCGGTGTGCAGTTCGAAGCCGACGTCAGCTACGCCGTCCTCAACCAGCTCCTACTGCCCCTCACCGCGGGCTTCGCCCGCCTCGGCGAGGAGGAGCGCAACGCCCTCATGGTGGCGCTGGGCCTGTTGTCGGGCAGGGTGCCCGACCGCGCGGTCATCGCCGAGGCCTGCCTCGACGTGCTGCGGCACGAGGCCGAGCAGCGGCCGCTGCTGCTCGTCGTCGACGACCTCCCCTGGATCGACCGGCCGACCACGATCGTCCTCGAACACCTCGCGCGCCGTCTCGCGGGCAGCCGGATCGGTCTGCTCACGGCCTCCCGGACCGGCGAGGACAGCTACTTCGACCCCAGTGGCCTGCCCGCACTGCACGTGGAACCGGTCGCCGACGAGGCCGCCGACGAGTTGCTGCGCACCGCCTTCCCGGAGATGGTCCTGCGCGTGCGGCGCCGCATTCTCACCGAGGCCAGGGGCAATCCCCTCGCACTGCTGGAACTCGCCGAGGCGCTCGATCCCACCCAGCTGTCGGCCCGCGAAGCGCTCCCCGAGGTAATGCCGCTCACCGAGGGCATCGAAGCGCTCTTCGCCTCGCGCATCAGACGACTGCCCGGGCCCACCCGGGACGCCCTGCTGCTGGCGGCGCTGGAGGGCAGCGGGGACCTGGGGCTGTTGCGGCGCACCACGACCGCGGACGGCGGGACCACCGCGCTCCTCCCGGCGGAGACCGCGAAGCTGGTCGAGGTCGACGAGGCGGCGGGCCGCGTCCTCTTCCGGCACCCGCTGGTGCGCTCCGCCGTGGTCGAGTCCTCGACGAACGTGGAACGGCGGCGGGTGCACCGCAGGCTGGCGGACTACTTCCTACGTGACACCGAGCGCCGGGCCTGGCACCTGGCCGAATCGTCGGTGGAACCCGACGAGGCGGTCGCCGTCCTCCTGGAGGAGGCGGCTCGCCGCAAACTGCACCGCGGGGACGCAACCGGCGCGATAGCCGCCCTCACCCGCGCCGCCCACCTCAGCCCCCAGGCCGCCGACCGGGGCCGGCGCCTCGCCGAGGCCGCCTACCTGGGCGCCGACGTCACCGGTGAACTGGGCAGCGCGTCCCGCCTGCTCGACCAGGCCCGCGCCTTCGACCCCGGCCTCGGCAGTTCCCTGCACGCCGCCGCGGCCGCCGCCTTCGTCCTGGTCAACGGGGACGGCACCGTCGACACCGCGTACCGCCTGGTCGTCTCCGCCATCGAGAACGGCGACCACGGGTACGACGCCACCAACACCGACCTGACCGACGCCCTGTACACCCTGCTGCTCATCTGCTGGTGGGCCGGCCGCGAGGACTTCTGGGCACCGTTGTTCGACGCGATCGACCGGCTTGTCCCGGAACCGCCGGAGATCATCCTGCTGATGAGCCAGGCGTTCCCGGACACGGCCCGGGCCTCCGCCGAGACCCGGCGGCGGCTGGCCGCGCTCATCGAGCGCCAGAGCGCCGAGTCCGACCCCGGCAGTCTCGTCCGGGTCAACACCTCGGCCGTCTACATGGACCTGCTGGGCGGCTGCCGGGTCGGCGCCTGGCGGCTCATCGAGAGCGGCCGGGCGGGGGGCACCGTCCGCAGCAGCCTGGCCTGCCTGATGCATCTGTGCCTGGACGACTTCGCCACCGGCCGCTGGGAGGAGGGCCAGCGCCTCGCCGACGAGGGTCTCGCCCTGTCCAAGGCGCACGGCTACGACTTCATCAGTTACTACTTCCTCTTCCACGAGGCGCTGCTCGCCGCGGTGCGCGGCGAGGACGCCGTGATGCACGAGTGGGCCGACGAACTGACCCGCGTGACCACCCAGCGCCGTGCCTACGGCGCGGCCCGCTTCGCCCACCACGCCAGAACCCTTGGCGCGATCGGCCGAGGGGACTTCGAGGCGGCGTTCCACCACGCCTGCGACCTCAGCCCTGCCGGCATGCTCGCCCCGTACACCCCGCACGCCCTGTGGGTGGCGCTGGACCTCGTGGAGGCCGCCCTGCGCACCAACCGGCGCGAGCAGGCCGAGGCCCACGTACGCGCCATGTGCGAGGCCGCCCTGTGGGACGTGTCGCCTCGCCTGGGCATGCTCACGCTGGCCGCCCGTGCCCTCGTGGCGGCCGACGCCGAGGCGCCGGCGCTGTTCGAGGAGGCCGTCAGTGGCGCCGGCGCCCGGGACTGGCCGTTCGACTACGCGCGCGTGCGTCTGCTGTACGGCGAACGCCTGCGCCGGGGCCGGGCGCCCGTCGAGGCACGCCTGCACCTGAACGCGGCCCTGGAGATCTTCGAGGAGCTGGGCGCGGCCCCCTGGGCCGCGCGGACCGCCGCCGAACTGCGGGCCGCCGGCCAGGTGCGGCCGAACCCCGCCGTACCAGCCGCCGCGGCTGCCGGACTGACCGCGCAGGAGACCGAGATCGCCCTGCTGGCGGCGGAGGGCCTGACCAACAAGCAGATCGGCGAGCGGCTGCTCCTCTCTCCGCGCACCGTCAGTTCCCATCTCTACCGCATCTTCCCCAAGCTCGGCATCACGTCCCGGGCGGCCCTGCGTGACGCCCTGTCCGGCTGAGCGAGGTTATATATGCTGTATGCACCTTTTTGGGTGCACGTCGTCGAGACGGTCGAGCATCCTTGAAGCGGTCGAGAAAACATGCCCTGACCTGCCCCGACTCCTTCTAACGTCAAATGACGGATGCCTTCGGGCCCCTCCGCTTGCGACAGTCGTGTCATCAGCGGCGAACAAGCCGGACGCGACGGACAGGCCGGGCGACGGACGTGACCGACAGTGAGGACGGGTGGCGGACCGCGGTCGACGGGCAGTGCCCGGTCTGTCGGCGCCGTGATCGAGGCACGTTCTCGAATCCCTATGGGAAGGGGCAGCGCGATGACGTCAGTCGCCGATGATCTGGGAAGCATCCTTGACGTCATTCAGCAGCCGGCCTGGGCGGTGGACACCGATCACCGAGTGTCCTATGCCAATCGACCGGCTGCCGAGTTCATGGGTTACGAACGTCCCTCCGACCTGCTGGGCACCGACGGCAGACCGGTGGAACACACTTACGGGTGGGCGCGCGGCCACGCCATCCCCGAGCAGGCCCCCTCCTACCGCGGCATGCTCACCCACGCAAACGGCTCTCTCCTCCCGGTCGAATGGTCCCTCGTCCCCTTGACCCGGCCGGGCGGCGCGGCCGCCGTGTACATCTTCCGCACGGGGGTCGGCGCACCCGCTGTCGGCCGGGAACCCAAGGAGGACGGACTATCGCGGACAGTCGCGGGACGGCTCGACGCCGACCGGCACCGCCGTGTCGCCGGTTCACTGCAGCACGGCGCCCAGGAACGGCTGGCCTCGGCGCTGCTCGGTCTGAGCCTGGCCAGGGAGTACTTGGACGGCGAGCGCATCCCGTCGTCGGCGGCCGAACTGCTCGACGGAGCCGTCCGGGATGCCGAGCAGGCGCTGAGCCATGTCAGGGACGTCACGGCCGAGCTGTACCCGGGTGTGCTCAGGCTCGGCGGGCTTCCGGCCGCGCTCACCGTGCTGGCGGGGCAGTGGCCGGTACCCGTCGGCGTCTCGGGGAACCTGCGGGAACGGCTCCCGCACGCGGTGGAGATGCACGTGTACTTCCTGGTCCGGGAGGCGCTCGGCAGGGCTGTGCACGGTGCCCGGGCCAGCAGGGTCCAAGTGGTGACGGAACTCGACCTGGACCTGGTGGTCACGGTGGCGGACGACGGTGCGGCGCCCGGCGAGGCCCTGGACTCGGCGTCACTGGCGGCCATGGCCGACCGGGTGGCCGTACTGGACGGGGCCCTCAGCGTGCGGCACGCGTCCGGAGAGGGCACCACCGTGTGTGCCGTCATCCCGGTCCAGCCGCACTCCGGCTCCTGAGCCGGTGTTCCGCGACGACGGGACCCACGGAAACCTGCTTTCCCGGAGAAACATGGCAGCCGTCTCACGTGGACTACCCGGACCAGGCATTTCTCACTATGACGTCAAATGACGGATGCCTGTCCTCGGTGCCGGGCGACAGGCTTGTCACGTGGTCGTCAGCAGAGCGAACGGAGCAGACCATGGATCAGCATCGTGAGCACGCGGCACGGTCAGCGGACCGGAGTCCCGTCGCCGGCCCCTCCGAGACGGTACGTCACGACGTCTGGGTGTGGCTGGCCCCCGCCGGCACGCTGAGGATCGCCGTCCGGGCTCACTTCGACTACGACAGGGCCGACCCGTGCGCGGTACGCGTCTCCTTCTGTCTCCCGCACCAGCGCCAGGTGACCTGGATCTTCGCCCGTGACCTGCTCGCCGACGGCCTGTACTTCCCCGTGGGAGCGGGTGACATCCGCATCGCGCCGGACGGCGGTCCGGCCGGGAAGAACACGCGTATCACCCTGACCCCCCCGTCCGGCGCCGCGCTCATCGAAGTGCGCCGGGCATCGGTCCGCGACTTCCTGCGGGCCACGGAACGGCTCGTCCCCCGGGGACAGGAAGAGATCGACATCGACGCGTTCCTCAAGGACTGCGTCCAGGAAGACTGAGCCGCCCGGCGCGTCTCGCACGTTCATGTGATGCGGCACGGCCGACCCGCTGGAAAGCTCGGCAGAAGAGAATCGACGAAGGGTGTGTGTCATGGGTTTTGTGACGGTGGGCCGGGAGAACTCCGAGTCGATCGAGCTGTACTACGAGGATCACGGCAGTGGTCGTCC
>NZ_JBIRJA010000045.1:2109-10536 GCF_044329325.1 Streptomyces sp. NPDC017676 | reverse complement strand
GAGGGGAATCCGGCTCCGCCGGATTCCGGCCCGGTGCTGGGCCGCTCCGCGGCCCGGCACCGGGCGAACGGCGTGCGCTCCGCGCCCGCCTAAAGTGGCAGCAGTAGACGGGCGGTGGTGAACTGACGTGCCCTCAGCCTTACCGCCGGCCGGAGGTTCACCCAGTCCCCCAAGATCAGATGAAGCGCGGCGCTCAAACGCGATCACGAAAGCCCACAGAATCGACCCTCACAAGACGGGGGGTTACCACCCCTGACACACCAACCAACGCTAGAACCAGCCAATCTGACGGACCGTCCTCAACCGTCGTGCGTCATGATGTATCTTCGGGATAGAGTCTGGGCTCAGCACGCACCCCCTATCCTGGTTCCTCCCCTTAAGAGCTCACAACCTGAGACAGCATCACCGCCGTGCGATAAAGCCCCACGACAGCGGTTCCGTCCATCAATCTCTCATGTCATGACAGCGGCCCATCCACCCAAAAACAACCGCTGACCAGCCCTACAACACTTCACTCCACGGACACGAAGCCGATGGATCGCAACTCGTCACCTCTGCAACCCAAGCGGGCCTCTGAATGCCTCACATCGAATTGCGGCCGCATCAGGCGGAAGCCGTGGACGCCGTGGTGACTTACCTTCAGGAACCGCCCGGGGGACGTATTCCTCCGGAGGGACTGCGAACGCAAGTAATCGCTGCTACCGGATCGGGCAAGACGCTGATTGCCGTGGAATCCGCGCGGCGGCTTTCCGCGCGGCGGGTGCTGGTCCTGGTGCCGACGCGGGACCTGCTGACTCAGATGGCCGGCGCCTGGCGCCGAGGCGGCCGGCGGGGCGCCATGGTCGGGGTGTGCGACCTGCGGCCCGAGGAGAGTGACGGCATCCCCTGCACCACCGACCCGGATGAACTCCTGTCATGGGTGCAGGACCTGGATCAGGTGACTGTGTTCGCGACCTACGCGGCGGTGGGGCTGGGCAAGCTCCAGCGGGCGCACGAGGCGGGGTTGCCGGTGTGGGACCTGATGGTGGTGGACGAGGCGCACAGGACGAGTGGGGACGGTCTGAAGCCGTGGGCGGCGGTGCACCATCAGGCGCGGATTCCTGCGGTGCGGCGGCTCTACATGACGGCGACGCCGCGCGTGTGGCAGGCCGAGGGCGAGCAGCCCCGGTTGGTGGCGAGCATGGACGAGGACTCGACGGTGTTCGGGCCTGTGGCGTACGAGTTGAAGCTGTCGGAGGCGGTCCGGCGGGGGATCGTTGCGCCGTATCAGGTGGTGTGCCTGGACATCCGGGACCCCGGCCTGTACGCCGCGCTCGCCGAGGAAGCGGGGGGCTCGGACCGGGTGCGCGGGGCGCGGCTCGCGGCCCTTCAGGCTGGGCTGCTGACGGCCGCGGCGCGGGAGCGGCTGCGGCGCATCCTGACGTTTCACAGCCGGGTGTCGGAGGCGGAGGCGATGGCCCGGGGCGTTGCGTCGGTGGCGGCCCGGTTCGCCGAGGACGACCCGAAGACGTTCCCGGCGGCGGAGCGGGTCTGGGCGGACTGGCTCTACGGGGAGCACGCCCCTGGGTATCGGCGTGAGGTGCTGGCCGAGTTCGCTTCCGATTTCATCGGTGGTGCCCGGTCGGATATTCCGGCCGTGGTGCGTGTTCTCAGCTCTGTGAAAGTGCTGGGGGAAGGGGTGGATACGGCGCGGTGTGATGCGGTCGCTTTCTGTGATGCGCGGGGGTCCATGGTCGATATCGTGCAGATGGTCGGGCGCGCCTTGCGTTTGAGTCCGGGTGAGGGGAAGTTGGCGTCTTTGGTGGTGCCTGTGTTCCTCGGTCCGGATGAGGACGTCGATGACCTTTTGACGTCGGATGCGTACGGGGCCCTCGCGAGGGTGCTCGGGGCGCTCCGTGCGCACGACGCGGACACGATCGAGGCGCTGGCCGATCCACGGCAGCGCAGCGGACGCCGGACCGGTGACGAGGCAGCCCAAGTGCCGCTGTCGGAGGTTGAGTTGAGCGTCGAGAGCGCCGAGGATGACGAGGGCCAGGACCAGGACGACGAGGGTCTGGACCAGGGCGCCGAGGGCGGCCCGGAGGCGGACGTGGGCGGCGGGGATGACGTGTGGGTGAGCCAGGCGGCGGGGGCGCTGCTGCGGTTCAGCACTCCGCGCGATCCCGCTCTGCTGGCGCAGTTCGTGCAGTTGCGGGTGATCGATCCGGAGAAGACGTACTGGCGGCGCGGGATCGCGGCGGCCATTCGGTGGCTGCGGGAGAACGGCGGCGGAGAGCTGCGGGTGCCGTACGACTACGTGATGGGCGAGAACAGGACCCAGACCGAGGCCGAGGTCGAGAGTGGGGGTGAGGGGGAGAGCGGGGGCGGGTCGGCCGGCGTGGTCGCCGGGTTTCCGCTGGGGCGGTGGCTGGCCGATCAGCGCCGCTACTACAACGCGGGGACCCTGGAAGCCTCCCGCGTCGAGCAGCTCGACGCGCTGGGTATGGTCTGGTCCCACTACGACGTCGCGTGGGAGGAAGGTCTCACGGTCGCCCGGTCATGGGCCGCCGCACACGGGCACTTCCTGCCCCCGGTCAACGCGGTCGGGGACGGCGGCTATCCGATCGGGGTGTGGGCCAAGAACCGGCGCGCGGAGGCCCGCAGGGCTCTGGAGAACGCCGAGCGGCGCGCGGCTGGGGAAACGGTGCCCGTGGGCGTTGGGGAGCTGTCGGAGAGTCGTCTGGAGGCGTTGGGGGCCATCGACCCGGGATGGTGCCCGCTGGGGTGGACCGTGGCGTGGCAGCGCTGCTTCACCCTCACCCGCACCCACGTCCGAGCTGGGGGCACCCTCCCCGAGCGGGCGGGTGAACTCGTCGTCCAGGGCGAAGATCTCGGGGCATGGGCGCTCGCGCAGCGGCAGGGGTGGGACAAGCTGTCCCCCGCGCAGCAGTGGCTCCTGGGCAGCACGCTCGCCCTGGAGCCCGCCGGCCCCGGGGCGCGGCCCGGGAAGCTCACCGCAGACGACAAGTGGGCACTCAACCTCCGCGCGGCCCGGCAGTACCACGCCCGCGAAGGGCACCTACGCCCCGCACGGAAGCACATCGAACGCCTGGACGTCGACGGCGCCGCGGTCGACATCAAGCTCGGGACGTGGCTGGACAACACCCGCCGCCGGGCCGACAAGGTCACCCCCGAACGACGCGCCGAGCTGGACCAGCTCGGCATGCGCTGGTGAGGTCGGGAGCTCCACGCCGGATGGGACCGTGTCGAGTGGGCCGGCTCACGCTGGTTGTCGCCTTGGCGGGCGGGTTGTCGCCTGTCGGGGAGGCTGCTGCTTGACGCTCATGTCGAGCAGCAGCTTGTAGCTGGGCAAGGTTCCGCTGCAGTGGCTCAGTAGGCGGAGTTGACGTTGTCGATGGAGCCGTAGCGGTGGGCGGCGTAGTTGGCGGCGGCGGTGATGTTGGCGACCGGGTCGGTGGAGCTGTTGGCGGTGCCGGCGACGTGGAATGCCTTGAACGTGGGGTCGATGACCTGGAGCAGGCCCTTGGAGGGGGTGCCGTTCTTGGCGTTGACGTCGTAGTTGTTCTGGGCGTTGGGGTTGCCGCTGGACTCGCGCATGATGTTGCGGTGCAGGCCCTCGTAGGTGCCCGGGATGCCCTTGGTCTTCATGATGGCCAGGGATTGCTTGATCCAGGCGTCGAGGTTGTTCGCGGCGCCCTTGGCACCGGCGGGGTCGGCGGTCTTGGAGGCGATGGCGGGGGCGGCCTTGGGGGCCTCGGCGGCGTGGGCGGTGGCCGGCGTCAGCGTCAGGGCTGCGGCCGCGGCGCCGGTGGTGACCAGGCCGGTGACGGCCAGGTTGCGCAGACGGGTGAGGCGGGAGGCAGCGGTGATCGCGGTCATGGGGGTCTCCTACGGGACGTCTTTGAGGCGCCGGCCGGTTCATCCGGTCGCGGCCTGTCGGGCGTCGGGGCGAGGCCCCGCACGGCGCGGCGAGCATGGACGGTCCCGGCGGTCCCGCCCGGCCCGCTGCTTGCGGCGACGACAGACATGGTTAGCGACCGCGAGAACGGGAGGCAAGAATGTGACCTACTACCCAAGAGCGTAGAAATTGCCCTAATTCGGTCATTCTGTGGCTTTCCTGTGCGACAGACCGCTGTGCGGCTCTACGATCCCGCGTAGGACGTGACCTGCCTCTCGTGGGTGGCGTCACGCGGAGAGCCGGAAAATCAGGCCCCCGGGCCGGGCCTGCTCCACCCGGAAGAGGGCAGCACGCAGCCCGGAAATGCGTCCATGTGAGCGGTCCAGCCCTCTCCAGGGCGACGGCGCGATGCCGATGCGGTCTCGGCGGGCCCGCCGCGCGGGCCCCTCCCGGCGGGCCCGCCGGGAGGGGCCCGCGTACTTCTTGGCCTCGGCCAGGAAACCGAGCGCCGTCGTCCGGGCGGACGGGTCCACTTCCCGGGAGGCCGGCCCCTGCTTGCCGCAGGCGCCGTCGGTGCCGTAGGTGCCGCCGGCCAGCCACTCGTACACGGCCGCATCGACCGAGGCAGCCTGCGCCGCGCTGCGGGTCCGGCCGTACGTGCCCACGAGGCAGGAGGCGTAGGGGAGATGGGTGTCGGGGACGGGGCGGCCGGCGACCGAGGACGTCCAGTGCTCCACCGTCTTCGGGCCGGTGCAGCCGCCCGCCGCGTCCGGGCCCTTGCGCGTGGGATCGGCGCAGAACGTCTCGTAGGTGCCGTACACCGTCATGCCCGGCGGCCCGGATGCGCCGATATGGCAGCCGGCGGCGTGGCCATCGCTGTCGGGGATCGCGTACCGGTCCGAACGTGTCGTCGCTTCCCGTCGGGTAGGCGGGTGCGCTGGTGGAGCCAGGAGTGCAGGGTGCGCGCAGCTGAAGGTCGTCGCCGAGGACTTTCGCCGCACGGCAGGACGGCGCGAGGGGGATCAGGCGTCCGCTGGCCGCGTCCACGGCGTGGGCCACCGGCTTCACCGCCGTGGTCTTTGAGGCGCCCGCCGGGCCGAGACCCGCCCGCAGCAGTCGCTCGGACAGGACGAAAGAGGAGGCGAGCCCACGCTGCCCGGCGTCCATCGGACCGCGGTGAAGAGCGGCGACGCGGGCGAACGCTGCCCGGCCCACCGGCGGGATCACGCTCGCGCAGGCGGCGGTCAGACGCCGCACAGCCGGGCACGGCCGGGCACGCCCGGGGCGCCAGAACGCCGCGCAGCGGGCGGACCGCGGTGGTCAGCCGCCGCGGGACCCCCAGCGCCGCCGCTCGCCTTGCTCCTGGCGGTGGCTATCGCCCGTGTCGGGCGCGGCCGGGGCCACGGCGGGGGCCGGCACCGGGACCGCCGAGGGTGGCCGCGAGGAAGCAGGAGCGGCGCGGCAGGGCGGCGGCTCGGACGGCCGGACAGACGGAAACGGGACAGCGGACGCAGGCCCAACCCAGCAGCCGGCACAGTGCGGCGGCCAGCGCACGAGCCGGCGGGGTGCGGCGGCCAGCGCACGAGCGGGCAGGGAACACGACACACCGGCACGGGCGGCAATACACGAGCACGACGGGCACGGGCACGGGCACGCCAGACGACCGGGCAGCGGCGCGGAGACGCGCAGGATACGGCAGCGGGCGCGGACAGGAAGCGGCGCAGCGGGCGGGGCGGGTGGGGCGGGCAGGGCGCGGCCGCAGGACAGGGGACAGCAGGCGGCCCGGCCTCCGCAACAGTGGGCAGGCGGCGGGCGGCACGCGGGACGGACTAACGGCGGACAGGTGCCGCACGACCGGGCACGCCCCGGGGCGGTGAACATGTGGTCGTCCGCACTGAGCGGACGCGGCGCGGCCAGGGCGGCTCAGCCCGTCGGGACCGTGAGAACGCGGCGCCGGTTGGCAGGCCGGGCCGAGGCAAGTCAGCAGTCGTCTCCCGCTCATTGCCGACCCCGACCCGGTGGCGCCCGGGCCCGGCCGGTCAGTCGGTCGCCGTGGCCTGGGCGAGGTCCACCTCGCCGGCTTCGACCAGGGCCCGGCGCAATTGTTCCGTCTCGGCGGGACACTCGGCCTCGGACAGCGCGGCGGCGTGCAGCAGGGCTCGGGCGTACTGGCGGACGTCGGCGGGCGCCGCGCGGGCGGGACGGCCGGGCACAGCCGGGCCGCCAGAACACCGCGCAGCTCGGCGCAAGCCTGCGGACGGCCAGCGACCGGCGCGGCGCGGTGGGCGGGACGGCCGGGCCGCCGACGGGCACCCGGAGGCCGGACGCGGACAGCCAGGGGGCGCGGGCGGGGCCACGGCGGCCGGACGGCGGGAGGCCGTCTTCGTGCACGGCGCCGCGCGGCCGCAGAACGGCAGGGGTCCGGCACGGGCAGCGGACGGCGGGCAAGGCGCCGGGAGTACGGCGGCGGGCCCGGGCGCAGGACGGCCGGGCCCAGACACGCGGGCGCGGGGCCCCTCCGGCCGCCGGCCCAGGGGCCCGGCGCGACGGGCGGCCCGCCGCGGGACGGCCCACGAGCGCAGCGGGAGCAGGAGGACGGCGGGCACGCGCAGCAGGACAGCCAGGCGGGTGCGGGCCCGAGGTGACGGCGGCAGGCCGCCACGGCCCGGCGCGAGGCGGCCGCGCGGCGGTAAGGGCGACGGCGTGGACGGCCCGGCCCGGCGAGGGCCCGGAGCCGAGGAATGTGGGTAGAAGCGGCCGTAGCGCGGCGGGGGACGGCCGGACAAGGCCGGCGGCGAAGGCGACTGAAACGAGAGCGCCCCGGCCGGCGTGCCGGCCAGGGCGCCCCCGCAAAGGGGTGTGATCGTGAAGGGCGGTCGCCTACGCGGCGAAAGGCAATGCGAGGCTTCAGCCGAACGATCGTCCTCGCATGCGACAGATGAGGCCCGGGGACACAGTTCCCTTCACCATCACGCCTTGTTCAACCACACCTTCCCGGCGAACATTCCCGCGCCTCCACGAGTTCTTGCCCCCACCGCAGGCGGCGGAAAAGGTTGCCCGGCGCACCGAACCTCCGCCGGACATCGAGCGTCTCCCGGTGCGGGGGTGCGCACTGACCTCGCGCACCGAGCCGTATTCGAGGGGAACCGAACACGTCATGAAGACCAAAACGACCGCCGTGGCCGTTGCGGCGATCGTCGCCGCCGGCACCGCCGTCGCCGCCGTCCCGGCCTCCGCCGCCACCACCAAGGCCGCGCCGACGCGTTGCCACACCGCCGACCTGAAGGCCGGTTTCGCCACCGGGGACGACGCGAAGCCGGAGATGGGGCGGACCGGGAAGCAGACGCAGGCGTTCATCTGGTCCACCAACAAGAGCAACCGCACCTGCACCCTGTCCGGCTTCGCCGGTGTCGACATGGTCGGCGCCCAGAGGACCGACGGCACCTGGTCCCTGACGCGCTCCTCCAAGAAGCCCACGAAGGTCACCCTGGGGCGGGGGGACACGACGGACTTCAGCATCAACCTGCTCCCCGTTGCCAGGCCCACGCCGCAGAAGGAGAAGTTCGTCCCCGCACAGTTCCTGGTCACCCCGCCGAACGAGACGAAGCACTTCACCCTGAAGTGGCCGTTCGGCGGCCAGATCCTGAAGCAGGACGGCGCCACCCACCCGGGCACCTACCTCAACCCGGCCGGACAGTAACCCCCCGCGGCCGCACGGTCAAAGCTCCAGGAGGGCTTCGACCACGCGGCGCTCGTCGCTCGCCCATCGCCCGGCAGCCCTCGGTGACTGACCTGGTCCAGGGGCAGGGTGAGGTGGAAAACCCCGCCCGGTTGGATCCGGCCGGGCAGAACACGGTCGACCAGGTCGGGCAGGAAGCCGCGGACGGGTGCCGGACCGCCGCGCACGCCGACCTGAGAGAAGAACAGCTCCTGCCCGTCGACGGCCACCTCCAGCGGGACGCCGGCGCTGCCACCGGGGCGGGACGAGCACGCGGCCTGCCACGTGGACCCGGCGGCGCCGACGCGCTCCAGGGCCGAGTCCACGCCGAGGCCACCGGTCAGCTCCCTGATCCGGGCGATGCCCTCCTCGCCGACGATGGCGGTCACGCCGAACTCGGCCGCCGGCTCCTGCCGCCACTCGCACCGGCTCATGGCGATGATCCGGTCAGCGCCCCTTCCTTCGCGGCGATGACGCCGCACAGACCGACCGCCCCGTAACCGACCACAACGGCGGTGCAGCCGGCCTTCACCTCCGCGGCGAGGACCGCATACCAGCCACACGCGGCCGGACAGGACTTCCTCCCGGCCGCCCCGTAACCGACCACAACGGCGATGCAGCCGGCCTTCACCTCCGCGGCGAGGACCGCATACCAGCCACACGCGGCCGGACAGGACTTCCTCCCGACCGCCCCGTAACCGACCACAACGGCGATGCAGCCGGCCTTCACCTCCGCGGCGAGGACCGCATACCAGCCACACGCGGCCGGGCAGGACTTCCTCCCGAGCGCGCGCCGGAGTCGTACAGGGCG
>NZ_JBIRJA010000045.1:0-2013 GCF_044329325.1 Streptomyces sp. NPDC017676 | reverse complement strand
GATGCAGCCGGCCTTCACCTCCGCGGCGAGGACCGCATACCAGCCACACGCGGCCGGGCAGGACTTCCTCCCGAGCGCGCGCCGGAGTCGTACAGGGCGCTGCGCGGAGGCGAGGGCAGCCCGGAGCTTCAGGCCAAGGACGCGGCATCCGTCCATCGCGATGCACGGATGGGTGGGACGGCGGCCCACCGGGTGGCCAGAGTGCAGGTGGACCCCAACCTCTTCCCGCTCTTGGGGCGCACCGGAGTGGACCGGTCGATCCGCATCACCGTGATCTCCACTCCCCTTCCGCGCACCGGACGCGCGGTGGAATCCACCGTCGCCACTCACGCCCGGCGGCGGCCCCGCGCGGTGCGCGACAGCTTCGGCCGGCCGCCGGTACTGCCGGAAGCGGCAGCGGCGTCGGACGGACATCGGCTTCGGCGACGGGAACAGCACCGCGCGTATCCGGGCCGCGTCGGCGAGCTGCTTCAGGCGCTCACGCTGCTCCGGTGACAGGTGCGGCAGAGCCGGGGCCATCATGGGCCTGCGTACTCAAGGGCAGCGGTCCCCCGCACCCTGCACGCTCCCAGGTGTGGCTTCAGGAACGGGCGACCGGTCGGGGCCCCGGCCGCCGAGCCGACAAGCTCACCCCCGAACGCCGCGCCGAGCTGGACCAGTTCGCGATGCGCTGGTAGCCGGAGCAGACATCGAGGTGGCGGATGGCCGGCGCCCGCCGCTCTCGCACCACATGCAGCCGTGATCACCACCATGGACCACCCTGGGCCCGGGACGACCGAGACCACGAACCACTCCACGCCGCGCGCCGCCGCATTCGCTCTGATCAGGACCGCCGCGGTCCGAGCCCCTCTTCGGCCGACGAAACAGCCGCACATGATCAGGCCACCCGTTCGGCTCCGTGTGCGTGTGCCGGCCGGGGGGAACTCCGCTGCGCGCGTCGTGCGGCCCTGCGGACAGCAACGTCGCGCCGGTCCCCGAGTCCGGGTCGCAACGCCCCTACCAAGACGCCCGCTCCGGTACACCCTTGAGCACCCGCACGGTGTGGCGGCTGCCCACCGCTCAGCTCACCGCCCTGCGCATCACGGAAGGCAGGCCGCCCCCGCACGAGACGACCCGCCCCCCAAGTCAACCACCACCGCGCGAGGCCAGCCGCGGTGTCCGTCGCGGAAGCCGCCACCACGACGCCGGCCACCACCCCCGAAGCCGCCACCACGACGCCGGCCACCACCCCGGGGGTCACCACGGTGACGCCGGCCGTCACCCCCGAAGCCGCCACCACAACGCCGGCCACCACCCCCGGGGTCACCACGGTGACGCCGGCCACCACCCCCGGGGTCACCACGGTGACGCCAGCCACCACCCCCGGGGTCACCACGGTGACGCCAGCCACCACCCCGGGGTCACCACGGTGACGCCGGCCACCACCCCCGGGGTCACCACGGTGACGCCGGCCGCCGCCGGGGGTCGCGGTCGTAGCCCCAGGGGACCTCGACGACGAACCGGTCGCGGTCGTTGCGCAGGGTCGCGGTGTCAAAGCGGTCGTCCCACACGTACACCCGCCGCTCCTGGAACACGTCCGTCCCGGTGCCGCAGCCGAAACCAATGTGGACGCAGACGGTCACGCGGCCGCTCAGCCGGCAGTGGTCGAAGGCGCAGGTACGGCCGTCCTCATCGAAAGAGAGCCCAGCCGCCCAAGCCCACCACCCACCGCGAATCGCTCCTGAGCTCCACCCACCGCGCCTTCAACCAGCAGTCGGAACAGTCATCCCGACCCGGGGAGTCGAACTCCACCCGAAAGTGAGTAACAGCCCGGCCCATCGACTCGGCCGGGACGGACGACAGGACGTTTGAAGGGCCCGATGACGATACGTCACCGCTGAAGAGGCGACTGGAACCGTTGTGGGCTGTCTTCCCCGCCACTTGGTTGCCGGCTCAACCAGGGACGCCTGACAGTCGGCCAGCTTCGGGAGCGTCGCGGACGGACTGTCAGGGATGGCCGGAGGCAATCGCGGA
>NZ_JBIRJA010000044.1:0-11432 GCF_044329325.1 Streptomyces sp. NPDC017676 | reverse complement strand
TCCTCCGCGATCTTCACCGGGTCGTTGGTGGTGATCAGCGTGGTCGACGTCGACAGGACGATCCGCTCGGTCCGCGCGGCGATCCAGCCCAGCATGGTGGTCGGCGAGGACGGCACGAACGGCGGGTTGTGGTGCTCACCCATCGCGAAGACGTCCAGGCCGACCTCCTCGGCCTTCAGCGCGATGGCGACCATGGCCTTGATCCGCTCGCGCTCGGTCGGGGTCCGCCCCGTGGTGGGGTCCGGCGTGACATCGCCGACCGAGAAGATCCCGAACTGGGTAGGTGTCGCGGAGTGTTGCACTGATGTCAAGGGGATGTCCTCGGACTCGACGGGCCTGGTCACTCGACGCTAGGACGCCGATTCGCCCCGAATGACTTGTCCGTGCACCGCTGTATGACCTTGAGTGCACGGTGTGCGCGTCCGCGCGCCCGGGCCGGCGGCCGGCGGAACGGGCGCGTTGACCGGGATCGCCGCGACCGCAGGCATCGCGTCGTCGGGGACGGCACCCACCGGATCTGGTTCGACAACGAGCTCGGCCAGTAGCCGGCGCCTCACGCGAGCCTCGCCGGGCGGTGCTTCCGTCCTGGCGGACGGCGGTGTCCCGAGGGCATGACCGAGCACGCAGGCCCCAGCGAGGTCGTGGCCATCGGCGGCGGTGACACCGTGACGCCCGGGACACCCGGGACACCCGGCTCAAGCCGTACCTGGCACGACTGGTGACCCGGCAGACGCTCAACGCACCGCGGGCGAGCGCGAAAGCTCGCCGGGGCGGAGGTTCCGCGCCGGATCAGCCGATGAGGAACCGGGGACGTACGCGGCTGTTTTACCCGGGGTGTACGCCGCTGTCGTCTCCGGGACGCACGCGGCTCCCGTGCCCGGGGTGTACGCGGCTCCCGTGCCCGGGGACGTACGCGGCTGCCGTGCCCGGGACGTACGCGGCTCCCGTCGTACTCGGTTTGTCGTTGCCCGGCGGACGTCCGGCCCCGCTCACACCACCGCGGTCACGACCGCGGCCGGAGGGTGCGCCCGCGCAGGGAGCGGCGCACACGGGCCCGGGCTCTGGCCATGGCCGGCAGGACCCGGTCGGCCGCCGGGGGCAGGTCCACATCGTCGGTGACGGAGACCTCGACGCCCCCGCTGTACAGCGACGACAGGTTGTAGAGGAACGTGCCCAGCGTCGCCAGGCCGGTGCCCAGGACGACCTCCACGGTGACGACGCCGATCCCGATGGCCAGGACGGTGCCCAGGTCCGGCAGGACGTCCGGCGCCATGGCCTCCATCAGGATCCAGAGGACGACCGTGGTGGCGAGCGCCAGGATGCCGACCCCCGCGAGGAGCAGGGAACTCGTCACCATCACCGACCACGGATCCCCCTCGGATATGCGCATCCGGAACGTCCGGGGCCCGGGGGCGGCAGCCGTGCCGGACGCGGTCGGACGGTTCGCGGCAGGGAGTCCCGTACCCGGTCCGGCCGGGTGGGCGGACGGTGGTGCTGCTCCGGCCGCAGCGGGGGGTGCCGATGCGCCCCCGGCGCCCCCGGCACCACCGGGATCCTCCGGCTCCTCCACCGGAGCCGGCCGCTGCGCGGGGCGGGGAGGTGCGGTGGACCGGTCCTCGGGGGAGCTGCGGGCTCCGCCGCCCTGCGTCACTGCCGCCTGCTCTCCGGCGATGGTGCGGGGCGCGCGCTTGGCTCGACTCATGCCTGTCTCCCTGACTGGCCCGGCAGCCTTCCGCAGCGCCCTCCCCCCGTCGAACGGGCCTCCGTCGGCCACCCGGCGGCCTCTGGGGCCTGCTGGTCCGTGCATCCGACCGTATGGGCGACAGGGCGCCCCCGCACTCGGACGAGGTCCCGGAGACCGGTCCCGCGGACCGCCCCGACGGCACGGGAACCGGCTCCCGGCGGGCCGGACCCCACCCGTCGAACGACACCGGAACGCACCCGGGAGACACCGCCGAATGGGTGTACGAGCGTGTCGGCCGTACGGCGGACACGTGCCCCGAAGGACTGAATCCCGAGTGGCGCGATGACGGCCGGTGCCCCGATGCCCCGGCCGTCGTCCCGGCTCAGCCCGCTCGCCGAGCACCCTCGGACGCGCGCGCCTCCCACTGCTCCCCGGTCATCCGCCAGATGACGTGGATCCCCACCTCGCCGGGAGCGGCGGGCCCATCAGGGGCCCGTACGCGTCCGACCTCGGTGAAACCCAGGCGGGCGGCCACGGCCCCACTTGCCGGGTTGGCGGCGTCGTGGTGGATCTCGACGCGGTCGACGCCGGCCAGCTGGAGACCCTGGTGGACGAGCGCCCCGGCCGCCATCGTGGCGAGACCCTGTCCCGTCCAGCGAGGGTGGAGCCAGTAGCCGATGTCGAGTCCGCCCGCACCGATACGGCGATGCAGGCCGCAACTCCCCGTCACCACGCCACCCGCGGTGATCGCGTAGCCGAAGGCCTGCCCGGTCTCCCACTCCTCGTGGGTGCGGGCCAGGAAGCCGGCGGTCTGCTGTCGGCCGCTGTCGGCCGCCCAGGGCATCCACGGCACGAGGTGGTCCAGGGACTCGGAGATGGCCCGGTCCAGGGCATCGAGATCGGTCGTCCGCCACCGGCGCAGTACGACCCGGTCGGACGTGAGGGTTTCGGCAGGCTCTTCCATGTCCGGATGCTCCCGCAGCCCGGCCCGGGGCGACAACACGATTTGGCCGGTCCCCGTTCCGCAGGGCGGGGCCCCGGGGCGCCGGGGGAGGGGGACCACGCGGAGGCGCACCACCGCCGGCGCTCGGCCACCGAAGCACCCCGCGGTGTCATCGCCTGCTGCCTGCCGCGTGCCGTGGCGGGGTGTGCGGGTGCGCGTGGCCGGCGGGGTCAGGCGCCTCGGTCGGCTTCCCGGGCCGCGCTCTCCAGCCGGCTCCGGTAGGTTTCCCACCACGCGGAGTCGCCGGGCGCCACGGCGTCGTTGCCCTTGCTCGTCCCCACGGCACCGTCCAGCAGTTCGCGGACGATGTCCGCGTGCCCGGCGTGCCGTTGTGTGTCGGCGATCACGCGCACCACGGCGTGGTGCAATGTCACCTCGTTCTTGCCGTCGGGCCACCACGGCACCTTGCCGACCGTGTCCAGCGCCAGCGCGTCCACCGTCGCGTCGGCGTGCCGCCAGGCCCGGCGGTACAACTCCACGATGAACTCCCGTGACTCGTCGGCGGTGGCCCACATGTCCGCGTTCGTCTCGGCGCCTTCGTCGAGCCAGGGCAGCGGCTCGCCGGACGGCCGTCCGAAGATGTCACCGAGGTAGCCCAACTCCACGCCGGCCGCGTGCTTTACCAGACCGAGGAGGTTGGTGCCGGTAGGTGTCAGCGGGCGGCGGATGTCGTACTCCGAGAGCCCTTCGAGCTTCCAGAGCAGGGCATCACGGGCGGACTGGAGGTAGGAATGAAGGTCGGCTTTGGGATCAGGTGCGGTCATGCCGCAAGTCTGCCGTCCAAGCGATCTTCACACACCGCTTTTCCGCCTATCCCCGCGGCCGCGGTCCGGTCGGCCGCTGTTCCAGCCACATCCCGTCGCGCATGATGACCCTCCCACGCAGTTCCGGCTCGCCGCGCCAAGCGCGCACGGTCCTCGGGACCACGCGGACATACACGAAGGAATCCTCTTCCGCGCGTGGATCCCACCCGAACTTGGCGGCGAACGCCTCCGCCGCGCCCGCGGGCACCTCCTGGTCCGGGAAGCACTCCGCCTCGCCCTGGAGGAGCACCACGTCGAAGGTGTCCGGCAGCGACAGGCGCACGCGCGGCTCTTCGCGGAGGTTCCGCGCGGTCACGGAAGCGGCGCCGGTGCACATCCACACCGCTCGCCCGTCCCACAGGAACCACAGCGGCACCTGGTGCGGCCCGTGATCAGGGTGTGCCGTCGACACCCACACGTCCCGCTCGGTGACGAGCCGCTCCAGAGTGTCGCGCGTACGTTCCGCCGCCTGGCGGCGAACGATTCCCGTGCTCTCCATGAGGACCGACCCTGGCCAGGCGGGCGCCAAGTGCGCCTGAGGCGCGGGACCTACGCCCGGCGACCGATGGAGAGCTCCTCCACCGGCCTGCCTGGGCGGACGGCAGTACCGTCCGGGCCCGTCAGGCCATCACCGAGCCCTTCGACCGGTCAGTCCGCTGTCGGGCTCTGCGGAACCTCCGCTCGGGTGAACCCGTGGCTCCGCTCCACTTTCGCCACGTGCAGCGTGTAGCTCTGGTACCACTCGGCTCGCCCACGCTTCTGTGCCTCGCGGTGCTCGGCGTTGCCGCGCCACTCGGCGAGGGCGTCCGCGTCGCGGAAGTACCCGACGGTGATGCCCAGCCCGCCGGGAGTCTGCGCGTGGTCCATCCCCAGGTACCCGGGGACGTCCTTGACCAGGTCCTCCATGCGTGCGTTGGTCTCGCGGTACCCGCTCTGGTCCTCGGTGCGCACCGTGGTGAAGACGGCCACGTAGTAGGGCGGTTCATAGGCCTCGACGGGTGCGACAGGCGCTTCCGGGTGATCGCTCATGGCGCCACCGTAAGGCGGGGTGCGGCCCCGATCCAGTGTCTTTTCCGGACGGGATGCATGGGGAATCAGCCAGGCGGGACGGGGGACTCCGCGGCGGACGTCGCCTGATGGGGCACCAGGCGCCCGGATGCGGCCATAGCGGCCGGATGCGGTCCCAGGCGCCCGGATGCGGTCCTAGGCTTCCGGGCGGGTGCCGCGGGTGGCGCCCGCCGACGCGGCCACCACGCACAGCACCGCCAGCCACTGCGACCAGTGCAGCGACTCGTGCAGCACGACGAGGCCGATGAGGGCGGCCATCGCCGGTTCGAGGCTCATCAGGATGCCGAACACGCGCGGGGGGATCCTGCGCAGTGCCTCCAGATCCAGCGAGTACGGGATCACCGACGACAACAGTGCCACGCCGAGCCCCGCGAGCAGGACCCACGGCTGGATGAGCGCCGTTCCGCTGTCGGCCACGCCGAACGGCACGGCCACCAGCGCCGCGACGGCCATCCCCAGAGCCAGACCGTTGCCCTCCGTGGTGTGGCGGCCCAGTGCCGCGCCGAGCAGGATGTACAGGCCCCAGCACGTTCCCGCGGCGAGGGCGAACAGGAAACCCGCGAGGTCGAGGTCGCCGCGTCCCTCCATCAGCAGGACCACACCGCCTGCCGCGAGCAGGGCCCAGAACGCGTCCAGCCACCGGCGCGACCCGGCCAGCGCCACCACCAGCGGCCCGAGGAACTCGGTGGTCACCGCGATCCCCAGCGGAATGCGGGCCAGAGCCAGGTAGAAGCACAGGTTCATCAGGCCGAGGACCACGCCGTAGCCGGCCACGACCGTCCACGCGCGACGACGCATACGCGGCGACGGCCGCCACACCACCACCAGCACCGCCGCCGCGAAGAACAGCCGCAGCGCGACCGTCCCGAAGCTGCCCACCGCGCTGAACAGGTGCTTGGCCAGTGCCGAGCCCACCTGCACGCTGACGATGCCGAGCAGGACCAGCGCCGTCGGCGGGATCGCGTCGAAGCCGCGTCCGGCCCGCGCGGTCAGGGAGGGCCGGGGGGACGGGCCGCTTTCAGCCGTGTCGACGTTCAGGGTGGCCACGCCGGGATTATTGACGGCCGGGCGTGACGCGTCACGCGATTTTCCCGGCCGCACCGGGTGACGTTCAGGCGGACGCCTTCGTGTAGGTGAGGACGAGGTTCCCGTTGTCGAACACGCGACTGCCGGCGAGCCTGAAGGCGCGCGGCGAGAACTCGGCGCGGAAGAGGGGGATTCCCGAACCGGCCACGACCGGGTACTGCTTGAGGATCAACTCGTCGATCTCCGGGAGGAGTTGACCCGCCAGTTCGGCACCGCCGCAGAGCCAGATGCCCAGGCCCTGCTCCTGCTTGAGCCGGCGGACCAGCGCGATCGGGTCCTCGGTGGTGACCTCGACGGCCGGGTCGGGGCCGGTGCCCAGCGAGCGGGAGACGACGATCTGCCGCAGATGGGCGTAAGGGCTGGTGAGCCCCACGGCGAGGCCCGGGTCGTAGGCGCCGCGGCCCATGAGGACGGTGTCGAAGTGGGTGTTGGGGGCGTCCGTGACGCCGAAGGCGGCGCGCGCCGGAGTGGGCAGCGTCTCCGGGAAGTCGGCCGTCAGGTGCGGAAGGTAGTCCTCCGTCAGGTACGGGGAGAAGAAGTCGCAGTCGCCGTCGGGGGCCGCGATGAAACCGTCGATGGTGCCGGCGACGAAGTAGGTGAGCTTGCGCACGCATGTCCTTGTCGGTCGAGTGACACGTACCGGGTGACGTGTGCCGGGTGACGCACGCCGGGTGAGGTCTCTCGTCGACGACAAGCCGCGCATGTCGCGCACACCCCGATCCCCCGGATCGCGGCCTGGGTTCGGCCACGGCCGACGATTCTGCGGCGCCCTGGGGGGCTTGCCGCAAGCCCTCCAGGGCGTTGTACGTTGATCACGGCCACGTTGATCACGGCGGAAGGCGGGCGCCCCACCGCCAGGGGTTCTCCGGTCAGCGGTACGAGATCACTCGCACACGCGACCTCCTCCCTCAGAACGTCCAGCGCGTGTGCGAGTACACCCCGTCGTTCCGGCCGAAGCCGTACGCCGTGGCCGGGGTCAGCGCGAACACCACCGCGTCCCCCCTGCGGAACGCGTCGCCGATGCCGTGGAAGGGACCCTCGGGTGAGGTGATGTGGGGCCCGTACTTCGCCTCGTACGCCGTGATCACCTCCTCCAGGGCCGTCCGGTCGGTGACGGGTTGCGCCGTGCCCTCGACGACCAGGTCGAGCCCCTGGGTGAGGGAGTTCCCGCCTGTGGTCAGCGCGCAGTGCGCGTCGTGGGCGAGGTTCCTCGCCTTCTGTTCCCCGGGGCCGGTGGCGAAGTACAGCACTCCGTCGTGCCAGGTGGCGATGACGGGGGTGACGTGCAGCCGGCCGTCGGGCCGCACCGTGGAGACCCAGAAGATCTCGGCGGCCTCCAGCGTCCGCCGGGCCTCGGCCCACTCGGTGGCGGTGACGTCCGCGGCACCCGGGCGGGGGTTGGTCGCGGAGCTGTAGCGGGCGTCGAGCTCGGCCGTGGGGTGAGTCGCGGGGCCTTGCGCGGCCATGGCGGATCTCCCTTCTCTCCCGGAGACACCTGACAGAGACCTGAGGGAGGCCTGAAGCCCCCGTCGGAACCATCGTCCCCGCCCGCCCGCCTCATGTCCCGTGCCGGTTACGCCGTACGAGACCCCGGCCCGGTCACGCGTCCCGCCGTGCCCCCGGGAGCCCGTCGATCATCAGGCCGATGGTGAAGTCGAAGCGGTCCTGGACGGTCCCCGCGGTCAGCTCGGCGGCGTAGCGCCTGGTCCGGGGGAAGGTGTCGGGCAGCGCGGCGAAGCGGCGCAGCAGTTCGTCACGGCTGACCACCCAGGTGTCGTCGCTCCGGCTGATCCGCCTGTTCGCCAGGGAGACCTCCAGGCTGTAGGCGTTGACGTAGAGCTGGAGCGAGTCGATCGCCCAGGCGGCGACCTGCGGGTCGATGCCCCCGGCGAGCAGGATGGCGAGCATTCCCTCGCTGACGCGCAAGGTGTCCAGGTTGGACGGAGCGGCGGCGAAGGCCGCCCGGGAAATGCCCGGGTACCGCAGGTACTGGTCGCGCAGCTGGGCGCAGACGCCGGTGATCTGCTGCCGCCAGCGGGCGGGGTCCGGCTCGGGCAGCTCGATCCCGGCGCACAGACGGCCGATGAGCAGCTCGTCCAGGTCCTCCTTGTTGACCACGTGGGCGTAGAGCGACGACGGTCCCGTCTCCAGCGCGGTGGCCACGCGCCGCATCGTCAGGGCCTCGTAGCCCTCCTTCTCCACGATGTCGAAGGCGGCGCTGATGATGGCCTCGACCGTGATCGGCTTCTTGCGCCCCCCGGACGGCCCGCGCCGGGCCGCGGGAGTGCCCGGGTCGGTGCCGAGCTGGTGCCGTGCTGCGCGCCGCTGCTGCGGAGTCGGTGACATGCGGGGAAGTCTAGCCAACCCGCGAACGGTGTTCGATGAGGCGGCGAACAGCGTTCTGTACGGCGGCGAACGGCATCCACGGGGCTGGCGAACAGGGTTGTTCATCACCACCGACGAACAGTGTTCTACATCACTAAGAACGTCGTTCGCATTGCTCAGAACATTGTTCGTCTGTAGAACACTGTTCGTGTCCATCAACCAACAAGCACCCCAAGCGCCCACCACCCCCGCGCCCCCGCCGCGCACAGCCTGGCTCGTCCTGGCCGTCGTGGTCCTGGCCGACCTCATGGATCTGATCGACTCCAGCATCGCCAACCTCGCCGGCCCGTCCATCCGCGCCGACCTCGGCGGCGGCGAGGTGACGGTGCAGTGGGTGCTGAGCGCCTACACCGCGGCCTTCGCGCTCGGCCTCGTCACCTCGGGACGGCTCGGGGACCTGCTCGGGCGCCGCCGGCTGTTCCTGCTCGGCATGACCGGCTTCACCCTGGCCTCGCTGGCCTGCGGTCTCGCCCCCGGCCCGGTCTTCCTGATCGTCGCCCGCACGGTGCAGGGCCTGTGCGGGTCGGTGATGATTCCGCAGGGCCTGGCCCTCGTGAAGGTCGTGTTCCCGCCCCAGCACCTGCGCAAGGCGCTGACCCCGGTCGGCCCCCTGATGGGGCTCACCATGGTGGGCGGGCCCATCCTGGCCGGCTGGCTGCTCCACCTGGACCTGTTCGGCAGCCAGTGGCGATCCATCTTCCTGATCAACGTCCCGTTCGGCGTCGTCGCCGCCGTACTGGGCCGGCGCGTCCTGCCTCGCCAGGGCGGGGAGGACCCGGCCGCCCGCCTCGACCTCACGGGCGTCGGCCTGCTCACCGCGGCCTCCGCCCTGCTGATCGTCCCGCTCATCCAGGGGCGCGATCTCGGCTGGCCCGTCTGGACCTACGTCATGATGGCCGCCGCGGTCGTCCTGCTCGCCCTGTTCGCCGTCTCCCAACGGCACAGCGAGCACCCGGTCATCACGCCGTCGCTGTTCCGCAGGCGCAGCTTCGTCGTCGGCCTGGTCATCGTGGCCGGGTTCTACGCCTCACTGAGCGGGTTCGTCCTCGTCATCAACCTGCTGCTGCAACAGGGCATGCGCTGGACGCCGCTGCACACGGGCCTCACGCTGATCCCCTGGGCCCTCGGCACCGCCGCCGCCGTCCTGCTCTCGGGCGCCGTGCTCGCCGAGAAGCTGGGACGCGCCGGGCTGCGCGTGGGGCTGGCGGTCGCCGTCCTCGGCCTGCTCGGCCTGTGGGGGTCCCTCGCCCACTGGGGCACCGGCATCACCGTCTGGAAGCTGGCGCCCGCGCTGCTGCTCACCGGCTTCGGCTCCGGGCTGGTGTTCGTTCCGCTGGTCGACTTCGTCATCGGCGATGCCACCGCCGAGGAAGTCGGCACCGGCGCGGGTCTGCTCAACGCCGTCCAGCAGTTCGCCGGCGCCCTCGGTGTCGCCGCGCTCGGCACGGTGTTCCTCGCCCGGGCCGGGCACCCGTCCGTCCCTTCCTGCCTCGCCGCCGCGGAACTGGTCTTCGCCCTCGCCGCGGGCATCGACGCCCTGACGCTCCTGCTGGTGGGCCTGCTGCCCGAACACGCCCAGCGGGCGCACGGTTAGGACTCGGTCACCGCCCCTGCCCGGGACGACCGTTCGGCCACGCTCCTCCAGAAGTCCCGCATCAGCGGCGTCGGCGTCGGGTTCTCCATCGCCACCTGCGTCAGCAGGATCGCGACCGTGCCCGTGGGCGGCACGATGTGGGCCGTCGTACCCGTGCCGCCCACCCAGCCGTAGCGCCCCGGGACGTTCCAGGGGTCGGCCGGGGTGACATCGACCTGGCCGCCGTAGCCCCAGCCCTGGCCCTCCAGGAAGAGCGTGGCGCGGGCACGCTGCTCCGCGGTGAGGTGGTTGGTGGTCATACGGCTGACCGAGGTGCGGGCCAGGAGGCGGTGGCCGTTGCCCTCGCCTCCGTTCAGCAGCATACGGGCGAAGGCCAGCCAGTCGTCGGCCGTGGAGACGAGGCCCCCGCCGCCCGAGTGGAAGCGCGGGAGGCGGCTCCACAGCCCGTCGGGGGTGTCCGCCGGTGCCAGGGTGCCGTCCGGGGACGGGCTGTAGGAGGAGGTGAAGCGGTGCCGCTTCGCCTCCGGGACCTCGAAGGCCGTGTCCTTCATGCCCAGCGGCTCGAAGAGGCGTTCCGCGAGGAAGTCGGGGAGCGTACGGCCCGACGCGCGGGCGACCAGGATGCCCTGGAGGTCGGAGGAGGTGCCGTACAGCCAGGCGTCTCCCGGGTGGTGCAGCATCGGCACCCGCGCGAGCAGGCCCAGCCAGGTGTCCGGGTCCGGCCAGTCCTGAAGGGCGCGGCCGTCCTTCTGCACGGTGAACAGGGACCGCACCGCCGGGAGTGAGAAGTCGTCGGGGAAGCCCCAGCCGGTGCGGGAGCTGAGCAGGTCCTCGACCGTGACCGGGCGGGCCGCCGGGACGACGTCGTCGACCGGGGCGTCAGGGGTGCGCACCACGTTCGGCCTCGCCAGCTCCGGCAGCCACCGCTCGACCGGGGCGTCCAGGGCGAGCCGGCCCTCCTCCACGAGCATCAGCACCGCCGCCGCTGTGACGGGCTTGGTGAGGGACGCGACACGGAAGAGCGAGTCCCGCGCCATCGGTGCCGTGCCGCCGGCGTCCAGCGAGCCGGCGGCCACCACCTCCACGTCGTCCCCGTGGGCGACCAGACCCACGGCGCCCGGCACCCTCCCCTCGTCGACATACCGGTGCAGGGTGTCGCGCAGGGTTTTCATCGGTGGCCTCCCGGGCGGTGGTCGTCCTGTGTACGACTCCGGAGGCGGCCGGAAATCATCGCTCCGCCGTGGCTGTTGCCCGGACGCCCGCCGACCCGGCACGCTGAACGACCGACGCGCACGGACGGGCCGGCGGATGCCGGCGCCGTACACGTGGGGCACCGACTCCGACACCGGCGCGGCAGACGCGAAATCGTCAGCCAGGCCCGGGTCCGGCACCCCCGCCCCACCTGGAAGGCACCGCTTTCCAGCACCGTACCGCTCCATGCGCCAAGCGCCCGATTCCCTTCTTTCGTGTGCACGCACCCGGAGTTCTCCGCCGGGCCCCCGGCGGCGAGCCGATAGTGGAGGGGCCGCCAGGGCCCCGGGATCCGGCGGCGTCCCGTCGGACCGCGCTACAGCAGAGGTGACACACCGAGCCCTTCCGATGCCCGGCGCATCGCCTCGCGCGAGGCGAAGGCGGTCTGAGGCCCGATCGTGATTCACGGGTGTACAACCCCGTGCGGATCACGGCTGTCTGAGAACGCGCCGGAGGATGAGGAGTCTCCGGCGCCTTTCGGTACAGAGATCGGGGATCAAGTGGGGAAGAAGCTCTGGAGAGTTGTCGTGGCCGGTGGCACGGCCGCTGTGGTCACCG
>NZ_JBIRJA010000043.1:0-12880 GCF_044329325.1 Streptomyces sp. NPDC017676 | reverse complement strand
GGTATTTGCGTGGTGCTGGCACTGCTCGTGGTTCTCCTTCGGGCCAGAATCATATGCCTGGCTTCAGGGACTCCACGAAACCGGGGTCAGCTCACTGCGCCGCTGTACGGGAGGCGGTCAGGGCCTGGTCGGCGCTGCGTCGGTTGCCGGCTGCCGCGTGTCCGAGGGCTTCGACGCTCAGCAGCCATGCGTCGGCGACGGCCGGGCGTTTGCCGCTAAGCACCCGCCGGGCGCGGCGGGCGAGGTTCAGCGCTTCCACGCCGTTGCCGGCGTGGGCCTCGAACTGGGCGAGCGTGCCTATCTGGTACGCGGTCAGGAGCGGGTCTCCGGAGGTGCGTGCGGCTTTGACTGCTCCGCCGTACCAGGAGCGGGCGGACCCATGGTCGCCCTTGTCCCACGCGAGCCAGCCTGCGAAGGAGGCGGCCTCGCTGCCCACGGCGGCCAGCCGGGCCCGGTCCGCATCGCCGGTCGCGGTGCGGGTGATGGTCTGGATGAGCCGGATATGGCCTTCTACCGCGTCGGCGAGGTCCCGGGAGGGGGTGGTGCCATCGAGTCTGCGGTAGGCGCTCGTGGTCAGCCGCAGGGCGGCGGCCTGTCCGCCGGTCGTGTCGTGCGTGTCCGGCACGGTGGCCACGATGGGGGCTGCCATCGCGGCGACGGCGCCACCAAGGACGGTGCGTCGGTGCATGGAATCGTCGTCTCTCACCTGAAGCTGTGCCGTACGCCCGTCTGCGAGGCCCACCAGCGCTGGACGCCCTGAAACTGTGGACGATCACGTAATTCCCCACCGCCCTGATCATGTAATTCCCCAGCTGGTCGGCTGAGGGTGAGACTGTCCGCGTTGGAGGGGGCTGCGGCTGTGGCGGCCTCTGGTTAACTTCGCGGCATGAGCTTGTTCAAGCGGGTCGACAAGTCCGAGGGGGCTGGTCAGCCAATGGATAGCGTTGACCTGAGCACGTTGTTGCTGCAGGGGGAGGACATGATTGATCAGCTCGCCGGTGCTCACATGTCCTGGGGGCTGGGCTCGGCGGACCGCTGGGGACTGGATCAGACAACTGGCCTGATCACCTGGACCTTCCCCGACAAGACAGCGACGGCGCCTGCTCAGATCCTCGGCAGTTTCAGCCCCTCGTCGGGCTCGTGGGTGTGGGCATGGGCGAACAAGAGCATCCTGCCCGAACTGAGCCACGACGCCCGGAGCGTTCGGGACTGGGCCGAGGCCCATGGGCACCAGGCTCTGGCCGAGCCGCAGATCGATGCTGATGAGCAAGTGGCGGCGACGCTCGCGGCGTTGGCCGTGAGGGTCACGGAGGCGACCGGCTTTTATCGGGGTTCCGGGGGCAACTCCATGGTGATGATCACCTTCGGGTCAGTCACCTTGGCCATGGCAGACGGCAGCACGTCCACATTCAACATCAATATCAACTAGCGGACAGGGCCTGCCGCTTTGAAAGCCTCGGTGCCTGGCCTTGCGAGCGATCAGGCACCGAGAGCGGCGAATCGGCTGGGCGACCGACTATGAGGCTGCGCCGTTCTTGTCGATGGGGTTCTTGGGCCGCTTGTTGGGCCGGTAGCTGGGGCCGTTCATGATGACCTGGTGGCTGGCGTTGATCAGCCGGTCCAGGAGCGATTCGGCGACGACGGGGTTAGGGAAGAGCGGATACCAGTCGCTGGGTGCCCTGTTGCTGGTGATGATCAAGGACCGGCCTTGCCGTTCGGAGACGAGTTCGTAGAGGTCGTCGGCCTGGGACGGGGACAACTGGCGCATGGCGAAGTCGTCGAGGATGAGAACGTCGGGGCGGATGAGCTCGCGCATGCGCTTGTCCCAGGTGCGGTCCGCGTGGCCGCCGGCCAGCTCGGCCAGGATGCGGCTGGTCTTGGCGAAGCGGACGTTCGCGCCCTGGCGGATGGCCTGGTGGCCGAGGGCCTGGGCGACGTGTGTCTTCCCGACGCCGACCGGGCCGAACAGAATGACGGACTCGCCGGAGTGGAGCCAGCGCAGGGCGGCAAGGTCGCGGATCTGGGCGGCGGGCAGCTTCGGGGAGGTGTTGAAGTCGAAGCCCTCCAAGGTGGCCTGTTGCTCGAACCTAGCTCTGCGCAGGCGCCGTTCGAGGGCGACGGACTCTCGGCGGGTGATCTCGTCCTGGCACAGGACCTGGAGGAAGTCGAGGTGCCCGAGTTCGCCTTTCTGGGCCTGGGTGAGGCGGGCGTCGAGTGTTTCGAGCATCCCGGACAGCCGCAGGGTCTTGAGCGAGTCGCGCAGGGCAGTGGTCATCACGCTCATCGGACGGCCCCCTAGAGTCACCGCGGTCCTGGTCGTCGTGGACCTCGCCGGGCGTCTGGGTGGGGACGGTGGCGGCGAACAGGCCCTCGGGGCCGTGCAGGAACGCCGCGGCCCCGGCGTCGCCGGTCTCCGGTTCCGGGTCGGTCTCGGTGCCGGCGACCAGGATTCCCTTGACGGTGCGGTAGGACGGGTCCCCGACCGTGATCGCTTTTCTGCAGGCTGCTTCCAGACGGGCGTCGCCGTACTTCTTGCGCAGCCCGAGCACTCCCTGGGCCGCGCGGAGCCGGTAGAGAGCGTTGACTTCCAGCAGTTGGTCGATCACCTCCCGGCAGGCGTCGCCGACCTGCGAGGCTTGGCCGCGGCACCAGATCGGCGTTCTCATCTGGAAGGCGATCTTCTCGGGCGGGTAGTCGTTCTTGTCGGTGCGCTTGCCCTGCTCCAGAGCGGCGTGGGTCTTGACCAGCGTGCCCTCGTGGAAGATCTGGACCATGGTGGCGGTGGAGCGGACATCGACACGGCGGCCGATGAGCTTCCAGGGCACCGAGTAGAGGGTGCGGCCGACCTTGACGTGAATGTCCGGACCCACCAGGGCAGGTGACCATCTTGCCGGCACGAACGGCGTCTCGGGCAGCGGCAGGAGGGTCTCGGCCTCCACCGCCTCGAACACCGACAGCGGCTTCGCGCCGCCCAGCGGCCGGCACTGCCGCTGGCCTGCGACATTCATCGACCAGACCAGGGCCTCGGCTTGCATGTGCTCGAGCGAGGTGAACTGGCGCCCGCTCCAGAACGAGTCGCGGACATAGGGCATCGGCCGCTCCACCCGGGGCTTGTCCTTCGGCTTCGATGCGCGGGCCGGATCTACCAACGCCCCATAGTGGGAGGCGAGTTCGGCATACGACTTGTTGATCTGCGGGTCGTAGAGGTCTGGCTTGTCCACCCCGGTCTTGAGGTTGTCCGGGACCAGGCGCCGCGGGACACCGCCGAAGAAGCGGAAGGCTTCCGCATGCGCGAGCGTCCAGGCGTGCTGGTCCATGTGCAGCACCGGACGGACGAACATGTGCCGCGAAGCGGGAAGCACCATCACGAACGCCCAGATCCGGTGACGCTTCCCGGTAGTCGGATTGATCCACTGCCCCAGGAAGCCGTAGTCGATCTGGGCCTCCGATCCCGGCTCGACGTCATCGCGCAGCACCGTGACCTTCGAGCGGGCAGCCTCGTCGGGCAGGTTCTCATGCACCCAGCGGCGGAACGTCGACAAGGACACCTTCAACTTGCGCTCGTCCCTGAGCCGTTGATGGATCGTGGTGACCGTGGTGGTCTCCAGCAGGGACCTGACGTAGTCGCGGTGCGGCTCGATCTCTCCCCACCGCACCTGGTTCAGCCTCCGGCTGGCCAGCTCCGGGAACCAGCTCTTGATCAGCTTGGCCCAGTCCGTCTCGCTCATCGGCGGCCCGCCCGGGGTGATCCCCGCGGCCTCCGCCGGCGCCAGGTACTTCCTGACCGTCTTGCGGTCCACCCCCAGCGAAGCGGACACCTGGCTCTTCGAGCGACCCGCGTACCAGTGCACGTAGATCTCGACGATGTCGACCACGGTGAATGTTCTCCTTGCCATCCGGTGTGTCCGTAGACGTCTCGGTTCGCAGGTCGAGGGACCGTGACGTCTCCGAGAGGGCCAGGACCCTCAACCCGGCACCGGCATGCCCATGGGGAACCCAGTGGATTCGCAAGAAAGATCTACTAGCTACTCAAACCACCCAAAACAGGGAATATCAGTCCAGTTCGAGCGTGGTCAGCGGCACCACCAACGGTCAGCGTCCCGGTGGGGAACCGTGACCGCGAGGGTGGGGAATTGGCTGACGCTGATCATGCAGATCGTGGGGAATTGCATGACCGCTGACATTCATCAACGGCCAGCCCCAGGGCGAACCGGTCCAACTGTCCAAAACGGCCTCCACCTACACGCCGTGGACCGCGACCGAGGGTCTGCAGTTCGGCCGCTCCAAGGTCGGCGGCACATACGGTGAGTACTACTTCGGTCTCCTGGACGAGGTTTCAGTGTGGCAGCGAGCGCTCCGGCCGGAGGAAATAGCCGCCGACGCCCGGATCGAGCAGGACGGAGTACCGGCCAACGAGCTGGTGGCGCAGTGGGACGCCACCTCAGCCACGGGCAGCGAGATTCCCGAGGGCACGCCCTACCCCGTGCCGTCGATGAAGCTGCTGCCCAGCGGGGCGGCCCTGAACGAGGATGAGCACGCACTCCTCCTGGACGGGAAGACCCAGTACGCCTCCTCCACGGGCCCGGTAGTCGACGAAACCGGCTCGTTCACGATCTCTGCGACGGTCCGCCTGAACACCGAGGCGCTCGCGGCGAAGCCGGTCGGCTACCAGGCACAGGTCGCCGCCCAGAGGATGAGCACGGACTCGTCCTGGGCACTGTGGGTGGTGAAACTTGCTGACTCGCCTACCAGTGGAAGTTCACCCGCACCGCGGTCGACTCCACCGGGAAGGTCACGCAGAGTGCGACAGCGCCTGCCGACGAGTTGGCCGAGACGGACACGTGGGTGCAGCTCACTGGCGTCTTCGACGCGCAGGAGCCCTGGGAGCGAACGGACCCGTCCGAGGGGGCCAGCACCGAGACCCGCTACGGCAAGCTCCACTTGTACGTGGGTGGATTGGAACAGGCCTCCGGGGACACGACCACCACCTTCGACTCGCCGCAGCAGGGCAGCGGAGAGCTGAGCCTGGGGCGTGGCACCGCTGCCGGTACCACGGGCAACTACCTGCCCGGTGACCTTCAGGACTTGCGGATCTGGACCGGAGCGATGACTTACGACCAGATCCAATCCCAGGTCCTGCACACCCCCGACAGCTGAGAAACCACCGTCGTCACGGGAGCTGCCTGCGTAACGTGCGGGCAGCCCTGTGACGGCCCTGCCCCCAACCCTGTCTTGTCCCCTTCTTTCACTCTGCCTTCTTCCGTTTTCCACGGCATGCGCCCGTTCCTGCCTGATCGGGCGCCGCGTAGAAAGAACCGGTCATGAACCCCTCTGGCATACCCCGGTCCCCTGCGGGCCGCGGAGCCGGGCCCAGACACCGCTGGTCCCGGCGCATCGCCGCCACCACCGGCCTTGCTCTCCTGCCCGGCCTGCTGACCCCCGTCGCCTTCGCCGCGAACACCCACCCATTGGGCCGCCCGCACCTGAAACCCCCGCACGCCACCAAGGTCAGCCCCTTCACCGCCAAGGCGAACAAGAAGGCGGCCGCCGAGATGAAGAAGGCCAAAGAGGCCGAACAAGCGGCAGTCGCCAGGGCCCGTCACGACCAGCAACAGACGGTCACCTGGCCGAAGGCCGGCAAGGCAACGCTGACCCTCCCGGACAAAGGCATCACCAAGGCCGCGCCCGGCTCCCTGCCAGTGACCCTCACCGCCCCAGGTAAGGGCAAGGCAGCCAGCACTGTCCGTGTCGAGGTCCTCGACCAGAAAACAGCGACCACCCTCGGCGTCAAGGGAGTGGTCCTCAAACTCACCGGCCCCGCCACCGGCGGCATGGCCCGGCTCGGCATCGACTACTCGGCCTTCGCCTCCGCCTACGGCGGCGACTGGGCCGGACGCCTCCAGCTCACGCGCCTGCCCGACTGCGCTCTGAAGGACCCGGCCGCAGCGAAATGCCACAAGCGCCTCCCCCTGGACTCGGTGAACAACCGTGAAAGGGACCGCATCTCGGCCCCGGTGAGCCTCGCACCGGATGCGCAGCCGATGCTGCTGGCCCTCGCCGCGGGTACGACGTCCGGCTCCGGCACCTACAAGGCGACACGCCTGTCCGCCTCCTCCACATGGGAGGCCGGCGGCTCCTCCGGCTCCTTCACCTGGTCCTACCCCCTGCGGGTCCCCCCGGCCGCGGCTGGCCCTCAGCCGGACCTGTCCATCTCCTACGACTCCGGCGCGGTCGACGGCCAAACTGCCAACTCCAACAATCAGGGCAGCCAGATCGGCACCGGCTTCGACCTGACCTCCTCCTACATCGAGCGCAAGTACGGCTCGTGCGACGACGATGGCCAGGACGGCAAGTACGACCTGTGCTGGAAGTACGACAACGCCTCCCTCGTCCTCAACGGCAAGGCCACCGAGCTCGTCAAGGACGACGCGACCGGCACGTGGCGACTCAAGGACGACGACGCCTCCACCGTCACCCACTCCAACGGCGCCGACAACGACGACGAGGGCACGACCAGCCTCGACGGCCAGGGCGAGTACTGGACGGTCGTCACCGGCGACGGCACAAAGTACGTCTTCGGCCTGAACAAACTCGACGGCGCGGGTACCGACGACCGTACCAACTCGGTCTGGACCGTCCCCGTCTTCGGCGACGACTCCGGTGAACCCGGCTACAGCGCCGGTGACACCTTCGCCGAACGCGCCAAGAACCAGGCCTGGCGCTGGAACCTCGACTATGTCGAGGACACCCACGGCAACGCCTCGTCCTACTGGTACACCGCCGAGCACAACAACTACGACAAGCTCGGCGACGACAACACCGGCACCGACTACGTCCGCGGCGGCTACCTGAAGGAGATCCGCTACGGCCAGCGCGCCGGCGCCCTCTTCTCCGCCTCCCCGGCCGCCTCCGACAAGGTCGTCTTCACCTACGACGAACGCTGTCTCGCCTCAGGCACCGGCTGCGACTCACTGACCGAGGACACCCGCGACAACTGGCCGGACGTCCCCTTCGACGCCATCTGCAAGAACGACGACAAATGCACCGGCAACGTCGGCCCCACCTTCTTCACCCGTAAGAGGCTGACGAGCATCACCACCTCCGCCTGGAACGCCGCTGCTGCCACCCCCGGGTTCGATCAGGTGGACGTCTGGTCGCTCCAGCAGACCTACCTCGACCCCGGGGACACCGGCGACTCCACCGACCAGTCCCTGTGGCTGGACGAGATCCAGCACACCGGCAAGCGCGGCACCGATCTGGCCCTCGACCCGGTCAAGTTCGACCCCATAATGCTGCCCAACCGCGTCGACGGCCAGGCCGACAACATCCTGCCGCTGAACAAGCCCCGCCTGAGGAGCGTCACCTCCGAGGCCGGCGCGGCGACCATCGTCACGTACATGGAGGCCGACTGCACCGCGGCCGGCACCAAGCCCAAGCTCGACGAGAACACCAAGCGCTGCTACCCGGTGTACTGGTCTCCCAACGGCGAGAAGGACCCACAGCTCGACTGGTTCCAGAAGTACCCGGTCTCCTCTGTCTCCAACACTGATCCCAAGGGCGGCTCGGTAGCCGTGCAGCACAGCTACCAGTACACCGGCGGCGGCGCGTGGCACTACGACGAGGACCCGATGACTCCCGCCAAGGAGCGCACCTGGTCCATCTGGCGCGGCTACCAACAGGTCACCCACCTCACCGGCATCTCCACCGGAACCCAGAGCAGACAGACCACTGTCTATCTGCGCGGCATGAACGGCGACCGCGTACTCGGCTCCGACGGCAAGACCCCGGACCCTGACCAGCGCAAGACCGTCACCGTTTCCGGCATCAAGGCCGGCGCCATCACGGACTCGGAGCCGTACGCGGGCTTCACCCGCGAGTCCGTCACCTTCGACGGTTCGACGGAAGTCGGCGGCACGATCAACGATCCCTGGTCGAAGAGGACCGCGACCCAGCACAAGTCGTACGCGGACACCGAGGCGTACTACGTCCGCACCGCCGCCACCCACACCCGCACCAACATCACCAGCAAGCTCACCCCGTACGACCGGGTCCACACCGCCAAGACCACCTACGACGACTACGGCATGGCCTCAACCGTCGAGGATGAAGGCGACGACGCTGTCACAGGTGACGAGAAGTGCACCCGCACCTGGTACGCCCGCAACGACGACAAGGGCATCAACTCCCTCACCTCCCGTACCCGCACCGTCGCCGCGACCTGCGCCACCGCAGACTCGGCACTCGACCTGCCCACCGACTCCACGCGCCCCGGCGACGTCATCTCCGACACCGCCGTGGTCTACGACGACACCGCGGCCACCACCTGGTCGGCCTCCCAGAAACCGACCAAGGGCGACACTACCTGGGCAGGACGCGCCAAGGGCTACGCCGCCGACGACACCCCCGCCTGGCAGAAGGTGGCCAAGACCACCTACGACACCCTCGGACGCCCCAAGACCGTCACCGACACCAACGACCTCGCGGTCTCCACGACCACCTACACGCCGTCGGACAGCGGCCCGCTGACGTCGACGGCGGTCGCGGACGCCAAGACGTACACGACCACCACGAACCTAGACTTCGCCACCGGCGCGACGCTGAAGGTCACCGACCCGAACAACAACGTCACCGAGAGCGAGTACGACAGCCTCGGCCGCATCACCAAGCTCTGGCTGCCCAACCAACTCAAACTCCTGGGCAAGTCCCCGAACTACGTCTACGACTACCACGTCACCAGTTCGGCAATGTCCTGGGTCTCCACCGGAAGCCTCAGCAGCAACGGCTCCGGCTACAACACCACCTACGAGTTCTACGACTCCCTGCTCCGCTCCCGCCAGGTCCAGACGCCGACCCCCCAGGGCGGCCGGCTCATCTCCCTGACCGAGTACGACGCGCGCGGCCTCGCCGTCAGCCAGCACGCCGACATCTGGGACAACACCTCACTGCCCAACACCACGCCGCAGGAGATCTCCGGCGGCCAGGCTCCGATCCAGACGGACACCACCTACGACGGAGCGGAACGGCCGAAGAAGGCGGAGACCAAGGTCCACGGCGTCACCCGCTGGACGACCGACACCACCTACACCGGCGACACCGTCGCCACCACCGCCCCGACCGGCGGACAGGCGACCGCCGTGGTCACCAACGCACTCGGCCAGACCACCCAGCGCCGCGAGTACGCCGGCCCACAACCCACCGGCACCGACTTCACCACCACCGACTACACCTACACCCCCGCAGGCCAGCAGAAGACCATCACCGGCCCCGACCAGACCAAGTGGTCCTACACCTACGACCTCTTCGGACGCCAGGTCACCGCGACAGACCCCGACAAGGGCAAGAGCGCAACGGAGTACAACGACCTCGACCAGGTCGTCAGCACCACGCCCAACGACGACGCGTCGAAGAAGCTGCTGTACGAGTACGACGTACTGGGCCGCAAGACGGGCATGTGGCAGACGGACAAGTCCGACGCCAACAAACTCGCCGCCTGGAGCTTCGACACGCTGAAGAAGGGCCAGCTGGACAGCGCCACCCGCTACGACGGCGGCGCCATCTCGACCGGCAGGCAGTACACCGAAAAGGTCACCCGCTACGACGCGATGTACCACGTCACCGGCAGCGACCTGCTCCTGTCCGACACCGAGCCTCTGGTCAAGGACGGCTATGTTGCCAACAAGCTGTCCTTCACCGCGGGTTACAACCTGGACGGCTCAGTCAGCCAGTACTCCGCCCCGGCTATCGGAGGCCTGCCCTCCGAAGGTGTCTCCTACAAATTCAACGCCCTGGGCCAGCAGATCTACGCAGGCGGCACCACCGGCTACCTGCAAGGGGCAACCTTCTCACCGCAAGGCGATCTGACCCAGCTCGCCCTGGGCGTGGATCCCACCCCCACTGCGAAGAAGGCTTACCTCAACTACGAATACGAGGCAGGCACCCGCCGCCTTACCCGCTCCTACGTCACCGACGACGTGCACGGCTACATGCCGCAGGAGCTGAAGTTCACCCAGGACGACGCCGGCAACGTCACCTCCATCTTCGACGCCACCACCCAGGGCGGCACGACCAAGCCCGACTACCAGTGCTTCGCCTACGACGGCAACCGCCGCATGACCGAAGCCTGGACCCCGAAGACCGCAGACTGCGCCACATCCGGCCGCACAACCGCCAACATCGACGGCGCAGCCCCCTACTGGACCTCGTACACCTACACCACCGCCGGCCAGCGCAAGACCGAAACCCAGCACACCACCACCGGCGACAAAGCCACCACCTACACCTACAACGCCCCCACGGACAACAAACCGCACACCCTCGACAACATCGCAGGCGCCCGCACCGGCACCTACACCCACGACAACAGCGGCAATACCACCTCCCGCCCCGGCCCCACAGCCCAGCAGACGCTGACCTGGAACACCGAAGGCGACCTGACCAAGCTCACCGAAAGCACGAAGGAGACCGGCTACCTCTACGACGCCAACGGCGAGCTACTGATCCGCCGAGCCAAGGGCGACGGCGAAACCATCCTCTACCTCGGCGCCGGCACAGAACTCCACCTCACCGTCAAGGGCACCACCAAGACCCTCTCGGGCACCCGCTACTACACAGCGAACGGTCAGACCATCGCCGTCCGCACCGCCACCTCCGGCGTCTCCGGCACCAAGCTCAGCTTCCTGGCCGCCGACCACCACGGCACCTCCAGCATCGCCCTCGACTCCACCACCTACGCGGTCACCAAGCGCTACACCACCCCCTTCGGCGTCCCCCGCGGCACCAAGCCCACGTCCTGGCCCGACGACAAGGCGTTCCTCGGCAAACCCGCCGACGATGCAACCGGCCTTACCCACGTGGGCGCGCGTGAATACGACCCCACCATCGGCCAGTTCGTCAGCGTCGACCCGCTCCTGACCCTAGACCAGCACCAGTCCCTCAACGGTTATGCCTATGCCAACAACACGCCGGTCACCTCCAGCGATCCCACTGGCGAGGGCGTTTGTGGGCAGGACGGCATCTGCGGCGGTCAAGAGACGGTCGACGAGGTGCAGAAGAAGCACGGGCGACGGCAGGGGGGTGGCCATCTAGGCGGTGCTGGCACATCGCACACTAGTAGCTCTGGACATACGAATAGCTCCGGCCATGGGCAAACCATGGTCAGCGATGATGGGCAGGTCCTCGCCTGTGCGTACGGGCACTGCGTAGGAAACGTTGACCCGGGCGACACTGAAACCTTCCTCGGTAACTACCTATCCAGTCTGACGCACAATAGCGACTTCTGGTCAGGTCTCATAGAAACCGCTTTCGGTGGCCTCGGTGAAGGCGGCGGTGTAGTCCTCGCTGGTTCCGGTGTAGTTGAATGCGGTACTGCGGTCCTATGTCCAGTTGGGGCCCCCTCAATTGCTGGAGGCGGCGCAGCAGTTGCCACCGGCAAAAAAATGTTCGACTCCGGGTCGGATAAACTCGGCCGTGCCTTCCGTGAAGCAGACAGTGCTGCGAGTGGTGGCGGAAAGGGAACATCTTCCCAGGTTGGGTACGGTGAAAACGACCTCAGCAAATCCGTCCAGTTGCAGCGGCTCATCAATAAGGACAAGAAGGGGAATTACGGGGCTGCTCGCTTGGAGGATGGCACTATCTTCGTGGGCAGGTCGAGTGGAGCCGCCCATGCTGAAGAGGATCTGATTCAGCAGGCGAATGGGCGGAAGATCGTAGACCTCTACAGTGAGCGGGAACCATGCGCCAACAAGTGCAAGGCATTGACTCGAGACATGAACGTCACTTGGAGTTACAAGTGGAATGGCGTTGATCGGAACGCGAGCAATGCAGCGCTGAAGAAAGCCATCGACGAACTCTTCAGGTCCCCCTGACGCGTTATCGTAATCCCTAAGGTGGGCGTCCAGGGTAGACTGGTCGCCCACCACGCTTCCAGGAGTTAAGAATATGACTGAGGTCAGGTTGAGGATGGCTGCTTTCAAGGTGCGTGGAGTACCGGGAATTGAGAATCTTGATCTCCCGGCCGACTCTTTGTCTAATGTGTATAAGCCGGTGGAGCCATTGGAGATTTACGAGTCGGAGGGGGGTGTCCGTATTTGCATTGGACGTACGGGGATTTTTGGGCGATTTGTGCTCGATGTGCAGTCGGGTAAGATTATCGAAGAGTCCGAAGATTACTCTTACTCGAATTTCGTCAATTCATCGTTGACTGCTTTTATTCAATGCCTTCAGATGCTATCTGCCCTGCTGGATGGGGTGCATGAAGGAGAGGATGAAGAGTTGGCAAATATGTTTGAATCGCAGATTCGTCAGATTGACCCCCAAGCTTACAGGGAGGGAAGCTTCTGGTATGAAATTCGATGGAGTATTGCAATTGGTGATTTCAGTTAGCGATTGACTTGTTGGGGCCAGGCCCACTCCTGCGTAATAATCGTAGGGGACGGCGTGCAGGCCGGTGATGTCGTTCTCCTTCCGCCACCGGGGCAGGGCCTGGTAGCCCTCCAGCCAGGCCAGGGATTCCGGCCGGTAGACCCGGGTGCGCAGGAAGGCCGCGATGGTCGCTGCGTCGCGTGGGCTGGAGAAGTGCAGCAGGGCGGACTCGGCCGCGGCGTCGGTGTCGTCCTGCTCCTGGTCGTCGCCGTCACCTTCGCCGCCGGCTCCGACGATCCGTCCGTCCTTATCGCGCTGGAGGTGGACCTTGCGTTTGCCGTGGGTGAGGGCGCGGGAGGCGAGTTGCTCGACCAGGCGCTCATCGTGGCTGCGCAGGTGTCGGCGTACGGCCTTCTCTCCCCAGCTGCGTACGGGCGAACGTCCCCAGTTGTCAGGCCACTTCGGTCTCCTGCTCGATGGCCTTAAGGCGGTTCTTCAGGCGGTAGCTCGGGCCGTTGAT
>NZ_JBIRJA010000042.1:0-17932 GCF_044329325.1 Streptomyces sp. NPDC017676 | reverse complement strand
ACGAGCAGCAGAGTGCCAAGCATCGGCCCTCAGCGTGTCAGGAACTGGCCCCGTTCACCCGTACGCGGTTGGGGACGTTCAGGTGTACGCCGACACTGGTGGCCTTGCGCGGGCGCCCCCGGGTGCTTCCCGGACCGGTCAGCACCCAGGGCCTGGCCGCCGGCGCGGGGCTGGACGACGAATCGGCTCGCCGGGTCGCGGCCGGAGAGTTGGACACCGCTTGGCGCATGCGGGGATCCGGGACGGTATCCGGCGACCGGCGGAGAGTGCCGGGTGTCGTTTCTGGACTGCTTCCACTGCGGAAACTGCCTGATCACCCGCTCCCACCTGCCACGGCTGCTGAGTCTGCTCGATGCCCTGGTTCAGCGACGGCAGCAGATGAGCGAGGCGGAGTGGTGGCACCGCTACGGGCCGATCTGGGCGGCGATCCGGCACGACGTGCTGGCGAAGTTCAGCCCGGCCGAGCTGGCCCGAGCCGAGGCGGACAAGGCCGGCGACGCGCTGTTGGACCTGGTCGAAGAGCCGTGGGAGACACCATGACGACCCCGGCCGCTGCCCAGAACCTGGAGCCGGAGGTGTTCGTGCTGTCGGCCTGGCCGCTCAAGCCCGGCCTCCGACTGGAGGACACCTCCCGATTCGCGGACTCCACCTGGCAGTTGGGACACGCGGTCCACCGCCTGAACGTGCGATCGCTCACCCTGTGCTTCGACCGGGTTCCCCAGCCGTTCCAGGCCACTGCGAAACAGCTCTGCCTCGCGATGCTGTCGGGCCCGCTGCCGCCGGCCGAGAAACGTCCTTGCCTGGAGACCGTCCACACCGGCTTCCAGGAGGCCATCCGCTTTCTGGCATGGGTCGACCAACGGCCGGAGCCACGGTTTCGGAGCCTGGCGACCCTGACCGGAGCGGACCTGCTGGACTACCAGGACATGCTGCGGCGAACCGTCCGGTCCGTGAGCGGCCGCAGCAAGGCCCGCTCAGCGGTCCGCTGGTTCTGGCGCTGGCGCGATCACCTCACCGACCGCCTCGCTTTCGACCCGCGACACATGGACGACTGGGGAGAGAAGTCCGTACGCGGACACCAGCGGCCGCAGGAGAACCGCACCCAGCGCATCCCCGAAGACGTCATGGGCCCGCTGTTCGTCTGGGCCCTGCGCTTCGTCGACCACTTCGCTGCGGACATCTGCGCGGCCGATGGGCAATGGCGGCGGCAACGCTGGGGCATGCCGGTCGACCGCACGACCAGGGTGAGTGAGGTCTCGCCCCGGGCAGCCCTGGAGGCCACGCTCGACACCTACCTCACACACAACCGGCCGCTGCCCGGCTGGCGGGGACAGCCGAACCTGCTCTGCATCGCCCGTCAGACCGGCTACCACCGCGCGATGTTCCGCGACCCCGCCCTGCGGCTGCTGGTCGAGTCCGCGGCCGCCGTCGTCGGTGTCGCCGAGACCGCCGGCTTCGACCTCGACATCCAGGGCCGGATGGACGGACGGCCCTGGATCGGCCAGATCGTCACCAGCCACTTCCACGACCACGGCCTGGCCATGCTCGCCCGGATGCTGCAGACCGCGGCCTACATCGTCATCGCCTACCTGAGCGGCATGCGCGACAGCGAGAACGGGGCGGAGTTGCATCTAATGCAGCACTCCGCAGGGCCCGAATAAGCGGGAATCCGCAGGTGATGGGCGTCTGCTCCGTCATCCTCTCGCACCGTGTGGGCGATCTACCAGCGGCTCTTGCGCTCCATTGAGGCTATCCCAACAATGTTGCACCTAACGCAACGGAGGTTGGAGTGGCGAAAGCGGCCGATTTGGCGGGTGCGGCACATCTGATGCTCGTGGACGGGATCTCCTACCTGGACCCCGAACCTGCCGTGTTCGAGGCCATGTTGGAGGGGTGGACCAAGCAGCAGCGGGCCCGCTTTCTGAAGTGGGACGGGTCAAGTGCTGGAAGCGCCCCACGCACACCTGCGTGAGCTGTGGAAAGACCGAAGCCGCTGCCCTCGTTGACGACGACGGGGCACTCTGCCACCTCTGCTATAACCGTCATCGTCGGCCACGGCGGCTCTGTGGTCGGTGCGGACAGCTAAAGCGTATCGCCCGCAACGCGCGCGACGGGCAGCCGGACCTCTGCGACGGCTGCTACCAGGGTCCCGAGGCCCCCTGCTCGATCTGCAGCCAGGTACGCCCCTGCGTGAGTCGCGACCAGCAGGGACAGCCGGTCTGCGGCACCTGTTACCGACGCACTCGCGCCGGGGAGCCGTGCGCCCGCTGCGGCCAGACCAAGCCGGTCAACGCGCGATGGCCGATCGGGCCAGTCTGCCATGTCTGCTACACCGCCCTGCTCCGGTCACCGGCCGAGTGCCCTTGCTGCGGCATCGTCCAGCCGCTGATCGCGCGGGACGACGACGGCTCCGAGGTCTGCGGACCATGTGTCGGCTTCGCCGCCGACTACTCCTGCCGCCAGTGCGGCCGGGCCGGCAACCCCTACAGCCGCGGCCGATGCGCTCACTGCGTCCTCGCCGAGCGGGTCAACGCCCTGCTGGCCGGGCCTGACGGCACGGTCGTCCCATAACTGGAGCCGATCGCAGTCGCGCTGGCGGATGCTCCTTCACCGTTCCGCGCCATTCAGTGGATCAAGGACAGCCCGAACACCAAGCTCCTCGCTCAACTGGCGGCCGAAGGCCGTGAGCTCACCCACGAGCTGCTGGACGAGCTCCCACCCGACCGGCACCAGCGCTACATCCGCCAACTCCTCGTCCACACCGGCATCTTGGACGAGCGGAACGAGGACATCGAACGCATCCCCGGCTGGCTGGAGCACGAACTCGCGAACAAACCAGCTGCGCACGCCAACCTCGCCCGCCCGTTCCTGCACTGGTTCCTGCTCCGGAGAGCACACCAGCGGGCCGCCATTCGCCGCCACCCCGCCTCCGCCGACCGTGACCTGCGGCGCCGCGTGAGGGTCGCCCTGGACTTCCTGGCCTGGCTGGACCAACGCGGCCTGGCCCTCGCCGACCTCGCCCAGGAGCACATCGACGACTGGATCGCCGGGGCCACCAGCCAGCGGCGCTACCTGATCCGATACTTCCTGAAATGGACAACGAGCCGCCGGCTCACCCGCGAACTGACCGTCCCCTCCATCCCGAGCCAGGAGCCCCAGGACCTGCTCGATGACGACGATCGCTGGCGGCTCCTCCAACGCTGCCTGACCGACGATGCCCTGCCGACGGACGTCCGGGCCGGCGGCGCGATTACCCTGCTGTTCGGCCTGTCCATGGAGCGTCTTTGCCACCTGACGCCTGAACACCTCAAGTTCGGTGACAATCACGACCACCTGGTCCTGGGCCGCCACCCCGTCCTGCTGCCTCCACGGCTCGCCGAGCTCCTTCGGCAACTTGCCGAACAGCCCCAACTGCGACCGCAGCTCTCGCGAGCCCACCAAGGCCCGCAGTGGCTCTTCCCTGGCATGGTCCCAGGCAAGCCGATCTCGACGCACGGCATGACCCAGAAACTCAACCGGCACGGCATCCTGGTTCGCACCGCGCGCAACGGGGCGCTGGCCGCCCTCGCTGCTGATCTCCCCAGCCCGATCCTCGCCGACGTGACCGGGATGCACCGCCACACCGCGCTCCGCTGGGTCGCCTACGCCCGACGCGACTGGGCCGAGTACCTCGCGGCCCGGGCCAAAGACTTGAAGGAACCGCCGGGTGGCGATTGCCGGTGAGGCGCACGATTCGTGCTGCGGCTGGCCAATCGATAAGGTGCCAGGTCACGACCGCACCCGTTCGATCCACGGGCCGGTCAGGGCTCTGCCGCAGTTCGTGGCACCTCCACGGCTGCCGTGCTGACCCCTGCCTGCTCGGGCCCTGGGACACGGGGGTGATCTTCACGGCGGGGCAGTCGGGCCCCGGCCGACGGGTCAGGAGGAACGAGTGGCACAGATCATCGCCGAGGTCTCACGGACGTTCAACGAGTTTCTGCTCTTGCCCAACCGGACCCGGACCGACTGCTCGCCCGCGACGGTCGAGCTGCGCACGCCCCTGGTACGGCACATCGTGGGCGAGCCATCGGCGATCGAGCTGTACTCCCCGTTCACGTCCGCGATCATGCAGGCCGTCAGCACACCGGAACTCGCGATCGCGCTCGCTCGCAACGGCGGTCTGAGCTTCCTGCACCACAACCAGTCGATCCAGGACCAGGTCGCAGCGGTCTGCCAAGTGAAGAACTTCAAGGCCGGATTCGTCACCAGCGATACGAACGTCCGGCCTGACGACAGCCTGGGTCTCCTGGTCGACATCATGCGCCGCACAGGTCACAGCACCGCCGCGGTCACCCACGACGGGACCGCCACCGGCCGCCTGCTCGGCCTGGTGACCTCCCGCGACTTCCACCCGCAACGCCACGACCTGGCCGAACCGGTCAGCGGGCGGATGACCGCCATCGCCGACTTGCCCCATGCAGGGCCTGACACCACGCTTTCCGAGGCCAACGCCCGGCTGTGGGACGAACGGCTGGACTGCCTCCCAGTGCTGGACGGCGAGGGCAACCTGCAGTATCTGGTGTTCCGATCCGACTACACGGACAACAAGCGATTCCCGAACCAGGTCGTGGACGCCGCCAAGCGCCTGCGCGTGGGCGCGGGCGTCAACACCCATGACTACCAGGAGCGCATCCCGGCCTTGGTGGAGGCGGGCGCGGACGCGCTGTGCTTCGACTCGTCCGACGGCTACAGCGACTGGCAAGCACAGGCCCTGACCTGGGTGAAGAAGCACTATCCCGAGATCCCGGTCGGCGGCGGCAACGTGGTCGACGGCGAGGGGTTCACCTTCCTCGCCGAGGCGGGGGCGGACTTCGTCAAGGTCGGTGTGGGCGGCGGTTCCATCTGTATCACTCGCGACCAGAAGGGCATCGGCCGCGGCCAGGCCAGCGCTGTGCTGGACGTCGCGACGGCCCGGGATGCCTTCCGCGAGCGCACCGGCGAGTATGTGCCGATCTGCTCCGACGGCGGCCTGGTCCACGACTACCACGTGGCCCTGGCGCTGGCGATGGGGGCCGACTTCGTCATGATGGGGCGTTACTTCGCGCGCTTCGACCAGGCGGCCGGCGCGAAACTACCCACCCGCGACGGCTTCGTGAAGGAGTACTGGGGTGAGGGCTCGAACCGTGCCCGTAACTGGCAGCGCTACGGTCAGGGCGGTCAAGGGCTGGTCTTCGAGGAAGGCGTGGACGGCTACGTCCCCTACGCAGGCGACCTCAACGAAGGGCTCGCCCTGACCGTCGCCAAGCTCAAGACCACGATGGTCTCCTGCGGTTCCGCCACCCTGCCTGAGTTCCAGTCCACGGCCCGGCTGACCCTCGTTTCAGACCAGAGCTTCCAGGAGAGCCACGCCAACGTCACCCTGCGAGACACCCCGACGACGGTCTCCTGACCAGCCGCCGAGGCTCATTGAGGACTACTGGCCGGAGGGGAATAGTGCACGGCCGGAATAACCCCCTCCCGCCAGTAGTCAAAGCCCTCGCCAGGGGCTGCCCGCGCACCGAGACGGACAGCACCGGAAGCCCCTACCGGTGGAAGGTGACCAGCCTGTCGTTCAAGGGCGAGTCCGATCCCCGCGGAGTGACGGCGACCTGGAACGTCGGCGAACCCGTCGCCCGCGCGATCACCGTGCTCGAGATGCTCCAGCCACCTGACGTCGACCACCTGTTCAACCGTCTCGACCACGGCGCAGGCGGCCACAATGGACGCCGCCATGCCGCCATGACCCCCGGCCAGACGAACGACAACCTCAACCACTTCGCCGCCTGGGTGAACCGCTACTGCGACAGCCACGGACGCCACGACGCCATCCCCGCGGTCAACGGCCGCTCCTTCAAGCTCCACACGGCCCAGTTCCGCCGCACCCTGGCCTGGTTCATCGCCCGCCGCCCCGGCGGGACCATCGCCGGAGCCCTCCAATACCGCCACCACAGCATCCAGGTCTTCGAGGGATACGCCGGCACCAGCGACTCCGGCTTCCGGGCAGAGGTCGAAAGCGAACAAGCCCTGGCCCGCGGCGAACACCTTCTCACCGTCATCGACGCTCACGAACACACCCGTCTGGCTGGCCCGGCAGCCGCCGAGGCCGCCCGCCGCCTCGAGGAGTTCGGACAGCGGACCCGCTTCCAGGGCACCGTCGTCCTCGACGACCGCAGACTCCGACGGATCATGAACCGGGACGACCCCGCGATCTATCCCGGCACCTACATCACCTGCGTCCACGACCCGGCCAAGGCCCTTTGCGAACGGGCCCGCCAAGGAGCCTTCGAAGGACTCGGCGACCACCCCCAGTGCCAGCCACTGGCCTGCCGCAACGTCGCCCTCACCAGGGAGAACACCGGCGCCTGGCAAGGAGAGATCGAACTGGTCGACCAGCAACTGGCCAGACGCCCACCGCTGCCGCCCCTCCTGCAGAACCGACTACTCATGCGCAAGCACCAGATCGAAGACTTCCTCGCCACCACCCAGGAGCCCTCGTGACCCGCCGCACCGACCTCCCATCCGAAGCGCGGGTCCGCGCGGCCCTGACCCGGCTCCGCCAAACGGCCACCGACACTGGCAAGCGCCCCACCGTCCTCGCCCTGGCCCGCGAGTTCGGGCTGAGCAACACCACCTTCCGCCGCCACTTCCCCGACATCGCCCGGAACATCGCCAAAGCCGCCCGCACCAGCGTACCCAAAGCCGACACCCCAACCAGCCACTACGACCGGCTCGTTGCCCGCAACGCCAAGCTGAAGCGGCGGAACATGGAGCTGACTGCCCACCTCGCCCTGGCCGCCGCCCGCATCCAGCAAGTCACCCTGGACAACCAGCGCCTGAAGCAGCAGCTCGAAGCCGTCACCGGTGTCACCCGTATCGGAACCCACGGCCGCCGACCCCAAGCCCGCTAAGGGGGCCTACGACCTGTCTGCCAAGCAGAGGATCGTCGATGAGGTCCAGGCCCGAAAGGCTCGCTTGCTGGCTAACAGGAACATGCAGGAGGGCCTCGGATTCCCAATGCGAGAGCTTTCCGACGCTGCCACCTGCAGCGTTCCAATCAAGCGCAAGAAGATCGTTCCCATGAAGACGACGGTCCCGGCCAAGCCGTTTCGCCCGGAACCTGCTCTGGCCGAAGCACACTACGAGGCGGCGGCCCTCGAAGTTGCGGAAACTATTGGTGCCCGGCTTGGCTCCTCTGATGGACTGACGCCCCCCCGTGAGTCTGCTGTGTCAGGAGATAGTGGTTGTGACGCAATATGACGTGCTTGCCGAGGTGTACGAATGGCTCATCTCGGATGCAAAGGTGCCTCCCGCCGAGTTCGCTGCGTCGTTCGATGACGTCCTCAGTCTCCTGCCGTCGAACGCTCACGTCCTCGACTGTTCGTGCGGAACCGGACAGTTGGCGGTTGGCCTCGCCGGTCGTGGCATGCAGGTTGTCGCAACTGACGCCAGCGAGGCGATGGTTCGTCGGACTGCAGAGCTGTCTGAGGAGTTCGGGGCGTCCGTCCGGGCCGTGCGGGCGAGCTGGGAAGAGTTGCCCGATCATTTCGAGGACGACACGTTCGACGTGGTGTTCTGCGTTGGCAACTCGCTTCACCATGCCGTGGGCGCGACAGGCAGGGGTGCTGCTCTGGAGTCGATGTCACGGCTTCTGCGCCCTGGCGGGCGCTTGGTGCTCACATCTCGCACTTGGGAACTCGTGAGGGCCAGAGGTTCCCGGCTGGACATCTGGGACCGACTCGTCCGCCGGAACGGTCGCGATGCCGTCGTAATTTACCGCTGGGAGATTGCGCCGCATTGGGAGGATGAGCACTATATCGAGATTGCGATCGCCCAAGTTGATGCGACTGGGCCGGTTCTTGTCCGCTCGGAACTGCTGTCCTGCTGGCCCTACCGGTACGAGGAACTCGAAGTCGAGCTGCACCGGGTCGGACTCCGGACGGAAGTGAGCACGTTCGATCTTGAGGCCGAGAACTACATGGTGGTCGCGAGCAAGGTATAGACGCCGGGCTCTCTCCTTCTTCGCCCTCGCCGCTTACGTCACCATCGACGCCATCCGGGCTCCTGACCGGCACCGGTGAAGCCGAGCACTCCACCCCCGGCATCGTTATCGCCGCACTGTCGCTGGCGGTCATGCCATTCCTGTCCGCCGCTCAGCGCAAGGCCGGACGCGAGCTCAGATCCGCGATCGCCGTCGCCGACTCCAAGCAGACCCTGCTCTGCACCTGCCTCTCCGCCGTCCTCCTGGTCGGCCTGAGCGCCAACAGTCTCTTCGGCTGGTCCTGGGCCGACCCGATCGCCGCCCTCGTCATCGCTGCCGTCGCCGTCAAAGAAGGCCGCGAAGCCTGGCGCGGAGATGCCTGCTGCAGCCCCATCCCCATCACCAACGCCGCCGCGGAGACCGACGCCTGCGCCTGCAATCCCGGCTGCACCTGCTGCAACTGACCGCCGTCCCGGGGGCTCAGCAAGCGGTCAACGGTCAGTCTCAAACAGTGGCCACAACCGCATCGCCGACGGCTACTACCTCCAGCCCGCCGGTCAGGTCGCGGCCAAGCCGTACAAACTCCTGGTCCAAGCCCTGTCACGGTCGTCGAAGGTGGCCGTCGCCAAGTACGCCTGGTCCGGCCGGGAAAGACTCGGCCTGCTGCGGGTACGCGACGACGTCCTGGTCCTGCACGCCATGCGCTGGCCCGACGAGATCCGCGACCCCACCGAACTGCTCCCGCCGCCGACCGAGGCGGAGATCGACAGTGCGCTCGCGCTCATGGACACCATGACGGTGGACGAGCTGGAGGGCCCCGAGTTCCAGGACCGCTACACCGAGGCCATCGCGCAGCTCATCGAGGCCAAGCGCGAGGACAAGCCGCTGCCGGAGCCACCGGAGCCGGAAGAGCCGGCCGCGGTGCTGGACCTGATGGCCGCGCTGCAGGCATCGGTGTCGAAGGCGAAGGCATCCCGCGGAGAACACGCCGGCCCGGCCGAGGTGCACGAGCTGCCGCAGCCGAAGAAGGCCGCCGCGAAGAAACAGCCGGCCAAGAAGGCCGCGGCGAAGAAGCCGGCCGCGAAGAAGACAGCCGGCCGGCGGCCTCGCAGCGCGTAGGTCAGGGGGCTTGTGCACCGGCCCCGTGCGCTCCGCGGGCCGTCCGGGCGGCCGGGAATGTCCAGCGGGCGGGCGTGGTTATGGAGAGCGTGGTGGTGAAGGGGACTGTGTCCCCGGGCCTCACCTATTGCCTGCGGGGACGATCGTTCGGCTGAAGCCCCGCAGTGCTTTTCGCCGCGTAGGCGACCACCCTTTCACGACCACACTCTTCACGGGTTCAGCCCCGGTCGGCGGCCACGCCGGCCGGGGCTGTTTCCTGCCCGGGGTCCGTGACCGGGCTGGGGTGCGGAGCGTTGCCACGGTCGTGGACGGCTACGAGGACCTGGACCTGGACGAGATCGACGGAACGGACGGCGTGGTGGGCGCCGTGGGGGCGGGGGCGGTGCCGGACTGGTGGGCGAGCTGCTGTAGTTCCGCGAGGGTCCCGCGGAAGACGTTGAGGTCGACGTCCTCCGAGTCGATGCCGGGCACCTTGCCATGTTCGGAGTACTGCCAGAACTTCCAGTGTCCTCCGGCACGCGGCAGGTCAGCCGGCTCGGTCGAGCCGCTCTGGTAGCGCGGCTGCCACAGGACATGGCCGATAAACAGCGATCCATCCCCGTTCATGCACTTGTCCACGAACGGCTTGCTGGCGTAGATGATCGGCTTGACGCCCATTTCCCTAGTGACCATGTTCAGGAAGGCGCCGACCTGCGCGGCGCTGAAGTTGCGCGGGCAGCTCCCGCCGCGCCTGAGCTCCAGGTCGAGCATGGGCGGAAGCTCTCCGGCGTTCTTACCGGTGTAGCCGACCGTCTTCACCGTCCGCACGAAGTTCTGTGCCTGGGCGGCGCCCGGGGTGAACCCCCAGAAGTGGTACGCACCGCGCATCAGTCCGGCCTGCTTCGCGCCCTGGAAGTCCCGCTGGAACCACTCGTCCGGTCCGGTCAGCGCCTTCAGTGGCCTTCGCGAACATGAAGGACTGGCCGGCCGAACGCACCTTCTTCCAGTCGATCGGCTCGCCGTGGTTGTAGTGGCTCGTATCCACAGGTGTAGGTGCCGGTGCGGGCACCTGCGATGTTGTCGAGGGTGTGTGGCTTGTTGTCCTTGCTGGTGTCGTTGTAGGTGTAAGTCGTGGTCTTGTCGCCGGTGGTGGTGTGCTGGGTTTCAGTCTTGCGCTGTCCGGCGGTGGTGTAGGTGTACGAGGTCCAGTAGGGGGCTGCGCCGTCGATGTTGGCGGTTGCGCGGCCGGATGTGGCGCAGTCTGCGGTCTTCGGGGTCCCCGGTCGAATTGTCCGCAGGCTTACCCCAGGCTTCGGTCATGCGGCGGTTGCCGTCGTAGGCGAAGCACTGGTAGTCGGGCTTGGTCGTGCCGCCCAGGGTGGTGGCGTCGAACGACAACAGCGGCAACACCATCTCCCGCCCCGGCCCCACAGCTCAGCAGACGCTGACCTGGAACACCGAAGGCGACCTGACCAAGCTCACCGAAAGCACGAAGGAGACCGGCTACCTCTACGACGCGAATGGCGAGCTACTGATCCGCCGAGCCAAGGGAGACGGCGAAACCATCCTCTACCTCGGCGCCGGCACAGAGCTCCACCTCACCGTCAAGGGCACCACGAAGACGCTCTCGGGCACCCGCTACTACACAGCGAATGGCCAGACCATCGCCGTCCGCACCGCCACCTCCGGCGTCTCCGGCACCAAAGCTCAGCTTCCTGGCCGCCGATCATCACGGCACCTCCAGCATCGCGCTCGACGCCACGACCTACGCGGTCACCAAGCGTTACACCACCCCCTTCGGCGCCCCCCGCGGCACCAAGCCCGCATCCTGGCCGGACGACAAGGCATTTCTGGGCTCACTCACGTCGACGCCCGCGAATATGACCCGGTAATCGGTCAATTCCTCAGCGTTGACCCATTGCTCAACGTCGAAGAACACCAATCCATCAACGGCTACGCCTACAGCAACAACAACCCCGCCACGCTCTCGGATCCGGCTGGCACCGACCCGTGCGGCGGACTCAAGTGCGGCCACGAAGGCGACAAGTGCAGTGATCCTGATATCTACTGTGGGGCCTCCAAGTCCGACGGTACAGCAGACACTTCGGGTGACTGGTTCGGTGATAGTGGGAGCACGACCAGCAACCGTGGTACCGCAGCCACTGGCAGCAATGATCCGACCCCTGCCCCGAGCCCAGGGCCGACACCGACGCCCGGCCCTTACAAGGGAAACGCTGCGAATGATCCGGTTCTGAGCGCTCTGAAATTCGTCTTCAATAAGTTTTTTGAGGAACCTGAACCTCAACTTATGTGCAATGCGGACGGATCGTATTGCCAATATATGCAAGTTAACCAAGCTGTCGTCCCGTGGGTTCCGGGTCCGGGTTGGGCTCGGGCTATGGGTATCGGAAGAGGTGCTGCGGGTTTCAAGGAACTCGCGGCCAGAATGCTTCCGGAATTCGTCGAAGGTAAGGCGACAGCCGGGGTTGGTGCCACTTCCACAGGGCGCGTATATCGCCTTGTCAGTGGGAATAAGAAAGCCGACTCTGAACTGATAGGAATAGTCGATAGGACGCTGCAAGAGAAGGGTGTTTTGAAGGTGAAATCGGCCCGCGCAAGTGATGTCGAGCAGAAGATGGCCGCCATTATGATTCGGGATGATATAGATAAGGCTGAAATCATTATCAATAATCCGACTGGTCCGTGTAGGCAGCCATTGGGATGCCATCAGACACTCGGCCCGATTCTGGGGAAGAGGGAGCTCACGGTATACTGGCCTGACGGAACAGGTGGCTTTCGGTCGTGGACCTACGGAGGTGCGAAGTAATGCGCGGTCGGGTGCAAGCGTACTATCGGAGCGAGCATGGAGATAATCCGGTTCTGCTGCAAAGCCCGAGTGATGTTGATGACTTGATCGACGCGCTCCTCGCAAGCCGACCATCGGAGAATCTGGCCGCTCTGCACAGCTTGGAACGTCCGCTCAATGAAGCAGGATTTCCCGACCATGAGCTGTTGGTTGGGGCTAATGGAAAGCTCCAAGTCGGAGTCCTTAGCTTTATGGACGAAGGAAACTTTGTTTCACTTGACCCCTTGAATGGAAGAGGAGAGATTTCTTACTCCATAATGGGAAGTGCAACGGAATTTCCGAGTCACTCAGAGGTGCCCATCACCCTTGTGCGTCAGGCTGTGAAGGAGTTCTTGTCCTCTGGTGGGCGGCGCCCGCAGTGTGTCCAATGGCAAGAGCCGGAATTCTGGTGATTGATTGCGTCCTGTGCCGGTGAGCACGCCTTGGATGGAGCTGCCCGCTGCCGGGCCGCGTCCGCGCCGTCCAGGACGGCGACGTCCCCTCGGCCCAGGCCGCTGCTGATGACCGACGCCGAAGCCGCCGACTGGCTCGCCACGGCGGCCGTGGAGATCTGAACGTCCGGACACACCACGGGCCCCAGGGAGTGAAGACATCCCTGGGGCCCGTGAAGTGTCCGAAGCGCAGCAGCTCGGTAGCGGTGACCGCGGCATCGTTCACAGCACTCCGAGCGGAACGAGACGAACAGGCCCTCAAGCAGCGAGCCTGTGTGCGCTCCACCGGCTGAGAAGCGGTCGGCACAGAGGCCGCGCGGAAGGCACGGTGCACTCCGGCCGACCCCGGATGGGGTGCGCCGTCGGCCGCCGCTGTCTCATCCGTCCCGCTGGCTCGGCCATCGCTCGGAACTGCGCGGTTGTGCGGTCGTCGCCCGCCGCCGTCCCGCGCGCCGCCGGGCGTCCCGCCCGCCTCGCGCGCCGGCTGCCCTGCTGCCCCGGGCCTGATCGGCGTCCCGGGTGGGCGCGGCCGGCCTGTCTGCCCCGGCGGCGTCGGCGCCGCCCCCTGGCTATAAGACCGCCGGCCTGGGGCGCCCCCTCCAGCCGGACGGTTACGGGGATCGGCCCTGCGAGGAGTGGCTGAGACTGTGTGTGGGTGGCGCCTGTGTCCCGGCGCTGGCGGGTGTTCTCTGGGCCAGGCAGGTGGGCGTCGCCGGGTCCAGGGCCAGCGGCGACCGCGCGCTGTACAGCCCAGGCATCCCCGGCTGGCCCGGGGCGCCGCGCGGCCGCGAGCAGGCTGTCGCCCCGCCCTGCAGAGCCCTCGCCGCGTAGACGACCGCCCTCCATGATCACACCGGCACATGGGCCGGCCGCGCTGGCAGGAGCCGTTGCTTCAGTCCCCGATGCCGAGGGCCGTGTCGGGTCGGCAGTGCATGCACGGCGGCACCCCGCTTCGGAGCGCGTCGAGGGCCTGCTCGCGCGTGGCCGGCCGGCAGCGGCCGCTCTTCTTCGCGGCCCAGCAGCCGCCGACGTGGACGGCGTCGACGTTGGCCCGGTTCAGGCCGTACTGGATCAGCCAGTCCGCACGCGCCGGCCGCCTCTGCTCACCCCGGCGCCGCTCCGCCTCCCGCCGCTCCTCCTCGGCGATCCAGCGGTCTATGAGCCCCAACTGCCGCGGACGGCCTGCTGCTCCACGACGCGCCGGGCGAAGCGCAGCGCGTCCAGACGCGACAGCGGCTGCTCGCCACCCACCTGCTCCTCCCGGCCTGCCGTGTCTTCGTTTGCTCTCAAATTCGAACAAGATATCTAATTGGATTATGCATCGCGTCGACTACCTCACCGAGACCCAGGAGCGCATCCTGAGGAACCGACAGCGGAACTCGTCGCTCTGCTGAACCTGATCCGCCGTTACATGGGCGAGCTAGACTGGTCCTATCAGGTGCTGCAGAGGAACACCGGCGTCTCACGCAGTACGTGGAACCGCTGGTACACACACAAGAAGCTCCCCAAGCGCGAAGCGCTGGTCAAGTTCGCCGAAGCCGCTCCTCGCACCGTGAACCGAGACGAACTCTTAGGGCTGTGGGAAGCGGCATGGCAGGCGAAGCAGGCGCGTGTGGCGGACCGCGTTCCGGACGGCGCCGGACAGGCAGACCGAGACGCCACGGCCACTCCGGCGACGACATCGACAGCCGAGCAGCAGGCATCAACCGCAACGACGTCGCATACGGAGCCCAAGAAGCGATCCGGCAAGAAGACCGGGCGGGTCCTGGCCGGCATCATGAGCGCGGTCATCCTAGGGGGCGGCGCGGCCGTCTGGGGCATCAAAGCCAGCGCCGACAACTCAGCCAAGAGCCCAGCAGAGTCCCCTTCGGCGACACCCACCACGTCGGTGAAGGCCTCGCCGCTGGCGACCTGCCACAGCGACTCCTGCACCTCGGTGAAGCCGGAGGATGCCGTCTGTTCGCAAGACGCCATCACCGTCTACAGCGGTAGCAAGTTCGGCGTGACGATCGAACTCCGGTACAGCCCTCGCTGCGCCGCCGCTTGGGCCAAGATGAGCAACACGTCGCCGGGGGACCGCGTCATAATCACCCCCAAACGCGGTGGTTCCCAGGAATACCGCCAGCAATATGGTCACGACGCCCACACCCGCATGGTCTCCGTGACCCGCCCCGAAGATGCTCGCGCCTGCGCGAAGGTTCAGGACCGCGGCACCGTATGCGCCGCCACATCAGCTACGTCCAGTCCCACCCCAACCTGACCACCTGCCCCCATCCCGAACGTGTGAACGGGCCACTCCAGCACGGAGCGGCCCGTTCACACGTTCGGAACGATGTGCACGGTCCGTCTCCTTGCGGACGGGAACCGGCTGGAGTGTTCGTTTGTGGTGTTGCGGGCTGGCCTGCTGCCACAGATGCAGATTTGTAACGATGGTCCAGTAACAATTTATGACCCTGATCATGACGTCTGTGGGGGTCTGCGACAAGTGCCAGCAGACCCCCACAGACGTTCTCGACTCGGCCGCTGCTGTGTAACCGGTGGAGCGACGCAGCTCGGGTTACCAGCGCATCCCGAGCTGGTCCAGCTCGGCGCGGCGTTCGGGGGTGAGTTTGTCGGCCCGCCGGCGGGTGTTGTCCAGCCACGTCCCGAGCTTGATGTCGACCGCTTCGCCGTCGACGTCCAGGCGTTCGATGTGCTTGCGGGCTGGGCGTAGGTGGCCTTCGCGGGCGTGGTACTGCCGGGCTGCGCGCAGGTTGAGCGCCCACTTGTCGCCTGCGGTGAGTTTCCCGGGCCGGGCTGCGGGGCCGGCGGGCTCCAGCCCGAGCGTGCTGCCCAGGAGCCACTGCTGCGCGGGGGACAGCTTGTCCCACCCTTGCCGCTGCGCCGCCGCCCATGCCCCGAGGTCTTCGCCCTGGACGACGAGTTCACCGGCTGCCTCGGGGAGGGCGCCCCCGGCCCCAACGTGGGTGCGGGTGAGGGTGAAGCAGCGCTGCCATGCCACGTCCCACCCGAGCGGGCACCATCCCGGGTCGATGGCCTCCAAAGCCTCCAGGCGGCTCTCTGGCAGCTCTCCTGCGCCCACGGGCAGGGTTTCCCCGGCGGCGCGCCGTTCGGCGTTCTCCAGGGCTCTGCGGGCCTCGGCGCGCCGGTTCTTGGCCCACACCCCGATGGGGTACCCACCGTCCCCGACCGCGTTGACCGGGGGCAGGAAGTGGCCGTGTGCGGCGGCCCAGGCTCGTGCGACCGTGAGACCTTCCTCCCACGCGACGTCGTAGTGGGACCACACCATGCCCAGCTTCTCCAGCTGCTTGACGCGGGCAGCTTCCAGGGTCCCGGCGTTGTAGTAGCGGCGCAGGTCGGCGAGCCACCGCCCGAGCGGGAACCCCGCGCCGGCCGACTCGTCCTCGCCCATCATGTAGTCGTAGGGCACCCGCAGTTGCCCGCCGCCGGTCTCCCGCCGCCACCGGGTGGCCGCCGCGATCCCGCGCCGCCAGTACGTGTTCTCCGGGTCGATCACCCGCAGACTCACGAACTGGGCGAGCAACGCGGGGTCGCGCGGCGTGCTGAAGCGGAGCAGGCCCGCCGCTGCCTGGCTCACCCACACGTCATCCTCGGCGCCCGCGTCCGCCCCGGGACCGTCCTCGGCGCCCTGGTCCCGGTCCTCGTCGTCCTGGTCCTGGTCCTCGGCGAGCTCGGCGCCCGACTCGACTTCCGACAGCGGTACTTGAGTCTCGTCGTTGCCGGTCCGGCGTCCGCTGCGCTGCCGTGGATCGGCCAACGCTTCGATGGTGTCGGCATCGTGCGCACGGAGCGCCCCGAGCACCTTCGCGAGGGTCCCGTACGCATCCGACGTCAAAAGGTCATCGACATCCTCATCCGGACCGAGAAATACCGGCACCACCAAAGACGCCAATTTCCCCTCACCCGGACTCAAACGCAAGGCGCGCCCGACCATTTGCACGATGTCGACCATGGACCCCCGCGCATCGCAGAATGCGACCGCATCACACTGCGCCGTATCCACGCCTTCCCCCAGCACTTTCACAGAGCTGAGAACACGCACCGCCGCCGGGATATCCGACCGGGCACCACCGATGAAATCGGAAGCGAATTCGGCCAGAACTTCACGCCGATATCCGGGGGCGTGCTCCCCGTGGAGCCAGTCCGCCCAGACCCGCTCCGCCGCCGGGAACGCTTCCGGGTCGTCCTCGGCGAACCGGGCCGCCACGGACCGAACGCCCCGGGCCATGGCCTCCGCCTCCGACACTCGGCTGTGGAAGGTCAGGATGCGCCGCAGCCGCTCGCGCGCGGCGGCCGTCAGCAGCCCGGTCTGAAGGGCCGCGAGCCGCGCCCCGCGCACCCGGTCCGACCCTCCCGTTTCTTCGGTGAGCGCGGCGTAGAGGTCGGGGTCCCGGATGTCCAGGCACACCACCTGGTACGGCGCCACGATGCCCCGCTGGATCGCCTCGCTGAGCTTGAGCTTGTACGCCACCGGCCCAAAGATCGGGCTGTCCTCATCCATGGACGCCACCAGCCGGGGCTGGTCTCCCTCGGCCTCCCACACGCGCGGCGTCGCCGTCATGTAAAGCCTGCGCACCGCAGGAATCCGCTCCTGATGGTGCACCGCCGCCCACGGCTTCAACCCGTCCCCACTTGTCCTGTGGGCCTCGTCCACGATCATCAGGTCCCACACCGGCAGGCCCGCCTCGTGCGCCCGCTGGAGCTTGCCCAGACCCACCGCCGCGTAGGTCGCGAACACCGTGACCGTCTCCAGGTCCCGCACCCACGTGACGAGTTCGGCCGGGTCGGTGGTGCACGGGACGCCATCGGACTCTTCGGGCCGCAGGTCGCAGACCCCGACCATCGTGCCCCGTCGACCGCCTCGGCGCCATGCGCCGGCCATCTGTGCCAGCAGGTCCCGCGTCGGCACCAGGACCAGCACCCGCCGCGCGGACAGCCGCCGCGCGGATTCCACAGCAATCAGCGTCTTGCCCGATCCGGTCGCGGCGATTACCTGCGTGCGTAGACCCTCCGGGGGAATGTTTCCCCCGGGTGGGTCCTGAAGGTGATTCACCACGGCGTCTACGGCTTCGGCCTGATGCGGTCGCAATTCGATGTGAGGCATTCGGAGACCCGCTTTCTGCTCGGCTATACAGAGGTGACGAGTGGTGATTTCCCGTTGTCATCAGTGGTACTGACGGACCGGAATTTCCTCCGCACGTGCTGAGGGGAGGAGCCGGGGGAGGGGGTGCGTTCTGAGCCCATACTCTATCCCGAGGGTGCGTCATGACGCACGAAGGTTGGGGAAGGGTCGTCAGATTGGTTGGTTCTGGTGTGGGTTGGGAGTGAGGGGGTGGTAGTCTCCCGGTTGTTGGGCCCCCGAGTTGGGGGCCTCGGGCCCGGCGGGGCGAGCGGGGGTGACACCCCGTCAGTCCAGCGGTCGGCAACCGGCATCGGCACCGCAGCTGCCTCAGGCGGGCGCGGAGCGCACGCCGTTCGCCCGGAGACGGGGCGCGGAGCGGCCCGGCACCGGGCAGGAAT
>NZ_JBIRJA010000041.1:15807-22272 GCF_044329325.1 Streptomyces sp. NPDC017676 | reverse complement strand
GGCGTGCGCTCCGCGCCCGCCTGAAGCAGCAACAGCAAGAGGAGCCGGGGGTGACGCACCCTCAACCCTCCCCGCCCAACCGGGCGGTACACCCCACACCAAGATCAGGTGAAGCGAGGCGCTCAAATTCCGCGCCACGCAGGGAGGCTACCACCCCGACACCCCACATGACAGCAGTACCAGCCAATCTGACGTACCTTCCCCAACTCTTGTGCGTCATGACGCACCATCGGGATAGAGTCTGGGCTCAGCACGCACCCCCTCCCCCGGCTCCACCCCTCAGCACGCGCGGAGGAAATGCCGCTCCGTCAGTACCACTGCTGACAACGGGAAACCTTCACTCGTCACCTCTGTATAGCCGAGCAGAAAGCGGGTCTCTGAATGCCTCACATCGAATTGCGACCGCATCAGGCCGAAGCCGTAGACGCCGTGGTGAACCACCTTCAGGACCCACCCGGAGGGCACATTCCACCGGAGGGACTTCGAACGCAGGTAATCGCCGCTACCGGATCGGGCAAGACGCTGATTGCCGTGGAATCCGCACGGCGGCTCTCCGCGCGGCGCGTCCTGGTCCTGGTGCCGACGCGGGACCTGCTGACACAGATGGCCGGCGCCTGGCGCCGAGGCGGCAGGCGGGGCGCCATGGTCGGGGTGTGCGACCTGCGGCCCGAGGAGTCCGACGGCATCCCGTGCACCACCGACCCGGACGAACTCCTGGAGTGGGTGCGGGACCTGGAGACGGTCACCGTGTTCGCGACCTACGCGGCGGTGGGTCTGGGCAAGCTCCAGCGGGCGCACGAGGCGGGTTTGCCGGTGTGGGACCTCATGATCATCGATGAGGCCCACAGGACAAGTGGGGACGGGTTGAAGCCGTGGGCGGCGGTGCACCATCAGGAGCGGATTCCTGCGGTGCGCAGGCTCTACATGACGGCGACGCCTCGTGTGTGGGAGGCCGAGGGGGAGCAGCCGCGGTTGGTGGCGTCCATGGATGAGGACAGCCCGATCTTTGGGCCGGTGGCGTACAAGCTCAAGCTGTCGGAGGCGATCCGGCGGGGGATCGTTGCGCCGTACCAGGTGGTGTGCCTGGACATCCGGGATCCCGACCTGTACGCCGCGCTCGCCGAGGAGGCCGGCGGCTCGGACCGGGTGCGCGGGGCGCGGCTCGCAGCGCTCCAGACCGGATTGCTGACGGCTGCGAGGCGGGAGCGGCTGCGGCGCATCCTGGCGTTCCATAGCCGGGTGTCGGAGGCGGAGGCGATGGCGCGGGGTGTTCGGTCCGTGGCGGCCCGGCTCGCCGAGGACGACCCGGAAGCGTTCCCGCCGGCGGAGCGGGTCTGGTCGGACTGGCTGCACGGGGACCACGCCCCCGGATATCGGCGTGAAGTTCTGGCCGAATTCGCTTCCGATTTCATCGGTGGTGCCCGGTCGGATATCCCGGCGGCGGTGCGTGTTCTCAGCTCTGTGAAAGTGCTGGGGGAAGGCGTGGATACGGCACAGTGTGATGCGGTCGCATTCTGCGATGCCCGGGGGTCCATGGTCGACATCGTGCAAATGGTCGGGCGTGCCCTGCGTTTGAGCCCGGGTGAGGGGAAATTGGCGTCTTTGGTGGTGCCTGTATTCCTCGGTCCGGATGAGGACGCCGATGACCTTTTGACATCGGATGCGTACGGGACCCTCGCGAAGGTGCTCGGGGCCCTGCGGGCGCACGACGCGGACACCATCGAGGCGCTGGCCGATCCACGGCAGCGCAGCGGACGCCGGACCGACGACGACGAGAATCAAGTACCGCTGTCAGAAGTCGAGTTGGGCGCCGAGGCCCAGGACCAGGACGACGAGGACCAGGACCAGGGCGCCGAGCTCGCCGAGGACCAGGACGAGGCGGACGCGGGCGCCGAGGATGACGTGTGGGTGAGCCAGGCAGCGGCGGGCCTGCTGCGGTTCAGCACGCCGCGCGATCCCGCGCTGCTCGCGCAGTTCGTGAGTCTGCGGGTGATCGACCCTGAGAAGACGTACTGGCGGCGCGGGATCGCGGCGGCCACCCGGTGGCGGCGGGAGAGGGGCGGCGGGCAGTTGCGGGTGCCGTACGACTACGTGATGGCCGAGGACGAGTCGGCCGGCTCGGGCTTTCCGCTGGGGCGGTGGCTGGCCGACCAGCGGCGCTACTACAACGCCGGAACCCTGGAAGCTGCCCGCGTCAAGCAGCTCGACGCGCTGGGCATGGTCTGGTCCCACTACGACGTCGCATGGGAGGAAGGTCTCACAGTCGCGCGATCGTGGGCCGCCGCACACGGGCACTTCCTCCCGCCGGTCCAGGCAGTGGGAGACGGCGGCTACCCGATCGGCGTGTGGGCCAAGAACAGGCGGGCGGAGGCCCGCAGGGCCCTGGAGAACGCCGAACGGCGCGCCGCCGGGGAAACCCTGCCCGTGGGCGCTGGAGAGCTGCCAGAGAGCCGCCTGGAGGCTTTGGAGGCCATCGACCCGGGATGGTGCCCGCTGGGGTGGACCGTGGCCTGGCAGCGCTGCTTCACCCTCACCCGCACCCACGTCCAGGCCGGGGGCACCCTCCCCGAGACGGCCGGTGAACTCGTCATCCAGGGCGAAGACCTCGGGGCATGGGTCGCCGCGCAGCGGCAGGGATGGGACAAGCTCTCCCCCGCACAACAGTGGCTACTCGGCAGCACGCTCGCCATGGAGCCCGCCGGCCCCGCAGCCCGGCCCGCCAAGCTCACCGCAGACGACAAGTGGGCGCTCAACCTGCGCGCCGCCCGGCAGTTCCACACCCGCGAGGGACACCTACGCCCCGCCCGCAAGCACATCGAGCGCCTGGACGTCGACGGCGAAACGGTCGACATCAAACTCGGCACCTTCCTGGACAACACCCGCCGCCGCGCCGACAAGCTCACCCCCGAACGCCGCGCGGAACTGGACCAACTCGGCATGCGCTGGTAACCCGACCGGCACCGAGGGCGGCGGACGGCCAGTACCCGCCGCCCTCGCCGGCTACGGCTGATGCACCCCGAGATCACCATCGTCTGGACCGACCGGGCCTACGCGGGCAAGCTCGTGACCCTCCGGCGGCGTGGCCATGGCCGTCTGTCTCAGAGGCCGTCACGCTCCTGCGCAAATCAAACTAAGCAGCACGGGACCACCTGGTAGCAGAGAACGTGAACCCTGACAGGTACCCATCGGAGTCCTCGCCCACCTTGGTCAGCTTCAGGTAGAGGAGGTTTCCTGCGTTCGTTTCGATGCAGAGGGATGCGCCCTTGTGAAGGATCGTCTGGCTGTCGACGTCGCTCCCGGAGAGAGGGTTGCTGATCGCTTGCGTCTGGGAGTCCAAGACGCACTGAGAGGGAGATGGGGCTGTCGCCTTACTCAGGCCGACTGCTTGGACCTTGAAGTCAAGCGCGTCGTTGTTCGAAGGAGAGCTTGAACACCAGAAGGTGTGCCACTCAACGTCAAAGGCATCCTTGTCCACCTCAGGCGGGATGTCCCCCTCCTGACTCCGGTACTTGATCGGATCGGCATCCAAGTCAAACAAGCCGCGCCTGCACCCGCCACCGCCAGGCGCAGGCATGCTGAACGGTCGATCCTTATACACCTGCCTCCAGCTTGTTGGCTTAGGCGAGGGGCTTGTAGTCGGAGAACCCGGCGGTGTCTGCGGGGGCGGCCCAGACTGTGTCTGCGAGGGCGCCGTGGTAGTCGTCCCTTTTGCGTCAGGCCTATGGCTGTTTTTCCCGAAGCTCTGGTTGATACCGATACCGGCGAAGACGAGCACTGCTGCGGCCACAACCGCACCGCCCACCTTGAGGCTCAGCGGAAGTCGCTTAAGTACGTGCGCGCCGGAGGGAATCGCCTGGGGGTGGTTCGCATGCGAACCACCCAGGTCATCCCAGGGGGAGTGCTGGGGGTGGTTCGTACGCGAACCACCCAGGTCGCCTCCAGGATCGTGCCGTACATCCAGCTGCTGTCCCCGCTCGTAGGCAGCAAGTTCAGCTCGGAGTTGGTCACGCCGGGCCAGGACAGCGTGTCTGTCCGCGGCCCGCTGGTCGTTCTCGGTGCGGAGCTCTTCGAGCTGCTGTTGCAGAGCTAGGCGACGCTGGCGTTCATCGTCGCGGTCTTCGCGCAGCGTGTCCATCTCGGTCATGAGATTGGCCATCGTGTTGTGCGTCGCGTTCATCGCCGTGTTCAGTTCGCGGATCAGCACCGTGTACTTGTAGTCGGCGAGCATCTTGCGGTGAGACTCAGACGGCGGTGGCTGCTTCCGCGCGCAGTACAGCTCCAGCAGCTCGCCGTACCGCTGCTTGAACAGCGCTGCGGCCTCAGCGCCCAGACCGCCTCGCTCCTGTGCTTCCTCCGCCAGCACCTCGACGAACCGCAGCGGCGGGATATTGGGCCCCCGTTTCTCTGTGCACCAGGTACTGACCTTGCCGTCCCCGAAGTTGTGCATCCTCTCGAACTCGTTTGTCGACCGCCCGGTCATCTTGAAGAGTTCGCGAACCATCTTCTTGAACTCGATGAGTGCTTGGACCCGGCTCTCCTCCTCGTCGCTGCTGTCGGAGAGATCCAACTGCTGATCAGTCACTGGTTCTCAACACCCCTCTGAGACCTGGTTGAAGGCAGCATTCTGTCGCGCGTGCGTACCACAAACCCGCTGGTCTTCAGTACTGCCGTGACCACAACCGCTGGTCGCCTCCGCACTGCGGAGCCAAGAGGGGGACGCTCTCCTGGTGCTCGGCCGACACCAGGGGCGCGGACCGGATATAGCCGAAAGGTATGCACATGTACGGCCACGACCCGCTGCTCATCGCCCTGCTACTGATCCTCGTAGGCGCAGGCATTGGCATCATTCAGCACCGCTGGCCCACGATCGGAGCATCGATCGACCTCGCCACCAAGGTGCTGATTGCATTGATCGGCATGCTCGTCTTCGTCAGTGGAGGAACAAGCGGCAAGGGAGCACCGACGAAGCCCACCCCTCAGCCTTCCGCCTCAACGGCTGCCGGATCGCCAGCCCTTGCCAATCCGACGGTCGCGCCGGCGGCCCGCCCAAGGTCTGAGTAGCCGAGCCTGGCTACGTGCGACATCGAGTACCTCGTCGGAGGAGTGGGGGACCCACCCGCCCCGCTTCTCCGCCACGGCGCCGGCATTGCCAGCGTGGGAAGACTCGGTGACCAGCCCGCGGCAGGGGTGTGCACGGTGGAGTGGGCCGGATATCGAGTCCGGCGCGGGCGCCGATCCGGGTCCCAGATGCGGGTCGGTCTGCCAGTGAAGACTATGGGCGGGGAGGATACAGGGCCATGAGCACCAGACGCCCCCTGCTGACCCAGCGCGAGGCCGCCGCAGCCTGCGGCGTGAGCCGTACCACGATCCGCCGCCGTCGCGAGGCCGGCGAACTCCCCGGATCCGTACTGGACGAGGAACGCGGCTGGCTGATCCCCGTCGAGGACCTGCTCGCGGCCGGTTTCCGGCTCAACGCCCCCGCACCCCCGGATGACCAGGCCGCTCCCGGCGCCGAGGAGACAGCCGCAGACAGTAGGGGTCAGGCCGGGGCGGCTGAGCTGCGGGCCGAGCTGGACCGGCTGCGGCACGAGCACGAACTCCAGCTCGCTGAGGAACGCAACGCTCGCGCGCTCGCCGAGACAGAGGTCCGGCACCTGCGCGAGCGTCTCGCCGAGCGGGCGGACCACATCGCCGACCTCCAGCAGGCGCTGAAGGCTCTCACCGCGGCGCCGGAACGGGCGGCCATCCCCCAGCCCTCACCCCCCGCCGCTCCCCCACCCGCACCGGTCACGGCCGCGTCGACGCCACCAACCAACAGTCAGCACCAGGAGCAGGAGCAGGAACGGCGCCGGTGGTGGTCTCGCCGTAGCTGACCGACGCCGGTCGGCTCGGGGCGGAGCACGCCCGCCAGATGGCTCTGCATCTGACCTGACGTCCGACCAGGCCGCCCCGGCCCAGGAGGGAGGTCACGGGTGCGCAGGGGAGCGGGAGACGGCCGCACAGCGGCTCTTTGACCACAGTCGCGACGGCAATGCGGTGGTCCCGGCGCAGCCGGTGTGCACGCGGGGGCGGATTTCAGCGAGCAGGGTCGTCAACGGCGCGGGCACCGGCTCCGAGGGACCGGCGCGGGGCGGGAGTCGTCACGGGGTGCTTGCCGAGGACTCCCCGGGCGCGCAGCTCGGCGAGGTCGGGCAGGCGGACACCGGGCAGGGAGTCGAGCAGGTCGGCCTGGGCAGCGCGGATGCCATGCGCGGCCTGAGGGCCGGCGCCGAGTGCGCGGCGAGCAGTCACACCGATCATCGTATGGGCGTCCGACGACGGCGAGGAACCAGAAAGCGAGCGGGGGGGGGCCCCGGGGGGGGGGGGGGCCCGGCCCCCCCCCCGCCGGGGGGGGGGGGGCGCCCCCGGGGGGGGGGCTCCGGGGGGGGGGGGGGGGGGACGCCCCCCCGCCCCCCCGGCCCCCCC
>NZ_JBIRJA010000041.1:0-15797 GCF_044329325.1 Streptomyces sp. NPDC017676 | reverse complement strand
GGGCGGGGGGCCGGGCGCGGGGGGGCGGGCGCCCACACACACCTATTTCGGTTGGGGCGCCCCCGCGGGGGGGGGCCCCCCCGGGGGGGGGGGGCGCCCGGGGGGGGGGGGCCCCCCCCCGCTCGCCTCTTTTCTGCGCGTCAGCCCCAGTGCTGGGGCCGGTAGTCGGTGGCCGGGTCGTAACCGCCCGCCAGCAGCTCCTGCGCCTCCTTGCGGATGTCCCCGGCCACGGTCCGGCCGACGCCCACCGCGGCTTCGATGTCCTTCAACTCCACGACGTCGACGTGGCCGGCGCTGCCTCCGGCGGCCATGATCATGCGAGCCACCTTGCGCGCCTTGAGCTGGCGCGGGCTGAGCCCGGCCCAGGCGTCGGCCGTGGCCGCCTCCGCCTCCATCACTGCGATCCGGTGCCGCGCCTCGGCCGCCCGCAGCCGCTCCGTCTCCGCGTCGGCCGCCGCACGCTCGGCGACCTTGGCCGCCTCCGCCTTCCGGGCCCGCTCCGCCTCCGCGTCGGCCTCCAGACGCTCGGCCTCGGCTCGCTCCGCCTGTGCGCGGCGGCGCTCCGCCTCCGCCTCCGCCTGGGCGCGCGCGGCGGCCTTCTCGTCTTCGGCGGCCTGGCGCAGCAGGGCCGCCGCCTCCGCCGACTGGAAGGCTTCCGCCTCCGCCGTGGCGGCCCGCTCCGCCTGTGCGCGCAGTCGCTCCGCCCGCGCCCGGGCCGACTCCGCCTGTGCCTGCGCCTCCGCCGTGGACGCCTCGGCGAGGGCCGCCGCCGTTCCGGTCTCCGACTTCACCCGGTGCCGTGCGGCCTCCACCCGTCCGGCCGCCGCCAGCTTCTTGATCTCCAGTTCCGCCGCCCGCTCGGCCGACTCCGCCTCGGCCAGCGCCGCCCGTTCGGCCTCCTCGCGGGCCCGCTCGGCCGCCTCGGCCTCCCACTGCGCAGGCAGCGCCAGCGCCTGCTCCACGGTGAACCCGCGCGGGGCCAGCGTCATCGGCAGGCGCTGCACCTCGGATGCCTTGGACAGGTCGCCGCCGAGCTCCTGGGTGAGCCACACGCGGTAGCCGTCCAGGTCCTGCTCCCGCCGGATCATCTCGTCGTAGGACGTCACGTTCGCCAGCCGCATGCGCCGGTACAGGCGCGCGGTCGCGGACGGGGCCAGCAGCCAGCGGTGCAGCGGGATACGGTCGGTGACCTCCCCGGCCGCCAGGCGGGTGGCGTGCAGGATCAGCTTGCGGACCGCCTCGACCCCGATCACGAACAGGATCGGCATCAGGCCGTGCCAGGCCATGGCCACCGGGTCCCCGGCCCGGGCCCCGGCCGCGTTGAACACGACGGTGGCCAGCACCATGCCGTGCGCGGCGAACCGCAGCAGCGGCCAGCCGATCCGCCGCGACGTCAGGTAGATGTCCAGCGCCAGGAACGCCAGGATCGCGCCGTCGATACCAACCGGCACCCAGTACGACAGATCGTGTGAGAAGCCCTTGGTCTCGGCCGCCTGACGCAGTGTGTCGTAGGAAGCGGCGAACCCGACCCCGGCCACCGGGATCATGCCGAGCAGGGTCACGGCGGCCAGCGCCCGCGTTACCCGGGCCGACACCCGGCCCGGCCCCCGGCCACGTAGGCCCGGGGCCGGCCCCGGGGCGCCCACGGCGGCCTCCTGAGGGACCGGCGCGGCCCCGGCCGCCTCTGGGGCGGCCCCGGCCGCGGACACCCCCGACCGGCCCTCCCCCGGCACCCTCGGGCCACCCAGACCCCGCACGGGCGGAGCGGTCTGCGGTACTCCCGGAGCGGCCGGGTGTGCCGCCGGAGCGGCCCCGGCCGCTGCCGGAGTGGCCCCGGCCGTGGACACCCCGCCGGGCCGACTGTGCTCATCCACAAGCGCCTCACGCATCCCGGCAGTCTGCACCCCAGCCACCGCTGCCGGAACACCGACCCGCGCATCCGGAGCGGAATCCGGCGCGGGCGGAACGGGGGTGTCGCTGTCCGGAGCGCCCCGGGGACGGTCGTGGGCGGGAGGGTCGTCGAGGGTGCGGGCGCGGGCCTGCGGGTAGGTTGCCTGGTGCGTCACGGGATCCTCCGTGTCGTGGTCGGGACCGCTTGCTGCGCGGTCGTGGCCGGCCGGGCCGGGAGGGTCGATCTCCCGGCCCGTGCTCACCTGCCGTTCTGCGTGGTCCGGGCGATCAGGCCGCGGGTGGTCGTGTGGTGCTGGCTCATGTCCTGGTGGACGTCTGCGGCGTAGTGGTGGTGATGAACGGGCGGCGCGGCCTGCACGGTCTCCCGGCCGCGCCGGAGCAGGCGTGCCAGCGCCAGGACCAGGGCGGTCGGGGCTCCGGCGATGACCGAGACGGCCACGGGGTCGGCGTGCCCGGAGGCGAGCAGGATCCCGATGGTGACGGCGCCGATCGGCAGGGAGGCGACGCCGGCGGACAGCATCAGGGCGCTGGCGTCGGTGGCGCGCTGACTCATCGGGGGTCGGCCGGGCTGCGCTACGGGCGGCGCGGCACCGATGGCGGGGACGGGGCTGGAGTCCCGGTAGGCGGTGGGCACAGCGGGCGCCAGAGCGGCGTTCACGCCGTTGATGAGGTCTTGGACGTCCGGCCGGTCAGCGAGGCCGGAGGCGGGCTGTGGGGCGTCATGGGCCGGGTTCACGGCAGTTCTCCTCAGTGCGGCGGGTCGGGGTCAGGCGCGGACGGTCCAGCGGTCGTTGATGCGGCGCAGCTCGAAGCCGGGGCCGGTGATGCGGCCGTTCGCGGCGGCGGTCGGGCCGACGCCGAGGTCGTCGATCGCGGTCAGGATCCGGGCGATCTGCCCGGCCATTTCGGCTGCCTTGGCCTGGCGCTGGCGGAGGTTTTCGGGGCGTCCGGTGTACATCAACGTCCCTCCAATCAGTCACTTTGAGTAGCTGTCAGGGGAAAGTCAGAGCGGGGGATCTCTGACAGTCAGAAGCACTGTCAGGGCCTGTCACGTGGGAATTTCCGTGACTTCCCTATAGGCCCCCGGCGGGCCTGACTGTCGGAAGTCAGGCCGCGCCGTGACTGTCAGGCCGTCACGTTCGGTGACGGCTAGGCGGGCTGGAGCGGGGAGGCGAGGATCGTGTACTCGCCGTGCCCGTCGCGCCGGATGACGCCCATCTCGGTGAGCCGCTTCAGCTCGCCCTGGAGCCAGGGCCGCTTGCGGCCGGCGGCCACGGTGGCGGGGATCAGGTCGGCGGGCTCGAACTCCAGCCGCCCGGCCTGGACCCAGCCGTCCAGCTCCGCGCACAGGATGTGCCGGGCCTCCTCGGTCGACGGGCGGCCCGTGTCCTCGAAGGTGAGTTCCGAGTCGTCGTCGACGTCGGGCACGTCGTCCTCCAGGCGGAGGTGGGCGTAGTCGGCGTCGGGCTCGGGGTCGGCGGGGATCGCGCCGAGGATCTCCTCGCGGGCCTCCTGGAGCTCCACGGCGGCGGCCTCCTCGATCTCGGACATGTCGGTGTCGTCCTCCAGGACGTAGGCGGAACGGACGGGCGCCGGGCCCGGAATCGCCGTGGTGGCGACCGGAGCGGCGGCCAGCGCGGCCGGAGGGGCCTCGGCCACGCCCGGAGTCGTGCGGTTGGTGCCCCGGTGGGCGCGCTGCGCGTACGCCTGCCCCAGGGCCTGCGCGGTGGTGTCGTCCAGCGGGTCACGCACGACCGCCGCGGCCCCCACGAGTGCGGACAGGAACTCGCGATCGGTCAGGGCGGAGCGCACCTCCGTGGTCCACCGCTCCTGCGGGATGCCCATGCCGGTGGCGAACGCGTACCCCGGCCTGGCGGAGCCCCAGGCCGGGACCGCGCCGGCGGCGGTGACCTGATCGGGCAGGCAGAACGAGGCGTCGCCCGGGTCGTCCACGCCGAAGCAGGCGGTGGCCTGGAGGTTGGCGCGCACGTCGGTGGACAGGTTGGTCCAGGTGGCGCGCTGAAGGCTGACCACCAGCCAGATCCCCACCGAGCGGGCGGCGCGGGCCACCTTCTCGATCTCGCTGAAGTCGGCAAGGTCGGCGGCCTCCTCCAGCCACACGCACACCGCGTTCAGCGACGAGGCGGGCGTCCACTGGTCCAGGCCCTCGTCCGCCAGGACGCTGCCGCGCGCCTTGATGGCGCCGGGGAGCGCCTTCAGCAGGCGCTTGGCCTCGGCCTCCTCGGTGATGAACCAGTCCAGGCCGTCCTTGATGTGACCGACCGTCTGACGCCCCTTGGCCACGTCCACCAGGAAGATGCTCATCTGGCGGCGGCACATCAGGTGGGTGAGCACCGTGCGGGCGAACTCGGACTTGCCCGCGCCGGTCACACCCATCACCAGCAGGTGCTGGAGGATGTCGGCGTCGAACGGGTTGATCGCCCACACCTCGCCGTCGGCGTACAGGCCGACCGGGATTTCCTCGGTGGGCAGCAGCCCCAGCGCGCGCGGCGGGGCGAACGGCACACCGTCCTTGAGTAGGTCGGCCACCCGCAGCGAGATCACACCGCGCGCGCCGTTGTCCGGGTCCGGCTTCACGGTGACGCCGGACGGCGGGACGTGCAGGGCAGCGGCCACGCGGTCGGTGGTGGCCTGCACCGCCTCGATCGTGGCGCCGGGCTCCACCTCCACACCGGCCGTCACGGTGCCCTTGCCGGATCCCCTGGGGTTCTTGACCTTGACCTTCTCCCAGCCGATCGCCTCGGCCAGCGCGCCCAGCCCGCCGCCACTGGTCTCCTCGGCGACGTCGCCGGAAGCGCCGTTGCGCAGGATCTGGCGCAGGTTCCAGGACGCGGCAAACAGCCCGCCGCCGAACAGCCACAGGTCCAGCAGCGGATGCCCGAACGGGCCGGCGGCCGTCGCACAGGTCAGCCAGCTCATCCCGGCCGCCACCGAAGTGGTGGCCTGCGCCCGGCGGTACCGGCCGAACTTGGTCGTGGCCGGGGTCGCCTTCCATGTCAGAGCCGACAGCGCCACGCCGCCCACCGCCAGGCCGGCCGACGCCAGCCCGGTCGCCACCGGCGACTGGCCCCACATGGTGTTCGTCGCCCACCCGGCCAGCGGCGGCAGCGTCGCCGCACCGACCCACGGCGGGGTGTAGGGCAGGGCCTTGCCCGCCACGTGGCCGACGAGATGACCGAAGAAGCCGCCCTTGCCGACCGGCACGATCTCCGTCGACGTCGACGTGTTCACCGGTGCCGCCGCAGCGGCCGTGGTCTTCTTGCGGCCGGCCATCAGTCCACCTCGATCGTGAACGCGCGGCGGGTGGGCTTCTGGCCGTTGCGGCGGGCCCGGGCCTCCTGCTCGGGCTTGATGAAGTGCCGGTTCAGGGCGTGCGACATCTTCAGCGCGCCCACCCCGAGCGCCTTCGCCGCCTCCGCGCTGACCTTCAGGTGGGCGGAGACCAGACGGGCCTTGACCCGGGAGGAGGCGCCGAAGGTGTACCACTTGCCCTTGTAGGTGGACAGCACCCCGTTGATCTCCTCGGCACGCATGCCCAGGATCAGGTGCAGCTCACGCCCGAGACGGTTGATCGCCTTGGCCAGAGCCAGGATATCCTTGCTGTTGGTGATCTCGATCTGCTCCACCGCGTAGATCAGCCGGTCGCCCTGGTGGAAGTCCCCGGCCGAACCCGTGCCGTTCGCCGGCGCCCCGCCGCCCGCGCCACGGCCGCCCCCTCCCACGCCGAGGTTGACGTTGTAGGTGCGCTCCTTGTGGGTGTGCCGCGTCGGGCGCGAGGGACCGGCCTGCGGTCCGGGACCGGCCGCGTACGAGCCCTGAGGGGGCGTCTGGTTCAGCCGCGCCGTCCCATCCCCGGGCCAGCCCTTGCCGTCACTGCCGTTCACGCTGCTCACAGTTCGTCCTCCACGATCGTCGTGCCGCCGAACCAGATCGGCTGGCGGATCTGCACCAGGTCCAGGTCGGGGTCCGTCTCCAGGTCGCAGGCCGCCTCGGCCCGCTCGATCAGCTCGTGCGCCGCCATGAACCTGGCGGTGGCCAGCGCGGCGTACAGGTCGGTCGGCGCAAGCCGGGTGCGGGTGGCAAGGCGCACCGCGAGCCGCGCGACACGCGCGCACCGCCCGGCGGCGGCCACCGCGCGGTCCAGCAGCGCGATACGCATCTGGCCGTACATCAGCCCTCCTTCTCGGCGGTCTCGGTCTCGGACAGGAGTGCGGCGATCGCCGCGTACGCGCGGGCCACGTCCGCCCACAGCGCGCCGGCCGCGGCGAGCGGGGCGACCGTGTGCGGGTGGTCGGGGTGGCGGGCGTACCGCTCGGCCTCACCGGCGAGATGGGCGGCACGACCGGCGGCGTTGCTGGCGCTGGACAGCGCCTCGTTGCGGGTGGTCACGAAAGTCCTCTCCGGGGCCGGGCTGTCCGGTCCCTGCGCCACCACCAGCCCGGCGTCAGGCTGGTGATGACGCAGGGCCGTCAGCCCTCGCACGAGCACCCGCAGCCGCGGCCGGCGCACCGGCCGCAGTCCTGGCAGGAGTCGCAGAGCTTGCAGTGGCCGCAGGCCCTCACCACCGGCGGGAAGCACTGGCAGTCACGACTCGGCGCCCACGGCTCCGTGGAGCCGAACAGGCCCATCTGCCCCAGCACCGGAGCCACCGGCGCGGCCTTGACAGCGCGCGGCTTCACACGGCGCGCGCTCATCGCTGCTCACCGCCGTCCTGCCGGAGCACCCAGGCGACCGCGACCGCACCCAGACCCAGCACGGCCGCCAGGTCCAGCACCAGCCTGTCCCCCGCGACCAGCGCGGCGACCTCGACCACGATCGCGGCCACGGCCACCACGCGCAGCGCCCAAAAGATCACGGCGTACCTCACCGGGCACCTCCCGCCCGCACCAGGCGGTCCGAGCAGGTCCACACCGAGCCGACCGCGAACGGCTGGCCGTCCGCACGCAGCACGTCCCGCACGATCACCGCGAACCGCGCCGCACGCCGCTTGAGCAGCCCCGCCGCCTCGGCGGGGTCCGTCACCAGCGCGAGCACCTCGAACGCGCCATCGCTGTTCTGGTAGACCGCGCCCACCGTGCGCGGCCCGATCTGCGCCGCCAGCTCGCCCGTCACCGCGCACCCCCGGCCTGTGCCGCAGCCTCACGCAGCCGGTCCAGCGCCTCCTGCGCCGCAGCCAGGTCCGCCGCCGCGCGCTGCCGCGCCGCCTCCATCTCCGCCGCCGCCTGCTGCCGCGCCGCGTCGTCGCTCATGCCGCAGCCCCCAGCCACGACGCCAGCCGCACCACCGCCGCCGTGTCGTCCTGGTAGTCGCACAGCAGCTCCCGGCGCACCCGCGCCGACGCGTAGTGCTTGGCCACCCGGCGCCGCGCCTTCTGGGCCAGCAGACCCGCCGGCCGCGCCACCTCGTTGCCGCGCAGCAGGTACTGCCACGCCTCCACCCACACGTCCTGCGCCAGGTCCTCCACCAGGTCCAGGTCACCGGGGCGGACCGCCCGGGCCACCACGCCCTGGACCATCGGCGCGTACTCGCCGAACCAGCCGGCCAGCACCTCCCGCGCCCCGGAGTCCTCCACCCGGGCCGCGCCACCGACACGGCCCGCCGGGTACGGGTGCGGACCACGCGGACGCTGCGGCAACGGCTCCTTCGACTTCTCGTGCTCATCAGCGCGGGCAGCCACCTGCGCTAACAGCCCCTGATCTGCCACGATCGACACGTTGGATCTCCCTCTCATCCAGGGGTTCCGACAGCGGGACCGGTGCGCTAACACCGGTCCCGCCGCCCGGTCTGGTGCGCTAACACCAGGCCGGGCGCCTGCATTTATGCAGGTCTTGCTGATCCGGCCCTGGAGCCCGATCAACACAACCCATAGAACAGTACCGGTACTGTTTCGTCAACAGTACCGGTACTGTGGGCTACGTCGAACCGGATCAGTACCGGTACTGTGGAGTCGTGGCCGGAAGATCAGCACCGGCCCCCAGGAAGGAGACAAGGCGTGGCCCGATACGAGGAAGTTGCCGCTGACCTGCGGTCCCGCATCAGGGGTGGCGAGTATGAGGTGGGCGGCACCTTGCCGAGGTATGAAGACCTGACTGCCATGTACGGCGTCGGACGCGGCGTCATCTCGGCAGCACTGGCGGTCCTGGAGCGTGAGGGGCTCGTGCGACCGATCAAGCGGCGCGGGATCGTCGTTCTGGACTGGCGCATCGAGAGGCGCCGCATCGCCCGAGGTCAGGTCGTGACACGTAACCCTCGCGCGGGCTACGTGTTCCCTGCGGCTTCCCGCCCCGACGAACGATGGGTGCCGCATGGTCGCCCGTTCCGTGAGCGTCTCCCCGCCCCAGAGCGCGTGGCAGAGCTGATGGGCATCGAGGCCGGCACAGAGACCTTGCGGCGGCGCCGCGTAACCAGCCCGGCTGGGGAGCCCCCCTTCCAGGTGGTGGATACCTGGCTCAGCGAGGAAGCAATTCGTGACGCCCCCCAGATCGCCGAGGCGTCTACCGGACCGGGTGGCTATCTCGACCGCCTGGAAGAAGCAGGGCACGGTCCAATTTCGTGGACGGAATTCATCCGCACGCGAATGCCCAGCAGGGAAGAAGCACAGTTGCTGGAAATTTCCGAAGAAATGCCGGTGCTAGAAACGGCAATTGTCGGAAAGTCGGCAAAGGATGGCGCGACGATAGAGGTAACGATTCGCGCAATCCCTGGGGACCGCGTGGAGCTCGTTTCTGAGCTGCGGCGTGACAAAAGTGCCAGTTGGCCAACGGATCCTGTTTCACCGACCCCGTAAACAGCTTCATCAACGCGCCATGCATGAGCATGGCGCCCGAAACGCCACAGGCCCCGACATGAAGGACTGCGCATGCCCAAGACCACCCGGCACATCGGTACCTGCACCAGGCCCGCGACCATCTTGATCGAAGGCCGTGCACCGGTCGACGGCCTCGCCTACGGGCCCATCCGCACCGAGGTCTACGCGTGCGACGAGCACGCCCACACCGCGCGCACCGAGTGGATCGAGCAGCCTCTGACCGCCTTCACCGCGCTCGCCGAACCGACCACCGGGCACGACTGCGGCGAAGCATTCGATCGCGACTGACCCGCTGGTGTTCACCGGTCCTCTGTCCACAGGCGGACAGAGGCAGGATGGTCCGCACAACGCAAAGGCCCCGCCGAAGCGGGGCCAGTACGTCCGTCGCCCGGGTGGCCCCCCGGGTGACGGTGAAGCACACGAGATGAGTGGAGGTGCGCTCCCCTTGAGCGTACGAGATGACCGAGCCCGCAGGCCACAGCACCCGTCGCGCGCGGGGGTGGCGCGGTGAGCTACCAGGCGCAGACGTGGGTGGATGAGGTCGGGATCAAGCACTGCAAGAACGGCGGCGAGCTGTTGGTGCTGATCCGGGTGGCGAACCACACGAACGGTGAGATGCGGGGCTGCTACGCCTCGGCGGAGACGCTGGCGGGCGAGTGCCTGATGGGCGAGTCCACGGTGTTGAAGCACCTGCGCCGGCTGAAGGCCGGGGGCGTACTCATTCCGGGTGATCCGGAGCTGGTGAGCCACCTGCGGGCGGACCGCCGGCCGCCGGTGTACGACCTGGCGGGCGGGCACGAGCCGGGCTGCCCGGGCGGTCACAGCGTGGGCGATGTCTGCCGCGTCCAGGCCACGGGTGCTCGATCTGAACACCCGTCGAAGCCGACCCGCGCCACGGGTGCTCGATTTGAACACCCGTCGAAGAAGCGCAGGTCAGCGGGTGCCCGATCTGAGCACCCGTCGAAGGAAGCACCCGTCACGGGTGTTCAAATCGATCTCTCACGGGTGTTCAAATCGAGCACCAATAGTTCTAAGGATTTGAACTCTCTCTTCTCTGTCCCCGCTGGCGCGTTCGTCGCCCAGCCGTCACAGCCGCTCCAAACGCGAGAGAGAGAGGCGGCTGCGCCGGAGCGGGGCGGCTCGGAGGCGCCCCGTGCCCGGGAGGCTGCCGATGTGGTGGTCGACGCGTACGTCCGGGCGCTGGGGCGTCCGATGGTGAACGGCTCGCGTGAGCGTCTGCGGGCGCAGGCGGCGGAGTTGCTGGCGGCGGGCTACCCGCTGGCGTGGCTGGCGGCGCGGGCGGCGGAGATGCCCGCGAACGGCTGGCGGGACCTGGTGCAGCACGCGGAGACCTCGCGGGAGCCGATCCCGGGGCAGGCCGGCCCGGCGGGTGCCGCTGCGCCTGGTGGTGAGCGGCCGGCGACGCCGGAGCAGGTGGCGGCGTTGCGGGCGCGGGTGATGCGGGGGGCGATGCTGTGACCGGCTTCGAGGACCAGGACGAACGGCAGGCCCGTGAGCTGGAGGCCGCTGAGGCGGTGCTGGGTGCGCTGCTGACGCCCGGGGACGCAGCGGATGCGGCGTTCATGGAGCTGGTGGAGCAGGTCGAGGCCGCCGACTTCCGCGAGCCGCGTCACCAGCTGCTGTTCGAGGTGGCGTGCGCGATGCGCACCCGCCGGGATGCGTGTGACCCGATCACGGTGACGGCGGAACTGGAGCGGCGCGGGCTGCTGGAGAAGGTCGGCGGGCGGCCCTACCTGCACCACCTGGTGCAGGCGGTGCCAACCGTGTACGCGGCCGTGGAGTACGCCAAGGTCGTCCGCGACGCGGCGCTGCTGCGGCGGGTGGAGGCGGCCGGCGTCGCCGCGGTGGCCGCCGCGCGTTCCGGTGCCGGGGAGGCAGCCGAGATCGCCGAGCGGGCGGTGGAGGAGATGCGCGCGGCCCGGGACCGGGGCCTGGCGGTCGCGGACGCGCCGCTGCTGGACCTGGGCACGTTCCTGGCCGAGACCCCGGCGGAGCCGGACTGGGTGCTGCCCGGGGTGCTGGCGCGCTGGGACCGGCTGATCGTCACGGGCGGCGAAGGCGGCGGCAAATCGCTGCTGCTGCGGCAGATGCTGCTGCGCGCGGCGGCCGGGCTGCACCCGTGGAAGAAGGCCCGGATCACGCCGGTGCGCTGCATGCTCATCGACGCCGAGAACTCCCGGGACCAGGCCCGCCCGTGGATCGAGCAGATGGCCCAGGCCGCCGCGGCCGAGGGCGCGGCGATCGATCCGGCGCGGGTGACGCTGGAGTTCCTGAACGAGCGCGGCGTCGACCTGGCGCGGCCGGCGGACCGGGCCTACCTCGCCCGCCGGATCGAGCGCGCCAAGCCGGACCTGATCGTGATCGGCCCGCTGTACAAGCTCACGCTGACCGGCAACCCGAACGACGAGGAGACCGCGCGGGTGCTCATGTCCGCGCTGGAGATGCTGCGCACGGTCTCCGGCGGCGCGGCGATGCTCATCGAGGCGCACTCCCCGCACGCCGTGCCCGGCGCCAAGCGCCGCGACCTGCGCCCCATCGGCTCCAGCCTGTGGCTGCGCTGGCCGGAGTACGGCTTCGGGCTCAGCCCGTCAACCGAGGTCGGCGCCCAGGAGCTGCGGCTGATGGACTGGGTGCCGTGGCGCGGCGCCCGCTCCGAGCGGGTGTGGCCTGAGCAGCTGTGCGGTGGCCATCCGTGGCCGTGGACGGCCATCCAGTACGCCGGTAACGCCCCCATCCCGGGGCCGACGCTCACCGAAGAGCAGGCGGTGGCCGCCGGGCTGATCCCGGATCAGACGTTCTGGGACGACCAGCAGATCGGCTAGCACCTTCCGCAGCGCCCCTGTGCGCCCGCCTCGCGGCCGCACAGGGGCCTGAAGGGGAGAACCCCCGCCGGGGCCGCTGTTTGGCGCCCAGGCGGCCACACAGGCGATCAAGGAGGGATCCGGCCCATGCCGGAACGCAACATCCAGTTCGGGGCGTTCGGTGCCCGCGGCATCAAGGGGCACGAGGCCGCTGCCCGGCAGCTCGACGCGCTCGCTGGCTTCATCGCCACGCCCGTCACGGTCCGGCGCGGCCTGCTGGCCCGCCTGCACTACCTCACCCGCACCGAGCACGCCCGCGCCGCTGCCCGCGAGGCGGGCCTGACGGTCACCGACCGCACGCTGAGGGCCTGGCTGGAGGGGCGGCGCTCTCCGTCCGCGCGGAACCTGGCGCGCATCGAGGAGGCGTACCGCGCGGTGCGCCGGCGCAACGTGGCCCGCAGCCTTCTGGCCCGCCTCAACCGCGCCGGCCGTGGGACCCGGGTGGAGTTCCACCCGCTCAACCAGTCCCAGGTGCCACGGCCGAGGCAGCGGGCGCTGAGCTACCGCACGCTCAACGTCCGGCACTGGGACCGGATCGTCGCCGCGTGGGCGGCCGGTGACGACGCGGCCCTGGACGACGCATGGGTGAGCGACGCGACCGTGGACCTCGGCTCGGAGTGGGGCCAATACGAGTACGTCACCAACATCGGCTTCGCCGCCTGACCCTGGTAGGCGCCCGAGACAGCCGCTGTGCGGCTGTCTCCCGCGTTTTCGTACCGTCCGGGCCTCGTTGGTCAGGGTGGGGTCTGTTAGGCCGCCAGATCGCCCTACAGCGCCTCAGGGTGGGGGGTGGCGGCAGTTGAACGGCCTGAACGGCTTTCGCTGGTGGGGACCGGTTCGGGATCGGCGGGCTGATCGGCTGCTGATCGGTCCACCCCTCCGATGCCGGCCGATGCCGAACCGATCGAAAGCCGATCAGCCCGGGGGCCCGTCACCGTCATCATCACTGCGCCGGATCGGCGTCCCGGGCCCGGCAAGGCAGGCGTACGCGTACGCGTGGTTGGGGCGTGCACACGTGCACGGGCACCCGCGTGCACACGAGACGGGCGGCGGGCCGCGGAGTGCTCCCGACGGCTTCTTGGGCGGTCCAACGCGTGCCGCGCGTGTCGCGGGCTGCGCGTGCCGCGGTTTCACGCACGCGCTGCGGCGCGCACGCGCGTAAGGGCGCGGCTCGGCGCGTGGCCGCCCCGGATCCGACCCGGCGCGGCTGTCACAGCCCCGGTGTCACCGCCCGGGCTCGGCGGGGCCGGCGCCGAGCGTGCGGCGCCCGCCAGTCGTGCGCGGCTTCGGCTCGGCGGCGGCCGGGACGGACGGGAGGCGTTCGGCGGCGAGCTGCGCGCGCGGCGCCGGCGGATCGGCGTCTGGTGTGCGGGACGGCTCGGCGGTGGCGGGTCCGGTGCCCAGCGGGCGGCGGTCGGTCATCGCCCGATCATCCCGGCGGGAGGGGGGTTCTTCTTCACCGCCCCGGCCACCCGCTCCTGACCGGCTCCCAAGGCGCGCGCGTGTCGCGCACGCGCGAGGCAGTGAACTTCGGGCCGGGCGCGAGCACCAGGCGGTGCACCTGGAGGCGGCCCGCGGCCGGGGACCGGAGCGCCGGGGAGCTGCCCAGGGAAGTAGTCGGCGTGCCGGGCCGTCCGGAATCACGGCGCCGACCTGGGGTTTCGTGGGATCCCGGGACGGCGTGCGACACGACCCAGGATGCGACCAAGGACGGGACCGAGGGCGCGACCCGGGAGGCGACTCAGGACGGGACTCAGGGTGCGACCTGCGGCCCGAGGTGTCCGGCAGGGGTGCCACAGGGAAGTAGTCGGCGCCCTCAGTGCCCCTTGACAACCTGCCCTGATCTGCGGTTTCGCCTGCCCGGCAGGGTCGGTGGAGGCAAGTTGTAGAGCAAGTTGAGGGGCAAGTTGTAGGGCAACTTGTGGGGCAAGTTGTAGAGCAACTTGTAGGGCAAGTCCGCCGCGCGCCGGGCCGTGCCCGGTTTGCACCGCCATGCTCACCGCCACCCTGCCCGGTATGCACCGCCATGCCCACCGTCACGGTCCTTCCCGGATGGCGGTGCCATGGCGGTGCTTGGCGGTCCCATTCCGGTGGCATTCCGGTCGACATGGCGGTGGTCGTGGCGGACCTGGCGGGCTGCGCTGTCCGCCCGCCACTTCACCGACTCCCTCTCCCAGATGTGAACGCGCTGGTCACGGCCGGGTTGCGGGGCTAACCCCCGCAGCAAAGATCCTGGCGCCGCGTCTCCGGGCCGTCTGCCCGAGACGCAAGACCTGGGCGACGCCCACGCGCTCCACAAGCCGTTTCCACAGTGCGCCCCATCTCCGGGGCGCGCCCGAACCCTGAGGGGGAATCCCGTATGTCCACGCTCGCTCTGCTGGTCGTCCTACTGCTGGTCCTGGTCGGCGCCCTGGTCGTCGCCGCGCTCGGATACGCCGCCTACCGGCGCCCGGTGCTCACCGCGCCGCTGACCGTGGCGCTGACGGGCGCGGCGGTACTGGTGGCGATGGTGACCACCGTGGCCAGCGCCGCCGGCCGGTGAACCGGAGCACCAGGCCGCGGCCGGGGTGAGCGCGATCCCGGCCCTGGCTCCGGGCTCGGCCCAGGCGGGAACGGCAGAACGGTGTGACGGCACCCGCGCCTGAACAGCCGGCCGCACCCAAGCCCAGCAAGTACACGCTGCTCCTGGACCAGGATGACGCCCTCACCCTCGACCGCCGTACCGGTATCTGACCCAGAAAGAGGGGCGCTCCCCGGCATCGCTACAGATTGCGGGCACCGTGTGAGTACACAAACGGCGTCCGAGCTGGTAGCGGGGCTGTAGGTCAAGCGATAAGTCACGCTACGATCGGGGTGCGAGTGTAGACACAACGTCTACACACGGAAGGGCCTCCTCCCCGGGCGGCATCCCAGGTCAGAGGCCCTCCGCCGCGATACAGCATGAAGCCCGGTCGTGTACGAGATGGCCGGGCTTCATGCTGCCCGGACGACCGCGACTTGCTGCTCCCCTGTCAGAGGAGGTGCTGCATCAAGAAGGCGGCGAGTCTCGCCAGCACCGGCGACCAGTCAAGCGCGACCTGCACGAGCGTCTGGCGCCGCTTCCGGCGCCGCTCGGCGGCTTCCTCGACTGCCTCAACCGATGAGGCGGTTTCCTCACCTTCCATCTGGTCCTCCTGGGAGCCCAGAGGTACCCAGCCTTTTGGCTGGGCCTCCACGACGAGGCGCCCGTCGAGCTTCCTCGTGGTGAAGCGCGAGCGGACTCCGCAGAGGACCGACGCTAAGCATAAGGGGCACCCCCCGACACCAAACCCGACACAAAGCCAACACCGGCCCTGACCTGGGGTGATGACCAAGCGCCACCCCTAGATCTGGGGGCTTGACGCTATCCGGAAGAGGCCAGCGGTAGTTGCACGACGCGGTTGTTGAGCCCGCTGTGAGGAGGGTTGGAGATCATGCACAGCCCCTTCTCCCTGGCGCCGGGTCTCGGGCAGGCAAACGGGGATGGACACCACCTCGCGAGATCCGTGACGATGGTCAACCCAACGCACAAACCCGCTCTGAACTGCACTTTTCTGACAACTGCCTCTGTAGAGTGGAGCGCCTACGGGCCCGGTGATCATCGGCGTGACGTGTTGCCGGGACGTTGAGGTGCAGATGCGCTGGACAAGTTGGTGCAGATTCCTGAGCTTTATCGCAAGGTGCGATCTATCGGCTTCGTGTCAGTGGTGGTGAGGGGCAGTGATGGAGTTCTGGGGTGGGGTGTTGCAAGGCTGGTCAGCGGTTGTTTTTGGATGGATGTGCCACTGTCATGAGGTGAGAGATTGACGGTCGGAATCGCTGTCGTGGGGCTTTATCGCATGCTGGGTGACGCTGTCTCAGGTTCGCGAGTTCTTAGGGGGGGAGCCAAGGGGAGGGGGTGCGTGCTGAGCCCAGACTCTATCCCGATGGTGCGTCATGACGCACAACGAGTTGGGGAAGGTATGTCAGATTGGCTGGTTCTGCTGTCGTGTGGGGTGTCGGGGTGGTAGCCTCCCTGCGTGGCGCGGGATTTGAGCGCCTCGCTTCACCTGATCTTGGTGCGGGGTGTACCGCCCGGTTGGGCGGGGAGGGTTGAGGGTGCGTCACCCCCGGCTCCTCTTGCTGTTGCTGCTTCAGGCGGGCGCGGAGCGCACGCC
>NZ_JBIRJA010000040.1:0-24965 GCF_044329325.1 Streptomyces sp. NPDC017676 | reverse complement strand
CGACGAAGGGTGTGTGTCATGGGTTTTGTGACGGTGGGCCGGGAGAACTCCGAGTCGATCGAGCTGTACTACGAGGATCACGGCAGTGGTCGTCCGGTGGTGCTGATCCATGGGTATCCGCTGAACGGGCATTCGTGGGAGAAGCAGGAGCGGGTGCTGCTGGAGGCGGGGTACCGGGTGATCACGTATGACCGGCGTGGGTTCGGCCGGTCGAGTCAGCCGGTGGTGGGGTACGACTACGACACGTTCGCGGCGGATCTGAAGGTGCTGCTGGACCACCTGGATCTGCGGGACGTCGCGCTGGTGGGGTTCTCGATGGGGACGGGTGAGGTGACCCGGTATCTGGGCCGGTACGGGTCGGAGCGGGTGGCGAAGGCGGCGCTGCTGGGTGCGATCCCGCCGTTCCTGCTGAAGACGGAGGACAACCCGGAGGGTGTGGACGCGTCGGTGTTCGAGGGGATCAAGGCGGCGGTGCTGAAGGACCGGCCGGCGTATTTCAAGGACTTCCTCGACAATTTCTACAACGTGGACATGTACGCGGGGACGCGGATCAGCGACCAGGCGTGGCAGAACAGTTTCAATGTGGCGGTGGCGGCGTCGGCGTGGGCGGCGTATGCGTGTGTGGACACGTGGCTGACGGATTTCCGTGAGGATCTGCCGAAGATCGATGTGCCGACGTTGCTGGTGCATGGTGACGCGGACCGGATCCTGCCGTACGAGAACACGGCGAAGCGGCTGCCGGGGCTGATCGAGGACCTGACGTTCGTGACGGTCGAGGGCGGTCCGCACAACATCGCGTGGACCCACCCGGAGGAAGTCAACACCGCCCTGCTGGACTTCCTCGCCAAGTGACCGCACCGAGCCCAGACCGGTCCCCGTGGCCCGGGCGCAGCGGAGCCACCCGGCACCTGCTCACCCTCGCGGCCGGAGCGGCGAACGCCTTCGGGTTCCTCGCCCTCGGCGGCGTCTTCACCAGCGTCGTCACGGCGAACTCCGCGCTCCTCGGCCTCCACCTGGGCAACGCCCACCTGGCCGCCGCCCGCCTCGTCGCCGTGGCCCTGCTCGGCTATGTCGTCGGAGCGGCGGCCGGCGGCCTGGTGGCGGCCGGCCGGGGCAGGTTCCGCGGCGCGGGCATCCGGGGCGGCCTGCTCCTGGAGGCCCTGCTGCTGTGGCTGGTGGTCTGCGGCTGGCTGGGCTGGCACATGGCACCGCACGGCGCGGCCCGCACCCTGCTGCTGTTCCTCACGGCCGTCGCCATGGGCTGCCAGAACGGCAGCGTCCGGGTCACCGCCGGCAGCGAGATCACCACCGCCTACCTGACCGGCCTGCTCACCTCGACCGTCACGGCGTTCGCCACCCGCGGACGCCTCCAGACCCGCAGCGTCGCCATCGTGGCCTCGCTGATCGCCGGCGCGGCCGTCGACGGCGCGGCCTACCGCTGGCTGCGCTTCGGAGCCCCGCTCGTGCCGGCCCTGCTCGTCACCGCGGCGCTGGCGGCGACCTGGGTACGGGCGCCGTCCCACCCGGACGCCGTCCCGCTGAGGATCCGAGCCCGCTGAGTCCCCCGTCTTCCGAGTCACGGCCCTTTTCGACAGAGAGAGCGCACGACATGACCGCATCCGATGTTGACCCGACGCCGAACCCGCAGGACGGCGCGGTCGGCCGCTCGGCCACCGGTGGCGACGGCCCGGCCGACGACAAGCGTCCGTCCCACCGCTCCTACCACCACCCGGCGGCCGGCTGGGGCGCCGCCAAGAGCGTGAGCCGGGTGCTGATCAAGGAGCGGGCGCTGTTCGACGGGCCACGGGCCATCCTCAAGATGAACCACGAGAACGGCGGCTTCGACTGTCCGGGCTGCGCCTGGCCCGACGACACCAAGGGCCTCAAGCTCGACATCTGCGAGAACGGCATCAAGCACGTCACGTGGGAGATGACGTCCAAGCGGGTCGGCGCCGACTTCTTCGCCCGGCACACCGTCGCCGAGCTGTCCGAGTGGTCCGACTTCGCGCTGGAGGACCAGGGCCGGCTGACCGAGCCCCTCGTCTACGACGGGACGAGCGACCGGTACGTCCCGATCACCTGGCAGGACGCCTTCGCCCTCATCGGCCGTGAACTGCGCGCCCTGGACAGCCCCGACGAGGCCGCCTTCTACACCTCGGGCCGGCTGAGCAACGAGGCGACCTTCCTCTACCAGCTCATGGCCCGCGAGTTCGGCACCAACAACCTGCCCGACTGCTCCAACATGTGCCACGAGGCCTCCGGCCGGGCCCTGACGGCGTCCCTCGGCACCGGCAAGGGGACCGCCGACCTCAAGGACTGGGAGACCGCCGACGCCCTCTTCGTCATGGGTGTCAACGCGGCCTCCAACGCCCCCCGCATGCTCACCGCGCTCGCCGAGGCCTACCGGCGGGGCGCCCAGATCGTCCATGTGAACCCGCTGGTCGAGGCGGCGGCCACCAGCACGATCGTGCCGCACGAGTTCACGGACATGGCCCTGTTCAAGGCCACCCGCACCAGCACCCTCAACCTCCAGGTCCGCGCGGGCGGCGACATGGCCCTGCTGCGGGGCATCGCCAAGGCGGTGCTGGAGGAGAGCCGCAGCGACCCCAAGGCGCTCGACAAGGAGTTCATCGAGCGCCACACCCACGGCTTCGAGGCCTACCGCGAGCTGTGCGAGGCCACCTCATGGGAGGAACTGGAGGAGCAGTCCGGCCTCACCCGGGCCGACATCCTCAAGGCCGCCAAGATCTACTCCCGCTCCGACCGCACCCTGATCAGCTGGTGCCTCGGCCTCACCCAGCACGAGCACGGCGTCGACACCGTCCGCGAGATCGTCAACGTCCTGCTGCTGCGCGGCAACCTCGGCCGGGAGGGCGCGGGCCCCTCCCCGGTGCGCGGGCACAGCAACGTCCAGGGCAACCGCACCTGCGGCATCGACCACCGGCCCCAGCCGCAGTTCCTCGACCGGCTCGCCGACGTGTGCCGCATCGACCCGCCGCGCGAGCACGGCATGGACACCGTCGACACCATCGAGGCCATGAACCAGGGCCGGGTGAAGGTCTTCGTCGGCATGGGCGGCAACTTCGTGCTCGCCGCGCCGGACACCGCGTACACCTCCGAGGGCCTGCGGAACTGCGAACTCACCGTGCACGTCAGCACCAAGCTCAACCGCAGCCACCTGGTGCACGGCAGGAAGGCGCTGATCCTGCCCTGCCTCGGCCGCACCGAGAAGGACCACCAGCGGCGGGGCCTGCAGTCCGTCTCCGTGGAGGACTCGATGAGCATGGTGCACCTGTCGGTCGGCATGAAGAAGCCCGCCTCCCCGCACCTGCTGTCCGAGCCGGCCATCATCGCCGGCATGGCGCGCGCCACCCTGCCGGAGAGCGGCACGCCCTGGGAGTCGTACGTCGAGGACTACGACCGCATCCGCGACACCATGGCGAAGGTCCTGGACGGCTTCGAGGACTTCAACCGCAGGGTGCGGCTCCCGCTCGGCTTCCGCATCAAGCAGCCCGCCCGGGAACTGGTCTTCCTCACCCCCTCCGGCCGCGCCGAGTTCTCCGCCGCGCCGCTGCCCGAGGCCCCGCCGCGGGACGACGTGCTCATCCTCCAGACCATGCGCAGCCACGACCAGTGGAACACCACGATCTACTCCGACAACGACCGCTACCGAGGCATCAGCAACCTGCGCACCCTCATCCTCATGAACGGCGACGACATGCGCGCCCGCGGCATCAAGCCCGACAGCCTCGTCGACATCACCGCCACCGCCCGGGACGGCAGTACGCGGCACCTCAAGCGGTACACGGCGATCGAGTACAGCATGCCCAGGGGCTGCGCCGCCGGGTACATGCCGGAGATGAACGTCCTGATCGCCGCGAGCGACTACAGCAAGCAGAGCAACCAGCCCCTGATGAAGAACATCAAGGTGCGGGTCGCGCCCAGCGTGGAGGACTGACCGGTCATGACGACAGCCGGCGCGTTCACCCACCTGCCCGCCCTGGCCGCCGCCGCGGAGCCCGCGCAACTGCTGCCCGCCCGGGAGCAGATGGCGTTCACCCTCGGGTTCCACATCATCCTCGTGCCGTTCGGCGTCGCCCTGACCACCCTCATGCTGATCGCGCACTGGCGAGGGCTGCGCAAGGGTGACGCCGAGGCGCTGCTGCTCGCCCGCCGCTGGTCGAAGGTGGCCGCCGTGCTGTTCGCGGTCGGCGCCATCACCGGGACCGTCCTCTCCTTCGAACTGGGCATCCTGTGGCCCCGGCTGATGGGCGACTACGGCTCCGCCTTCGGCTTCCCCTTCGCGATCGAGGGCCTGTTCTTCTTCCTCGAAGCCATCTTCGTGGCCCTCTACATCTACGGCTGGGACCGCATGCCGCCCTGGGCCCACTTCTGGACCGGGGTGCCCGTCTCCCTGGCCGGCGTCGGCGGAACCGCCTCGGTCGTCGCCGCCAACGCCTGGATGAACCAGCCCGGCGGCATCACCGTCGAGCACGGCAAGGTGGTCGCCGTCCGGCCCGCCGAGGTGTTCTTCAACGACGCCTTCTGGCTGGAGTTCTGGCACATGCTGATCGCGGCGTACATCATCGCCGGCTTCGTCGTGGGCGGCGTCTACGCGGTCGGCATGCTGCGCGGCCGGCGCGACCGCTACCACCGGGTGGGCTTCCTGACCGGTTTCGTCGTCGCGGCCTGCGCGCTGCCGGTACAGATCATCGTCGGCGACACCATCGCCCGGCAGGTCTTCGACGACGAACCGGCGAAGTTCGCCTCGATCGAACTGCTGCCCGCCACCGGTGACCACGTGCCCGAGACACTGGGCGGCGTACTGGTCGACGGGAAGGTGCGCTACGGCATCAAGATCCCCGACATGGCCTCCCTGCTGGCCGGCTTCAAGCCCTCGACCACCATCAAGGGACTGGAGGCCGTCCCGGCCGACGTCCGGCCGACCGACGCGCAGGCGAACATCGTCCACTGGGCGTTCGACTTCATGGTCGGCACGTCCTTCCTCATGCTCGCCGTCGCCCTCTGGTTCGCCTGGCTGTGGTGGCGCCGCCGGAACACGCTCGCGACCAACCGCTGGTTCCTGCGGGCGGCTTCCCTGTGCGGGATCGTGGCGATCCTCTGTCTGGAGAGCGGCTGGGTGGTCACCGAGGTCGGCCGCCAGCCCTGGATCGTCGTCGGCCACCTGCTGACCCGGGACGCGGTGGCGACCCGGGGCGACCTGTGGCCCTTCTTCGGTGCCGTCCTCCTGATCTACCTGGCCGTAGGCGCCGCCGCCCTGTGGGTGCTGCGGTCCATGACCCGGCGCTGGCGGCAGCAGGGCGACGAGGCCGTGTCCGTGCCCTACGGCCCCGAGCACCCCGCCGGGACCACCACGGGAAAGGCGTCCTGACATGGCCGACCTGGTCGCGGCGTTCCTCTTCATCGGTGTCATCGCCTACTCCGTCCTGGCCGGCGCCGACTTCGGCGCGGGGTTCTGGGACCTGATCGCGGGCGGGGCCGGGCGCGGCCGGGAACCGCGCCACCTGATCGACGACTCCCTCGCACCCGTCTGGGAGGCGAACCACACCTGGTTGATCTACTGCCTGGTCATGCTGTGGAGCGGCTTCCCGGCCGCGCTCGCCGCGATGACGTCCACCCTGTACCTCCCGCTGGGCATCGCCGCGCTCGGCATCGTGCTGCGCGGCGCCGGCTTCGCCTTCCGCAAGGCCTCGATCCGCACACCCGAACAGCGCGTGTACGGCGCCGCGTTCGCGTTCTCCTCGGTGCTGACGCCCTACTGCTTCGGTTCCATCGCGGGCGCCCTGGCCTCCGGGCGCGTGCCCACCCGGGGCGACGGGGACCCCGTCACGAGCTGGCTGAACCCGACCAGCGCCCTCGGCGGCGTGCTCGCCGTGCTGGCCTGCGCCTACCTGGCGGCCACCTACCTGACGGTGGCCGCCAGGCGGCACGGGGACCCGCACCTGTTCCGGTACTTCCGCGACCGCGCCCTCGCGGCCGGTGCCGTCACCGGTGCCGTCAGCATCGCGGGGATCTTCGTCCTGCGGGCGGACGCCCCCCGCCTGTTCCACCAGCTCAGCCACCGCGCGCTGCCGCTCGCCCTGCTCGCGGCGCTGTGCGGTCTGCTGGGCCTGGCCCTGCTGCGCGCCGAGCGGACCCGCGGCCTGCGCGAGACCGCGGCGGCGGCCGTCGCCCTCATCGTCAGCGGCTGGGGCGTCTCCCAGTACCCCTACCTCCTCGGCACCCACCTGCCGGTCCAGGACGCGGCGGCACCGCGCGCCACCCTCGCGGTGCTCGTCGGCGTCGCCTGCGCCGCGGGCGTCCTCATCCTGCCGTCCCTGGCCCTGTTGTTCCGGGTGATGGGACGGGTCGACGTCGCGGACGGGGCCGCCTCGCACGAGTCCCCGTGAGCGGCGGAACGCGGGCCGAGACCACCTCGCTGCGCGAGTTCCTGCGCACCGAGACGGCCGGTGCCTCGGTCCTGCTGCTCGCTGTCGCCACGGCCCTGGCCTGGGCCAATACCGACCCGCACGGGTACGAGGAGTTCTGGAACACGGCGGTGTCGGTGCGTGTCGGCGGACAGGGCATGCTGCTGACCGTGCGCGGCTGGGTCGACAGCGGCCTGATGACGTTCTTCTTCTTCGTCGTGGGTCTTGAGGCCCGCCGCGAGTTCGACATCGGGGAACTGCGGGAACGCACCCGGCTGATCCTGCCCCTCGCCGCCGGCGTGTGCGGGATGCTGTTGTCGGCCGGCGTCTACCTCGCGGTCACCGCCGGCGACGACGCGGCCCATGGCTGGGGCGCCGCCATGTCGACGGACACCGCCTTCGCCCTCGGCATCCTCGGCACCCTGGGCACCCGTATGCCGCCGCGACTGCGCGTCTTCGTGCTGACGATCGCCATCGTCGACGACTTCCTCTCTCTCGCCGTCATCGCCGTCGCCTACAGCGTGTCCGTTTCGGTGCCCGCGCTGCTGACGGGAGTGCTCGTGCTCGCCGTGATCCTCGTGGTACGCGGTCGCGGCGTCCGGCGCGGAGCGGTCTACCTGGCCCTGGCGGCCGTGGCCTGGACCGCCTTCCTGTACTCCGGCGTCGACCCGGTGGTGATCGGACTGGTGCTGGGGCTGCTGACCTACGCTCACCCGGCCGACCGCTCCGACCTCACCAGGGCGACCGAGCTGTACCGCAGCTTCCGGGAGCAGCCCACCCCGGAGCTGGAGCGCTCGCTGCGTCTGGGCATCGCCTCCGCCGTCTCGCCCAACGACAGACTCCAGAGACTGTTCCACCCCTGGACCAGCTTCGTCATCGTCCCCTTGTTCGCCCTCGCCAACGCCGGCGTGCCGCTCGGCGTCCGACAGCTGGAAGAGGCATTCACCTCGCCCGTCACCTGGGGCATCCTGCTCGGCTACGTCCTGGGCAAGCCCGCGGGCATCCTGCTGGGTACCTTCCTGGTGACCCGGCTGAGCCGAGGCCGTGTCCGCACCCTGGTGGGCTGGGCCGCGCTCGGCGCCGGCGGCGGACTGGCGGCCGTCGGTTTCACCGTGTCCCTGCTCATCGCCACGCTCGCCTTCCACGGCCCCCGGCTCGTGGCGGCCAAGACGGGCATCCTGTGCAGCATTCCCTGCTCCTTCCTCCTCACCTGGGCGATCACGGCCGGAATCTCCCTCCTCCCGCGTAGCCGGCGCATGAAGTACCTCATCGGACGCGCGGAGACGATCACCGACCTCCAGGTGCCGGTCGACCCCGACCGCGACCACATCAGGGGGCCGCGGGACGCCCTGGTGACGGTGGTCGAGTACGGCGACTACGACTGCCCCTACTGCGGGCGGGCGGAACGCGTGATCAACCGCCTGCTCCAGGAGGTGGAAGGGGTGCGGTACGTGTGGCGGCACCTGCCGCTGACCGACATCCACCCGCACGCCCAGCTCGCCGCCGAGGCGGCCGAGGTGGCCGGGCAGGCGGGGCGCTACTGGGAGATGCACGATCTGCTGCTGTCCCATCAGGGCACGTTGCGCCTGCCCGATCTGCGGGAGTACGCGGTACGTGCCGGACTGGACGCCGAGCGCTTCGAGCACTCGCTGCTGCGCCACGAGGGTGCCGCCCGGGTGGCCGAGGACGTGGGGTCGGCCGACCTGAGCGGTGTGGCGGGCACGCCGACCTTCTTCGTCAACGGGCGGCGGCTCCATGGCGCCTACGACGCGGACACGTTCTCCAGGGCCGTCGGCGCCGCCCTGGACCGGGCCAGGGTGAGGCGGGCCAGAGCCGAGGCGTCCGGCCGCGGGCGGGCCGCCTGAGGACGACCGCGCACCTCGTGCGACGGCGTCTCAGCGCTCGCCGGGGCTCTGGACGCCTTCCGGCTCCGGGGTCTCCTCGCCCGCCTGGTCCCCGGTCCCCTCGCCCGTCCGGTCCGGGCAGCCGGCGGCGTGGACGAGGCGGTTCAGCGCGACTTCGCTCGGCGAACCGGGATCGGCCTGGTAGGTGCCGAGCTGGTGGCCGTGGGAGCCGTTGACGGTGAACGTCTGGTACGTCAGCGTCAGCTCGCCGGCCCTCGGATGCAGCAGCCGCTGGGTCTGGTGGGTCTTGGTCCGGACGTCGTACTTGGCCCACAGCTGGGTGAACTCCTCGCTGTGCGTCGACAGTTGACCGACCAGGGCGTGCAGGGCCCGGTCCTCCGCGTTCAGGGAGGCCGCCGTGCGCAGGCCCGCCACACATGTCCTGGCGATCTCCTCCCAGTCCCGGTAGAACCGCCGGGCCGCCGGGTCCAGGAAGACGAAGCGGAGAAGGTTGGTTTCGGTGCCCATGACACACAGCAGGGCCTTCGCCGCGTCGTTGTCGGCCAGGATGTCGAACCGGGGCCCGAGGATCACGGTCGGCGTGCTCCAGGAGTCGATCAGCCGTACCAGGTGGGCTGCCGCGCGGTCGTCGGCCGGAGGAGAGGTGCCACCGCGCTTGCGCAGCCCCTGCCGTGCCAGCTTGTGCAGGTGCTCGGCCGCCTCCGTGTCGAGCCCGAAGACCCGGGTCAGCGCGTTGAGAACCTGATCGGAAGGGTGTCTCTCCCGTCCTTGCTCCAAGCGCGCGTAATAGCCCTCGCTCACGCCGGCCAGCATGGCCACCTCATGACGCCGTAGCCCCGCGGTGCGGCGGGGCCCCTCGTCCGGCAGACCCACTTGTTTGGGCGAAGTGGCAGCTCGGCGAGCTCGTATGAACTCACCCAGCGGGTTCACGCTTTGCATTTGACTAAGGTTACTTGCTGGCTTGACACAACAACCGTCACATCACCTGATGTAGGTGTACGTGCCGCGTATACCCAGGCCCTTCAAATGCCTGCTCCGCGCACGAATCGCCCTCTTGAATAACGAACGGAAATCTTGATGGGAGCCGCGAGGAAATTGCGTGCTTTTTACTGGGCAGGCAGCAACGCGAGCAGCTCACGCGAGTACGAGAGGGAATCCTCCACCGTCTCCGCCTCGTACATCGTGTCCACCATGAAGTGCTCGACGCCCGTCGCGTCGTGCACGGTACGGATCGCCTCCGCCACCGCGCGCACGCCCGCGCCCGTGGAGACGTTGACGCGCAGCACGGTGTCGATGTCACCAGGCTCCCGCCCTGCGGACCGTGCCCACTCGTCGAGCAGTGCGCGCTGGGCGGTCAGACCGTTGACGTCGACATAGTCCGGGACCACGCACAGCGGCAGCCACCCGTCCGCGCGCCGCGCCACCCGGCGCAGTGCCCGCTCGGAGAGCGCCCCGAGGAACACCGGGGGACGCGGCAGCCGGGCCGGCTTGAGCGGCGCGTGGTGCCGGGGCACCGACAGCAGCGACCCGGAGTACTCGGCGGGATCCTCGGCCCATATGGTCTGCAGCGCGTCGAGCAGTTCGTCCAGCAGGGCCCCGCGCCGGCTGAAGTCCCGGCCCGCGGCCTCGTACTCCTCCGGCGACCAGCCGATGCCGAAGCCGGCCAGCAGCCGTCCGCCGCTGATCAGATCGATGGTGGTCAGCGCCCGAGCCAGCTGCACCGGCGGATAGAGTGGCGCGATGAGCACATGGGAACCCAGGAGCACGCGTTCGGTCGCCGCGGCGGCCACTCCGAGGAGCACGAACGGGTCGGCGGCGGGGTTCAGCTCCGGCGGAATGGTGGTGCCCTGCCCGCCGTAACCGATGCGGGGCCGCACCGCGGCCAGATTGCGGTCCCCGACCCAGAGGCTGGCGGCCCCGGCCCGCTCCACCTCCCGCGCGAACTCCGCGACCCGGGCGACCTCGAACGCCTGGCGGTGGAACTGGGGGAGTGCGAACCCAATACGCATGACTGCCTTCGCAGAGTGAGCTGATAGCTGGAAACAGCCTACAACGTGTTGGACAGCGGCCCAGTCAACATCCAAAACACGTGATCCTCGTGACTCGCACATGCTTGATGTCAGTAGATGCTGATGTTATATGCCTTGTCGGTGTCAGTTGTATCTGTCGCGAACGCGGCGGGTTCGCCCTAGAGTGGCTGCTCCGCGCACGCGCCTGTCGCCGACTTGGCTGGGAAGGGTAAGAATCATGGCCCCCGACGCTCCCGAACCAGTACCCCAGATGGTTCTGTCCCCCCTCACCAACGCGGCGATCTTCCTCGTCGTCACCATCGACAGCGGTGGCGAGACCACGGTCCGTGAGCTGCTGTCCGACGTCGGCTCCCTGGAGAGGGCCGTGGGCTTCCGCGCCCAGCCCGAGGGCCGGCTCAGCTGTGTCACCAGTATCGGCTCGCACGCCTGGGACCGCCTGTTCACCGGGCCGCGCCCGGCTCTGCTGCACCCCTTCCGGGAGCTGAGAGGGCCGGTGCACCGGGCCGTGGCCACCCCCGGCGACCTGCTCTTCCACATCCGGGCCGCACGGCTGGACCTGTGCTTCGCCCTCGCCACGGAGATCATGAGCCGGCTGCGCGGCGCGGTCACGGTCCAGGACGAGGTGCAGGGCTTCAAGTACTTCGACGAACGCGACCTGCTCGGCTTCGTGGACGGCACGGAGAACCCGACGGGTCCCGCGGCGCGCGCGGCCGTCCTCATCGGCGAGGAGGACCCGCCGTTCGCGGGCGGCAGCTACGTCGTCGTGCAGAAGTACCTGCACGACCTCGACGCCTGGGAGTCCCTGCCCGTGGAGACGCAGGAGCGGGTGATCGGCCGGCGCAAACTGTCCGACGTGGAACTCGCCGACGACGTCAAGCCGGCCGACTCGCACGTCGCCCTCACCACCATCACCGACCCGGACGGCACCGAGCGCGAGATCCTGCGCGACAACATGCCCTTCGGCGCGGCGGGCCGGGGGGAGTTCGGCACCTACTTCATCGGCTACGCCCGGACCCCCGAGGTGACGGAGACGATGCTGGAGCGGATGTTCCTCGGCACGCCGACCGCGTCCCACGACCGGATCCTGGACTTCTCCACCCCGGTCACCGGGTCGCTGTTCTTCACGCCCACTGCGGACTTCCTCGAAGACCTGCCCGAGCCACCGGCGGCCGGGCCCGCCACCGTCGTCACACCGACCGACAGCCAGGTCCGATCCTCCGGGTCCTCCCTCGGGATCGGCAGCATGAAGCGGAGCCATTCCCGATGAACAATCTGCACCGTGAACTCGCGCCCATCTCCGATGCCGCGTGGGCCGACCTGGAGGAGGAGGCCCGCCGCACCTTCAAGCGCCATGTCGCGGCCCGCCGTATCGTCGACGTCCCCGAACCGGGCGGCGCCACCCTCGCCGGAGTCGGCACCGGTCATCTGGACGCCGTCGACACCCCCGCGGACGGGGTCATCGCGCACACCCGCCGCTTCCAGCCGCTGGTCGAACTGCGCGTGCCGTTCACCGTGGACCGCCGGCAGGTGGACGACGTCGCCCGGGGCGCCAAGGACGCCGACTGGCAGCCGGTGAAGGACGCGGCCCGGCGGCTGGCGTTCGCCGAGGACCGGGCCGTGTTCGAGGGCTATCCGGCGGCCGGGATCGCCGGACTGCGGGCAAGCTCCTCCAATCCTGCGCTGACCCTCCCCGCCGACGTGCGGGACTACCCGGACGCCATCAGTCAGGCGGTGACGGCCCTGCGGCTGGCCGGCGTGGACGGCGCCTACACGCTGGCGCTGAGCGCCGAGGCGTACACGGCAGTCAGCGAGACCTCCGACCACGGCTACCCGGTCATCAAGCACCTCGCCCGGCTCCTCGACGGCGACATCGTCTGGGCGCCCGCCATCGACGGTGCCTTCCTGCTCTCCACGCGCGGCGGTGACTTCGAACTCCGGCTCGGACAGGACGTGTCCATCGGTTATCTCTCGCACGACGCGACCAGCGTCACGCTGTACTTCGAGGAGACCCTGACCTTCCTGGCGTACACGAGCGAGGCCGTGGTGGCCCTGTCGCCGGCCCAGGCGGGAGCCTGATACGCGGTCCCGGCCCAAGACGCGCGGACGCGCGGGTGCCCGGGTGGACGGCCGTCCACCCGGGCACCCGCGCGTCAGGCGGTCAGTCGAGCAGGCCCGCGGGTTGCGGCGGGGGAGTCCCGCCGGCCAGCACCGTGGTCAGTCGCGGCGCCCCCAGCCGCACCGCGAGCCCGGTGGTGAGGTGGGAGGCGTCGGCGAGGCCGCCGTTGACCAGGGTGACCGCGCTGTCGCCGGACGTCACGAGTGCCACGTCGAGCGACAGGGTGAACGGCACGCCCTCCGTCGTCCCCTTCGCGACGACCGACAGCGCCTGCCGCGTGCCGTCCCCCTCCGGCACCGGCAGGGACGTGACCCGCACGTCTTCCGTGCTGCCGTCGGTCCGGGTGGCGGTGAAGACACCGCACTTCTGCGTCAGGGTGCCGAACCACGCTCGTGCGGCCCGGAGTTCGACGGCGCGGTAGGTGCCCACCTCATAGCGCATCCGGTTGCCGTTGTCGGCGTCGAAGACGGCCACGGCCTGTGTGCCGGAGAGCGGGGCGCCGATGATCCGGTCGCCGCCCAACCGGTCCAGTAGCTGCTGGCAGACGGCGGCGTCCTCCGTGTGGGTGAGCCAGTCCTGCGTGTTCACCGTGCCGCGCAGCAGACCGTCACGCCGGTCGCCGGAGTCCTCCACCTCGGTCCACTGGGACCCCAGGTACGCCTCCGTGAGCAGCGCGTGCCGCGCCTGCCGCGAGGTGAGGCTCACGACCGGCGCGGCGGAGCCCACCGGCCGGCCCTGCTGGCCGCTCCCGGCGCTCTGCCGCTCCTGCCCCGCCCCGGCACAGGCCGCCGCGAACAGCGAGGCGCCGATGGCGAGGGCGGCGACGTAACCGACGCGTCCCCGGCGTGGCCTGGTCATCCTGGTCATCTCCTGTGGTCCTCTCCCCTGTCCGGGGCCGCGGGACATGCGGCGCTTTCACGGTCATGTGACGCCCATGCTGACAACGCCGGGCCGTCATGACATCGCTCGATCAAGTGATTCACCCATCACCGGCAAGTGCACTACGGGGCAAGGGACTTCACATGTGGGGTTCTCCCCACGGCGACTGTGGGGAGGGTGCCACCCACGGTCTCCGGGTGTCCTGACAGCAAGCGTCGGCATCGGGTCAGCACACTTGGCGGTCACGGCACGGCGCTCGACGCCCCGTGATCTTCCGCACCTCCCCCCTTTCCTTCGTCCCGTATGAGGAGACGCGTTCTCATGTCCGCACGCAGTCGTCTGGCCCGGACCGTCGCGGTGGCCGCCGCCCTGCCGCTCGCATTCGGCCTTCTCTTCGAAGCCAACTCCGGTGCCAGCGCGAGCGTCAGCGACACCGTCCACAAGCCGACCGACGTGGTCCTGGAGCACGACGCCCAGGTCTTCGCCGACCAGGCGGCCAAGCAGCCGCCCGTGTACACGCTCGGCTACGCCGGTGCCCGCAAGGCACTCGACCAGCTCCAGGCCGACCCCAAGGGGCTGCTGCCCGCCGACATCTCCCACCGCGACCTGCCCGTCGGCCCGACCGGCAAGGTGAGGGTGCGGATCGTGCGGCCCAAGGGGGTCATCGGCAAGCTGCCCGCCGTCATGTACTTCCACGGCGGCGGCTGGGTGCTGGGAGACGAGGAGACCCATGACCGACTGACCCGCCAGATCGCCAACGGTGCGCACGCCGCCGTCGTCTTCGTGGACTACACGCCGTCGCCCGAGGCCCGCTTCCCCGTCGCCATCGAGCAGGCATACGCCGCCACCAAGTGGGTCGCCGAGCACGGCCGTGACATCAATGTCGACAGCTCGCGCATCGCCGTCGCCGGCGACTCGGTCGGAGGCAACATGGCCACCGTCGTGGCCCTCATGGCGAAGGAGCGGCGCGGACCGGCCCTGCGTGAGCAGGTGCTCTTCTACCCGGTGACGGACGCGAACTTCAACACCCCCAGCTACCGCGAGTTCGCCAACGGCTACTGGCTGACCCGCAAGGGGATGGAGTGGTTCTGGGACGCCTACGCCCCCCACGCCAAGGACCGCAAGAGCGTCTACGCCTCCCCGTTGCGGGCCAGCCTCAACCAGCTCAAGGGCCTGCCCAAGACGCTGGTCATCACCGAGCAGGCCGACGTGCTGCGCGACGAGGGCGAGGCGTACGCCAACAAGCTCCGGGCCGCGGGCAACGACGTGACGTCCGTGCGCTACCAGGGCATGATCCACGACTTCCTCATGCTCAACGCGCTGGCCGACACCAACGCCGCCAAGGCCGCGATCACCCAGGCCAACGGCTACCTCTACCAGGGTCTGCACGGCACCAAGTGACACGCACGGCCCCCTGACACGCCACGGCGCTCCCGGGAAGAACCCCGGGAGCGCCGTCGTTCCGCCGTGTGCGGGGCCGTGTCAGTCGTGGGAGACGACGACCTTCTTCTCGTGCAGCGCGGCGATCTGCTCCGCGTCGTAGCCCAGCGAGGCCAGCACTTCGTCCGTGTGCTCGCCCAGCAGGGGAGAGGCGGTGATGGTCGGTGTGAACCCGGTGAACTTGATGGGGCTGCCGACCGTGAGATACGTGCCGCGCTCCTTGTGTTCGACCTCCACGACGCTGCCGCTGCTGCGCAGCGCCGGATCGTACGCGATCTCCTTCATGCTCAGCACCGGCGCGCACGGCACGCCGTACCGGCGCAGGATGTCCACGGCCTCGTACTTCGTCTTGTCGGCGAGCCACCGCTCGATCTCGGCGAAGATGTCGAAGATGTGCGGCTGCCGTGCCTCAGCCGTGTTGTACGCCGGGTCGTCGATCCACTCCGGCTTGCCCAGCGCCTGGCAGGTCGGCCCCCAGTCCTGCTCCTGGACGGTGAAGTAGATGTAGGCGTTGGGGTCCTCCTCCCAGCCCTTGCACTTGAGCACCCAGCCGGGCTGGCCGCCGCCGCCGGCGTTGCCGCCGCGCGGGACGACGTCGGTGAACGTCCCGTTCGGGTACTGCGGGTACTCCTCCAGGTAGCCCACGCGCTCCAGGCGCTGCTGGTCGCGCAGCTTGACCCGGCAGAGGTTGAGCACCGCGTCCTGCATGGACACCGCCACGCGCTGGCCCCGCCCGGTGCGCTCACGGTCCAGCAGCGCGGTGAGGATGCCGATCAACAGGTGCATCCCGCTGTTGCTGTCGCCCAGCGCGGCGGCGCTGACGGTCGGGGGACCGTCCCAGAAACCGGTCGTGGACGCGGCGCCGCCCGCGCACTGGGCGACGTTCTCGTACACCTTGAGGTCGGACCACGGCGAGTCGTCGTTGAACCCCTTGACGGAGCCGAAGATCAGCCGGGGGTTCAGCTCCTGGCAGTGCTCCCAGCTCAGGCCCATCCGGTCCAGGGCACCGGGGGCCATGTTCTCCACCAGGACGTCGGCGTCCCGGATCAGCTTCTCCATGACCGCCTCGCCCTCGGGCGTCTTGGTGTCGATGGCCAGGGAGCGCTTGTTGCTGTTCAGCATCGTGAAGTACAGGGCGTCGACGTCCGGTATGTCGCGCAGCTGGTGACGGGTGACGTCACCGCCGTTGACGCGCTCGACCTTCAGCACGTCGGCGCCGAACCAGGCCATCATCTGGGTGCAGGCCGGGCCCGCCTGGACACCGGTGAAGTCGATCACCTTGATGCCGGTGAGGGGCAGCTGTGACATGGTCGTACATCTCCTTTTCGGGGTTCGGGGACCGAGCGGGGAACGATCAGTGACCGGCGGTGGACGGCCGCACCGCCACGGTGGGGTTGAGGTTGGTGAGGTGGCCGCTCTCCGTGCCCGCCGTGGGATCGATCCGGCAGTCGATGAGCGAGGGCCGCCCGGACGCCAACGCCTCGGTGAGCGTTGAGGCCAGCTCCGCGGGGGACTCCACGTGGTAGCCGCGCCCGCCGAAGGCCTCGATGAGCTTCTCGTGCCGGGCCGCGAGCGTCAGGGTGGTGGGGGAGGGGTCGGCGGAGGCGGGGTTGACCCCGTCGCCGCGGTAGACGCCGCCGTTGTTGAGGATCACGACGACCACCGGAAGGCCGTACCGGCAGATGGTCTCCAGCTCCATGCCGCTGAAGCCGAAGGCACTGTCGCCCTCCACCGCGACGACCGGCCGGCCCGTCTCCACGGCGGCGGCGATGGCGTAGCCCATGCCGACGCCCATCACGCCCCAGGTGCCGCTGTCCAGACGGTGCCGGGGCACCTGCATGTCGATGACGTTGCGCGCGAAGTCCAGCGCGTTGGCGCCCTCGTTGACGAGACAGGCGTGCGGGTGGGCGCGCAGCACGTCGCGGACCGCCCGCAGGGCGCCGTAGAACTGCATGGGGTGGGGGTCGGCGGCCAGCCGTTCCGCCATCTTCGCGGCGTTCTGTCCGATGCGCTCGGCGAGTTCGGCCCGCCACGCCTCGGAGACCGCGATCTTCCCGGGCTCCAGTCGCTCCACCAGCGCGCCGACCACGGAACCGATGTCGCCGACCAGTGGTCCGGCGATGGGCTGGTTGCTGTCCAGTTCGGTGGGCTCGATGTCGATCTGGAGGAACTTGGCGTCCGGGTTCCACTGCGGCGGCTCGCCGTGGCCCAGCAGCCAGTTCAGGCGCGCCCCGACGAGCAGCACCACGTCGGCCCGCTTCAGCGCCAGCGAGCGGGCCGCGGCCACGGACTGCGGATGGTCGTCCGGGATCAGTCCCTTGGCCATGGACATCGGCAGGAACGGCAGTCCGGTGGAGTCGACGAACTCGCGGATCACCTCGTCCGCACGGGCGTACGCGGCGCCCTTGCCGAGGATCACCAGGGGCCGTTCGGCGCCCGCGAGCAGCTCGATCGCGCGGTCCACCGCCTCCGGGGCGGGCAGCTGCCGGGGCGCCGGGTCCACCAGCCGCCACAGCGAGGCCGCGCCCCGGTCCGCGTCCACGGTCTCGCCGAGTACGGCGGCCGGGATGTCGAGGTAGACCCCGCCGGGCCGGCCCGACACCGCCGTACGCAGCGCCCGCGCCACACCACGGCCGATGTCCTCGGCCCGGCCGACGCGGTAGGCGGCCTTCACGAAGGGCCTGGCGGCGGCCAGTTGGTCCAGTTCCTCGTAGTCACCCTGCTTGAGGTCCACGATGTGCCGCTCGCTGGAGCCGGAGATCTGCACCATCGGGAAGCAGTTGGTCGTCGCCTCCGCCAGGGCGACCAGCCCGTTCAGGAACCCGGGCGCGGACACGGTCAGCGACACGCCGGGCCGGCCGGTGAGGAAGCCGGCCGCTGCCGCCGCCCGGCCCGCGCTGCTCTCGTGCCGGAAGCCGATGAACCGGATGCCGGAGGCCTGGGCGAGCCGCGCCAGGTCGGTGACGGGGATGCCGACGAGGCCGTACATGGTGTCGACGCCATTGAGTTTGAGCGCGTCCACCACGAGGTGTGCACCGTCGGTCAACTCAGTGCTGCTCATGATGTCAGTCCCGCTTCCTTGTATTCAGCACATGTCTCACTCATGCTGACATCAGTTATGAATGGGCGCACTCTATGTGAGTGACATCGAGCAGCTCTTTTCGGACATACATCGAGGGGGAGACGACATGCCTCTGGCCATCACTCCGCACCACGGTCCCACCGGCGGCTACCGGGCGCCAGAGATCACCGGTCTGCACGACGTGATCGACGCCCAGGTCAGGGACCGGCCGGACGCCCCGGCACTCGTCCTCGGCGGGGGCGGCGAGACGGTCTCGTACCGGACCCTCGCCACCCTGGCCGACGAACTGGCCCAGCGGCTGCTGGACGCCGGGTTGCACCCGCACCGCCCGGTCGGCCTGGTGAGCGCCGACAACCTGGAGTTCGTCGTCGCCCTGCTGGGCGCGGCCCGCGCCGGTCTGGTCCTCGCCCCCGTCGACCCGGCCCTGCCGGAAACGGAACGACGGCACCGGTACACGGCGCTCGGCGCCCAGGCGGTGCTCACCGGCCCGCCGGTGTCCCCGCCCGCGCGGACGGACGGCGGCCCGCCGCACTGGCCGCTGACGGTGCGCCGGCCCGGCGGCGGGCGGTACGGCATCGCGCTGGACGCGGGCACCCCGGCGGACGGCGCCGATCATGGCGCCGCCGACCGGCTCACCGACGACGACGCCCTCGCCCTGTTCACGGCGGGCACCACGGGCCGGCCCAAGATCGTCCCCGTGAGCCACGCCAACGTGGCCGCGTCCCTGCACGGCATCACGACGACGTACGAACTCACTCCGGCGGACGCCACGGTGGCGGCGATGCCGTTCTTCCACGGACACGGCCTGCTCGCCGGGCTGCTGGCCACGCTCACCACCGGTGGCTGCCTGCTGCTGCCCGGACGCGGCCGGTTCACCGCCCACACCTTCTGGGACGACATGAGCGCGGTGTCCGCCACCTGGTACACGGCCGTGCCCACCATCCACCAGATCCTGCTCCAGCGAGCGCCCGAGGAGTACCCCGGCCCCCTGGCCCTTCCCCTCCGGTTCGCCCGCAGTTGCAGCGCGCCGCTGCCCCCGGCCACCGCACGCGCCCTGGAACGCCTGCTCGACGCACCGGTCCTGTCCGCCTACGGGATGACCGAGACGACCCACCAGGCGGCGAGCGAACCGCTCTCCGTGCCCCGCGACCGCACGGCCGGTTCCGTCGGCCGGGCGACCGCCGGGGAGATCCGCGTGCTCGACGCCGGCCGACGACCGTGCGCGCCGGGCGCCGAGGGCGAGGTCTGGGTGCACGGACCCGCGGTCGCGCGGGGGTACCTCGCCGAGCCGGCCGAGACCGCCGCCGCCTTCCACGACGGCTGGTTCCGCACCGGTGACCTGGGCTTCCAGGACACCGCGGGCCGGCTGTTCCTGACCGGCCGGATCAAGAACCTGATCAATCGGGGCGGGGAGAAGATCTCCCCGGAACACGTGGAGGAGGTCCTCGCCGCCGCCCCCGAGGTCACCGAGGCCGCCGTCTTCGCCGTCCCCGACCCCACCTACGGCCAGCGCGTCGGCGCCGCGGTCGTGCTCGCCCGCGGCGGCACCGCCACCGAGCGGGATCTCCTCGCCCACTGCCGCGACCAACTGGCTCCCTACGAGGTGCCGGAGCGTCTCGCCATCGTGGCGTCCCTGCCGCACACGGCGAAGGGGGCACTGGACAGGGGTGCGGTTGCCGACCTGTACGGGCACTGATGAATCAGTGCTGAGTGTCAACTCATGTAATGTGTCGCTCTGTTGCGGTGGCATGGCCACGCAAACATGACTCTCTGTTGGAAGGCATATCCATGTCCATTGAGGACTACACCGGCGGATCGTCGCAGGAAGCCGGCGTTCTGGTCGTCACGACCAACGACGTCCCGGGCCACGACGTGAAGCAGGTGATCGGCGAGGTGTTCGGCCTGACCGTGCGCACCCGGCACCTTGGCGCACAGATCGGCGCGGGGCTGAAGGCCGTGATCGGCGGCGAGCTGCGAGGGCTGACCAAGACGCTGGTGCAGGCCCGCACCGAGGCCATGGACCGCCTGGTCGAGGCCGCCCGCGCCCGGGGCGCCAACGCGGTACTCGCCGTGCGGTACGACGTGACGGCGGCTCAGGACTCGGGCACCGAGATCTGCGCCTACGGCACCGCCGCGGTCATCGCCCCGGCGGCCTGAGGGCCACGGCGTCACGGGCAGCGTGACCTGGGGGCGCGCTACGAGGCCGCCTCCAGGTCACCATCAGGGTGAACCACCGTCGTGGTGTCACACCGCCCCGGCCGGTACCGGCAGCACGGCACGGACGGTGGTGCCCGCGGCCGAGGAACACGTCACCGTCAGCGTGCCCTTCAGCAGGGTCACGCACTCCGTCATGACGCCCACTCGGGCTTCGGCACCGGCTCCGCACGGCGGGCACGCGTCACTGGTCACGCTCACCACGAGCCCGGAGCCGATGTGTGTCAGCTCCACCTCGGCCCGGCCCGCGCCGGAGTCGTCCACCGCGTGGGCCAGCGCCTCCGCGACCAGGAGGTACACATGGGTCTCCACCGCCTGCGGCAGCCGGATCCGACCGGAGCGGACGGTCACGGGAACCGGGCTCGCCGCCGCAAGCGCGGTGACGGCCGGGACCAGTCCCCGCAACTCGAGCACTTGCGGACACAGCCCCGCTGCCACCTGTCGGACCTGGGCGAGCGCCGCCTCGGCGTCCCGGACCGCGCCGTCGAGGAGTTCGGCGGTGACCGGCGAGGGCGACTCGCCCAGCTGCTCGCGAGCCATCCGCAGACCGAGCAGGAGGGACACCAGCCGTTCCTGGGCCCCGTCCCGCAACACACGCGCGGCTCGCCGGCGTCGCTGTGCCGCGGCGTCGGCGGCGGGGGGCGTCGAGGCGTCCGCGTCCTTCCGTCTGACACCCTGGCCCTGTGTCACGTTCCCGGCGCTCGACTGTACTGAAGCCGTCATGACGTCACCTTGGCACTGGTCGGCCGACGGCGGCAGCAGCCTCCGCTGTATGACCTCATAAGCCACGTTTATGAGCTGACCCATGTATCGACAGCTTCCCGAGGCCGGTCCAGATCTACCCGGTGCAGCAGGGCGAGCAGCACGAGGGTGACCGCCGCGCTGGCCCCCGCGGCCAGCGCGTGCCCGCCCGCGTAGGCCAGGCGCGGCACCGCCGGATCCCCGGGAGGAAGCCGGAACATCGACTCCACGAGCAACAGCCCGCCGCTGCCGAGCCCGGCCAGCGCCACACCGCACAGCGGGGCGATCACGAACAACGCGCGCATCGGATGCGGGCGGTCCGCGACGGGACGCACCCGTCCGCTCCGAGCCAGGAGCGCGGTGAGCGCGCAGGCGACGGCCAGCACGAGCAGGTCGGCCCCGATGGTGTCGCTGGGCCGGTGCCAGCCCGCCGCCACCGTGTAGGCGCCGACGAAGGTCGCCCACAGCGCGCAGACGCCGACGGCGACGCCCCGCAACCGGTGGGGAACCACCAGGGTGAGCCCGAACAGCACGCTCATCGCGATGGTGGTGTGCCCGCTCGGGAAGCTGTTGCCCAGCAGGCGCTCCGGGGCGTCCACGAGATCCGGCCGGCGCAGCACGAACCGCTTCAGCACCTCGGCGAGCACCAGGGAGACGCCGACCGTACCCACGGCGACCACCGTCAGGACGAAGCGGCGCCGAGCCAGCCCGATCAGGACCAGCACCGCCACCGCCACGCCGAGCGAGGACAGGGTGATGTGATCCAGCATGCGGTTCGCGGACCGGGCGGCGGCCAGGGTCTCGTCCTCGCGCCGCCCCGCCAGGACCGCGTTCTCCCAGCGCTGTCCGGTCGCCGTCCGCACGAACGCCGTGTAGACGCCGGCCAGCAGCGCCGCGGCGGCCGCCGCGGCGGACTCCAGTCGCCCGCGAACACGCGCGCCGAAGGGCTTGTCGTCTTTCCCATAGGGGCTCACGCCCTGATGTTAAGGGCTGCGCCCTTATGTCTTTCTCACTTGAACATGTGATGTGTCGGCGATGTCTCGATGTCTACCTTTCGAGGGTTCGTGCCCCCGGCTACGGCACAGCGCACTTCAAGGAGGCATCTCATGCGTGCAGTCACCTACGCCACCTGGCCCGCCTGCGCGGCCGCCATGGCCCTAGCGCTCAGCGCGTGCTCCGGGGGCGGGGGAAGCGGCGGCGGCAGCAGCGACGGTGGCGGCGACGCCGTACTCAGCTCCTCCTGGGGCGACCCGCAGAACCCGCTGGAGCCGGCCAACACCAACGAGGTGCAGGGCGGCAAGGTCCTCGACATGATCTTCCGGGGCCTGAAGAGGTACGACCCGAAGACCGGCGTGGCGGAGAACTGGCTCGCCCGGTCCATCGAGACCAAGGACGCCCGGAACTTCACCATCAGGATCAAGCCCGGCTGGACCTTCTCCAACGGGGAGAAGGTGACCGCCCGCTCCTTCGTGGACGCCTGGAACTACGGGGCCAGCCTCAAGAACAACCAGAAGAACGCCTACTTCTTCGGCTACATCGACGGCTACGACAAGGTCCACCCCGAGAGCGGCAAGCAGACCGCCGACACCCTCTCCGGGCTGAAGGTGGTGGACGACCACACCTTCACGGTGAAGCTGAGCCAGAAGTTCTCCGGTTTCCCGGACACCCTCGGCTACGCGGCCTTCGACCCGCTGCCGCGGATGTTCTTCACGGACCACGCGGCCTGGCTGAAGAAACCGGTCGGCAACGGGCCGTACACCATCCAGTCGTACACCAAGGGCTCGCAGATGTCCCTGCGGAAGTGGAAGGACTACCCGGGCCCGGACAAGGCGCAGAACGGTGGCGTGGACCTGAAGGTCTACACCGACAACAACACCGCCTACACCGACCTGTTGGCCGGGAACCTCGACCTCGTGGACGACGTGCCCGCCGCCCAGCTGAAGAACGTCGGCAAGGACCTGGGCGGCCGTTACCTGAACACCCCGGCCGGCATCATCCAGACGATCGCGTTCCCCTTCTACGACAAGGTGTGGAACACACCGGGCGCCGTGAAGGTCCGTACGGGTCTGTCCATGGCGATCAACCGCGAGCAGATCACCGAGACGATCTTCGACAAGACCCGCACCCCGGCCACCGACTGGACCTCGCCCGTCCTCGGCGCGGCCGGCGGGTACAAGGCGGGCCTGTGCGGCAAGGCCTGTGAGTACAACCCCACCGAGGCCAAGAAGCTCGTCCGGGAGGGCGGCGGTATCCCCGGCGGCCAGCTGAAGATCACGTACAACGCGGACACGGGCTCGCACAAGGAGTGGGTGGACGCCGTGTGCAACTCCATCAACAACGCCCTCGGCAACGACAAGGCGTGCGTCGGCAACCCGGTCGGCACCTTCGCCGACTTCCGCAACCAGATCGGGCAGCACAAGATGACCGGACCGTTCCGCGCGGGCTGGCAGATGGACTACCCGCTCATCCAGGACTTCCTCCAGCCGCTGTACTACACGAACGCCTCCTCCAACGACGGCCAGTGGTCGAACGAGAAGTTCGACAAGCTCGTGAACGAGGCGAACGCCGAGACCGACCAGGCCAAGTCCGTGAAGCTGTTCCAGCAGGCCGAGGAGGTCGTCCGGAACAACATGGCCGCCATCCCGCTGTGGTACCAGAACGGCAGCGCCGGCTGGTCGAGCCGCCTGTCGCATGTGGCGCTCAACCCGTTCAGCGTGCCCGTCTACGATGAGATCAAGGTGAGCTGAGCCGCCATGGGCCGTTACGTCGTGCGGCGACTGATCCAGATGATCCCGGTGTTCGTCGGGTCCACCCTGCTGATCTTCCTCATGGTCAATGTGATGGGTGATCCCGTCGCGGGTCTGTGCGGGGAGCGGGCGTGCGACCCGGCGACGGCGGCGCAGCTGAAGCGGGAGTTCGGCTTGGACAAGCCGGTCTGGCAGCAGTACCTCACCTACATGGGGCACCTGTTCACCGGCGACTTCGGCACGGCGTTCAACGGGCAGAAGGTCACCGAGCTGATGGGTTCGGCCTTCCCGGTCACCATCCGGCTGACCGTCGTGGCGATCCTCTTCGAGATCGTGATCGGCGTCACGCTGGGCGTCGTCACCGGTATGCGGCGAGGACGCCCCGTCGACACCGTCGTCCTGCTGGTCACGCTCGTCGTCATCTCCGTCCCCACCTTCGTCACCGGTCTGCTGCTCCAACTGCTGCTCGGCGTGAAGTGGGCCTGGATCGAGCCGTCCGTGTCACCGGAGGCGCCTTTCGGCGAGCTGATCGTGCCGGGCCTGGTCCTGGCCTCGGTCTCCCTGGCCTACGTCACGCGGCTGACGCGGACCTCCATCGCGGAGAACAGGCGCGCGGACTACGTCCGTACGGCGATCGCCAAGGGCCTGCCCCGGCGCCGGGTCATCGTGCGGCACCTGCTGCGCAACTCGCTCATCCCCGTGGTCACGTTCATCGGGACCGATGTCGGGGCGCTGATGGGCGGGGCGATCGTCACCGAGCGGATCTTCAACATCCACGGCGTCGGCTACCAGCTCTACCAGGGCATCCTGCGCCAGAACACCCAGACGGTCGTCGGCTTCGTGACTGTCCTCGTCCTCGTGTTCCTGCTCGCCAACCTTCTCGTAGACCTCCTGTACGCCGTACTCGACCCGAGGATCCGCTATGCCTGAACAGCCGCATGAGCCCACGGGCGCGATCGCCGGAACCGGCATGGGCGGCTCGATGGACCTCGCGGCCGACGAGGCCGCGGGCCTGGAGAGGGCCGTCGGAGGGCCTGGAGGCGGCGCACCCCGCTCCTTGTGGTCGGACGCCTGGCGGGACCTGCGCCGTAACCCGGTCTTCGTCGTCTCCGCGCTGGTCATCCTCTTCCTGGTGTTCATCTCGATCTGGCCGTCGGCGATCGCTTCGGGCAACCCGCTGAAGTGCGACCTGGCCAAGGCGCAGGACGGCTCGGCTCCGGGGCATCCCTTCGGTTACGACGGCCAGGGCTGTGACGTCTACACCCGCACGGTGTACGGGGCCCGTACGTCGGTCACGGTGGGGGTGCTGGCCACGCTGGGGGTGTCGGTGTTCGGGTCGGTGCTGGGCGGGCTGGCCGGCTACTTCGGGGGCCTGTGGGACTCCGTCCTGTCCCGGATCACGGACATCTTCTTCGCCATCCCG
>NZ_JBIRJA010000039.1:26018-36781 GCF_044329325.1 Streptomyces sp. NPDC017676 | reverse complement strand
ATCAACGGCCCGAGCTACCGCCTGAAGAACCGCCTTAAGGCCATCGAGCAGGAGACCGAAGTGGCCTGACAACTGGGGACGTTCGCCCGTACGCAACTGGGGAGAGAAGGCCGTACGCCGACAGTACCTCCTGATCACCGCTCCCGGCCCGTGCCGAACCCATGCCCGCCCCACCGATATGGAAGGCACCGCCAAGTGACCACTCCCGTCTCAGATTCGGATGACGTCGCACCGCGTGCTGCCCTGTCCGCAGGGCAGCACGCCGTCCCCCGGCACACGGTGTGGGTCGGCGCCGCCGTGCTCGTTACTGACCAAGTCGGCCGCGTCCTGCTCGTTCACCCCACCTACCGCGAGGACGGCCGGTGGCTGCTGCCCGGAGGAGTCGTCGAACCCAAGCGTTAATGTGATCTGCATCACCGCGCTCTGTGGGTCCCGAGTGCCATATACGGGCAGCCTTTCCACGCGCCGGAGATCTGCCGAGAGTTCCGCGTAGGGTTCCGCGCAAGCCCCTCTGGAGCCTCACCATGGATGAATCGATCACACACTCGCGGAGATGTATGCGATCCGCTGAGTGACGTGCGCGAGGCACGCTTCCATCCACACGTCTGTCAGGTGCGGTGGGATGAGGCCGGGCTCCTCCTCAGGGTGGCAGAACCGGTACTCGCTGAGTTCGCTCTCCTGCAGGGTGATCGCCTGCTGGTCTTCTCGGCTGAGGACGCCGCCTTCAAAGATGTACAGTGCTTGGGCTCCCTTGCCGGAAGCTGTGATCCAGGCGTGGACCAGCAGTCGGCCGATGGGTGGAGTGATGCCCAGCTCTTCGCGAACCTCACGGACGACCGCGTCGTATGGGGTCTCTCCGTGTTCGATGTCGACGGCGCCGCCGGGCAGGTTCCAGTAGTCCTTGTAGGTCGGGTTGACGATGAGGGCTTCCCCGTCGTCGTTGCAGAACAGGGCTGCGGCTGAGGCGGTCAGGTTCATGGTCTGCTCTTTACGCTGTGGGGACGGGGGCGGGAGGCTGTGCTGCCAGCAGGGTGTCGATGTGGGGGTCGACCTGGCGGTAGGCGCGGGCGACGCGCTGGAGCCAGGTGACTTCGGAGGCGAAGTCGTCACTGGCTGTGTAGAAGGCGACCGGTGCTCCGGCCGGGGCGTCGGCGGCATCGAGTGCGGCTTTGAGCCAGTAAGCCTCGGCGACGGCGTCGGCGTCCTCGGCGGTGTGGCCTTCGGCTTCGGCGAGTCGACGGGCGCGCTGGAAGAGGTCCGACGGGGCGCGTCGGCGCAGTTCGTGGGTGACGTCGCGGATTTCGGTGACGTAGCGGCCGAGTGTGATCTGCGGGGTGGTGTCGTGGGCGAAGATGTCCCGCAGCGTGTTGATGACGGCGGCGGCGCGGTGTCCGCCGAGGGCTTCGCTGGGTTGGTGCAGGGCGATGCCGTCGACGGCCAGGACCAGGTCGCGCCACAGTCTGTGCAGTCCGACGAGTGCTTTGATGGCGCGGATCCGGGAGGCGAGTGCGTGGGTGGCCGGTGTGATGGAGCCGAGCATCCACAGCAGGAATCCGGCATACAGCGTGCTGTCGGTGACGTGTTCTTGTACGGAGCCGGCTTCCGCGAGGGCTGGTCGGATGGTGATCGCCGTGACGTAGGCGGTGCGCAGTACGGCGTACAGGACCAGCAGTGTCATGCCGCCGGTCATCATGGTCAGGCCCGCGCGCAGGGTCTTCCGCGCGGCGAGGCGTGCCGCGCGGCCCCACTGGTAGGCGCAGACGCCGGCGGCTGCGCCTGTGTAGGCGTTGAAGAGGCCGAGGTAGAGGATCAGGGCGGGCTCGCCGACGTGCCGTCCCACGAAGTACGGGCTGTCGGCGAAGGTCTTCGAGCGGTCCAGGGCCAGGAAGAAGAGGGCGGCGAGGCACAGCACGGTGGCCAGCGAGGCGCGGGCTGCCGTGCGGTGCACCAGTGAGCTGATCTTGATGTGGCGGGCGGTGGTGTCCTCGTCGTGGTAGACGTCGCTGATGTAGGTCAGCAGTTCGCATATGCCGATGATTGCCAGGACGTGTTTCAAGAGGGTGGGCAAGTCGTTGACGCCGAGTTGGTTGACGACGAAGCGACCGCTGTCGGTGCGTAGCCACCAGGCGGCGGCGAACGCGGCGAAGGCGCCGGAAAGAGAGCGGCCTCGGTGTCGGCCGCGCAGCGCGGCGGGGAAGCGGAGGGCCGTCTGCAGGAGCAGGAGGCCGGTGATTAGTGAGACAAGCGCATCAGAGACGGACACGGTTCTTCTCGGTGGTTGAATGACGGGGCTGCTGGGTGAAGTGCAGCCTGGACAGGTCTTCGTCGAGATGTCGGAGGGTGGCGTCTTCGATGTAGTCGACGTCGTAGGCTTCGTGGTGGAGCAGATCGGCCAGCATCTCGGCGCGCCGCTCGACGACGGAGTCGTATCGGTGTCGGGCCATGATTCGGCCGCGCTTGGTGAGTCGCTGCAGAAGGTCGGCAGGAAAATCCGGCAGAAGGCTGACAAGTTGCTCGAAGCTGGCCTCGGTGACGTCGTCGCACCACAGGTGGGCCAGCTCGTGGAGGATGATCCTCTGGCGGTGGAACGCTGTGGTGCCGTCCACGTACAGGATCAAGTCGACTGGGACGTCGTCCAGCTGGAGCCATAGGCCGTATACGTCGGTGCTGGCCAGTAGGTGATCAGGGATGGCTACGAGTTTGATCCGCCGTCCACGCTCGGCCTCGATGCCGGCGATCAGGCCGTCCAGGGTGAACGGCCGTGGCACAGGCATCTGCGAGAGCACCTCACGGCATTCCTGCCGCAGCGTGCGCTGACTGGCCGAACCGGCGCTGCCCGTGAGACCTGGGCCTCTGCCCCGGCCGTTGCGGAGGTTCGTCCACCACATCCTGCGTCATAGTCTCCTTGCTCCCCCGTTGCGTTGTCCCTGGCTGCGCATGTCGGCGGCCGGTACACCTCGGCCAGGTCAGTGGCCGATGGAGATGCCGCCGTCGACGGGCACCACGGCGCCTGTGATGTAGGGTGCGGCGTCACTGGCGAGGAATGCGATCGTCGATGCGATCTCTTCCGGGCGGCCGATCCGGTTCAGCGGCACCTCGCGCAGGATCGCGGCGGTCCGCTCCTCATCAGGGTCAGCGGCCATGTCCGTGTCGGTGAGGCCCGGCGTCACGATGCGCACCGCCGCGAAGTCTTCTTCCGGCATACGAAGGTGCATCTGGTCGCGGGTGATCCCTGCGTTTGCCACCAGTACCTCAACCGGGCCGTGGGTCGCTTCGGCGTCTTTGAAGGCCATCTCGACCTGCTCTGGATCGGTGACATCGCAGCACACCGCCAGGCAGCCTCGCTCCACGAGATCCCCCGGGTGGTTTCCGCTGCGGTAGGTAAAAGCCACCTTGTATCCCGCATCAGCGAACGCGTGCACTGCGGCGTGTCCGATTCCACGATTTCCGCCAGTGATCAATATGGATCTGGCCATGAAGGTCCCTTTCTGCCATCGCAGCAGCCGAATCACCAGCTCAGGGAGCCGGCAGGGCTGCGCCGGTGACTTTAGGGCGGGAACGGGCAAGGATCAGGAGGCCGTCGCAGCGCCTATGCTGTGAATGAGAACTGGCAGTTCACATCAACTTGCCCCCGGCCATATTCCGACGGCACGTCAGCTTTCCCGAGAGGTGTCAACTCGACTGCTGTTGTGCACCAATTGACACGAAGCGCCGAGCCGCACGGAACTGTGCGCCAAGGCAGCCATGTGATACAGATCCCACCCTGAGCGTTATGGGAACGTTATGAAAAGCAAGGCGGCGGAGGCCTCGACCATCTCCCGCATTCTACGGCAAGCTCGTGCACGTCGCGACGCTTCGGACATTCCGGGGTTCACCGCAGCATTCGGAAACAGATCCCGACCTGGGATCACGCAGGACGAGACGGCGAAGCTCGCCGGCGTCAGCCGCCGCTGGTACAGCGCCCTCGAATCCGGCCGGCCGGCGAACTACAGCGACGCCTTCCTGCAGGCAGTACGGCGCATCCTCGACCTGACCTCGGACGAGTGGCACATCGTCTACCGGCTCACCCGAGGGCACACTCCCGTCGAAGCCCCTGTCAGTCCGCTGACGGCATTGCTGCCCGATCCGGTCCGCGACCTCGTCGAGCACAGCGAAAAATGGCCTCTGTACGTCAGTGACCACCGGTGGGATGTCCTGGCCTACAACGCCAAGATCCTGGAGATGTTCCCCTGGATGACGTACGGCCTCAACGTGATGGAGTGGGCTCTCACCTGGCCCGAGGCGCGCACGCAGCTGATCGACTGGCAGGAGGAGTGGGCCTCGCCGATGATGGCTCAGCTACGGGTGCACGCCGAGCAGTACCGCAGCGACCAGCGTCTCCAGGCGATCATTGAAGTTGTGCGCCGCGATCCCATCGCGCGAAAGCTCTGGGATTCCCCTCATCTGCCACTAAACGTCACTCACCCGGTATCGCACCGGCCCCGACGCCTCTATCTGCCACGGCAGGGAGGACGGGAGTTCGCCGTGCGGTTCATGGCTTTCACTCCCATCGAACTCCCCTCCTGTCGCTTGATGGCCATCACTCCAGCTGAGCCGACAACGGCATGACAGCTGCCCGATCAATCGATCAGGCACCAAGTCGGTAAGCGCCTCGGCAGACTGACATAATGTCAGCTCTTTGAACGCCTCACCTAGGTGCTTTACGGCGTGCAATTAGAGCTGGATCTGGGCGAATCGCCCGACCGGCCAATCATACGATCGGGCACCGAGTATGGTGCGCGCTCGTCGTCGCCCAAGGGGGAAAGCATTCGACGTGCGTGCTGGATGCCGGCCGCAACGGCGGTGTCAGCTCTCGTGATCGTGTGGTGCGATTGCTTCCGTACGGGCTTTGGAAACTTCCTTGTTGATGAACGCAAGCAGCTCTGCGGACAGCCCCGCTTCCGCGCCACCACGGGCGGCGATGGCAGCCACCTGGTTACTCAGCACCAAGGTTTCCGCGATCACCCGCTCAACGCCGGCATCACCGGACTTGAACATCAAAGGCGTGGTGTCCAGAGCCTCTGCAAGGGCCTCAAGGACCTCGTCGGACGCACTCACCACCGCACCGGTCCTCAGCCCGTGCACGAGGTCCGCTGTGAGGACTTCCGCCCCGACAAGGGCGTTTCCTCGCGCAGCGAGGACGGCGTCAGTGATTGGGGCGGGTAGCCGGTCAAGCAGATAGGCGATCTTCCCGGCGAGCGTGGCCGGCAGCATGGCGGTATCCGCCGGCACAGTCTCTGCGGACGGCGACTCGTCCGGTTCGGGCACGTCATGGCCGAAGGACCGCTCCTGCGCTCGCCGTAGCGCTTCCACCTTCACGCCGTAGGCGTCGGCCAGGCGCTGTTCGTACTCGCTGCTCAGTCGCCGCTGCCCGTTCTCAGCGGCGGCCACCGGCCCTGCCGTCCGCGTCCCGGTCAACTCGCGGGTTGCGCTCTGTGAGTAGCCGGCATCAGCCCGCAGATCCGCAAGGTCCGGCCGCCCCTTCCGGGGAAACAGCTCATCAAGGTCCCGCCGGACCGCCGCGGCCAGGCGCGGCAGTTTCTCAGGGTCGGGCACCGATCGGCCCTTCTCCCAGGCACTGACGCGGGCAGGGCTGACGCCAACGACCTCCGCCACTTCACTCTGCTTGAGATCCAGCTCCCGGCGTGCGAGCAAGAGGGCCTGGGCGTCGAACAGCCGGGCCGGCATCCAACACGTCCTTCCTCTTCCGGCGAGATGCATCGCTTCTGTTCACTTGATCGATGAGCTGAACGAGGATACTTTCGTTCCATCGATCAAGGTGAGCTGACAGCTTACCTCCCGGCCTGGCCGTCATGCCCGCACCCGGACGAAACGTCTCTGCACATCCGCACCGAGGGATCACCACATGCCCCGCCCGCCGCCGGCATCTCGCGCCGCACGACTTCTACAGAGTTTAAGAGCCAAGTCTGGACCTTGACGCGAGTCCGTGCGTATGTTCATCGTCCCTCGGACGGCCCGTCTGGGGCACCCGCGAGCGTGAGGAACGCCGCGGGTACCGAACAACTTCGCAGGTCCGCATACAGCGACGGCGCCCAGGAGCGGCTACTCCAGGACGCCGAACGCGTAACGGCACGTACCGCCCTGAGGCGGGCCCGGCTAGGCCCGACGGGGCGGAGATTGCCCACCATCATCACGCTGATCCCTGTCCACGGGGCGCGTCAGCGTGGCAACACTGCAAAGGGGATTCTTGCATGCCTCCCGCCCTGCGCAAAAGGCCCGACGATCCGGCCGGCGCGGCAGCCACCTTCTCCCTGGCGTCCCACGACCTCGGCACTCTGAGTGACGCCTGGCCGTCAACGGAACGACGCTCGAACCTTGCGGGCGGGGGTGGCCGATGAGTGTCAATGCCCGTGAGTGGGTGTGGGAGCACAGTTCCAGCCGGGGTACCGCGCGTCTCGTCCTGCTGTCGATCGCCGACCGGGTCGCGGACGACAAGTGCGTCGCCTGGGCCTCGGTGGCGAGTCTGGTGGAGCGGACGAACGCCAGTCGCACGGCGGTGCGAGACGCGCTGGTCGCGCTCGACAAGAGCGGCGAGCTGAAGACGCTGGAGCACCTGGAGGGCCCGCAGCGCACCACGGTCTACCGGCTGCCCCGGGCTGCCGCCTGGCTGGCCAAGGTCGCCGAAGCCCGATGTGGGGACCTGGAGGCGTACGTCGAGCCGCCGACCGACTCCGACCCGGTGCCGGAGCTGGACGAAGAGGCCCAGAAGGACCTGCGGCGGTACGGAATCTGGCCGAAGAAGGGGACGGAATCCGACCCCTCACGGCGGAATCCGACCGGTGCGGAATCCGGCCCCTCCCGACGGAATCCGACCCCTCGACGTGCCGGAATCCGACCCCACCACGGTACGGAATCCGACCCCCAGAACCGTAGAGAACCTAAGTTGAACCGGAAAGGCAGCAGTAGTGGTGCTGCCGTCACCTCGGCTGCCGACTGGCAGGTCGACCCCGCCAGCCACACCTGGGCCTACCAGCAAGGCCACCTCGACCGCCTCGGCGAGGACGGCCTGCGCACCGCCGACGCGAAATGGCGTGCGCACCGTGCCGGGCACACCCCCCGATCGGCGGCTGCCTGGGCTGGCGACTGGCGAGCCTGGATCGCCCGGGAGCACGCTCCGGCCCGGCCGAACCTCTACGCCCTGCCCGGTGGCGGGTCCGCCCCGGCGGGCAGGATGACCCGCGCCGAGGCCCACACCGCCGCCCTCCTCGCCGCCCTCGACGAGCCGACGCCGACGGGAACGGAGTAGCCATGGACCGTCGCGAAATCGCCGCCCTGCTGGCCTACATCGGCCGACTCGACCCCCGCACCATCCGCACCGACCAGGGCGAGGCCCGCGACCAGCTCGCCCAGTGGCATGAGCTGCTGGAGGACGTGCCGCTGGCCACGCCGCACGGCTGGGACGCCCGGATCGCCGCTCGCCGGCACATCCGCCTCTCGCCGTACCAGATCCTGCCTGCGGACATCGCCCGCCCGTGGGAGAGCTACAAGCGCGACCGCCTGCACCGGCACACCGACCCCACCCCGTTGGCCGACCCCGACGACCAGGCGGCCTGGACCGCCGAGCTGGTCGGCACCCGCCGCGCCGTCGCCACCGGCGCCACCCAGCCCGCGGCCTACCGACAGCTCACCGGAAGCCGGGCCAACCCGAGGCTGAAAGCACGGCTGGAGCAGGTCGGCTCCTGCATCCCGCCCGAGGCCCGCGCTGCCCTCGCGCCCTTCCGCCGCGCCCGCGCCGCCCGCGAGGAGGCCATCGCCCAGGGCCAGCCCGACGCACTGTCGGTGCGCTGCGACTGGTGCGAGGCATCAATTGGCGAGCCGTGCCGGCGTCGGCGCGTCGACCCCGACGGCTTCGCACGCGGCAGCGCGCTGCGGGAGGAACCGCATCCCTGCCGCAAGGACCTCGCCGCCGCCCAGCAGCGGCAGCAGACGGCGATGGCCTGACCGGCCCGCCCGTGGTGCACCCCAGCCTGGTGCGCCCGCGCAAAACCATCGTCCCGCCCCTGCTGCGCCACCTTGCCCGGTGCCGCAGCAGGCGCCCGACGCCGCGCCCATCCACTGCCGACCTGCTGTCGGCCGGCGCGGCAGCACACCGGAGACCACCTTGCGCCACATCACCACCCACACCTCGCCGGCCACCGGCCTGCGCTCAATCGGCGACACCAGCTGGCAGCCCCACGGCGCCTGCCACGGCATGGACCCCGACGACGCCGACGCCACCTTCTTCCCCCTACCCCGCGACCACGAGGCCATCGCGGACGCCAAGGAGCTGTGCGGACCGTGCCCGGTGCGCCGCGACTGCCTCAACTACGCCCTGGAGAACGACCTGAAAGAGGGCGTCTGGGGCGGACTGACCGCGGCCGAACGCCGCCCCTGGCACGACGGACTGCCCCGCCGCCTCGACTACAGCCGCGTGGTCGCCTTCTTCAACGGCCGCGACGTCCACCTCACCGAGGCCGAACGGCAGGCCGTCATCGACCACGCCTACGTCCGCGGATGGCGACCCGACCGGCTCGCCTCCGCCCTGCAAATCGGCACCAAGCACGCCCGGGACCTGCTGCGGCAGGCCGCCAACAAGGTCTTCGACCGCGACCGCACCCTCGGCGTGCCCCGGCGGAAGAACGCGGAGAAGAAGACCGCGCCCGCCCGGCCCGCAGCACAGCAGCCCGTCTCCCGCCCCGTGGCGCCGGCCTCGGCGCACGCCCCTCTCGGAAAGGTCGCATGACCCACCCTGTCCTGTCCCTCGGCGCCGCCCCGGACCTGTCCGTGCTCCTCGCGCTCGGCGTCCCCGCCGTCGCGCTGACCCTGGCCGTGGTCGGCTGGGCTTTCCAGCGGCGGGCACAGCACCCGCGGAAACGACTCGGCAATACCGCGGTCGTGGTCTCCGCCCTGGCCGCGCTCGGCTGCACCGCCTACAGCGCCGACACCAGCTGGCGCTTCGCCGCCGACTACCTCAACATCGCCGGCACCGCCGAACGCGCCAGCATGTTCGCCGCCGCGGAACTGGGACTGTTCGCGACCGCGTTGATGGCCCGGCAGAACTTGAACACCCAGGGTGCCCCGGGGCTGCCGGGCACCTTGGTGTGGCTCATCACCGGGGTCCAGGTGATCCCCGCCTACGCCGAGAGCGGTCCCGTAGGAGGCACTGTCCGCGCCTTCGTGGGACCGGTCATGGCGGCGATGCTCTGGCACCTGGCCATGGGCATCGAGCTGCGCCTGCGCACCCCTGGCGCCGCTTCCCACGGCCTGATCGCCACTCTCGGGCGAGAAGCACGCGAGCGACTGCTGTCCCGGCTTGGCATCGCCGCCCGTGACCGCGACGCCGCGCAGATCACCCGGGAACGCGCCACCGCTCGCGCCGTGGCCCTCGCCACCCGGCTCGCTGAACTCACAACCGAGCAGCGGCACAGCCGACGGGGCCGGCGCCTGACCCGGCGGCTGTCGAAAGCGATCGGCCGGGCCTCGGTCGGCACCGACCCGGCCCAGCGCGCCGAGCTGCTCGCCCAGCTTGCCGCCCGCCGACACGCACTCGCGCTCGCCACCGTCCCGCTGCCCTCCCCGTGGTCCCCACCTCACTCCGGCGAGATGGCGACCACGGTGGCCGCCGCGAGCGTCGAGAGCGACTCGGTCCCCAACGACAGTCCCCGCATCGGCGTGGCTGGGGACGGGGACCGGGGACCGCAACCTCACCGGGGACCGGGGACTGTGAACGCCGAGCGGCCCGCGGGGACCGGGGACCGTGAAGCGGGGACCGCGGTGGGGAACGAGAACCGAGCCTTGAGTCCCAGAGACCACGAGCCGGGGACCGAGGCAGTGAACCCGGAGACCGGTGAGGAATACGAGAGCCGCTCGGGCACCGGCCTCCCGGCGGAGGAAGTACCTGCACAACGCCGTGAATGGCACCGGGGACCGGGGACCGCCGAGTCGGGGACCGACACCACCGGGGACCGGGGACCGACCGACACGGGGACCGACACCACCGGGGACCGGGGACCGACCGACACGGGGACCGACACCACCGGGGACCGGGGACCGACCGACACGGGGACCGACACCACCGGGGACCGGGGGCACAAGGTTCCCGGGCGCCGGACGCCGGCCTCGAAGGCGACGGGCAAGCGCAGTGTCCGGTCGAGAGGCTCCCAGGCGCAGCGTCCGCCGCGCGAGCCGGAGCAGGACGTCGACCAGCTGGTCGAGCTGATCCGTCCCCACGTGCCCGCGCTGCTGGAACGGGACGGCAACGAGGCTGTGACCCGGGTCCAGGTCAGGGAGATCATCCGCCGCGAGAAGCTCCCCGGCGGCCGAAACGACCGACTCAGTCTGGTCCTGGCGGCCCTGCGCAGCCCGGACAGCATCACGACGACAAGGAGCATCACCCGATGAGGACTTGCCCGCAGTTCGCTGCCCTCCGTGAGGAGTACGAGCGGGAGATCGGTTATCTGAGCGCTCACTCCGAGCGGCATGCCGGCAGGCCGTCGGCGAAGGCCAGCGCGACGTACGCGGCTTCAACGAAGGCGCGGATGGCCCGGGCGCTCAGCGGCCACATCGGACGCTGCCCCGTGTGCGGCTGACCCTGCAAACCAGCAGGTCACTCCCCCTATCGCCCTGCGGTGGGGCGCGGGGGGGGCCGGGCCCCCCCGCGCCCCGCCGCGGCAGGGGGGGTGAGCCCCCCCACACGCGCGGCCGGGGCCTGCCCCCCGCGGGGC
>NZ_JBIRJA010000039.1:0-26008 GCF_044329325.1 Streptomyces sp. NPDC017676 | reverse complement strand
AGGGCGGGGCGGGCCGGGGCGCCCGGCGGCCACTGCGCCCGCCGCCCGGGGGGCGCCCCCCCCCCCACCCCCCCCCTCCCCCCCCCCCCGGGCCGGGGGGGGGCGGGGGGGCCCCCCCCCCACCGCCCTGCCCGAGAGGCATCGCGTGCTTTCCCGCCCTACTCCTCCGTCGCGGTACACGGCCACCGAGGCAGCTGCCTGGGCCACCGTCCTGGTCCGCCGGCACCTCGTCCACGCCATAGTGGCCGTCCCGACCGGCCAGTGGCTCGTCCAGCAGGAGCCGAACGGGCCGGTCCAGCTCCTGGAAGGACCGGCGGCCGTCCTCGATCTGACCGTCAGCATCCAGCGGCAGCTCCGCAAGGAGAGGACCGACAGCCGATGACGAACCCGAACGAGAACGGCACCACCCCGGAACCTGCTCGCGACCTCAACTCGGTCTCGGCGCGAGCAAGTTATCGCAAGAGCATTGCTCCCGATGGGAGCAATGCTCTTGCCTGGCCCGCCCCTTCAGTGGCGGGAGGGGACCGGCACCAGGGGGCGCCGGTCCACCAGGATGCGACCGAGGGCGGATCGCATCCGGAAGGGGAAACGCCACACGCCTGTCACACCGCGCGCTGCGAGCACGCCGCGCCGCCGAAGCCGCACGTGCGCCAGCGTGAGCGCCTGCGCGACGAGCACAAGCGCATGCGTCAGCCCAGTTGCCGTATGAACGACGACGAGTACCAGCTTCTCGTGCGCGCCGCGTCCGCCTGCCGCATGAGCGTCGCCGCTTTCCTCGCCCACGCCGCCCTCAAAGCCGCCCGTGATCTCGATCGCACCGCTGCCGAGATCGCCACCGAACGAGAAGTGCTGACCGAGCTGTTCGCCGTACGCCGGCACCTCGGCCAGATCGGCAACAACCTCAACCAGGTGGCCAAGGCCATTAACGCCGGCGCCGATGTCCCGCACACCCGAGCCGTCCTCGACGCCGTCCACCGCGCCGCCAAGCGAGTGGAGACCTTCACCCAGCACTACCTGGACACCGAGAACCACGCCGCATGATCCCTAGAGTCCACAAGCGCGGGACACGCACCATCGGGCTGCTGTACTACCTGTACGGGCCCGGCACGCACGAGGAACACGTCGACCCGCACCTCGTGGCGGCCTGGGACAGCCTCACCCCTGACCCCGGCCGCGACCCCCAGGCGACGCACACGGAGTTGCGGAAGCTCCTCGACCAGCCGGTCGAAGCCCTCGCCCGCAGCCGCCGCCCGGCCAAGCACGTGTGGCACCTGTCGGTGCGCGCTGCGCCCGAGGACCCGGTGCTGTCCGACGAGCAGTGGGGCGAGATCGCCCGGCGCATGGTCGCGGCCACCGGCATCGCCCCCGACGGCGACGCCGCCGGCTGCCGCTGGGCGGCCGTCCGCCACGCCGACGACCACATCCACATCATCGCCACCCTGGTCCGCGAGGACGGCCGAAGGCCCCGTCTGCACAACGATGCGGGCCGGGCTCAGGCCGAAGCCCGCCTGATCGAGACCGAGTACGGCCTTAAACAGCTCAACACCGGAGACGGGACCGCCGCCCAGCGGCCCACCAGCGCCGAGCGGCACAAGGCCGAGCGCCAGGGTCGCGAACGCACCGCCCGCGAGGAACTGCGCGAGACCGTGCGACGCGCGGTGGCCGGCGCGGCTGGCGAGGAGGAGTTCTTCGATCGGCTGGCCGCCGCCGGCCTACTCGTCCGGCTTCGGTGGTGGGCGCCGATGCTGATGCCGATCCCCCGTGGATGGCGACGCAGTACTTCGATTCCCCTACGCTTTCGGAACGCGTTCGCGAGGGCGATGCGTTCGGCGAAGACGCCGTGTGGCGGCTGGGCAGGGGGCTCGCAGAGGCCCTTCGCGACATCCACCGGGCTGGTCTGGTGCACCGCGATCTGAAGCCGAGTAATGTGCTGCTGACCGAGGACGGCCCTCGGGTCATCGACTTTGGTATCGCTCGGGTGCTGACCGCGGAACCGCTGACGCGGACCGGCAAGATCCTCGGCACTGTGTCCTTCATGGCGCCGGAACAGTTGAGCACGCCGCGCGAGGTAGGGGCAGCGGCCGACGTATTCGCACTGGGCGGAGTCCTCACGTACGCAGCGACGGGCCAAGGGCCGTTCGACGGTGACACGGGCGCCCCGCCCATCGCGGTCGCAATGAAAATTGTGCAGGATGATCCGGATCTTTCCGGAGTCCCGTCGGCCCTGCGTTCCATCATCGAGAAGTGCTTACGCAAGGACCCCACAAGCCGGCCCTCCCCCGCTGAACTGCTTGCTCTGCTCCAGCAGAAGGGGGCGGAGGCGGCAAGGCCGGAGAGGCCCGAGGAGACGACGGAACCCGAAGGTCTCGCGCACGGTCTCCGGTTGCGGCCGCGGACGCGCACCTATCTGCTGGCCGCCGCGGCTGCGATCGCGGTCGTCGTGGCGGTGTCGATGATGCAGACGGGTGATGCGGGAGGAGACCGTGACAACGCCAAGGGTTCTCCATCGCCCTCGGCTAAAGCCTCGTCGACATGGGCCGCTCCCGCCCTCGAACCGGTGGCGGCCATGCGGCCGAAGGGGTGGGGTCTGTGGGAAAAGAAGCCGACCACCGCCGCAGAGCACCGCGGGCGTGACATCCCCGCCTGCGCCGGTAGCGGGGACGTTCTCGTGTGCACCGAGGTCGGTGTGGTTGCCGAACGGATCGACGTCGCCTCCGGACGGGTCACATGGAGCAAGCGGCACCCCGACGAGTCATCGCGGCCGGGCTCGGTCGTGGGGTTCGTGGGAGATACGGTCCTAGTCCAGGACCTGGACCGGGAACAGCTCGTGGGCTTCGACGTGAATACCGGTGACCGGCTGTGGTCGGCCCAGGCGTCGGGGCCCCCGACTTTCACCGTGCAGAAGTCCACGGTCACGACGACTCACCCGCATGTGGACGGGGTCCGAATCGACCGCAGGGACGCACGGACGGGAAAGCTGATCGTGTCCAGGACCTTTCCCGCTGGCGACTGGTACGACCTCTTCGACGGCGGGGACGACGTGCTCCATCTGCTGCGGTACGGCGAGGAGGGCTTCATCACGTCCGTCGCTGTCCTCGACGCCGCCACGTTGCGGACGACGAAGGTACTCGCCACATTCGACGAGGACCCCGGCACGCCGGTCGCAGCAGACGGCGACACAATGTCCTTTGCGCTCGACGGCAAGAGCGTCACCCGCATTACCAAGGCGGACGGAAATGTGGAACGTCTCTCCCTGCGGAACGCCCCGGTGGGCACTGCCCGCGCACACGGTGACACGCTGTACCTCAGCCGGACGGATGGCAGGCTGGCCTCGTACGACCTGCGGACGGGCCGACAAAACTGGACCATGGAGACGAAGGGCGAGTCCCCCGCCCGTCCCGTTTTCTCTGGCGGTCGCCTGTACAGCCTGGCCGGGGACGGGCGGATTATCTGTGTCGACGCCGCAACGGGGAAGACCGTGTGGCGGAGCGCAGCACGACGCGACCCGAACACGAGCATTGCGGGACTCTCCGACGCGCAGCCGGAACCCGTGGTGCTGAACGGCAGGGTGTACGCGGGATCCACCACGGGATCCATCTTCGCGATTGCCCCGCCCTCCGCGTGAGCGTGCGTGAGGAGAAGAGCGATCCATCCAGACTGATGCCGCTGTCAGTGGCAGGCACGAGACGATCCGACTCGCCAAGCGCGGATCGACGCTGAGCGCCGAAGTGGCCAACTGCAGCACTCAATGGCCATCTGAGGCGCTCAGTCACAGCGGGCGAGGTCTTTCGGGATGGGGCTCATGACTGAATAAAGTCACTTGTTTGATTTGCGGTGGTTGCGGCAGGACGGGAGGCTGCCCCCGAGCCATGAAGACGACACAAGAGCGCGCCCCCGGACCGCGAGCGCGGGTTCCGGGGGCGTGGCTGTGCTCGGTTCAGTGGTCGGCGGTGTGTTGTGGGCTGATGGTCCACGCTGCCCGCCCCTTCGCCTGACGGAGATCCCAGAGGGAGATCACCGGTAATCAGTTTCGCGTATCTGATGAGTGCGGGGAAGTTTCGGGGGTAAGCGGGCCGGGCAAGGGCTGGCGCTTCGGACGTGAGGCGGACGGTATGGAACCGGCTGGGCAGGACGAGGGCCAGCAGCCGCTCGTGGAGCGCCGCATATCGGTGTCCGCCGCGTTCGAGGGGACCGAGGAGATCGCCCTTGCCCGGGAGCTTGCCCGGTCCTTCCTCACCGAGGTGCAGGCCGTGCACGGCCTGCCGGTGTCCGCACGGGCCATGGGCATGGTGCAGCTGGTGGTCAGCGAGATGGTCACCAACGCCCGCAAGTACGCGCCCGGCCCCTGCCTGCTGTCCCTGGAGGTCGACGGGGGCGCTGTCGAGGTGAGCGTGTGGGACAGCAGCACCACCTGCCCGCGATCGGCGCGATGGACCCCGAGCGCGTCGGGCAGCACGGTCTGGAGATCGTTATGGCCGTCTGCCAGACCTTCTGTGTCCGCCGGGAACCGGTGGGCAAGCGCATCACCGCAGCGATCGAGCTGGCCGACGACCCGGGCGGAGGCCCGGCCGGCCGGCAGCCCACCTGACCCGCACCTCACGCGCTGCGTTGCTGGGTGCGGTGATCATGGCACTAGCGTGCCAAGCCTGTGGCGGTTGTGGTCGGGGCTACTTGATGTCGCCCGAGAAGATCGCGGCTTGGTACTCCATGGCCTCGGGCGTGACCTTGATCTGCACCTTGTGCGCGTCCTTCGGGAGAGGGCAGCCGTCCTTCCAGGTGGCGTCCTCCCCGGGGTCCACGTAGCTTTTCGCCCCCCAGGTCGCCGACCCCGCCGCTTCGAGTCCCTGGGTCCTGTCGTAGACCGGCTCGCCGTCGGCGCAGGAGAGGGAGAACCGGGTGAGGTCCATTATCTCGCTGGCGCCGTTGTGCACGGTCACCTTGAAGGCGACGAACGGCTGCGGCTTGACAGAGGCGTACTCGCTTGTGACGCCCCGAGTGAAGTCGGACAGGGTGGCCGTCGTGCCGTCGGGCCACTTGGCCCTGTGGCCCAGGGCGACGGTCAGGGTGCCGCTGTCCTTGGTCTGCTCGTTGTCCTTGGCGTTGCCGTCGGTCTCCTTGGATGCGGTGCCCGCGCCGTGGCCGCAGGCGGTCACCGAGCCCAGGACTGCCACGAGTAGGAGGGACAGGCACACGGTACGCGTCTGCATACGGGTCCCTTTCCGTGTGGTGGGGGCCACCTGACTTCACTGTAGAAGATGGCGGTGGGCATGCTGCTCATGCCCTCGTCGTGCGGGCTGATCTCGATTTGCTCTCCACACCGTGCCCAGCACGGATCGCACAGCCCGATATGCTGCGGCAATGACTCCGCCGTCGAGCCATGGATCGACTGTCGGCGCTCCCACTTCCAGCACCGCCGCACCGCTCTCCGCATACGCGACGAAGGCTTCGACGCCGCCGTGGTAGTCCGGAAAACCCGCCACTGAGAACGCGCCGAGAACCGGCCGAGGACCTTCCAACTGCTCGGCTATCAGAACGGTGTTCCGACGGCCGCCCGCCTCGGTGGCCGTGTCGCGTACATCTACGCCATACGTCACCGCAGGTCACCCGCGATCCGGTCACTCCAGCGGTCGGAAAAGGCGAAAGGTAGCCCGAGTTCGGCGAAGAACTCGCGTGCGTGCAGTGCCGAACGGGTCTCCTGGCCGGGTTATCGGCGTGTTCCGGTAGCCCGGCTGGTGGTGCTCCAGCGCGGAACGCTGCTCGCAGGCTGAGTGTTCGGGCGGCGGGTGGCGGCGCGCTGGACGTCGAGCGGGCTCGGAGCCGGTGGACGGATGGGAATGAGCTGGGCCTTGCCCTCGACGTAACTGTGGGTCTCCTGACGCCAGCGGGGCAGGGGCGCGGGGTCGCCGATGCACTCGGTGACTGCTTTGAGGAGGACGGTGGGGGTGTCGGTGCTGGCGGTGGCGTACCAGTAGGGGCAGTCGGGCGGGCCTGCCCACAATTCCCAGCGGGTCTCCCGGGTGGTCAGCTCGGCTTCCGGATACAGGTCGCCGGTGGCGTACTGGAGTGTGGCCAGCTCGTCGGGTGACTGGATGGCGAAGGCGTCCCAGTGCGGATGGTCGATGCGCCAGCCGCGTGCGAGCAGCGGTGTGATCACCGGGAGGGGGTCGGGGACCTTGCCCGTGGTGCCGGGGTCGGCCAGGTAGCTGTCGGGTCCCTGCTGGTATGCCTCGGCGAGGGCGGTGGTGAAGGCGGTGACGAACTCCGTCGGGCAGGAGTCGTTGAACCATGCGCTCCAGGCGGGCGGGCCGAAAGCGTCGCGGTAGGCGGTGATGCGCCACAGACCGTCGTGATCGACTTCGGGCAGGTAGCCGAGGCGGACCTTGTGGTCGGGCGCGGTGACGAAGGCGTTGTACAGATCGTCGTGGTGGAGATGCCAGCCGATCTGGAGCAGGGGATCCAGGGCGGGATCGCCCGTTCCGGTGGTTGTGGCGAGGTAGCGCGGAAGGACGTAGACGTCCCCGTCGGGGGTGTCGGTGTTAGGCGGCATGGGGTTCCTGGCGTACGGCGGTCAGCGGATCCGGCCGACCGCGGGAGACGGCAGCGCAGGGGGCGCAGGCGCGGTGGGAGCGTGAGTGCGGGTGGTGAGGGTGAGGCGGCGTAGCGCAGTGCGCACGGCCTGTTCCTGTTCTTCGACGGGCCGCTGGTCGAGGAGAACGAGGGCCCGAGCGACGGCAGGGTCGAAGGGCGATCCGGCGTCGCCTCCGACGATCTCTGCCGCGGCCTGCGCCTCGATCAGAACACCGAGTGCGTCCGGAACACCGAAGAGTTCGCCCGCGTGGTAGCGGGCTCCGTCGAGTGCTTGGATGAGGCGGAAGTCGTCGTCCAGGCAGTCGGCTAGGACGTGGAGCGTCCCGACGGTGGCGGCCTGGAGCCGGGTGCGGAAGTCCGGGTCCGTGAGCCAGAACCCATTGGGCGCCTCCGTCGGCGAGCGATGGGCCGGGGTGGGCGCGTCGTGTGATTGCTTCGATCGCCTCTTCGCTGTCCGGGGGACCCAGAGGGTGGTGTACTGCTCGATCGCCTGGCGCAGCTTGGTGGTCGCAGCTCCCTGCCACGGAGGCTCGTAGCGGCTCCAGTCGCGGATGACGGCGTAGCCGTCGTCTCCGGGTTTGCGGTGAAGGGCCTCGTCGCGGTTGCGGAAGGTGTCGTGAGCGGCGAACGTGAGGATCGCGGTGTCCAGCACGCCCTGGTCGACGTGGAGGGTCTGCAGTCGCAGGCCGTTGTATTCGCCGGCGCGGATGGTGCGGGTGAAATCGATCCGCAGCCGTAGCGGCGAGCCGGGTGTGGGGGCGGAGTAGTAGGAGTCACCGATGACGGTGCCGTCGGTGAGCTGGAGTTGCCCGGTGAAGAACTGCTTGGCGTGCAGGGGCATGGGGTGCTTTCGCGTGGGCGGGGGTGGTTCAGCGGCGCAGCCCCGGGCGGGCCGCCGGATGCGCTGGGGGCGGGGGCGTGCTGGTGGTCCAGCGGTGCGCGCTGCTTGCCGGCAGAGCGGTCGGGCGGCGGGCTGCCGCAGCACGCCGGACATCCAGCGGGGTCGGCACCGCGGGCTTGGGCGGTTCGACGGGCGTGAGCTGGGCCAGCTCGGCCAGGTGGGGGTGCAGGGACGTTCTGCTGCGGATGACCGGGGTGGGGTCGGCCAGGGCGGCGGCCGTGGCGGCGATCAGGTGTGAGGGGGTGCGCGCGGTGAAGACCGCTTGGGCGCGGGTTGCCCAGCCTGGTGGCCCGGCCCACAGGGTCACGGTCTCGGCGTCGGGTTTGGGGTCGGCGACGTCGATGCTCGCTCCGGCCAGCCCGTCCGGGGCGACGATGTCCACGAAGCCATGACGCGGGGGGTTTCGCTTCCAGCCCGCATCGAGAAGGGGGCGCACGCCGGTGGCCCAGTACACGGAGGGCTGGTTGAGGAAGGTGTTGCTGTCCTCGGCCCACTCGTCGGCAAGGGCGCGGGTGAGTCCTTCGACGATCTCGGGGGGCGTGGTGTGGTTGATCCGTGCGCTCCAGCGCGGCGGGGAGACGGGGTCCTCTGCTGCGCTGATGACCCAGGTGTCGTAGTCGTCGCCGAACCAGCCGATTCTGACGCGGTGGTCGGGTGAGAGGACGACGAGCTGACACGGGCCCGTTTCGGGGTAGTGGTGGGGCCAGTGGGCCACCGGGTCGAAGCTGGGGTCGGCGTGGCCGGGCAGTCCGGCGAGGTAGCGCGGGAAGACATGCACGTCGCCGCTCGAAAGGTCACTGTCGGGGGGCAATGAGGTCCTGGAGGGTGGGAGGGGCCGGGTGTTCAGGCGGCGGTGGGCGTCAGTGCTGCTGCGAGATCGGCTGGGTTGCCGGTGTAGTGCAGGGCGCGCAGGCCCACTTCTTCGGCGGCGCGGCAGTTGTCTGCGCGGTCGTCCACGAACAGCACGCGCCGGGGGTCGCCGGCGCCGGTGGCCTTCAGGGCGTGTTCGTAGGCGGCCGGGTCCGGCTTGCACACCTGAATCCGGGCCGAGTACAGGGCCTGGTGCATCATCCGGCGCCAGTGGTGGGTGTCGAGCACGTCGCTGAGGTGGGCGGGGGCGTTGGACAGCAGCACCATCGGCAGCCCGGTGGCGTGGGCACACCGCAGGACGCCCAGGACCCTGTCGTCTGTGATGGTCCACATCTCCGTGTCGGCGGTGCGGAGTTCGTGCAGCAGGCGGGGGCCGGGGTGGGAGCCGAGGACTCGGGCCCAGTACGCCAGGTCACTGAGCTGACCGGCGTCGTAGAGGTCGCGGGCGCTCCAGAAGGCGCGCTGGAAGCTGGTCAGGTCGTCTTCGAGCCAGGAGGCGGTGCGGGCGAGGTGAAGCCACTGAGTGTGGGTGGGCTGGCGGCCGATGACGCCGTTGTTAGGCAGAGTTTGATGTCTCAGCAGGGCCAGCCGTCGCAGGAAGAACATCATCCGGATGGTGTACGTGCAAGCCCCTGCACCAGCACCATCGAGCAGGACGGTCCCACGGTCGCGGTCTCCAACAATTCGTTCGGCGCTGAGAGGTGGATCGCGTAGGGTGCCCGGGCTGTCGAGCCGGAAAGGCGAATTGTGGACGTGGCACCTCGGAAAGTAACAACGGACCAGTTGGCGGGGGCGGCCCGGGCCGCACTGGGTGGCGGGCGGAGGCTGGAGGCGGTCGAGCGACTCGCCGGCGGCACCACGAAGGGCGTGTACCGCCTGACGATGGACGATGCCACGACGGCGATCGCCTACCTGTGGCAGGAGTCGGAGAACTACTGGCCGGCGGCTGAGGGCGATGGCGACCTCACGGACCCGTTCTCACCCGGTGTCGGACTTGATCTGTTCGAGGCCAGCCACGCGCGTCTGGCCTCGCTCGGCGTGCGGGTCCCCGAGGTTCACCTGGTCGACCGCGACCGTGCCCATTACCCTGCCGACCTGGCGATCGTGGAGGACTTCCCCGGCGAGGACCTGATGGACCTGTTCAACCGCGACCCGCGCGCCGCAGAGCCGACGATGGCACGCCTCGCCGATGTCCTGGCGGCGATGCGACGCCATCGAGCGCCGTCGTTCGGCAAGGTGGCCCAGATCGACAAGGGGGGAACGTCCAAGGCGGCGTCGTGCGAGGAGGCAGCGCTCGAGTTCGCGCTGCGCTGCCTCGCCGAGGCGGCGTCCCGTGATCGGAGGATCGCGGACGCCCGCGGCAGGCTGGAGGAGCGGCTGCGTGAACTGGCCGCGGCGGTGCGGCCGCGTGCCGAGTACTCGGTCGTCCACGGCGAGCTGGGGCTGGACCACGTGCTGGTGGACCTGGACGGCAACCCCGTCGTGATCGACATCGAGGAGCTGCTGTACTTCGACGTCGAGTGGGAGCACGTGTTCCTGCGGCTCCGCCACTCCGAGGACCAGTACCGGCGATTGGCGGTGGACGACCTCGACGAGGACAGACTCGCGCTCTACAGGCTCACCCAGCACCTGTCACTGACGGCAGGTCCGCTCCGGCTGCTCGACGGAGACTTCCCCGACCGAGAGTTCATGAAGGCAATCGCCGAGCACCACTTGAACGAGGCGCTGGCACAACTTTCGGCGGATTAGTGCCCGGCGGTACGTGTGGTGAGGTCCTCGTCCGTGATGGAGCGGACCACCCGGCAAGGGGTTCCGACCGCGACGGTCATAGGGGGAATGCTGCGGCTGACGACGCTGCCGGCGCCGATGACCGACCCGTATCCGATGCGAACGCCGGGCAGGACCACCGCGTTGCTGCCGATCCACACCTTGTCCTCGATCACGATCGGTTCTGAGAATCGTCCGAAGTCAGTGCGTCGCGAGGGGTGCACCGGGTGTCCCGTCGTGGTCAGTGTCACGCTGAGCGCGATCATGACACCGTTGCCTATGCGGATGTCCACGTCGTCGACGAACGTGAGGTTCACATTCCCGAAGAAGTCGTCGCCGATGTGGACGTTGCTGCCGAACCCGGCGTGGAACGGCGGCAGCAGCACCGTGCGTTCACCGACCGAGCCGAAGATCGTGACGAGCAGCGATCGACGCTTCTCCGCTTCGCTCGGTGGTGTGTGGTTGTACTCGAAGATCTGCTCGGTGCGGCGCCGAGGGGCCTGGAAGGCCGCTTCCGACTCGGTGTAGACAAGCCCCTTGGCGATCCGGGCCAGGACTTCTTCCTCGTTAGCATGCGTCACAGCCGAACGTTCCCTTCGTCCAAGCCCTCGGGCCTGAAGGTGATCAGTTAAAGCATTGCGGGGCGCCGCCACTCCTGTCCGAGGACATGGTGGTCGAGGAAGTTCAGCACCGTCTCGTACATGAGGCGAATATGGTTCGGCGCCCCGATGGCGTGGCCCTCGTCCGGGAAGTACAGGAAGCTGACGGGCACCCCGAGCCGCTGCAGATCGCTGTGCAGGCTCAGTGCCTGGCCCATCGGGACGCGGTGGTCCTTGCCGCCGTGCACGATCAGCATCGGCGTCGTCACCTTCTCCGCCTGGAAGTGGGGCGAGTTGGCTTCGTACCGTTCGTGCTGCGTCCGCGGGTCGCCGAAGATCTTCCGGAAGTACGCGTGCATGTCCGTGTCGATCTGGAACGCCTCCAGGTTCCACATCCCGGCGTGAGAGAGGATTGCCTTGAAGCGGTCGGTGCGGGTCGCGGCCCGGTTGGCCAGGTAGCCGCCAAAGGACCAGCCGGCGAGGCCGGTCCTGGTCGCATCTAGGTCGTCGCGTGCCAGTGCCGCGTCCGTCAGCGCGATGAGATCACGGTAGGGCTGACCACCGTACTGGCCCCGGCCGCGCTCCTGCATGCGTTGCCCGTAGCCGGTGGACAGCGCCGGATCCGGTAGCAGCACCGCGTAGCCGCGGGCCACGAATGGCCATGGGTTCCACAACCACGTCCAGGCGCTCCAGGACATCTGTGGTCCACCGTGCGGGGCGATGATCAGCGCTGCTGGGTGCTCGGCCGAAGCCCCGTCGGGCAGCGCGAGCCAGGCGCGCAACGGGAAACCGTCGTCCGCCTCGACGTGCACTTCGGCCAGCGTGCCGGGAAGCGAGTCGAGATCGCCGGGGGCCCTGAGGGAGGCGGGTTGTTGATCGGCTGTGACGGCGTCCAGCCGGACCACTCGAGGCGGGCTGTCGATCGTGCTGCGCAGTGCGTAGAGGGTGGTCCCATCGGGCGACACGCAGAGCGAGGCGTAGGCGCCGGAGGCGGTTATGCGGGTGATCGTGCCGTCCGCGTCGCGGCGGAAGATCGGGCAGTGGCCCCGCTCGTCACCGGTGAACCACAGCGTGGCGTCCCCACGGATCGGCGAGAGGACGGCCCGTCCCGGCCACGGCCAGTTGTCGAACTCCGGCAGCAGGTCGGTCTCTTCACCCGAAGCCAGGTCGAACAAGACAAGCGTGACGCGCCACTCCGTGTCGTAGGTCTCCTCTTGCTGACGCTGGCAGACCAACGCCGTGCCATCGGCCGTGAACGTCAGGCGGTAGTACTGCTGACCAGGGCGTGAGAACGTGTGGCGCTCGACGCCCGTGGCCGCGTCGGCGATCACCACGACATTCGTGTCGGGAGCGCGGCCCGTCGCGGCCCGCGTGTAGGCCACCAGCGATCCGTCCGGCGAGAGCGCCATATCTCCGATGCCGGCCAGACCCTGGCTGCCGGCGTTCACCGGAGCCCCGTCGGCGTGCAGGACGAAGGTGTGGGGTTCGTCAGGGCCGCGGCCTGCGCCAAAAGCGCACGTTGTGGTCGCCTCGTACAGAACCGCGTTGACCATGGCGCTCTCGCGCTCACGGCGAAGTTCGGCGTATGCCTCGGCCGTCACGGCGCCAGGCAGCAGATCAGCCGTATAGGCGACGGTGCGGGCGTCCTTGGCGACGGCGAAAACGGATATGCCTCCCGGGTGGTGGGCGATCTGTCTGGCCACGCCGCCCTCCGGCAGTGCCCACAGCCCCACACCCTGGCTCCCGCTCTCTTTGGCGGCGGGATCTGTGTTCTCGCGGCCGGAGAGGAACAGCAGCGTGCCGTCGGCGGCGAAAGCGGGAGCGAAGTCACCCTGCACGGACCGAACCACGGGGCGGCTCTCACGCTCGCCCGAGGGGTCCACTTCACACAACCTCGATACGTACCCGGTTCCCTGGTCGTTGATGATCTGCACGGAGGCGATCAAGCGCGTTCCGTCGGGCGCCAGGACCAAGTCAGTCAGGCGAGGATGTGTGGCGAACAGGTCATGGAACGAGGTGGGATCATCCGAGGCGCGGAACATGACGATCATCCTGCCTGCCGCACCCGAACTGTGACAGGGGTCGGACGATCTGAGGGGAGCCGAACCGAGGAGAACCGGCTCGGCGGTGGTACCTCCTATGTGGTGGAGCCACTTCGAACTGACCGCAGCATGTCTCCTACGGCAGGGAACGGGTGAGCCACACCAGTTCGCCACTGTCTTCCATCGAGACGTGGTCCCGCTGGAACCCAAGCTTTTCCAGGACGCGAAACGATGGCGCGTTCCAGGGGCGCACCGTCGACCAGAGACGCTTCCGCCCCGTCGCGATCGCCGCGTCGAGCACCGCGACCGCCGCCTCGGTGGCATAGCCCTGCCCGTGCACGCGCCGGAACAGCTCGTAGGCGATCTCTGGCTCGTCAACGGAAGCCCGACCGACAGTGAGCCCGCAATACCCGATGAAGTCGCCCACATCGCGGCGGATGACGGGCAGCAGAGCAATCCCTGTCAGTGCCGACGCAGCACGCTGATCCTCGATCATGCGCCGGTTGTCCTCGATCGACGGCATGCCACCACCCCGTTCGGCGACGAGCGCGCGATGGGCGTCGATGTCGGGCTCGGTCCATGGACGCAACGTCAACCGGGCGGTGTCGAGTTGGAGCGCCATCGGCGTATACGGCATGGCGGCACTCTATCGACGCCGCTGCCCTCAGCGGCATTCTTATCGGAGATGCTGGCATCCTCGGCCGTATTCGACTGGCGTGCCAGTGAGGCGCCTACGGGGCCGGCGTACGTGGAGCCGCAATGGTTGGCCGGCTGAGCCGCCTGCGCAGGGTGAGGTTCTCCGCGTACAGGTGTGCGGTCACGGTGGCCAGCGCGTCAAGCTGGCCTTGGAATTCTCGGGCCTGTCGGCGGGCTTGGGCGAGCTGGGTGCGCAGGGTGGTGATGGTGTCGTCGCGGGCCCTCTCGTTGGGTGTGCGGCGGACGGGGTGAGGGACGTGGGTGTTCCATTCGGCGAGCACCGTGGTGGCGCGGTGGACGGTGGCGTGGCTGACGCCGGCCTCGCGGGCAAGGTTTTCCTTGGTGAGCGCGCCGTCGGTGTGCCGGGGCTGTCCGGCCAGGAGTCGAGTCATTGCGGCGCGTAGTTTGGCTTCGGAGGCTGGAGAGACGGCCATTTACAGGTCCTGGGTGAGGGCGGTTGTGATGGTCTGGACGTCGTCGAGGCGGGTTTGGAGGGCGGCTCGACGGGCGGGTGGCAGGCGGCGGTCGCGTAGCTGCTGGGTGAGGTCGTCTTGTTCGGCCAGCCAGATGGGGGCGTGGTCGGCGGTGACGGCGGAGTTGCGGCAGCGGGCCGGCTGGCAGGCGCCGATGAGCGGCGTGCTGCCTTCGCCGCCGGGAAGGTGCTTGGTGCATTCGGCCCACTCCTGCTGCCACAGGCAGTGGTTGAGGCTGCCGAAGTGCAGCTCGGGCAGTTCGGCGCGGATGAGGTCGGCAGCTGCGCGGGGGTCCGCGGCGAGTGCTTGGAGCCCAGGCTGCGTCCCTTGTGGGTCTGCGTAGGCAGGGAGTTGGGCGGCGGCTCGGTCGAGGCCGGCGTGCAGGCGTGCGGCTGCGGGGCCGACGGCGATGGGGGCGCCGGTGCTGCGGGTGGCGAGCAGGCCGGTGAGTTTGGCGGCTGCGGCGGTGGCGAGCCGGTCGTCGAACTCGCGCATCCAGGCGCCGTCGGGGGCTGCGTAGGAGTGGGTGGTGGGGTTGGCCAGGATGCGGCGGGCTGCGTGCTTGAGCTGGATACCGAGTGCGATCTCGCCGTCGGGTTCCTGAGCGCAGATGACAGACATGGTCTTGCGGAACTGGTGCGGTCGCACCCGTACATCGGGAATGGCTTCGAGGCCGGTGGTGTGGCAGTGGGCGTTGACGTGGGCGATGAAGGTGTCGATGACATACGGGGCGCTGATGCCGCGCCGGCCCGTCCCCCGGCCACCGCCAGAGGTACCGGGGGCGGCCAAGGTGGTGAACAGGTGAGTGTCGTGCTGTGACAGACGTTCGAGAACGGTCAGGGCGGTGGCGACAGGCTGGATGATCCACCACTTCTCCTCTACGGGCCGCGGCTCGTTCTTCAGCTTGTGCGAACGCAGCGCGGGTGTGCCGTAGTGGTGGGTGAGGGCTCCGCGGCGGATTTCCTGGATTTCGGAGTCGCGCATCATCGATAGCGCCGCTACGAAGCAGTACACGGCGCCTTGGAGGGCACGCAGTTCTTCGCCGAGGCCACGGTCGGTCAGCTGGGTGCGCCACGGGCCTTCGGTGCCGTCGGCGCGTCGTACGACGGTGAAGTGCGGGGTGGGGCGGGGCAGGTCGGCGGCGCGGGCCTGCCCCGCCAGGACCTGGTACTGGCCTGCGTCCACGGCGGCCTGGGCGATCGCGCGGCGTCGACGGGAGGCCGCCGAGCTCGGGGAGATGGTGCGCGGGCCACCGGGGCCGTAGACGAGGGTGGCCAGCAGCGACCAGCGAGGGGTGCGGACAACCTCGTCTCCTTGGGCGGTGGTGTGGATCGCCTCCTGGACGGGGACGAGGTGGGCGGATTCGGCGAGCCATGTCTCCAGGGCGTCGTCGAGTTCGGCCTGCGAGCGCTGGGGCCTCCCGGTGGACGTGCCGTTGGGCGTGCGGGTGACACCGAGCGTATGTTCGGCCTGGCCGGGAGTGAGGGCGACGGTACGTCCGCGGGCGGCTTCGGCCAGGACGCGGCGACGGCGCGCGCCCGCTGAGGAGCGTGAGGCGCCCAGGGCGGTTTCGTTGGTGCCGTCGGTGATCAGCAGGCTGATCACCGACCAGAGCGGGGTACCCGCCGGGCTGGTACGGAATGCGTCGGCGTGCACGGGAATCCGGGTCGCGGGGTCGGCGAGCCAGGCATCCAGCCGTTCGTCGATGCTCGGCCGAGCAAGTGATGGGCCGGCCGGGGTGGGGCGTGCGGGCCGGACGAGAGTCTCGTCCCGGGCGGTGAGGATGTCGTTGGCGAAGGAGTCGATGTATGTCCAGGCGGCCCGCAGCAGTGGCCACCAGACGGACGGTTCAACCGTCGGGGTCGGTGTGGTGCAGGCCGCGCCCACGACGGCGGATCGTGTCGGGTCGGTGACGAGTCCGCCACCGGTCAGCACAGGATGCAGGTCGTACAGGGCGGTGAGCATGGACCGGTAAGGGACCAGAGACCGCTCCCGGGTCACGCCGGCCTCAAGACGGGAGGCCAGGAACGCGGTGAGGGTGTCATCGTTCCATTGCGGCAGGTGGCTGGGCTGGTTGTGGGCGATGGCCCAGCGGCCCAGTGCTCCGAGGCGCTCGATCAGCTGTCGCACCGTGGACAGGTGGGCGGGCTGGGCGGGGCGAAAGACGCCAGCGTTGCGCAGGACCGGGTGGGTGGGGTTGAGCAGGGCGAAGGCGACCTCCCTGGCCCGCAGGTTCCATGCCGCATCGAAGGTGGGGAAGACGATCCGCCAGTTGCCCGGGATGACGTTGCTTGGCCGACGCAGGCAGGAGCCGCTCCAGCGTTCCCGCTCGCCAAACAGGGGCACTGGGTCCTGGCGATGTTCAAGCAGTCCGTTGGCGGCGGTGAAGACCGGCTGGTCATCGCTGAATACCGCCCGGGGCTTCGGCAGATCGAGTTCCTTGCAGGCGGGGGCGCTCACCGGTCGTACTCCGTGCGCATGCCGAGAGGAAGGTCGAGCCGGGCTCGGCCCTCCTGGGCCGAGCGGCGGGCGTCCGGCATCAACGCGGCGCATTCGTCGAACAACTGGGCCAGTGCGGCGGCCTGGCGGCCCCAAAGTGCCTGCCACTGGGGCGGGGTGAGCCGGTTGCGCATCTGCTCGATGTGCTCAGCCAGCAGCACCAGGCGCGGCAGGTGGGAGGGGAAGACGACCGCATTGCGGCACAGCATGCACATCGCCGGCGCGACATGGCACACCGAGCCCGCGGGCGTGTGAGGGGAGGAGTAGGGGGCGCGGCAGTTGACCAGTCCCATGTCCATCTGCCCGTCCCGCATCGCCTCGGCGGTGTCCCCCGTAAGGCCCAGCGCAGCACTCACCTCGGGCTCCGTCAGGTCGGCCACGGCCTCCTCATCGGCGAACACTGGCCGGGTCAGCGACGCGAACACCTTCTGCTGGGCCGTGGTGACGGCCCGCCCCGCAAGGACGTGCGCGGTGGTGCCGTGGGCGTAGTGGCGGCGGAAGACCTCTACGTGGTGGTCGTCGCCCGCCAGGTCGGCGACCGTGCCGCCCAGCGCGACCACCCGTCCGATCTTGGCCGTCTTGCGCAGCCTCCGCACATCGTGCGGCGCCGTGATCTCCAGCGGACGTCCGTCCGTCCCGCGCTGATGGGTGATCCAGTCGGTCAGCCGACGCCCCGAAAGCACGAACTCGGCCCGCCGTCCGGATACCCGCGCCCGGCCGGCGCCGGAGGGCTCCACCGCCACCCACAGCCAGTCGGAGACGTCCGGGTAGGCGTGCCGGACGGGGTCCGTGACCGCGAACAGGCGGCGCAGCAGCCCGGGTACGTCCCAGCGGCCCTCCCCGCCGAACGTGGACCCGTCACCGTCGTCGGCCGCCGTACCGGTATGCAGGCGCCGCCGGATCCGTCCGGCACGGCGCTTGGTCTGCGTGAGGCGCACTCCACCGCCGGTGAACTCAACGTCGGCCACGGCGAGATCGAGGAGTTCTTCTGGTGTGCATTCGTCCATGGCCAGCAGCAGCAACACCCGAAACGGCTGCAGATCCAGCTCGCGCGGGAACACCCGTGCCGCAAGGCCCGCCAGCAGAGCTTGCGGGGCCCACGTTGCACCTGCCTCTCCGGAGACCTGTCGAATTTCGGTGGGCCAGTGTCCGGGTGACGTCGGCAGATGGGCACGCAGCACCGTCGTGTCCAGAAGGCCGTAGTGCACCGCCCAGACCAGGTTCGCTACGTTCTCCCAGCCGCCCTGGTGGGGATCGCAACCTGTCTCCATCAGGGCCCGGCCCGCGGCCAGTCGACGTTCGACGGCCCGGATGTCGTGGCGGGCGGCATCACGCAGCGCGAGGCGCTCGGCCTGGCTGAACTCCTCCAGCGGCGGTGGCTCGGCCGGTTTCCCGAACAGCGGTGACGCCTGCGCCCGGGCGGCGAGCTTGGTCGGCAGGTCCCCCTCGCGTACGGACCGCTGCTCCAACAGCGCCAGCAGATTCGACGCCAACTCGTAGCCGCGTTTGGACGGATAGGGGTGGCCGCGGCGCAGGTCGTGCTCCCACTCGTAGATGATCTCCGTGAGGTCCGCCGGTCCTCCGGCCAGCCGCACAAGCTGCGGATCGAGCCCACGCTCGGCCACCCATGCGTCGGCGAACGCGGCGAAGGACCGCACAGCCCTCGCGGATCGGTCAGGCCCCCTCAAGGCCCGTGCCCGGAAGTACAGCACCCACTCGTCGGCCAATTCCGCCGCCAGAGCTCGGCAGGCGAACCGGCCGGGATCCACCCGGCAGATCGCGCCGTCCCGGCGGGATGCACGCTCCACCTCGCGCACCCCCACCCGAGCGGGCTCCACCACCACCGCCACGGGCTCGACCCGCTGCCCGAGCACCTGCCGCCGTTCCCCACGCCGTGGCATCACATACCACCGCCGTCCCGGCCAGCGCACGAAAGGGCGTAGTCGGCGAACGTGCGGTCCTCCCGCGTCCACTCCTCCACCGCCCGCGCCACGATCGCGCTCACGTCCTCCAGGTAGCGCAGATACTTCATCGTGGACCGCGGATCGCGATGCCCCAACAGCCGCTGCAAGGTCAGCAGCGGCGACCGGGCCACATGCTGCATCAGCCACACCCCCGACCCGCCCGCCTGCAAGCGACGCCGCTCGTCCTCGACGACCTGCTCGGTCAACAGCCGCAGCATGAACACCGCGAATGTATGGCGCAGATCGTGCAGCCGCACCCTGCGTGGCATCTCCACCCCGCCCCACGCCTCCGACAACTGACCAGCACGGTTGGCCGCCGCATCGAACACCTGCTGCCAGCGCGACGCCGACAGCACCCGACCTCCCCGGCCCACGAACAACCCCAGCGGCTCCAGCCCCCGCTCCCCCTCCAGCACCGCGATCCGCCGCAGCGGCGCCGGCATCGCCACCACCTCGAACAACCGCCGCCGACCATGGAGCACCCCAGACACCCGCATCCGCCGCTCATCGACGTCGTCCACCACGAACAGCTCCGCGCGCCGCCGCCACAGCGACCCATGGCTGCGCACCACCTGAGCAGCACGCTCGGTACGGCGGTACAGCTCCAACGACCGCAACACCGGCTGCTGCACCATCACCACCCGCGCAAAGCCGTACTTCGCGATCGCCCCCAACGCCACAGGCACCGCACCACCCCCCGGGCACGGGCGCGGCACTTCGATGTCCAACAGGCAGCTGAACTCTCGCAACCGCATTCCCGTCGTGACCGCCAGGTCCGCCGCCGCCATGTTCCGCAGCCGCCCCGCACGCCGGAAACCCGGATCCGCACCACCGTCCGGCAGATCACCCCCGAGACCGACCCGGTGAAGCATCACGTACTGCGCCCGCGACAGATGCCGCACATCCAGATCGGAAGCCGCTCCCCACGACAACGCATCCCGCCCACTGCGACGCCGAGCGTACGGCCGCCGCTCCAGCAGCCCCGTACCGACCGCCCAGTCGTAGAACCCGTTGATCGCCGTACGGTTGCGCCGCCACGTCGCCGGTCCGACCGGAACTGGAGCCAACTGGGTACGCCATCGGCGGAAGGCCACCAGGTCCGCCTCGGCCGCGGACAACAGATCCGTCGGCGGATCCAGCACCCGGGCCAGGAACTCCTCCAGCCCCATCAGGTCGTACGCGTAGTCCCGAAGGCTCTCCGCCTCTACGTGCCTGGCGAGATCGAAGAAGTACGAGCACATCGGCTCGACCGGGCGCATGCCCTCGTCCACGAAGAACGGCGTGCCCTCCGGCAATGCCGTGGTCCCGGCCAGCAGTTGAGACACATCGAAGCCGAGATCCTCAAGCAACTCGCGGTGGCGGAACACATGACTGGACGAAGTGAAGAAGTAAGGCATCGCACTCCTGCGGCTGGTCGTAACGACCGGGGAACCTAACAGCCCAGCAGGACCGCGCCATTCACCCCGTCAACGACCTGAGACAGGTACAGACACTGGACCTAACCGTTGTAGTCGAAGATGACGGCGTCCAGGTTGGTGGTGCGGGTCAAGGGGCGGGATTCTCCAGGGCGCGGTGGGCGAGGACGGCGAAGGCGGCTGCCAGGAGGGCGGGCAGCAGCAGGGCCGTGGGCAGGGTGGTGGCGCCGGCGAGGGCGCCGATGAGGGCGGGGCCGGCCAGCAGGCCGAGGTAGCCGGTCACTGAGACGGTGGCCACGGCCGTCGGCCCGCCGGTCCCGGCGGCGGTGATCAGAGAGGGGACGGTGGTGGACAGGCCGAGACCGAAAATCGTCCAGCCGGTCAGGGCTGCGTGCACACTGCCCGCCAGGACGCCGGTGGCCAGCCCGGCTGCGGCGAGGACCGCTCCGGCGCGGACCACGGCCGGTGTGCCGAAGGCGGTGGTGAGGCGGTCGCCGGTCAGCCGGCCCAGGGTCATGCCCGCGCTGTAGAGGGCGAACGCGCTCGCCGCGGCGGCCGTGGTACCGCTCAGGGTGTGGACGTGCACGGCCGCCCAGTCGGCTGCCGCCCCCTCCCCCAGCAGGCTGGCTGCCGCCAGCGCCCCCAGCAGCCACAGCCTGCGGCGCGGCAACACCGCAGGCGAGCCGCCGCTGGACGTGGGCGGCTGGTCGGTGCCGTGCAGGGCGAGGGTGCGCGGTCCTGTCACGAGCACGCCGGCCGTCAGCGCCAGGCCGGTGGCGAGGAACAGGACACTGTGGCTGATCGCGGCGGTGGCGGCGGCCAGGGTGGCGGCGCCGAGCGCACCGAGGGAGTAGGCGGCGTGCAGGGACGCCATGATGGGCCGGCCGTAAGTGTTTTGGCAGCGCACCGCCGCGGAGTTCGCGGCGACGTCCACCACGCCGTGCGCGGCCCCGAAGGCGAGCGCCACCACGAGCAGCGAGGCCAGGGTGCGGCACTGACCCAGCACAGCGAGGGCTCCGGCCAGGCCGACGGCTCCGCCCATCAGGAGCAGGGGGAGCCGTTCGGGCCGGGCGAGGCGGCCACCGGTTCGCAGGCCGGCGACCATGCCGAGAGCGGCGGCGAGCAGGACCACAGCGAGCTGGGCGGTGCTGAGGCGGGCGGCGTGCTGGACGGCGGGCATCCGGGCACCCCAGATGGCCATCACCACGCCCAGGCTGAGGAAGTAGCCGGTCAGCAGTATCCGGCTGCGGCGGGCAGCGGCAGTGGGACGGTTCACGCGGCGCGACCGCCGGTGACAGACGCGTCGCCCGCGAGGGGTGTGATGTCGATGTGGAGGCGGCGGGCGGCCTGGTCGGCGCGTGCTCGTGCGAGGGCGGCGGTGGGGGCGGTGGTGATCAGGTAGCCGATGCGGGCGGTGAACATGGTGCCGCCGTCCACGGGGAGGAGGAGCTGGTCGCCGGCCTGGTGCTGGAAGTGGACGCGGTCCAGCCAGTGGGGGCAGATGCCGTCGAAGTAGACACGGCGCAGGGTGCCGGAGACGTCCGGGTAGATGAGCTGGATCGCGGCGGCCGAGGAGCGGGTGGGGGTGAGATCGGGTGCCCGGCCGCAGGCGATGTCGGCGGCGGCGCGCGGCAGGTCCACGCCGGTCGCCAGGTGCACGAGGTGGCCGATCATGTCGCCGGCGATCCGGCCGTTGACCTCGACCAGCCTCGGCCGGCCGTCGACCAGCCGCATCTCGACATGGCTGATGCCGTCGGTTATCCCCAGTGCGCGGATCGCGGCGCGTGCCGCCGGGGCGACCACGTCGAGCAGCGGATCGGCGGCGTCGACGCAGTGGGCCAGTTCCTCGAAGTACGGCGGTTCGCTGACTGTCTTGCGGGTCACCGCGACCACGGTGGTCTCGCCTCGGTAGGTGACGCACTCCACCGACACCTCGGGCCCGTCGAGATACTCCTCGACCAGCACGCTCGTGCTCTCCTGCCCCAGACCAGCGGCCTTCTCGGCGAACGCGTACGCAGAGGTGAGCTGTTCGGGGCTGTCTGCGCGGATCACGCCGATGCTGGCCGCGTGCGCGGCCGGCTTCAACACGACCGGGTAGCCGATCCGCTCGGCCGCCGCCTCAGCCTCGGCCCCGGTGCGCACGCTCACCGAGATGGCCGACGGGACCTGGTGCCGGGCGAATAGCGCGCGCGACGTGGCCTTGTTGCGGCACGCCTGCATGGCCGAGGGGGCGTTGGTGGGCAGGCCGAGCCGGCGCGCGAGGCGGGCGACGGCAACGAGGTACCACTCGGTCCAGGTGAACACGCCCGCCAGGTCGTAGCGCTCGGCCAGCGCCTGCCCGACGGCCGACAGCTGTACCGGGTCGGCCGGGTCGGGCACCACCATGCAGTCGCGGAGGTGGGGCACCTCCCACGACGGCTCCTCGCTGGTGATCAGGACGACGTCATAGGCGGCGGCCACGGACTGCAGGCAGTACCCGCGGTACGCCTCGGCTTCCATGTCGGCGGCGGCGACGACCAGGACGACAGGACGGTCGGACACGAAAAGGGACTCCTCAGTATTCAGATAAGACGGCAAAGAGAGGCCGGGAGGCTTTACGGGGTGCGCCGTCGGCGGACCTCGATCACGGACGCCCACCCGGGATGCACGGCCAGCAACCGCCTCGCGTACAGGGCGGTGTAGTTGTTGTTCAGCCCCTTCACTCCGACTGGCCGGCTCCAGCGCAGGACCTCGAACAGCGCCTTCATCCCGACCCACTCGGCTCCGGCGGCCAGGCGTTCCTCCACGAGTCGCTCCAGCGCGCAGTAAATCCACGGGTGTTCGGCGTCGAAGGCGCGGAACTGCTCGCTGAGCGTGGGGCCGTCCCGGCGCGGGGCAGCGAGGCCGGGCAGTTCGTCCTGCACAGTAGGCATGCGGAGCGTCGGTTCCTTTCGGGGCTCGGGGTTCAGGCCGGCGTAGACGTCGTGTGCAGGGTGCGCAGCCGGGCGAAGGCGGCGACCAGGCCGAGCGCCTGCAGGAGCGCGGTGGCGGTGACGGCGTGCCCGATTTGAGCGGGCGGGAGGGCCGCAATCAGCAGTCCGGCCGCGGGGAAGGGCAGCAGGAGCAGCAGGATGGTCAGGCTCAGGGTGCTGGCGAAGACCTCGGGCGGGATGAGGTGGGAGCGCAGGGTGCGCAGGACGACGGTGAGGCCGCCTTCGCCAGCCATCAGGACGGCGACCAGGACCAGGTAGCCGCGGTAGGTGTCGGCCTGGGCGACGGCGAGGGTGGCGGCTGCGGCGATGGCGGCGGCGGTGGCGCCGACGGGCCACAGCCCCCACCGGTCGATCGCCCGGCGGGCGGCGGTGATCGCGAGCAGGGAGGTGAGGGCGGCGGCGGACCAGATCAGTCCTGCATCGGCGCTGGAGCGGCCCAGTTCGCTGACCACGATCACCGGCATCGCCGCCTGGAGCAGGGCGATGGCCGTGTTCGACAGGAGCAGGCCGCCCACCAGCCAGGCCAGGGCGGGCAGGGCTCGCAGCGTGCCCCAGCCGACCCGCACACCCCTCGCGCTCTGCCGGTCACCTGTGGGCGCGTTCTGCTGGTGCGGGAGCAGGGCGGCGGCCAGCAGGGACAGGGCGGCGAGCGTGGTGAGCATGAGTGCCGGTCCGCCGTACTCCAGCAGCAGGCCGGACGCCAAGGGGCCGGCCAACGTCGCGGTCTGGTCGATGCCCAGCAGCACCGACTGCACCCGGTGCGCACGGGCTCCGGCCGTGCGGCTGGCCTCACCGCCCGCAGTCTCGGCAGCGATGTAGCTGCACTCGGTGAGGAAGCCGCTCACCGGGGCGAGCGCCATCACCGCCACCGCCGCCGGCACCCCGAAAGCGGGAACCGCGAGCAGGAGCGCGGCCAGCAGCACGGCCAGGGCCCGCCCGACACACGCGGTACGGAAGACGCGGGCGATGCCGTGGCGGTCGACAAGGGAGCCGGCCACCGTGAACGCCACCAGGCGCGGCAGCCACTCCAGCGCGAACGCGAGTCCAGTCAGCGCGGCAGACCCTGTAGTGGCGACGACGATGAGCGGGATGCCGTACGTGGTCATCGCGAACGCGGCCCCGTCAACCGATCGGGGCACGTAGACACTGCGAAACAGGGAGAAACGGCGGTCGTGCCGGGTTCTGGCGGCCCTCACGCGGCCAACACGGGCTCGGTGCCCTTCCCCAGGTGCGGGTTCTCCTGGAGCCACTGCTGGAGCAGGGCACGCGTCCCGTCGAGATCCTCGGCAGCCGTCCGCGACGCACCTTCGGCCTGCTCGGTGGCGAGGACGGGCATGGTGAGCAGAGTGAGGGCGTGCTGGACGCGGCTGGTGAAGTCGCAGACCGGTGCCGGAAGGCGGTGGCGGCGAGCAACGCGGGCCAGCACGTCGTAGACGTCGGCCAGGCCCGAGCCGGACGGGGTCAGGCTCAGGCCCACACCAGGCTGGTGCCGTACCAGCGCCAGAGCACGAGCCTGTCCGACGGCCTGCTGCAGATGGTGGACAGACAGGTCGGGCAGGGTGTGGGTCAGGCCGCGCGGGGGGATGGGACCGTTGTCGTCGATCTCGGTGACCAGGCGGATCAGACCGGGCGTCGACAGCACCGTGCAGGCGTGACGGAGGCCGGCGGTGGGGGAGAGAGTGGTCATCGGCGCGGGCCTCCGGTGGGCAGAGCCGCCAGCGGGCGGGACGGGGTGGCGTGGGAGAACAGAGCGGTGCGCTGCCAGACCGGCGTCTGGGCGGTCCTGGCCAGTGCCGGCGTGGTCGTCAGCGCCTGCGGTCGCGGCGGGCTGCTGAGCCACATCCGCTGTCCCGGCGCGGCCTGGGCGCTGCCCCAGACCGGGTGCAGGCCGGCCTGGGTGAGGGGCTGGCCTGCGGACCATGCCGACAAAGCGCTCAGCACGGGTGCCAGACCTTCCCCGGCGGAAGACAGGCGGTAGGGCTGCCCGTTGCCGTCGGTGGCGACGAGTCCGTCGTCCACCAGCTGCCGCAACGGCGGATAGACGTTGGTCCAGTAGCTGCCGGGAATGACCGCCTGAGCCAGAGCCGGTCCGCTGGCCTCGCCCCGGATCTTGAGCACCCACAAGATCGCGGCGGCGTGCCGCCGGGTCAGCAGCGTGAGGCTGTCCTCGACCTGCTCGATCACGGGCAGCGGCTGCTCGGGCTTTTCCAGGTACTGCTCGGCCCAGGTGACGATCAGCGGCAGGACCGGCAGCAGCGTGGTGGCGCGGTCGGTCGCGCCGTAGGTGACGTGCCGCGGGCTGTGCTCGATGCGCTCAACGAGACCGGCATCGCACAGCTGCCGCAGCTTGGGGACCAGCTGGCCGTCGCGCAGCCACGCAACCTTCGTGGCGAGTTCGCTGTAGCGCAGCGGCTGCCCGTTCAGGGCGAGCAGGATCCGCACGTTCCAGCGCGGCGTGATCATGGCGAGGGCCTCGGTGACCCGGGCGACGTCGGCGTCGGTGTCGGGAGGCAGACCGGTGAGGGCCAAGGAAGGAGCTCCTGTGATCGTGACGGATACGCGTGCGGGTCAGCGGCTCGGTGCGCTGGCCGTGGTCGCGGCAGGCGGGGCCGGGGGCACCGTGGTGGTGGGTGGAGCCCGCGACGGCTCGGGCGGTTCCGCCTGCTCGGGGGGCTCGGCCGTCTCGGGGGGCTCGATGCGCACCAGGCTCTGCAGCACCGCAGACGCCGTGACCGCCTGGGTGTCGCGGACGGCGACCGCTTCGGTGAGCCGGCGGGCGCAGTCGAGCACGTGCACCATCTCGTGGGCGCTGATGTCCCGCTCGGAGTGGATGAGTTGGGCGAGGCGTTCGCGGTGGACGGTGATGCTGCGCTCGGCGAGAGCGAGCGTGTCGTGCAGGCCGAGGAGGGCGGTGAGCATGCCGGGCGGCTGGTCCTGGGTATGTGCTGCGAGGGCGGCGAGCGGGGCGCCGTAGAGGTCCTCGATCCGTTCGGCTATCTCGGTGGACGTCGGGTGGGTCAAGCCGGGGCTTTCACAGTCGGTGGGCCCGCGTCGCCCCCCCCCCCCCGGGGGGGGGGGGGGGCCCCGGGGGGGGGGGGGGGGGGGGGGGGGGGGGGGGGGGGGGGGGGGGGTCGGCGCGGGTTCCGGGGTGTTGGTGGTGTTCGGCGGGTGGTGGGTGGCGGCCCGGCGGGCTCACAGCCGGGTCAGCGCCCAGAAGCCGAC
>NZ_JBIRJA010000038.1:0-37724 GCF_044329325.1 Streptomyces sp. NPDC017676 | reverse complement strand
CGAGTACGAACGTGACTGGTGGCGACAACAGCAAGCCACCCCACAGTCCGCCTGAAACAAGATCACCGGACTCTACGAAACTCGGGGCAGCTCACAGGCCCTGGCGGCCGACCAGGAGCCTCCACCGTGGCCGTGGGTGTTCTCCTTCACCCCGGACAAGGTGGCCGCCTGCCGCGTGACCTGCGGCGCCCGCCTCGGGCTGCCACAGTGGGTGCTGGATGAGGACGTGGAGGCCCTGACCACCGGGCATTCAAAGCAACGCGCTCTGCTGGTGCTCGACATCGCCGCCGGCCATCTCGCCGACGGGCAGGTGGAGGCCGCGTTCGCCCTCGCCTCCCACGCGCTCGAGGTCGGCCTGCAGTACCGCTCCGGCCGGATCGTGGAACGCGCCCGCGGTGTGCGCCGTAGCCTCACCACCAGCACACCGCCGAAAGTGGTGCGCGGCTTCGACGAACGCCTCCACGGCGTCTACCTGTAGGGAGGGTGACCACGCATGAGGGTGGGGATCACCGGGCACCGCGGACTGAGCACACAGGTCGAGGAACAGGTGCGGACTCTCCTGGTCGACCAGGTCAGCCAGTACGACACAGCCGAACTCGTCGGCGTCTCGTGCATCGCCGACGGACCCGACTCCTGGTTCGCCGAAACCGTCCTGCACCACGGCGGCCGCCTCGAGGTCGTCATCCCGGCCACCGAGTACCGCCAGGGACTGCCCGACTGGCATCACCCCGTCTACGACCAGCTCCTCTCTCGCGCGGCCGACATCCACCACACCGGCATCACCGCGTCGACCTCCGAAGCCCACCAGGCCGGATCCGAAATCCTCGTCGGCTTGGTGGACGAGCTGATCGCCGTATGGGACGGGAAACCGGCACGAGGATACGGGGGCACCGCGGACGTGGTGGCGTACGCCGAACGGACCGGCGTCCCGGTACGAGTGCTGTGGCCCGAAGGAGCCAGCCGGTGAAGTAGTTCGCTCTCTGGATGACCAACACCTCTTATGTAGCGTTCGCTATACATGTAGCATAAGCGTCATGAAGGAGCTGTACGCCGAAATCGGTGACACCGACGGCAACAAGGACACCGTCTCGGGCATCACACCCGACCTCGCCAACGCGTTCATCGACGCGATCCGAAACACGGCCGGCGCCGAACCGCCCCGGCAGGCCCAGACGTTCACCGACCTGATCGCCACCATCGCGCAGACCTCCCGCGTCATCCAGCACCTGGAGGCATTCCGCGAGCTGGCCATGGTCGCGGCGGACAAAACCGGCCCGTACGCCGACCGCAAGGGCATCGCGCTCGCCGCCGGCATGCCGCCCTCCCGCCTGTACCGGGTGCTGGACAAGCACGGCCGCCCGCGCGACCGCAAAGCCCACGCCGCCGGCCACGACGACGAAAAGTGAGCGGACACTGACATGAGCACCGAGGGACTGAACGGCGTGAAGGCCGGCGACAACCTCGTCCTGGTCAGCGGGAACCGCTTCAGGGGAGACGAGCCCGTGACCGTCTCCCGCGTCGGAAGGAAGTACCTGTACGTGAACCTCCACGGTCACGAGCGCCGAGAGCGCTACCACCGCACAACCGGAATCGAAGAAGGCCAGCACGCCCGTCCGGCACGGTTGCTGACACTGGAGCAGTACGAGGACAGGACACAGCGGGCGTCACTGTTCGCGCAGCTTCTCGCCGCCGGGATCGAGGTCCGGCACGACAAACGGGCGGGCATGCCCACGGACAAGCTGAAGGCCCTGCTCGCCGTCATGCAGGACAACCACACCGACCACACCGATAGCACCGATAGCACCGACAGCACCGACAGCACCGACAGCACCGACAGCGCCGACGAGGAGGTGAGCACACCATGACCGAGCACCGTCGCTACGACAGCGGCTGGACCGACACGAACAAACCGCAGATCGTCATCGCCCAGCCCGGCGACCAGCCCGCCATGACCCTGGACGAGGCCCAGCAGGCCATCGACGAGGCGAGAAAGGAGCAGGAGAGCCCATGAACACCCGGGCGAACTGAAGGACCCTCCCGCCGAGCCCGGAAGCCACATACCGCCGACCATCCGGGTCGCGGCCGCCGAGCAGCCCCACTGGTCCCGCTCCCCGGCGCCGATGTGACCGCCTCACACCAGAGCCGCTCACCACAGCGCCCCCCTCTGCCGGCCGGTAAACGGGATACAGGTCAGGCAGCGCACACCACACCGCGGCGCGCGGCCAGGAACCTCCGGCACGAACCGGGACAGCGCACGCCCAGGGCGTACGACAAACAGCAACCCGGCCCGGGCCGCCGGGCACAGACCCAACCCGGGAGTGCAGCGCGCCGAGCCGCCAGGCACAGCGCCGGCCGGGAGCCACGCGAACCCGGCCGGCAGCAGGCAGCCCAGCGCACGGCGCGGCACGGAGGCCCGGCCTCCGGGCAGGCGGGCGGGACGGTCGGGCGACGGCTCGGCCGTCCAAGACGCCGCGCAGCTCGACGCAAGCCCCCCAGGCGACCTGGCACGGCGCGGTGCACGGGACGGCGGACCGCCAACGGGCGGCCGGAGGCCGGGCGCGGGTGGCCAGGGCCGCGGGCGGGACCGCGGCGGCCGGACGGCGGGACGGCGGGACGGCACGAAAGCGCTGACGATACGACGACGGGCGCGGCCGCAGGACAGCCGGGCGCGGCGCGGGCGGCCGGACAGGCGGCAGCGGAACGGCGGACACAGGCCCAACCCAGCAGGACAGGGCCGCAGCAGACCGGCACAGCACAGCGGGACGGGCCCGGGCTCGCCAGGCGGCCGGACAGCGGCACGAAGACGCGGAGGCGCAGATGGCAAGGCTGGGGCAACGCGCCGGCACAGCGGGCGGGGCACGGCCGCACGACAGGGGACGGCGGCCGCAGGACAGGGAACGGCATGCGGGACGGCTTCCAGGACGCCGGACAGGCGGCGGACGGCCGGCGGGACGCAGGCCGACCGACGGCGGGGGCGGGCGGGGCGGTGAACATGCGGTCGTCCGCACTGAGCCAACATGGCGCGGCCAGGGACGCTCAGCCCGTCATGGCCATGAGGACGCGGCGCCAGCCGGCAGGCCGGCCGGGCCGACACAAGTCATCAGTCGTCCCCCGCTCATTCCAGACCCCGACCCGGTGGCACCCGGGCCCGGCCGGTCAGTCGGTCGCCGTCGTCCGGGCGAGGTCCACCTCGCCGGCTTCGATCAGGGCCCGGCGCAGTTGTTCCGTCTCGGCGGGACGCTCGGCACCGGGCAGCGTTGTGGCGGCCTTCAGCAGGGTGCGGGCGTGGCGGCGGACGTCGGCGTCGTACTCGGGGGCGGGACCAGGGCGGGTGAGCAGGTGGGCGGCCAGGAGCAGGGCATCGGGGCTGCGCGGATGGGCGGCCGCGTTCGGCGACCTTGCCGGCGTTGTCCTGGGCCGGGGGTGTGCCCGGCGCTGCGCCGGACCAGAGGCAGCCGCACCTCGTCGGTGAAGGCGGCGCGGATGAAGTAGCCGGCACCGGCGAGCTCACTGGACAGCAGCCGGCAGGGCAGCGGGCTCACCCGGGACCGGTGTCGGACGAGGTCGAAGGGGCATTGCTCGCACTGCACAGCCAGCCTGGAGCGGGCGCGAGACCGGGGCCGCCCGGGCGGCCCCGCAGCGATCCGAACGTCTCGGGCGCAGGGCGTCACGCCGTCACGCCCGGCACCCGGGAGACCAAGGGCAGCACGCCCGGCTTTTCGCAGGCCAGAGCGTGTTCCCGAGGAGCGTGCCACGAGAGTGTGACACCCGACGTGACGCCCTCGGGGGCTCCGGCCGGGCGGCCGAACGGTCCAGCGAAACGGCCGCGGGCACGTCGCGGCCAGGCGGGCGGGGCGCAGCAGCACGACCTCCGCCGGACGGCGGCGCGACACGGGCGCGCGGACTGTCGCGGCGCGGGGCGGTCGGGAGCGGGACGGCGGACGCAGGCCCAACCCGGCAGGAGCGCGGGCTCGCCTGGGGGCAGCGCGCGGCACAAGCACGGCGCTGCCGGGCACGGAGGGCGGGCGGCCGCCTCCCGCTGCGTGAACCGAGCGGCTATCCGGCTCCTGAAAGCCGGACGCGCTGGGTGTACGCCCAGTCGGCCATCCCCGCCGTACGTGTCCGCGCGGCAGAAGGGGCACCCGTGGGCCCGGCGCCGTGAACCGGTAGAGCAGCAGGCACCCCACACTCAAGACCTCTGCCGTGACACGCGTCCGGCGATCGTCTGACCAGCGCGCATAGAGCTGCGGCCCGCGAACACCTGGCGTGTTCGCGGGCCGCAGCCATGCCGGCGGGCAAAGCTCAGATGGCGTCCGGGTCGACGCCCTGCGCACGGGCAAGAGCGAACAGAACTCGTTCGATCATGTCCAGACGCTGGGTGATCGGCCGCTCCCCCGGCGCGCCGACGGCATCTTCGAGGGCGTCAATATCCGCCTCCAGGTCCCGCAGCCGCTCGTCGTGCGCCGCCGTCGCGTTTTCCATACCCACCATCCTGACAACCGTCTGCGGCCGGCGCCGCAGACCCGCCGAGCCGAAGGTCAGGTCGGGTTCAGTGGAGTGATGCCGGTGCCCGTATACAGCTCGGGTTCCAGCGACAGGACAGTGAGCGGTTCCCCCGCCTTCACCGCCTGCCAAGCGATCGCTGCCGCGTGCGCCACCGGCCAGTCGACGTTTCGCCAGTCCATCGCATCCACCGCGTGCGCTGCGGCGAACGGCACGTTCTCCGCGAACCGCAGGGACGCCGCGTGCTTGCCGGCACCAGCGAGCTGCCGTTCGGCGGCCAGCATGGACAGCGACGGGATGATGACCCGGCCAGTGCCACGCGAGGCCTCGATGTAGAGGCCGGTGAAGAAGGGATCCGCACGGAACAGGGCGGCCAGAGCGGTGTGGTCCAGGACGGCCGTCAGGTTCATGCGGCGGCGCCGCCCTGATGGGCGCGGATCTTCGCCCAGGCGTCCTGGCCGGCCTGCTGGACCTGCTCGGTGTACTCGATGCCGAGCTCACGGGCAGCCTCAAAAGCCCGCTGCTCCCGCTCGGCCGCCGTGAGCTCCCGGGTAGCGAGATCCTCCAGCAGCTCCGTGATGGTGGTGCCGCGCTCCTCCGCGAGGATACGCAGCCGGTCGCGCACTTCCTCGCTGGTTTTGATGCTCGTCGGCTTGCTCATAGAGCCGATTCTACCGCCGGTAGACATGACGGGGGCCACGTCTTCGATCGCGCGCCGTCGGCGAAACTGGTGGCCACCACAGGCGGCCCCCGGATCGCGGGGCGACTCTAGACGGTATGGCTCCCCCACACGGCCTGGGACGGCACGGGCCCATACGTAGCCGTAAGCCGCAGGGGGTGCCAATGAGAATAGCGAAAGAGCACGCCCCCTCGCTACGGAACAGACAGCCACGTGACGCTACCCTTTCGCAGATCGACACCACGCTCACGCCCAGCTCAGCGGCACCCTCCACTACCAGCCCCGGCCCTTAGTCAGCGTCTTCCTCGATCCACTCGGCTGGTACGAGTGCTTGATTGGTGTCGTAGCGCCATCGCTGAGTCACGTACGGTCCGAAGTCGGGGTGATCGAGGTCGGCGTGTTCCATGACGATGACTTGGAACCGGCCTTCTAGCAGGCGCAGCGTCTGATGGATCGCCTGGAAGATGTTCAGCAGCTTGTGGCGGTCGTTGGCGCCCAGGATGGCTTCGCCTGTGTGGTCGGGCGGGAAGAAGACCTGCGACGGCTGGTCGAGCACCAGGAGATGAGGCACTGGTGCGCGGTGCTCGGTGAACCACTCGTGCAGGCTGAGCATGGCGGCTACGTGGTAGCCAAGGTGGTTCTCACCGCTGCCCATCTCGGGTAGCGGTAGCGGGTCGTCCGCCTTGTCGGCGATGACGGTGAGGCGGTTGACGTCGAGCCGGATAGGGTTTTCCGAGTGCTCCAGGCTGAGCGCGGCGGCCTTACTGGTGATCTTTTGGCTGATCAGCGAGAGGTAGCTGGCGAGGCGCTCGCCCTGCGTGTCGTCGCTGAGTAGTTCTTCAAGGTCGGCAATCTGCTGGCGGAGCTCTGCTCGCCGGTCTTCGACTTGAGGGGTTACCGCGCGGTGAGCGGTGGTGTCCAGGTAGAGGCTGATGCGTCCCTGGACCATGGCGGCGCGGCGCGCGTCGTCGGGTTGTTGTTGGAGGGCGCGCAGGCCTGCGGTGACTTCGTTAATCTCTTCTTGATTTCGGGCGAGTGCGGAGCGCAGTTCTTGTAGGCGGTCTTCTTCCTGGCTGATCAGGCGTTGGATCGCCGGGGTGTCACTGCCGATTACTTGGAGATCACCGTTCAGATGGGCGAGGTCACGGGTCAGGGCGGTGACGGTGTCATTGGCGGAGGGCAGGGTGCTCTGGCATACAGGGCAGTGCGTGGCGCCGGAGGTTTCGGGGTCTCGGCGGAGCAGGCCGAGGGAGACCAGGCGGGCGCGTTGTTCGGTGGCTTGGGCGGTGAAGTCGGTGTTTTCGGCGAGTTGGCGCCTGAGATCGGCGATCTTCACTCGAGTCTGGCCGTGAAGGGCACGTAGCTCGTTGCGCCGCGCGGTGAGGGCGCTGAGCGGGTCCTCACCGCTGTCGTGTTCAGGCGAGGGCTCGGTGTGGCTCAGGGCCTGGCGCAGGAGGTCCAGTACGTCGTCGGCTGATGGCTCTGGGTCGGTCAGGGGCGCCAGCAGGTGTGCTTCGACGGCTTCGGTGAGCAGGGCGCGGGCTTGGCCGGTGGCGGGGTCAAGGTTCTGGGAGGGGGCGAGCGCGGTCTCGAGGTCAGCGAGGTCGCGGCGCAGGAGGCGGAGGCGGTTGCGACGCAGCGCCTGTTCGGGGTCGACGGCGCCCAGGAAGTAGGGGATGACTCCGCGGATGGTGTTGGGCCGCCATTCCTCGCCCTGGGAGTGGAAGAGCAGGTCGGGGTTGGCGACCTCGTTTTGGGCCTGGAAGCAGAAGAACAGGGCGTGGCGGATGGATAGGGCGATGGTCTGGGCTCGGCCGACAGCCGGTACGCGGACGGTGCGGTCGATGCCGCAGAAGTCGCTGAGGATGTCCTTCGCCGCGTCCAGCGGGGTCGCGAACGTGAGCTCCTGCAGTGGTGGGGGCGGTGTGTCGGGGGCTCGCGGGAGGATGCACAGGACGGTGCTGACGGCGGATTTGCCTTCGGGTGCGCGGCGGGCGATGAAGAGCTGCTGGTCGGGCTTGACCAGGGTGAGCGCGTAGGCGCTGACGTAGTCGCGGACCTTGCCGGCCTTGACCGGGTAGCCGGAGCTGCCCAGGCAGTAGTCGATGATGGTCAGCAGGGCGCTTTTGCCGCGTCGGGAGTCGCCGGTGACGATGTTGAGGGTGCCGGGCGCGAAGGGCACCGTGCGCACCTGGTCGGCCTGTTTGCCGTAGATGGTGACCGCACGGATCTGAAAGGTCACGGCTGGACTCCAAGAAGGGTCAGAACGGTACTGAGGCTTCGGGTGCTGGGGAGCCAGCGGCCGAGCTGGAAAGCAGCCTTTTGGATGGCGACGCTCTGTTCCGTGTCGCCTTTGATCGTTTTGGCGAGTGCGCGGGGGACCGGGTCCAGGCCGCCGCTGTGGCAGTGCAGGATGCGGCTCTGCAACGCGAACAGCAGACCGGGTCGCACGACGGCAGCCAACGAGGCCGCGTTGCGTGTCATGGCAACTCGCACGGCGTCGTTCTCGTCCAGCCACCCCATCAGGCCGGTTCCTGTGGTGGCCGGCAGGACGGCCCGGATAGCCGGTTGCAGGGCCATGACGGCGGCTGTCACGGCCACCGGCAGAGGGCACGGGGCGGCGTACTCCTTGTCGTAGCCCTGAACGGCCCGGGCGCACAGCACCGCGGTGAACGCCGGGTTGTACAGGGCTCGCTCCTCGCGGCTCAGGTCAACTGCCGTCATGAGCGTGCTCCGGCCGGCTCGAGGAGGGCCATCAGCCGGGCGGTGAAGTCCGGATGCCAGCCGACCCGCAGCTCGTCGGCGAGCATGTGATACGACCCCTTAGGGATGAACACCTCTTCAAGGCCGGTGCGTATCTGGGCGCGGGCTTCGCGGTCCACCCAGCGGTAGATCAGCTTGGCCTCACGTTTCATCTCCTCCTCGGTTGCTTCATCGCCGAGGTCTTCGCGCATGTCCGCGAAACGCGCCTGCCACTCCTCCACCAGCCTGCGCTCATACCTGCCAAGTTCTCCCACCCGCAGGAGCTTCTCCTCCGACCAGCGTGAGCGCTGATTGAAGGCGCGCACGTAGTCCCGCACGGCCAGACGGATGCGTTCGGAGCCGACGCCGATCAGGTCCAGCTGGCGGACGAACATCTTGTCGGCAGACTCGGCAGGCTCAGGGTCCAGGTCGGCGATATCGGGGTCGATGGGCAGGCTGTTGGGGCCGAACTGGTGGCGTAGATCGCTGAAGACCTGGTCGAACTCCTCGCCGGTGATGGGAGCACCGCCCGGCGAACGCATCTGCTCAATCACCCGGTCGTAGAACCAGCCCTCCAGGCGCGTGAGGAAGGGCTTGGCGAGGTCATGCCCCACGACGAGGGCCGCGTGACCGAGCATGGTCTCGCGGACCTCGTCGATCCGGGGAGCATCACCGATGACGTCGATCCGGGCAAGCAGGGCGCTCTGCCCCGCAGCCCCGTCCGCTTCCAGGCCGTCGAAGGCCGCGAACGCCTTCTGCAGTTTGTCACTCGAGGACGCTTCACGAGCCGCCCGCAGCAAAGCGAGCGCCTTGCCTTCGTCACGGTGCCCGCTCGCCTTGGGCTGCAGGTGATAGCCGGCACTGCCGGGCGGCAGCTCGGCCGTCGTCATCAAAAACAGGCTCGTTTCCGCGAGATCGATCCGCCCGCTCGTAGCCGCCTCACACCAGATCCGCAGTGTCTTCCACAGATCAGGGGCCGAGTCAGTCAGCCGCGTACCTTCTGCTCGCTGCTTGAGCTGAAGCAGCTCTGTCAGCGACCCGGCATGCTTTTCGATGTCATCGGCCGCCTCAACGGCAACGCTCCACTCCAGTCCTCCCACCCACTGCTCGATGCAGAGCTGCAGCGCCTTGGCGAACTGGTAGAGGTAGCCGAGGGCTGAAGCAGACGCTTCGAACTGATCATCCTTGCCCGCCATAGCCCCTCCACCCCTCCTGCCGAACCGCGAGCGATCTTCGCATAAATGTGACCCTGGGCACATAGGAGGTCTCGGAATCGTGACATCGGCTCGGCCGCCAAGCGCCCGAGCCGGCTTTCGGGTTCGGTCGCTTCTGCGACGCAAGCGGGACAGCCAGCCGCCGCCCTTCTGCTCGGGCACGTTCACCTCTCTCGACGTCCTTTGCGCCAATGTGCGCCTGCCCTACCCCGCCCGCGGCAGCGACGGGCGTGGCTTCGGGCTAAAGCGCTGGGGGCGGCAGCTGCTGGGGGCTCAGGTCCTCGCGTACGCGCAGGTAGCGGACGGGATGCCGGTAGCGGCCCTGGTCCACCGCGGTGTCCCCGGCGAACTCGACCACCACGCCGGCACGACCGGCCGGTGGTCGATCACCTCGCGCCCGCCCCACTCGGCCAAGAATCGGCGGTGCTGCCAGGGATGGTCCGCGCCGCCCGGGGACAGCAGGCCGCCGACCTCCCGCTAGGTGTGCTGTCCGGGGAGGTTGGTGACGCGGCTGGCTGGTGGTTGGCCGCTGATGCCGGTGTGGGGTCGGTGGTAGTTGTACCAGTGCAGCCAGTCGGGGAACGCTGCCTGGCGTTCGGTGTCTGAGGTGTAGGGCCGGTGGTAGGCCCGTTCGTCGAGCAGGGTGCGGTGGAAACGTTCGACCTTGCCGTTGGTCTGGGGCCGCCAGGGCTTGGTCCAGCGGGGGTGGATGCCCAGCTGGTGGCAGGTGTCGCGCCAGGTGTTCTTGGTGTAGGTCCAGGCGTTGTCGGTCAGGACGCGTTCGATCGTGATGCCGTGGGTGGCGAACCAGGCGGTTGCTCGTCGCAGGAAGCCGGCGCAGGTGGCGGCGGTTTCGTCGGGTAGGTCTTCGGTGTAGGCCAGGCGGGAGTGGTCGTCCAGGGCGGTGTGCAGGTAGGCGTAGCCAGTGCCCGTCTTGTTGCGGCGGCCGTCGGCCCTGCCCAGCACCTTGTGCCCGCCGCCGTCGGGGATGCGGCCGAGTTTCTTGACGTCGATGTGGACCAGTTCGCCGGGCCGGGTGCGTTCATAGCGGCGGACGGGCTCGCCGGTGGCCCGGTCGCAGGCCGCCAGAGGAGGCAGGCCGTGCCGGACCAGGATGCGGTGGGCGGTGGACGCGGCGATACCGGCACGAGCGGCCAGTCGTAGCGGCCCGATCCGGTGCTCGCGCCGCAGCCGCAGGACCTGTGCCTCGACGGCGGCCGGAGTGCGGCGTGGCTGACGGTGCGGGCGGCTGGAGCGGTCGTGCATGCCTGCCTCGCCCAGCTGCCGGTAGCGGCCTGCCCAGCGGGCGGCGGTGGTGTGGCTGACCTGGAAGCGTTCCGCGGCCCGCCGTAGCGGCCAGCCGTCGTCCACGACACACCGGGCCAGACGCAGCCTGCCGGTCGGGGTCAGCGGGGCGTTACGGTGGGACACGAGGGCCTCCTGCGGTCGGGCGTAGATGTCGCAATCCACACCGAACCCAGAAGGCCCTCACCTGTTCAAGCATCCAGCACGCGTGTCACCAACGTCCCGGGACAACACACCTAGTCGTTGGTGATCTCCACCCACTCCGCGTTCAGCGAGCGGTTGGAACGGTCGTCCCGGCCCGGGAAGTCGTACTGCACGTCGCTGATGAACACCGCCGGACGGTACTGGCGGCCGTCGTGATGGCCGGCGGCCGACGCCGGCAGCGCCACCGCCCCCACCACCGCAGCAGCCACACCAGCCACTGCGGTCAGACGACGGACAGAGCGGTGTGTTCAGCCGCATCGATGCTCAGGCTCCAGCGGATTTTATCGGCGATCCAGTCGGTGGCGTACTGGCAGTAGTCGGCGACCGGCGGCAGCCACATGGTGGCGTCCTGGTCGGCTTTCGACGGGTTCGATGCGGCTGATTGGGGAGTTACCGCGCCCGTTGTCGGGCCTGTCCGGAGTGTGGTCCGTCATTCGTGGTGATTGTGCAGAGAAGCACCGGACTCCTTTCGACGAACCTGGTTCGGGGCTGCGCGCACCGTGAGACTGGCAGCCAGCCGTGGCGGCCTGCCCGCGGCAGTGTGCCGGCCGCCGAACCCCGTTGGCCCGTCACCGTTTGAGGAGTTCAGATGCGTCTGCGTAAGCGCGCGGTGGCCGCCGTGTTGATGAGCACCGCGGTCTTCACCGCCCTCGCTCCCCAGGCCATGGCCGCCCCCATGCCCTGGGAGACCAGCAATTCCCCCACGGCCACCACCCACCACCTCCCCTCCGCAACGGCCGGCGACAGCGGCACGGTCACCGTGCTGTGCTCCGGAAGCTGCTATGAGTAGGCGGCCACCGCCGAGGACTCCGAAGCGAGGAGGGCTCGGGGACGTCGCGTTCCCGGGCCCGTCCCTGGCGACCGACCCAACAGGCGCACACGGCGGCAACCGCGGGAAGTAGTGCGTGACTGCGGTAGTCACGCACATCAGCCCATCGCGTGCGCGTGGGACGCCAATGTGGTGTCGGCATGACGTCACTACGCGCGAAGCGGCCAAAGGGGGGCAGGGGCTGGACGAGGCACGTGGTGAGTGCCCGTCAGTCCCCTCGCCCGGGGCGGGAACTGAGACCCAGGCCCGGCGGCCAGGACCCTCTTGCACGAGGCGGCATCGGGTCTGCGGCGCAGCAGAGCCCGGCGCTCGCGCTCGGTCATGCCGCCCCACACACCCCACTCGACACGGTTGTCGAGGGCGTCGGCCAGGCACTCGGTGCGCACCTGGCATCCCGTGCAGACCGCCTTGGCCCGGTTCTGGCCGGTGCTGTCCGCGAACAGCTGGTCCGCGTCGACGCTTTGGCAGGCCGCGTCCTGGCTCCAGTGGAACCCTCGAACTCGTCATGTCTTTCCTCTCCCGTCGCGGCCCGGCGACCTTCGTGCGCTCCTGTGTGAGGTCACGCCCACGGTGGTGTGGGGGCGGCTGCCGGATGCTGTCCCGGCTGCCGGCGGGCTGTGTGCGCCCGGGTCATGTCCTGCGCCGCCAAGACTGCCACCACGCGCCTGCGAGGGCGGCGGCGGATCGTGCGCGAACACCGGCGAGTACTGCTCGCTCAGCGGCATCGTCTGCCGGGCGTCGGCGGCCGCGCGTTCCTCCTCCTGGCGCTGCCGTTCCTGCTGCGCGGCCCTGTCCCGCTCTGCCTGCTCGGCTGCGACCAGCGCTGCGATTCGGCGGCGCTTGTCCTGCTCGGTCTCGGGCGGCCACACGGTCCTGGGCCGGGCGAACCCTGAGGCCGGCTGACGCCGCGGGTCTACTGCGATCGCAGTAGACCCGAGTGTCTGCGTTCGGCCAACGACGAGAGACCGGGGGGATGCGAGCGTGAGGGTGGGCCGGGGCTGTCGGCCCGGCTCGTGTGACGTAACCCCTGGGAGGCTCGTCGATGTCCCCTCTGGCCCGCTGGTGCCACCGGCACCGGCTCGCTGTCGTCCTGGCCTGGGTGGGCCTGCTGATCGCTCTCGGCGGCGCGGTCGGTGCCATCGGCAGCAGCTTCGGCAACAGCCCGACCTCGCAGAACACCGACTCCGCCAAGGCGGCGGCCCTGCTGCAGAAGGCTTCCAGCAGCGCGGCGGGTAAGAGCGGTCGGGTCGTCTGGCAGGTGCGGGACGGCAAGGTGACCGACCCCGCCTCCGAGCGGCCGATGGCCGACGCCGTGAAGAGGATCGAGACCGCTCCGGGCGTGGCCTCGGTCAGCAGCCCGTTCACGGCTGCCGGTGGGCGGCAGGTCAGCAGGGACGGTACGACGGCCTACGCCACCGTCTCGTTCGAGCAGGGCGTCAGCGACACGCAGATCGCGCGGGTGAAGCAGCTCGCCACCGCCCCGGAGTCGGCATCGCTGCACATCGCGCTGAACGGGCAGGCGTTCACCGTCAATCCCAAGCCGAACCCGGTCGCCGACGCGATGGGAATCGCGCTGGCCTTCGTGGTGCTGCTGTTCGTCTTCCGGGCGGTGTGGGTGGCGGCGCTGCCCATCATCACGGCCATCGCGGGTGTGGGCACCTCCGCGATCGCGGTGATGCTGCTCAGCCATGTGATCACCCTGTCCGACACCACGCTGACCCTCGGCTCCCTGATCGGTCTGGGCGTGGGCATCGACTACGCCTTGTTCATCGTCAACCGGCACCGCACGAATCTGATGGCGGGCATGAGCGTCGGCGAGTCGATCGCCACGTCCCTCAATACCTCCGGTCGTGCGGTGGTCTTTGCCGGACTGACCGTCGTCGTCGCCCTGCTCGGCATGCTCACCTTGAACGTCGGCATCATCAACGGCATGGCCATCGGCGCCGCCGTCACCGTGGTGCTGACCGTGCTGGCCGCGATCACCCTGCTGCCGGCGCTGCTCGGCCTGATCGGCACGCGGGTCCTCAGCCGCCGTCAGCGCCGCGCTCTGACCGGCGGCCGCGCACAGGCCGTATCCGAGTCCGGGACGGGTCTGTGGGGGCGCTGGGCCCGGCGGGTGCAGGCACGGCCGAAGACGTTCGGTCTGGTCGCCCTCGCCGTGCTGGCGGCTCTCGCGCTGCCGGCGCTCACCCTGCGGCTCGGCGCCTCTGACGACGGCAACCTGCCGACGACCTCGACGAACCGGCAGGCGTACGACATGATCGCCAAGGGCTTCGGCCCCGGTTTCAACGGCCCTCTCGTCCTCGCCGTCGAGGCCCCCTCCGCCGCCGACAGGGCGGCCGAGGCCAAGCTGGCCACCACCATCGAGCAGGTCGACGGCGTTGCCGGCGTCAGCGCCGCCCCTATGAAGGACGGGCAGGACGTCGGCGTGATATCCGTTGTCCCGAAGACCTCCCCGCAGTCCGCGGTGACCTCCGACCTGATCGACCACCTGCGCACGGACGTGATCCCGCCGGCCGAGCAGGGCACGTCCATGAAGGTCTACGTCGGCGGCCCCACCGCAAGCAACGACGACTTCGCCTCTGTGCTGATGAGCAAGCTGCCGCTGTTCGTGCTCGTGATCGCCGCGCTGGGTTTCCTGCTGCTCACCGTCGCTTTCCGTAGCCTGCTCATCCCGGCCGTGGGCGCGCTGCTGAACATCCTCAGCGTCGGGGTGGCCTTCGGGGCGATCGTCGTCGTCTTCCAGTACGGTTTCGGCGCCTCGTTCCTCGGGCTCGGCGGCGCCGGACCGATCGAGTCGTTCGTGCCCATCCTCGTCGTCGGCATCATGTTCGGGCTGTCGATGGACTACCAGGTGTTCCTGGTCAGCCGGATGCGGGAGGAATGGGCTCACACCGGGGACAACCACCGCGCCGTACGGGTGGGGCAGGCCGAGACCGGCAAGGTGATCGCCGTGGCGGCCACCATCATGGTCTGTGTCTTCGGTTCGTTCGTGTTCGGCGGCATGCGGGTGATCTCGGAGTTCGGCGTGAGCCTCGCGGTGGCCGTCGCGCTCGACGCGCTGCTGATCCGCATGGTCGTCGTACCGGCGCTCATGCACCTGTGCGGACGCGGCAACTGGTGGCTGCCCCGCCGGCTGGACCGGGTGCTTCCACGCGTCTCCGTGGAGGGCCCGGCGCAGGATAGGGAGCAGTGGGCCGGTCCTGGCCGGGAGCCGGAGGCGGCTGGAGTCGGCAGCTGACGTCGCTCGGCCGGGGCACGGGCCCGGCGTGGAAGGCGCACCGCCACCGCGCCGGGCCCGTGTCACGCGGTATGTGTGCTGCCGCATAGTGAGGAAATGCAGGTGACAGCAGTGTCTCGGCAGTGGTTGGCCCGGCACGGGCGGGTACGGGACACCCTCCCGGCCGTGGTGGTGGTCCTGGTCGGGGTGGCGGCGAGTGCCGCGGGGCAAGGGGGCTCCGGGTGGCACGCCCCGAGGATGGGCGGCGTCGCCTGGACGGCTGTTGCCTGCGCACCCCTCGTCGTGCGCAGCCGGTGGCCGCTTGCGGTCGTTGCCGTCACACTGGCCCTCGACCTCGCGCACATGGCCCGCCTGCCGGATTTCGCCCTGTCCCCGGCGGCGAGCCTGGTGGCTCTCTACACGCTCGCCACCCGCAGCAGCCGGAGCACCGCGTGGGTCGCCGGTGTGACCGCCTCCCTGGCGATCACAACCGTCTACGCGGCCACCCGCGGGCAGTCGCCGATCTCGGGTACCGCCCTCCTTCGGTTCGACCTCGCGATCGCGGCCACTGCCCTGGGCGACGCGGTCCGCAGCCGGCGCCTCCGCCTCGCCGAGGTGGAGGCGCGTGCGGAGCGCGCGGAAAGGAGCCGGGAGGAGGAGGCCCGCCGGCGGGTCACCGAGGAGCGCGTCCGTATCGCCCGGGAACTCCACGATGTCGTCGCCCACCATATGACCCTGGTCAACGCCCAGGCGGGAGTGGCCCACCATCTGCTGCGGACCGACCCCGATCTGGCCCACCAGGCGCTTGCCCACATCAAGGACAACAGCCGCACGGCGCTCGACGAGCTGCGCGCCACCGTCGGTCTGCTGCGCCAGCCCGACGACGCGCCGGACTCCCGGACCCCCATTCCCGGGCTGGCCGACCTGGACGTGCTGATCGCCAATCTCCGAGCGGGCGGTCTGCCCGTGAAGCTGGAACGCAGGGGGCTGCCCCGGCCTGTGGCCTCGACCACCGAACTGACGGCCTACCGCATCGTCCAGGAAGCCCTCACCAACACACACAAGCACGCCTGCGCCCAGCACGTGGAGGTGACGTTGGACTACGGTGCCGACGTTCTGCGGGTCACCGTCACCGACGACGGCCTCCCCGGCACCGCCCAGAGCCATGGCACCGGTCACGGCCTCATCGGCATGCGCGAACGCGCCACCGCCATCGGCGGCACCGTCACCGCCGGCCCCCGACCGGAGGGCGGCTTCCAAGTCCACGCGGAACTCCCGCTCGTACTCACCCCACACACCTGATGACCCCGGCGAAAGGCTTCCGATGACCATTCGCGTTCTGCTCGCCGACGACCAGGCCCTGCTGCGCGGCACCTTCCGCCTGCTCATCGACGCGCAGCCGGACATGGAGGTCGTCGCCGAGGCGTCCAACGGCCGCGAAGCGGCAGAACTGGCCCGGTCCCAGCGGGCCGACGTGGTGGTGATGGACATCCGCATGCCCGAGGTCGACGGCATCGAGGGCACCCGACTGATCGGTCAGGACGAGGACCTGGCCGGCGTGAAGGTACTCGTCCTGACCACGTTCGAGCTGGACGAGTTCGTCGTCCAGGCCCTGCGGGCGGGCGCGAGCGGCTTCCTCGGCAAGGGCGTCGATCCGGCCCAGCTCCTCGACGCGATCCGTCTCGTCGCGGCCGACGAGGCCCTGCTCTCACCCACGGCGACCAAGGGACTGATCGCTCGCTTCCTCGCCCAGCCCTCCCCCGGCGAGCTTGCCGACCGCGAACGGCTCACCGCCCTCACCCCGCGGGAGCGGGAAGTGATGACACTGGTCGCCACAGGCCTGTCCAACGACGAGATCGCCGAACACCTCTTCGTCACGCCTGTCACCGTCAAGACACACGCCAACCGCGCCATGGCCAAACTCGGCGCCCGGGACAGGGCACAACTCGTCGTCATCGCCTATGAGACCGGCCTCGTCCGCGCGGGAGGACCCCGAGCCTGAGCCGACGGCACATGGCCGGCAACTGCCTCCGCAACCTCTGGCCGGCACCATCCCGCCCCACGGCCTGCCCGTCCATCGCCGTCCGGGAGCGGGCGAGCACGCCGGGATCGTCCAGCAGTTCGGCGAGCCGTTTACGCATCCGCCGTTTACGCATCCCGTCAACGGCGTCGGCCTGGACGTCCGGCGGTGCGAGCAGCGGCAGGTCGCGGCGCCAGTCCTCGTGCGTGAGCAGATGCTCGGACACCCACGCCATCAGGTCCGTCGCGGTGTGGGTCTGCAGGCCGCAGGTGACGTGCAGGGAACGGGTGCCCTGGTCGGCGGGGACCGCGTGCCACACGCCGCGCGGCATGTACAGCACGTCCCCGGGGTGCAGGACCAGGTCCGCGACCGGCTCGGTGGGCGCCTCGCCCGGGTCAGCGATGTCGCGTAGAGCGGGTGCGGGCGGGTGGTGCCGTAGATCCGTCACCACTTCGCGCCGTTCAGCTGGACGGTGATCGTGTCGTGGTCGTCCCAGTGGACGCCGAAGCCCTCGGTACCGGTCCACGAGGCGTAGAGGTTCGCCTGGAGGCGGGTGCGCAGCTCCCGCTCCATCGCTTCGCAGAGGCGGGCGATGGGCGGGTGGAGTTCAAGCGCACCCGGTGCGGCGGACCACCGCGTGGTGCCGCGGGCACCGGGCTGGAGGGCGAGCTGGTGGTGCGGGAGGGGGCCGGTTGGCGTTCGAGCGGCGCAGCAGCGCCTTGCGCGGCACGGGTCCGGGGCGGTCGAGGCCGCTCGCCGGTGCCTGCACATGATGTGGTCTCTGATCTGGTCCACGCGGATGCGGATCTGACCGGCTGACCATACGGGCCGCGGGCGCGGTCGGCGGCAAGCCGGCTGGCCTTCCGGCCCAACAGGCGCTGCACAGTGGCCGGGGAGACAGTGGCGAGCAGCCCGACCGAGTGCATGCCGTGGTCACGGAGCGCAGCAGCCTGACGAGGACCGATGCCGTGCAAGGCCTCCACCTGCAGCGGAGCGAGAACGGAGGCTGTGCCAGAACCGCCCAAGCGTGAACGAAGCCAGAACGGCGCAGGCGGCCGCCCAGACCGTGTGACCGGTCACGGCCGGCCGGCGCCCCCGCACGACGGCACGCTGAACGCGGCCTGCCCGGCGGACCTCGCCGGACAGGCCGCTCGTCCCGCGGAGGGCTCAGCGCTTGAGCGTGAAGGTGAAGTCGCCGGAGAGCCTGCCGCCCAGCCGGACCGCCGAAACGACTTTCCCCTCCGTGATCAGTCTTTCGACCTCGGCCCGCGAAAGACCGCAACCTTCGGCGATCAGTCGCACCGGCCGGACAGGAACCCGCGCCGCGAAGCGGACCGAGACGTCGATCACCTCGTGGTCCGGGTGATCCGGTCCGCCGGTGTCGAGGCGCCAGGCGTTCTCCCAGTCGAGGGCGACGCGATTACGGCGCCGCACGACCGGATTCTGGAGCAACTCAGCTGCCAGCCCGGGGTCGTTGTCATGCATCCGGTCCAGCAGCGCAGGTCGCACGGAGCGCACGTTCATCCGCTCCAAGACCGTGAGCTTCGCAGTTTCCCCGCAAGCGGTACAGAGCGCGAGGAGCCAGGCGTCGATGAGCTTGTGGTGTGCGTTGACCCGAAACTTACCGCATGCCCGGAAGCGCTCGGACGCGCACGCGTGGCAGCGTCGGAGGACGAGCGGCAGGCAGGTGGGCACGACCACCCAGTTTGTGAGCACAGAAGTACACCGGTTTCAGTGAGAAATCCGCAGCAAAAAGGAGCGCGGCGCACATGCGCGACGCGCGACGATTCAGCGCTCGGGAGGTCTCACAGGGTGTACAACGGCCCGCCCTTGCCCAGACGACTTGGTTCGGCAGCACGGTAGTGGCGCACAGCGGTGCTGCTCCACTGGTTTACGAACGCCTCACCGCCAAGTCCCCCCCGCTGGATCGCCCGCTGGTTCCTCGGCTCGGGAGATGTGCCAGATGCGACGCCTGCGCAGGCAGCGGCGGTCACGGCGGGAGCTGTACGCCTTGTCTTTCACGTGCGGCTGCCGCGGTGTCCGCGCCCACCAGCGGAGAGGTCTGCGCTCGGGAACGTGGGACGTCTGCGCCCTTACCGTCTCGCGCAGCCCTGAGGCTGGTGAACGGCCCGCAGGCGTCTCCATCACCGCGGTGACGGTGCTCGCCATGCTCCAGCGCCCGATTCCCGCCGTCCTGACGGCGCTTGTCGCGGCGGTCTGTCTTCTGCTGCTGCCCGGCTGCGCGAGCCGCCTGCTCGCCTCGGGAAGCCGCGAATGAGCGCGGGGCCGATCGGCAGGCGGGCGGCCGGGCCCACGGACCTGACCGCGCTGCGCGGCTGGATGCGCAACGCCAAGGGCCCAAGAGCTCGGCCGCGGATACGGCCCGCGCCCCTCGGGCCCGCCGCATGTCCCGCAAGATCACTTCCACATCACCGGAGCGGTGACCGTCGTCATCCGGTCACAGAGGTGCGGGCAGCCGCGCGTCGAGAAGCTGTTCCGCCAGCTGGATCATGTGGTCGCCTGGGGTGTCGGTCGCCATGGCAGCCGCGAGGACCTGGGCGCCGTCGAGGATGACCAGGAGCTTGCCGGCGGTGTCATCGGGGTTCGCGTCGCCTGCTGCGCGGAGCTGTTCGCTGAGCCAGGTCTGCACCTCGGTCTTGTGGGCAACGGCTGCCGCGTGGGCGGGATGGTCCGCGTCGGGGAACTCGCTGGTGATGTTCAGTGTGGCGCAGCCGCGGTAGCCGGGCGCCGCCATGTCCTGCCGGGTGAGGTCGAACAGGGCCTTGATGCGGGCGCGGGGGCTGGGTGCTGCTGCCGCCGCCTCGCGGAGGCGCTGCCACCAGTGCTCGTTCCGGCTGACCAGGTAGGCGGTGACCAGCTCGTCCTTGTTGGCGAACTGGCGGTACAGCGTCGCGTTGGCGACGCCTGCCGTGCCGATCACAAGGTCCATGCCGACGGCGCGGACGCCGCGGGAGTAGAACAGGTCGCCGGCCACGTCCAGGATGTGCCGTCGCGTCTCCTCGGCCGGTCGTCGCACCTGGAGCCTCCTGTCGGGGTGAGCGGCCAGCGTCGAGCCGGTGACCAGGGCGGTACGGCCGGCGAAGTCGATCTGCATGAGTCTTCCCTTGGGTAGAGCGGCGTCCTGAACTGGCGCGCTCGGCGACGCATCCGATGAGACGGATCGTTCTCTCCGAGAGTGAGACGGAACGTTCTCTCTGTCAAGCGCTTGCTGGAGAGAACGATCCGTCTCATAATGGGGGTGGCTCGTTCCATCGGCCTGGCCACCGCGGAAGCCTTCGCCCGGGCGGGGGCCCGCACCGTCCTCAACGGGCGCGACGAGGCCCGGCTCAAGGCGGCCGCCGACGGCATCCGCCTCCGGGTGCCGGGCGCGGACATCGTCACCGTCGCCGCCGACGTATCCACCGCCGAGGGCGCACAGGCACTGCTGGAGGCGGTGCCCGAGGTTGACATCCTGGTCAACAACACCGGCATCTTCGCCTCCACCCCGGTCCTGGAGATCCAGGACAAGGAATGGCGTCGTTTCTTCGAGGTCAACGTCCTCAGCGGCGTCCGGCTTGCGCGCCAGTACATGCCCGGGATGATGGAGCGCGGGTTCGGCCGCATCGTTTTCGTCTCAAGCGAGACGGCCATCGACACACCGCTCGACATGGTCCACTACGGCATGACCAAGACCGCCCTGCTGGCGGTGGCCAGCGGCCTGGCCAAGGCCGCCGCCGGCACCGGCGTCACCGTCAACTCCGTGCTGCCCGGCCCCACGCACACCGAAGGCATCGAGGAGTACATCACCGCTCTCATCCCCGAGGCGGAGACCTTCGACGCCGCACAGCGCGAGTTCATCGCCCGGTTCCGGCCGACGTCGCTGATCCAGCGGCTCATCCAGCCCACTGAGGTCGCCGATCTGATCCTCTTCACCAGTTCCGACCGTGCCTCGGCGACCACCGGCGCCGCCCTGAAGGTCGAAGGGGGCACCCTGACCTCCCTCACGCCGTGACGTAGATCCGGCGCCGCATCCGCTCAGAGCCCTTCCCATCGGGTTGCCGGATCGGTGCGGCGTTCGCGTACGACGGTGAGGGCCGGGTTGGCCTGCGCGCCGCGGCGTACCGCGAGGTGGATGGCGTTGAGGGGAGGCGCTCCGGGGCGTCCTACGGCAAGGTCGAGGACCGCCCGGACCAGAAGCGGCTCCAAGCTCAGGACCAGGTCCCCGACAACTCTGTCGTCAGGACACGGACCTGGACCAGATCAACGTACGCGTGCCAGGGCTGCCTGAGAAGCAGTTCTGACGCCTGCGTGAAAAACTCGGTGGACATCGACATGGGCCAGCGGCGAGCGTTGAGGGAATGCAGCAGGAGAACATCTGGGACGCCGATACCGCCCGGCGCTATGACACGCCCGGTTCCGGGATGTTCGCGCCCGAGGTCCTGGAACCGGCCGTGGACCGTCTCGCCCAGCTCGCGGGTGGCGGGAAGGCGCTTGAGTTCGCCATCGTTACCGGGCCGCGTAGCCGTCCCGCTCGCGGAGCGAGGGGTCTCTGTCACCGGCATTGAGCTGTCGCTCCCGATGGTGGAGCAACTACGAACCAAGGCCGATGAAGCAACGATCCCCGTGATCATTGGTGACATGGCGACCAGCATCGCTCCTGGGAAGTAGGCCGTCGTCTTCCTCGTGTTCAAAGGAAATCCCTGCCACCAGTGCGCGTTCGACCATGCAGCGCTTGAGGGCGGGGTGGCGGACCCGACATCATCCGGAATACCTGCAGCGCGACACCGCTCACCATCGGAGGTCCGCTCCCTCGGAAGATACAACTCCCGGTCCACCGGAGCCCGGCCGTGCTTCGAGGCGTAAGCGAGGAACACACCAATCTGTGAATTCTTGATCCGTCCGGCGATACCTGAATACTGGTGGGTCACACCAAAGGATCGTTCGGGAAGATACACCCTTCGCGTCCCGTCCCGAAGCCCGATCCACAGGTCTTGAGCATTGCTCCAGAACCCCCCTGACCCAGTGCCTGGACGACCGATCTCTGGGTGGGCCGGCGACCTCACGGTCGGCGGCCCACCCAGATCACATCAATCAACCGCCGTCAGGCTCAAGCTCCCAACTGCAATGCCTTCTTGAGGGCAGCAGTTCAAGCAAGTGGCAGGTCTCGTGATGCTTCACTCAGTGCCGGGTCCGGCATACGAAAGCCATCGTCCTCGAAGCCGGCTCGGTTCGTGTCATCATCGATCTTGGGACAGGATGACGGCGCTGTACGGGCCGATACCTATGGCGCCAGCCCAGGGCAACCCGTCCTGCCCGTTGTTGTCCGCCTTGATGTCGTGGCTGGGTGAGCCTCTGAAGTCGGGGCCGTAGTCCGCCGAGTCGCTGTTGAAGCGAACTCGCCAGTCTCCCGCCCGGGGCAACCCCAACCGGTAGTGGTCGTAGGCGTTGTCGCCGAAGTTGAGGACGACGACGGTACTGTCGCCCGGACCGCCTTGCGCGTAGCGGTGGAAGCCGATGACCTTGTCGGTGTCGTTGCAGTGGTACACATCCACCTGCTCGCCTCTTAGTCCGGCAGTGGTATAGGTGCGGTTGCGCCGAAGGGTGATCAGGTCGCGGTAGAGCCGCATGATGCCGGGATGACGATCGCGCCCGGCCCAGTCGAGCGGGGTGTGGTCGTCGAACGGCTTGGTTTCGAGGAATTCCTGTCCCTGGAAGATCATCGGTATGCCGGGCGCGGTCATGACGGCGGCGGCGCCCAGCGTGGAACGCTTCTTCGAATACCAGCTTTCACCGTTACCGGGCCAGATCGCCTCTGGGACGCGCGCTTTGCCGTTGGCCACCTCGTCGTGAGACTCGGTGTAGATGACTCGGGAGAGCGCACTGCCACCGAAACGGTGCTCAATTGCGTCGCGTACCCGGCTCATGCTGCGTTGCTCGTCCTTCTCAACCGTAAGCGCCTCGTGGAGCACCTGGCAGAACCCGACATCCCACTGCGAGTCGAACCCGGCGCCCGCCGGGGTGCCGGCGGTGATCACTGGATCGTCACGAAGGTCCTCTGCGATGCGGATCTTCCAGGGCTGGCGGGCTTTGATCTCATCATTGACCCAGCGCAGCAGGCTCCAGCCGTCGGGCAGGTCCTTGCCCGGGTCATCGCCGCCGTCGACGGTGCGGATGAACGCGGTGGCGTCCCAACGCAGACCGTCCATGCGGTACTCCTCAAGCCAGGACAGTGCGCTGTCACGTAGGTACTGACGGACCTCACGCCGACCGTAGTCGGGGCGCGGGCCCCATGGGGTGCTACGGCGCCAGTCGTTGTAGAAGTAGATGCCATCGCCGTCGTTCTCGTACCAGCCGTCGAACCGCCTCAGGCCGGCGTCCAGGTCGGCCCAGCCGAAGTGGTTGTAAACCACGTCGGCCAACACCGACAGACCGTGCTCGTGAGCCTGGTTGACCAGCGCCTTCAGTTCGCCCGGGGACCCATAGTCGTCCGCCACCGCGAACGCTGTTACAGGGTTGTAGCCCCAGGACACCTCTCCGGCGTACTCCGTGACTGGCATGAGTTCGATCGCGGTCACACCGAGTTTGGCTAGTTCCTCCAGCCTTTCGGCCACGCCGGAAAATCGACCGGGTCTGCCGCCAAAGGCGCGGTTGAAGGTGCCGACGTGCAACTCGTAGATGACGAGTTCATCCCAGCCCGGGCATTGCCACGGATGTGCGCCCCAGTCAAAGTCCGCCGCATCGATCACTGCGTTCCCGGTGGAACTGGTCAGGCTGTGCGCGTAGGGGTCGACCTTCCACAGCTCGCCGCCCTTGGTTGCGACAAGATACTTGTACTGGTCGCCCGGCCCGGCGGCAGCCAGCCGGGTGGACCAGTATCCGCCGCTTTCCATGGTCATCGGGTGTGCCGTCATCCACCCGTCGAACGATCCGGCCAGATTCACGCACTTGGCGTTTGGCGCCCAGACCCGGAAAACCGTGCCATGCGAGTCAGGAATCGCGCCCATACCTGGCGGTATTTCAGATCCCACGGGAGTCATCTGGCTTCAGTCTTTCGGTGCGTGCTACGCGAAGTCTTCCGGTGGTGGCTACGCGTGCTGCGCGAAGCCTTCCGGGGCTGCCTATGCGGAGGGCTCACCAGAGCGTCTTGCCGCGGTTGCGGTTCAAGCCCTCCGGACCCGGGCTTCAATCTGTCTCGGACGCCGTCCGCCCAGATCACTTCTTCTTCCCAGTCCGGCTCCATAATCCATCCAGCAGCTATGGCGTAGCGGACGATGTCGCGCCAGTCTCTGGCCTCACCGTAGGACTTCCCATCGATGTTCACCTCTCCAGTTGAGCCCACCTTTATCAGCGGGGCGGATTCCCGATAGAGGCGTAGGTACTCTGTACCCATCTTCGTAATTTCAAGATAGCTTCCGAGGAGAAAATACTCGCCGTCTTTCAAATTATCCTTCATTTTCAAGAGTTCCGGATCCGGCCGATCGGGGCGATACCTCAGGTATCCCAGGTGCTCAAGATGTTCCAGTTCTCCGTGCAACTTCTCCCAGTAGTTCACCCCATCACGAGTCTCGCCAGCCAACTTCCGTAGATGCCTTCGCTCGTGACGAGTGAGCAGGCCGACGATCGCCAGCTGAATCGACTCGACCCTGGATTCTACCTGGCTGATCCGCCATCTCGCTTTGAATGGACCGAATGACATTTCTTCGAGGGCTCCCGGACTTGCTAGCGCCAGGAAAGCCAGAACCAGCGCGCCGAATACCCCGAAGATCGCAGCTCCCAAGTTCAGCGTACTGTGCATAGCAACGAACGTATCGACGAGCATCCCGAATACGCTCAACGCAATCAAAACAGTCGCTACCCGAAGTGCCGGGATAATCCATTTCGGTGACCGAGAAGTCATCGTCGACACCACCTCTCTTAATTCGCTTGAGGCGGCGAGCCCAGGTGGGCAACACTCCCGAGCTTCAGTATCTCTCTCCCCGTCTGCGCCGTCATTTCGGCAGACCCGGCATGTCCCCGACACCCAACCCGCCGCTGCCAGGGTGTGTTTATCTTCTCCCTATAGCTCACACGTGTATGCGTCCAGCACCCACGGACGGTCGACCAAGCCGTGATCAGCAGGGGTATCAGCCAGCTCATCGCCATCGCATGGCTGTTACGGGCCATGAGTGGCTTCACGCCCAGGGGCGATGCGTTCTCAAGCTGTGAGTCCGAGCGTGGCGGTTGCGTGCTGGGGGCGTGACCGGTAGTGATCGACTGCGGCGGCGATGTTGGTCCACCCTGCTTGGCGCATGAGTCCGATAGCCAGGTTCCGCAGCGTGGCCATGGCGCGGGGTGCGGTGCCAGTGCGCACTCGCGAGGCGTCCTCGCTATAGGTGACGTCTCTGACGTGGTGCAGGGCCTCAACCGACCAGTGGTTTTGCACGAGTTGGGCGAGTTGCGCCGGGTGGGCCTGCTGGGGCGACAGGCTGGTGACCGCGTAGACGGTCTTCGTCTGGACCTTGCCGGTCCTGCGGTGGGTGCGGCGGCGCTTGATCTCCATGGCCTGGACGGCGTGCGGGAAGAGCAGGCCGGCTGGACGGTGCAGACCTTCAGGCGGTGGACCTCACGGCGGCCGTGCCCGGCCCCGGTGGTGCGGGCCTGCAGCGGGATCTCCCGCCAGGGCAGGCGCCGCAACTGTTTGCGCAGCTTCTTCTGGCTTCCCTTGACGACCAGGAGGTAGTGGCCGCCAGCGGTGATGACGTGCTCGGCGTGGGTGCGCTGGGTGTGCATCGCATCGGCGGTGACGACGACGCCGCGCAGGTCGAGCCGGTCCAGCAGCGGGGCGAAGGCGGGGATCTCGTTGCTCTTCGCGGCGACTTGACGCTGGGCGATCACGGTCTGGCAGCCGTGCAGCGCGGCAGCGAGCAGGCGGACGGCCATGCCGTCGGTGCGGGATCCACGCACAGTCTTGCCGTCGACGGCCAGGCCGATCAGTGTCTCGCCGGGTTCGTCCACCGGGTCGGCGGCGTACCGGGCGAGCCAGGCGCCCACGGCGTCGTCCAAGGCGTCGCCGTCCAGACGAGCGAGGAGTCGTCCCAGTGTGAAGGCGTTTGGTGTGCTGGAGGCGAGCCCGAGCTGTTCGCGCAGGCTGGAGTCGGTATCGGCGGCGAAGCGGGCGATGGCGGCCAGGGACCTGGCCCCGCCGAGCACGGCGACCAGGCACAGCGCGAGCAGGGAGCCCAGGTGGTAGCGACGGCCGCGGACCCGGCGGGGATCGGGTATCCGGCTCAACGTCTCCGCCAGGGAGGTGAACTGCTGCGGTTCCGGATCCGGGCAGGCGGAGTCGATGCCCTGGCAGTGGCGCTGCAGGACACCGATTAGGGAGGATGGCACGCGAACGCGACCCCTGTTCTGGTCAAAGGCTTCGAGAACCTTGATCATCGGCGCAGGTCACCGCCGTGCAGGGCTCCGTGATGCGTATTTCCGTCACTCCCAGAGGGACGACTCCTCCAACCCGCCAAGGTTGACGCCGGCTACATCAGCCATCTGTCTTGCCCCTCCGAACATTGAGAAGCGCCTATGACTCTCAGACAGAAATTTGATATGCCAGCTATCCGACCGGTCTCAGCGCCCGCGCGAGCGCGTCGACGGTCACACCGACGATCGCCCGGAGTTGCTCCGGGCTCGACCCGGCCCTACCCATCACCGCGAGAGACTGGTTCACGGCCGCTACGTGTACGGCGAAGACCTCGGCGTTCTCGTCGGACATTCCGCCAGCCTTCAGCGCGGTGCGAAGGCGCGGGCGCTGTAGGCCGAACAACTCTTTGACATGCTCTGCGACGCTCGGGCTCAGCCCCGGACTCGCCATGACCGACTGGGCCATCAGGCACCCGTCGGGCACGGCGGGGTCGGCGATGCGCCCCAGGGTGACATCGAAGAACGCACGGACGGCGGCGACGGGGTCCTCGGCCGCGCACGAGAGGGCGGCGTCGAACTTGTCGCCGTAGCGCGTGGCGTAGCGATCCAGGCAGCGAAGGAAGAGCGCGTCCTTGTCGCCGAGCGAGGAGTAGATCGAGCTGCGATTCAGGCCGGTCGCCCGGGACAGGTCGTCGAGCGAGGTGTCGGCGTAGCCGTAGCGCCAGAACTGGATCATCGCGGCGTCGAGCACCGTGTCCATGTCGAACTGCTTCTTGCCTGCCATGCGGCCCATCCTCCCATCTTGGACTGATCAGTTCAAGACGTGCTAGCGTCGAATCACGGTCCACCCGCCTCGATGGAGGATTCCCATGACCAACCCCGTCCCCGCCCTGCCCCTGCATGACCTGGCCGAATTCACGCACCGCTGGGTCGACGCCGACGGCGTCCGCCTGCACGCCGTCGAAGGCGGTCGGCCGGACGGACCGGTCGTCGTCCTGCTCACCGGGTTCCCGCAGACGTGGTGGGCCTGGCGAAAGGTCATGCCTGTTCTCGCCGATCGGTTCCGGGTCATAGCGATCGACCGGCCGGGCCAAGGCAATTCCGAGCATCCGAAGCTCAGCTACGACACGCACACGGTCGCCGCGCACATCCAGGCCGCTGTGCACGCTCTCGGCGTGCGGGACTACTGGCTCGCCGGGCACGACATCGGCGCTTGGGTCGCCTTCTCCCTCGCCCTGAACTACGAGAGCCGACTGCACGGGGTCGCGCTGCTCGACGCCGGAATTCCCGGTATCACCATGCCGGAAGCGATCCCTCTCGACCCGACTCTGGCGTTCAAGACCTGGCACTTCGCGTTCCACGTGGTGCCCGATCTTCCCGAGACGCTGATAGCCGGCCGCGAGCGGGAGTACATCAGCTGGTTCCTGAAGACCAAGTCCCTCGCGCCCGACGCGTTCGAGGAAGCAGAGCTCGACCACTACGGCGCGGCCCTCGCCGTCGATGGCGGCCTGCGCGCCGGCCTCGCCTACTACCGCGACGCCGCCGAGTCCGCGCGCAAGAACCGCGCGGCACTCGAGCAACGGCGACTGACCGCGCCCGTCCTCGGAATCTCCAGCAGCCACGGCTCAATCCCGGATATGGCGGCCTCCATCAGCCCGTGGGCCGAGAACGTGACCGGCGTCATCGTGCCCGACGCCGGTCACTACATCCCCGAGGAGCAGCCCGAGGCCGTCGCCGCCGCCCTCACCGACTTCTTCAACGGCCATTAGTGCTCTAGCAGGAGGGCGATCCCCATTGCCGTCGGGGCCCGTCAGTTACGGGCCCGCCCCGCGCGCCTACGGACGTGCCGTGAACCGCCCGTCGCCCCGCTTGTGCAGCCAGCCCCGGGCGGCGAGCTTGGTCATCTTCGCCCGCAAAGGTTCCAGCTTGCCGTGTACCGAAGCGTCCAGCCCCAGCCGCTCGCCGACCGCCCTGACCTGCACCGGGCCGTCCGCCTTCCGCACGATCGCCAGGATCTTGCGGTAGTCGCCGGGCAGCCCGCCCTCGTCGGCCGCGTCGCCGCGGTGCGGGATGAGCAGGACTGCCCGCCCGGCCACCTTCGTCGATGCCGGAGCGACAGCCCGGCATCGGCCCGGGCCTGCTCGGCCAGGCGGTTCAACACTCCGCTCCGCGATCGCCAGTTCGTGCCGCTCGGCCTGCCTCCTGGAGTTGCTTGCCCAACTCCTCGGCGAGAGCATCCAGTTCGCTCCGGCGGGCGGTGATCCGCTGCCGCTCCTGCATCCCCCGCGCCCTCCCGCGTTCTCACGGTGTGCCGACCTGCTGACGGATCGTAGGCGGGGGCCGATCGTGGGCGCAGCCGAACCCGGCATCCCGCCAGAACCCGACCTGCCCGATGATCTACACCATGGTCATCGGCCGCCGACCGCCACGAGTACCCAACTCGCCATTTACACCAGACCCGTGACCTGCGACTTCACGATGCACACCGCTCAATGGCGAACCGGGCAAACCGTCCGCAGCGACGCGTACACACGCGATCAGTTCATCTCGCTGGCTGAGAACGCATCAGCCCTGCGGCAACGAGAGCCACGATTGAGTGGACCAGTGGATTGGCGGCGCTTGGCTGCCCGCTGTGCCGGCGGGCCGTGCCCGGCGGGCTCTGCCGGATGGGAATGCCGGGCGGGGGCTCCCGCCCTACGCTTGCTATATGTCCGATTTCATCGCCGCCGGCGCCTCAGCCGACGACCTTCCCGCACCGGCCGAGGGTCTGCTGCTGACGCACTTTCTCACGGTCGGTGACGTCCCTCGCTCGCGGGCGTTCTATACCGATGTGCTGGGCGGGCAGGTGGTGCTCGAGGAGAACCCCTGCATCATCAAGGTCGCCAACAGCTGGATCATCATGAACCCCGGCGGTGGGCCCACGGATGACAAACCCGACGTCATACTGCGCCCACCGGAGGACCGCCACACCGCCTCCAGCTTCCTGAACGTACGGGTGGCGGACATCCACGGCTTCTACGCGGCAGCCCGCGCCAAGGGAGCCGAGTTCCTCACCCCGCCCATCGACCGGCGCGCCGAGCTGCGCTGCTACATGCGCGACCCGGACGGCTACCTCATTGAGGTCGGCCAGTCCACGGGCCTGCTCAAGGGCATCCTGGCGCGCACCGATACCGAAGCCTGATCACTGCACCGCGCTGCACTGCTGACCGAATTCGTCAGATGCGACGGACCGGGTCCGTGATTCCGCCGGGGCACGCAAGCGCCGCGATGTCCCATCCGGCGCGTCCGGCCCCGGCCTGGTAGGCGCTTTCGTAGAAGGCGAGCACGGCGGCACGTGGATCGGCCTCGGCGCGGGCCGCGTCGTAGCGCAGCACGGCCAGGTGGCTGTCGCCGCGCGCGACCCACTGCGCGGACGCCGGGCTGAGCGGCGCTTCGGCCAGACCGGCGGGCTCGGGGGCGGTGTACGAGTAGAACGCGGGCTCGGCAAAAGTGTCGTCGCCGAACCAGAAGCCGAAGCTGATCACTTCCGAGGAGTACGCCTCCCGGGTGACGGGGTCGGCCTGCCTGGGCTGGTCGACCCGGCGCCCGGAGAACCGGCTGTGGGCGATGTCGAAGGTGTGCCAGAAGTGGTGCACCGGGCTGGCCTTTCCCGAGAAGCCCGCCGCGAACTCCTCCAGCACGGACGCCACCTGGCTCAGCACCCGCCAGTAGCGGTTTGCGGCTACCGGGTCGTAGGTCGCGTGCTCGGTGTTCTCGGCGAACGGCCGGTCGGCGTCGGGTAGATCGAAGGGCCTGGGAATAGCGATGCTCACCCGGACGCCCAGCGCGGCCAGAGCGGCCAGGGTCTGGTTGTAGAAGGACGCGACGGACTGGCCCGGAAGCGGAAAGGACCGCTCTTCGCCGTCCAGCGTCATGACGGCGAGCCGGTGGTCGACGAAGTCGAAGTCGACCGTGAAGATCGGATTCCCGTCGACCTGACCCATCGGACGGGTGGTGATGCCGCGCCCAGTGACATGGAACGGGACGTTCCACCAGTGGTTGCGCCGAGCGCTCGCGGCCAAGCGGATCTTGCCGAGAATCTGCGCGAAGCGGTGCAACGTCTCCTTCGTGTCCCGCCACTCCGGCAGCGGCGCCGGCGGGAACAGCTCCATCGCCTGCCCCTTCCCGCCCGGCGCTCCCGCGGCGGCCGGGCCGTCTCATCATGACCCCGCCGGGGACATCCCGCACTCCGCCGAGGGAGCGGTCCAGCCCAGCCGCCGCACAGGCCGCCACCCAGGTCCCTCCGCCCTCCGGCCAACGGCGGAAAACTGGCGGGCCACGTTGTTTGAGGCTGCCACGGCGCTCAGTGCCCGGCGGGTGAGGTCGCCGTCGTCCAGGGCGAGGCGGTCGCAGTCGCAGAACCCCATGCACTGGGCGCGAGGGAGTCCTCCTGGGGGAGGAGGTCGGCGATGACGTCGACGGCAACGAAGCCGAAGTCGATCGCGACCTGGTAGGCGTGATGGCACACGGCCGGATCGGCGGCGAACTCGCCGGCCAGCGGAGCGTGCGGGCGGTGACAGCTGGCGGCCGCGGCGCGCGGCGGCGATGACATGAGGACGTCATATCGCGTTCAACAGGTCGACGCGCGGACGGACACCGCTGCTTCCCCCGCTTGGAGCACCGCGGCCGGTGACCGGCACCATCACACCGGGCGCCGAGTGGTTGGTGTGCATGGACGGACTGGACGAGATCCTCGGCGTCGGCCTACGTCGCAAGGTGGTTCCTGCCTTGCACTGGCGGCTGGTGAACCGGGGGCCCACCGGTTCCTGATCACCTCCCGGCCACTGTTCATGCCCGATGCGCGCCCGCTGTTCGAAATCCGCGCCGCCCACTGCGACCTCCTGCAGTTCGACAGAAATCAGCTGACGTCCTCCTGGCGGAGGGGATGCGGTTCGGCTGACTGGAGAGTGGCGTGGTGTCAGGTGGTCGAGCTGCCCGCGACCCACTGCTTCCACGGCACGTTCCAGTCGCTGAGGCCGTTGTCCGGGGCCAGCCCGGTCTTGCCCTCGGAGTTCTTGACGACCACGAGGTCGCCGATCATCGACTGGTCGAAGAACCACGCGGCGGGCTGTACGCCGTCGCCGCTGCCCCTGTCGTCCCCAGCCACCCAGCCCACCTGAACAATCCGCAGGTCACATCACAACCACTACGCAGATTCACCGAACGACGACACTCGCTGGGCGAGAAGCCTCCCCGTCTGCTCGGTCCTGACGCGCCGCCCCCTCCCCGACTCGCCGCTCGCCCGCCCGCCGCACCTTCCCCGTGGACGGGGTCGCGTGATCCCACGTCAGCCCCCCACGGGCGATGCGGTACAGGTCTGATCCGGCACACCCCGACACCTCGGTTTCAGGGCTCGGTGTTGAGCCGTCCCGAGCGGAACGGTTCGACCTGGTGGGGCAGGCCGGCGAAGCCGGCGGCGGCAAGCACCTCGCCGAGTGCCGGAAGTGCCGCGGCCCGAGATACGAGCACCGGGTCCACCTCGACGCGGGCCCGATCGCCGAGGTCGCGGACCCGGAGGTCGGTCACCTGCAGTCCGGCCTCGGCCAGGAGGGTCCGGACGGCCGCCTCGGCGCGGTCGACGCGGGCCAGGCGGTAAGGGGTGACCTCGATGCCGTAACGAACCCGGCTGGCGAGACACGGTGTCGCCGGTTTGTTCCATGTGGGCAGCGACCAGTGCCGGCTGAGGCGGCGTACCTCCGCCTTGGTCAGCCCCGCGTCGAGGAGCGGGGTGCGGATGCCGCGTTCCCGGCCGGCGCGGATGCCCGGCCGGTAGGGGTCCGCGGCGTCGTCCGCGTTGGTGCCGGTGGCCACCGTCTCGAAGCCGTGCTCGTGGGCCAGCGCCGCGATGGTGTCCAGAACCTCGGACTTGCAGAAATAGCAGCGGTCAGGGCCGTTGGCCCGGTAGCCGGGGAGTGCCGACTCGTGGGTGCGCGGGGTGAGATGGGTGACTCCGAGGTCGTCGGCCAGCCGCCGGGCGGCAAGAAGCTCTCCGTCGGCCAGGCTCTCCGACACGGCCGTCACCGCGAGGACCTGCTCGGGCCCGAGCACCCGTGCGGCCGCGGCAAGGACCAGCGCGGAGTCGGCGCCGCCGGAATAGGCGACGGCCACGGGGCCGCCGAGCGCGTGCACGCGGTCCGCGAGCCGGTGCTCCAAGGTGGCGTCACTGGGCACGTTCTTCCTCCTGGTTCGTCGTCATCGTTCCCGCTCGGCTCAGACGCAATGCGCGCACGGCGACGGCGCGCAGGGACAGACCCAGTGCGGCGGCCGCGGCCACCACGTCGTCGTGCTCCGGCTTGGCCGCGTAGGGACCGTGTTTGACACGTATGGGGTGCCCGTCCACCTCCACCGTCTCGAAGGCGCGCGGCAGCGTGGTGCGGGTGGCGCCGACGCGCCGGATGCCGAGGGCACCGGTCTCGGACAGCAACAGATCGCGCAGCCGTCGTTCCTGGTGCGGGCTGGTGAGGACGTGCAGGACCTGCGCGGGTCTGCCCTTCTTCATCACCGCCGGGGTCGTCCAGGCGTCGAGGGCGCCGGCGTCCAGCGCCCTGGTGATGACGTACCCGAGGAGTTCGCCGGTGACGTCGTCGAGGTTGGTCTCCAGCACGACCACGTCCTCGTCCGGTGCGCTGGGAAGAGGGGAACCGAGGCTGACAGAGACGACGTTGGGCCGGTCGGGCAGGCGGCGGGTGCCTGACCCGTAGCCGGTGGCGTCCAGGGTCATGGGCGGGGGCGGGCCGTAGCGGGCTCCGGCGGCGTGCAGCAGCGCGGCGCCGGTGGGTGTCACCGTTTCGCCCGGCAGGTCGCTGCCCGTGACGGCGGCTCCCGCCAGAAGGGCGAGGGTAGCCGGCGCGGGGCAGGGCAGGACGCCGTGCGCGGCCTCGACGCGGCCCCGGCCGAGCGGCAGGGGCGCGCTGACCACGTCGGTGACACCGAGGGCGTGCAGGGCCGCGGCGCTGCCGACGATGTCGACGAGGGTGTCGTGGCCGCCGAGTTCGTGCAGGTGGACGTCGGCCGGGTCGGCGTCGTGCAGCCGCCCCTCCGCCTCGGCGATCGCGGTCACGGCGGCGGTGGCGAGGGCCGCGACGGGCCGGGGGGGGCCGCCCGGGCGGCCATCTCCAGCACCTCGGCGGCCCGCCGCTCGGTGTGGGGGTCGGTGACCTCCACCTGGACCCTGGTGGCGGCCAGTCCGTGGTCGGTGATGCGCTCGGCGGTCAGGTTCCAGCCGGTCAGACCGGTGGCGGCGACGGCGGACCGGATCCGGTCCAGCGGTGCCCCTGCGTCGATCAGGGCGGCCAGCAGCATGTCTCCGGCCAGCCCGATGAACGGGTTGAGCCAGCAGATCACTCGGCGCCTCCGCGGTCTGCCGCCGGCCGGGCCTGGGCGATGCGGTGCACCGCCATGGCCGCGGAGAATCCGGAGTCGATGTTGACCACGGTCACCCCGGCGGCGCAGGAGGCGTGCATGGCGAGCAGCGCGGTGACGCCTTCCAGTGAGGCGCCGTACCCGGTGGAGACGGGCACCGCGACGACCGGGGCGCGGACCAGACCGCCGACTACGCTGGCGAGGGCGCCTTCCATGCCGGCGACTACGATCACCGCGTCGGCCTTCTGCAGCCGGCCGCGCACCTGGAGGACGCGGTCGAGTCCCGCCACGCCCACGTCGTGGACGACCGTCGTGTCCAGCCCGATGGCCGATGCCACGGCGGCGGCCTCGGCGGCCACCGGGCCGTCGGAGGTGCCAGCGGCCGCCACCACGACGGAGAACTCCCCGGTGGCGGCCGGCCGCCAGGTCAGCAGCCGGGCCTTCTCGTCGTACGTTCCGCCTTCCACCTGCCCCAGGACCGCCGCCGCCGTTTCGGGGACGACGCGGGTAGTGAGGACGGGACCGCTGTTGTGGCGCAGGAGGCCGGTGACGATTCCGGCGATCTGCTCCACGGTCTTGCCGGGGCCATAAACCACTTCCGGCAGGCCCTGGCGGGCCTCACGGCCGAGGTCGAGCCGGGCGTATCCCAGGTCCAACACCTCGTTCACGGCCGCCCCCGTCCGATGTAGGGAATGGTCTGCGGGCCTTCCGGCAGGACGCACACGCGGGCGTCCGGGCCCGCGGCGGCCAGCGCCTCCGCGACGGTGGCGGTGATGTCGTGGGTCTGCCGCAGATGGGCCGTGGCCAGCTCCTCGTCGCTGAGGAAGGAAGTGTGCATGATGACGCGGCTGCCCGACTGGATGCGGGCCTGGATCTGCACCTGCCACTGGTCCGGAACCGTTTCGGTGCGCGCGCCGATGTCGGCGAACAGGGCCTGCGGGGACGGCGCGGAGGCCAGCACCCGGCGGTAGGAGCCGTGGTCGGGGAAGCCGTCGCGGCACTCGGCCGCGCACACGATCGTCCCTCCGGGCCGGACCACCTGGTAGGCCGCCGACATCCCCTTGACCGCCTGGTACAGGTTCTGGTCCAGCGGGAAGCCGGAGTTGGTGGTGACGACGACGTCGAACGGCGCCTCGACGGGGCGCATCGCCATGCGCTTGGCCGTGGCCGTCGCGGCCGCGTGCATGGGCAGCAGGTCGCCGCCGAACGCGGCCACGATGTCCTTGTCCCGGTTGAGCACCACGTCCAGCGCGAAGGTGACACCGGTGGCCTCGGCGATGGCGCGCACGTCGTCGTGGACCGGATTGCCTTGGGTGATGCCCCAGGTGGCGCGCGGGTCTCCGATGCGCGCCGCGTCGTGCAGCACGAGCACGGTCTCCAGCGCGGCGAGCCCGGGGGCGACGAGCTTCGGGCCGCCGGAGAAGCCGGCGAAGAAGTGGGGTTCGACGAAGCCGGTGGTGATGCGGACGTCCGACTCCCACCACTCGCGGTTGAGCCACACCGGGACGCCGTTGCCGTAGGTGCCGATCCACGCCAGTTGGTCGGCGTCGCGGGCGTCGTGGTTGACGATCCGTACCCCGTCGACGATCTCGTCGCCGAACATCGCCCGCAGCTCGGACTCGTCGTTGCCGCGATGCGTGCCGGTCGCGACGAGGATCACCACGTCCTCCCGGCGGACCACGCCCTCCAGTTCGTCCAGGACGGCCGGGATCATCAGGTGGCGGGGCTGCGGGCGGGTGCCGTCGCAGGCCGAGATGGCCACCGTCTGCCCCGGGCGGACCCGCTCGCGCAGCGGCGGTCCGGCGACCGGGTCGCGCAGCGCGGCGCGCAGGACGGCCATCTGGTCCGCGGCTCCCTCGTGATGGACGGGTTCGACGACCGTCGCCGAGCGCGGATCGACCTCGATGTCGAGCCCCGACTGCCCGTAGGCCAGGCGTACTTTCACCGGACCACCCCCACCGTGCCGTCGTCCGCGGATCGTCCCGGCTGGTCGCTCTCGCCCAGTCCGTAGGCGCGTTCCGCCGTCGTGGCGAAGACCTGGGAGCGCTCGGCCGGGGTGAGACCGGCGGTCAGTGCCTCCGCCGCGCCGACGACCTCCGCGTAGGAGGCGACCTGCAGGCAGACCGGCCAGTCCGAGCCGAACATCACCCGCTGCGGGCCGAAGGCGTCGAGCACCACGTCGGCGTAGGGACGCAGGGCGGCCACGCTCCGGTCGTCGCGGGCGGCCTCGGTGACCATACCGGACAGCTTGCAGAACACGTGGGGCTGGGCCGCCAGTTCACGGATCAGCGACGCCCAGGGCTGGAGTGCGCCCGAGGCGATGGGCGGCTTGGCCAGATGGTCGAGGACGAACGTGAGTTCCGGCAGCTCCCGGACGGTGCTGATGGCGGCGGGCAGTTGGTGCGGGAGGACGAGCAAGTCGTAGGCGAGGTTCGCCTGCGCGACCGTGCGCAGGCCCCCTCTTCGGGCTCGGGAAGGTCCAGGGCCGCCTGTTCCCGGGCGAGCCGCAGCGCCATCCGGCGCTCGACCAGCGTGGTGCCCAGACCGAGGTTCCAGCGTTCGAACAGGTCACGGACCGCGGCCTTGTCGTCCGGGAACCGGTCGCGGGACGCGGCCAGGCGGCGGGCGAACTGCAGAGCCTCCTCGCTCACCGGCATGTCCCGACCCGGTGCGTGTTCCCAGGCCAGCGCATGCCACCGGCGGTCGGCGGGATCGCGGAAGTAGACCGCGTTGATGTCATCCGGGTTCACCGCGACGGGCCACTTGCCGTCCCTCTCGTCGCTGAGCAGGCCGCGGTAGGGGTCCAGGGCGGCGCCGTTGTAGCGGCGGGCGTCCAGGTCGATGCCGTAGTGCTGGATCTTGCGCCGCTGAACCCGCAGGAACTCAAACGCCAGGTCCGGATCGCGCGGGACCTCGATGTAGCCCGCCCTGTTCAGCCCGTGCTCGAACATCGCCGCCGGAGACATCCGCAGCCCCGGCACCCCTGGATCGATCAGGCTGGTGTGCGGCCGGTGGTGATAGACGCAGGCCACCCACTCACGGATGATCGCCTCCAGCTCGTGGAGGAAGAAGAACGCCTCCCCCTCCGGACGCTCGCCGCGCGAGTGCAGATCGGGGCCCTTGTAGCCGGGCAGGGCCTGCAGCAGGTCCTCGCGCAGAGTCAGGAAGAACCTCTCCAGCGGGCCCTTGTCCCGGCCCGTCCGCAACCGGGCAGGCTGCACCGAGATCCCCAACCGGCGGCAGACGCTGGTCAGATGCTCCGAGACGAACACCTTGCCGTGATCGACCAGCACCGTCTCCGGCACCAGCGCCGGTGACGCCGCCGAACGCATCGGCCCCTCCAACGCCGTGACGTCGATCAGCACCGAACGCGGGATGCCGTGCTCGGGCCAGAGAGCGTGCGCCGGCCAGTCCTGGCCCGCAGGGCGGGGGCGGAACGCCTGGTAGAGGGCGACGCTGGCGTCGACGGCCTTCGTCGACACCGGCGTGATCCTGATCCCGCATACGCAGCGCGTGTACCAGTCCATCGCGACGGTCAGCTCCGCCTGCAGCCACTGCAGAGTGACCGGGTCCAGGGCGAACACGTCCAGCCGGTTGGTGTCCATCAGCAGGTACTCGCCCGGCCGGGTCGGCCGCAGCTTCCCGTAGACCCCGCCGGGTCGGGAGGCGATGTCCCGGTTCCGCTTCGTGCTCAGCCGGAACGTCGGATGACGCCGCTCCAGATCCTCCAGGAGGCGGTAGGACGTCGCCCGGCTGGGCAGGTCCTCCTCGTCGAACCCCCTGGCCAGCAGCCGGGCCCGGGTCCGCTCGATCACCATCTTGCGCGACGGCTTGGACTGGCCCGTGTGCTCGACCATCACCTCCAGCGCCGCCTCCGACCACACCTCCGCGTTCCGGTGCCCCGAACGCGGCCCGCTGCGGGCCGGCACCAGTCCCGCCTCGCCGTCCTGGCGGAAGGCCGCGACCCACCGCTTGACCGTGCGAGTCGCCACCTCGAGCTCGGCCGCCTTCGCCGCGTACCGACTCTCCATCGGCTCCCCCGCCGCGTAGGTGGGACGAGGCTCCCCTTCCATCGGCAACTCCTCACTGCCGCTGCGGAACCCGGTAAGCACCTCCCTGAGCTGACCCCGGTTTCGTGGAGTCCCTGAAGCCAGGCATATGATTCTGGCCCGAAGGAGAACCACGAGCAGTGCCAGCACCACGCAAATACC
>NZ_JBIRJA010000037.1:0-38468 GCF_044329325.1 Streptomyces sp. NPDC017676 | reverse complement strand
CCGCGGCCCATCATCAGGTCCACCCGCCCGTCGGCCAGGTGCTGGAGCATCGCGTAGTCCTCCGCGATCTTCACCGGGTCGTTGGTGGTGATCAGTGTGGTCGACGTCGACAGGACGATCCGCTCGGTCCGTGCGGCGATCCAGCCCAGCATGGTGGTCGGCGAGGACGGCACGAACGGCGGGTTGTGGTGCTCACCCATCGCGAAGACGTCCAGGCCGACCTCTTCCGCCTTCAGCGCGATGGCGACCATGGCCTTGATCCGCTCGCGCTCGGTCGGGGTCCGCCCCGTGGTGGGGTCCGGCGTGACATCGCCGACCGTGAAGATCCCGAACTGCATGGTCGCTCACCCTCCAGGTTGTTGACCGTTCAACTATACCCCTCCAACGGCCACCCCGCCCCGGGTATTCCAGCCCCCCTCCCACTCCCCCTCCCGACCCTTCCCACCCCCCTCCCACTCCTCCTCCCGGCCCTTACGGCACCAGCACCAGCCGCCCCCGCACCCCGCCCTCCGCGAGCCGGGCATGCGCCTTGGCCGCGTCCTCCAGGGCGAAGGTCCCGGCCACCCGCAGGGTCACCACCCCTTCGTCCACCAGCCGGACCAGCTCCGCGAGCCGGGCCCCGTCCGCGGTCACCGCCACGGCCCCCGTCCGCACCCCGCGCACCGACGCGGGGTGCGCCCCGGGCCGCACTCCGATGTACGCGCCGCCGTCCCGCACCCACTCCAGCGCCGGCTCCCCGAGCACCGCCGCGTCCAGCACCGCGTCCACGCTCCCCGGCTCGACCTCCGCGACCCCGTCGGCCCGCCCGGCCGTGAAGTGCTCGGCACCCAGCGACCGCACCAGCTCCTCGTCGCCCGCCCGGGCGTGCCCGGTCACCTCGATCCCCCGGTGCGCGGCGAGCTGCACGGCGAACCCGCCGACCGCCCCCGCCGCCCCGGTCACCAGCAGCGACGCACCCGGCGCGAGGTCCAGCAGATCCAGCGCCTGGACGGCGGTCAGCCCGTTCAGCGGCAAGGTCCCCGCGTACACGGCGTCCACCGTGGCCGGCGCCTTCGCCAGCGCGTCCGTGTCCACGACGACGTACTCGGCGTGCGCGCCCAGCGGGTCGGACACCCCCGGCACCAGCGCCACCACCGGGTCGCCCACCTGCCAGGCGGCGGCCACCCCGACCGCGTCCACCGTCCCGGCCGCGTCCCAGCCGAGCCCGAGCGTCTTGCCGGCCCCGCCGAAGAACCCGGCGCGCACCCCGGCGTCCACGGGGTTCAGCGCGCCCGCGGCCACCTTGATCCGCACCTGCCCGGCCCCCGGCTCCGGCACCGGAACCTCGGCGATCTCCACCGCTTCCGGACCGCCGAACGCCCTCACCACAGCAGCACGCATGACAACTCTCCTCACACAGAAGGCAGTTGAGGGATTCCGCGGCACATTTCCGGCCGCACGACCCACCGTAGGAGAGCTACTATCCAGAGGTAAGTAGTTACCTGAGAGTGCGTAGCCGACCCGGAGGAGAGCCCATGGCGACCATGACCGCCGCCCAGCGCCGCGAACAGGCCCGCGCCGACTACGACGCCTTCCTGCGCAACTGCCCCACCAACCAGCTCCTCGGCCGGCTCAGCGACAAGTGGGTCAGCCTCGTCGTCGCCGCCCTCTCCACCGGCCCCCTGCGCTACAGCGACCTCGGCCGCAAGATCGCCGGCGTCAGCCCCAAGATGCTCACCCAGACCCTGCGCACGCTGGAGCGGGACGGCATCATCAGCCGCACGGTCACCCCGTCCGTCCCGGTCCGCGTCGACTACGCGCTCACCCCGCTCGGCACCGGCCTCGCCGGCCTGCTCACCGCCGTGAAGACCTGGGCCGAGACCCACTTCGACGAGGTCCGCGAGGCCCGCGAACGCTACGACGCCGAGAACCCCGCCTGAGCGGACGGAGGCACCGGCGCGGAAGACGTCACCGGCACCGACGGCATCAGAGGGTCGGAAGGCATACGGGTCCCCGGTCGCCGGCACCAGCACCGCCATCCGGCCGGCCGTCCGACCGGTCCTGGTCGGTCTCACCCGCGCGCCAGGCGGTGTCGACCTCCTGATACGGCGGCGGTCGTGAGCGAGGAGTGGTGAGGGCATGCGGATGCGGGCGTGACGCGCCCTCCCCCGGGTGACGCGGGAAGGGCGTGCGAAGCTGACCCCATGCCGATCCTCCGCTCCGCCGCCCTGTTCGTCGTCGCCGCGCTGTTCGAGATCGGCGGCGCCTGGCTGGTCTGGCAGGGCGTGCGGGAACACCGGGGCTGGCTGTGGGTCACCGGAGGCGTCCTCGCCCTCGGCGCATACGGCTTCGTCGCCACCTTCCAGCCGGACGCCCACTTCGGCCGCATCCTCGCCGCCTACGGCGGGATCTTCGTGGCCGGCTCGATCCTGTGGGGCGTCGTCGCGGACGGCTACCGCCCCGACCCCTGGGACATCACCGGCGCGCTCATCTGCCTCGCCGGGATGGCCGTCATCATGTGGGCGCCGCGAAACGGCGGCTGAGGCTCACTTACGCTGGACGGAACCGCCCGACCGACCGCCCAGCCGCAGCCCCAGGAGCAGCCATGGCCACCGCCGCACCGTCCGCCGCCTCCCGCATCGCCGTCGTCACCGGCGCGAGCAGCGGCATCGGCGCCGCCACGGCCCGGCAGCTCGCCGCGGCCGGCTACCGCGTCGTCCTCACCGCCCGCCGCAAGGACCGCATCGAGGCCCTGGCCGAGGAGCTGACCAAGGCCGGCCACTCCGCCGTGGCGTACCAGCTCGACGTCACCGACCGCACCGCCGTGGACGAGTTCGCCACCGCCTTCGAGACCATCGGTGTCCTGGTCAACAACGCGGGCGGCGCCCTCGGCGCGGACCCCGTCGCCACCGGTGACCCGGCGGACTGGCGCACGATGTACGAGACGAACGTCATCGGCACCCTGAACCTCACCCAGGCGCTGCTGCCGAAGCTCGTCGCGAGCGGCGACGGCGTCGTCGTGGTCGTCTCCTCCACCGCCGGCCACGGCACCTACGAGGGCGGCGCCGGCTACGTGGCCGCCAAGCACGGCGCCCACGTCCTCGCCGAGACCCTCCGCCTGGAGATCGTCGGCCAGCCGGTCCGGGTGATCGAGATCGCCCCCGGCATGGTCAAGACCGACGAGTTCGCGCTCACCCGCTTCGGCGGGGACACGGAGAGGGCCGAGAAGGTGTACGAGGGGGTCGCCGAGCCCCTCACCGCCGACGACGTGGCCGAGACGATCGCCTGGGCGGTGACCCGCCCCAGCCACGTCAACGTCGACCTGCTGATCCTGCGCCCGCGCGCCCAGGCGTCCAACACGAAGGTGCACCGGGAATCGTGACGGACGAGAACTCCCCGACGGAGGACACCTTCGAGAAGCGGCGGCTGGCCCAGGAGACGAAGAACGAACGCCAGGTCTGGTACTTCCTGGCCTACTTCCTCTTCGGCATCCACTTCATCGCGTTCATCATGATCTACGCGGTACGGCACGCGAAGTAGCGCACGGGCCCGTGCGCCGGCCCTGCACGCCGGACCAGCGTGCCGGACCCGCCTAGGCGAACGCCGGCAGGTTCCGCGCGACCCACGCGGCGAAGGGCGCGGCCGGACGCCCCAGGACCGCCGCCACGTCCCCGCTCACCCCGCGCTCGGCCGGCAGCGGTGTGCCGAGGACGTCCAGGGTGCCGGCGACGACCTGCTCCGGCATGAACCGCGCCATCCCCGCGTGCGCCGCCTCACGGGACAGCTCGACGAAGGTCACCTTCTCGCCGAGGGCCGCGGCGATGACCTCGGCCTGCTCGCGCGGACTGATGGGCTCGGGCCCGGTCAGCTCGTACACCCGGCCGGCGTGCCCGTCCTCGCGCAGTGCGGCGGCGGCCACGGCGGCGATGTCCGCCGGGTCGACCACGGGCAGGGCGACCTCTCCGAAGGGGGCGAGGACGGTGCGCTCGGCGCGGACCGAATCGGCCCAGGCGAAGGCGTTGGAGGCGAATCCGCCGGGGCGCAGGATGGTGAACTCCCGCCCGGACGCGCGTACCGCGGCCTCGAAGGCGCGCAGCCGGGCGTGCGAGGGCGCGTCGGGCCGGGTGGCGCTGACCTGGGAGGACACCAGCACGATCCGGCCGACCCCGGCGTCCGCGACGGCATCGAGCAGGGCGTCGGGACTCTCCCCGCGGAAGTTCAGCTCGCCCCCCAGGACGAGGAACACGGCGCGGGCACCGTCGAGGGCGGCCCGCATGCTCGCCGCGTCCCCGACCCCGCCCCGGACCCACCGCACCCCGGCCACCGACGGCGCGGCGTCCGGCCGCCGGGACACGGCGACGACCTCCTCACCGGCCCCCGCCAGCAGCTCCACCAGCACACGCCCGACGTTCCCGGTCGCACCGGTCACAGCGATCATCATGAGCCCCCATCTGAGTTAGCCAACTAACTAACTCAGACCCTAGCAGGCCCCCACCCCCGGCTGTCTATAGTCAGTCAGGTGACAAACTCAGTGGATCGGCGGGCACAGGCGTCACAGAAACGCCGACGACTCACGGCAGCGGCCGCCCGGGTCCTGCACGAGCAGGGCGTCGAACGCACCACCCTCGCCGACATCGCCCGCGAGGCCGACGTCCCGGTCGGGAACGTCTACTACTACTTCAAGACCAAGGACGAACTGGTCCAGGCCGCCCTCGCGGAACACCGTGCCCACCTGGACGAACTCACCGCCGCACTGGACCCGTTGCCGACCCCGCGCCACCGCCTCAAGGCCCTCGTCGAGGCCTGGACCGCCCAGCGCGAGACCGCCGCCCGCCACGGCTGCCCCACCGGCACGCTCGCCGTCGAACTGGACAAACGCGCGGACGGCACGCTGGACGCGGAAGCCGGCGCGGTGATCCGCCACCTCCTGGACTGGACCGCCGGCCAGTTCCGCACCTGGGGCATCCCCGACCCCGACGACCACGCCCTCACTCTGATCGCGGCCTACCAGGGCATGTCCCTCCTGACCAACGCCCTGCGTGACCCCGACATCATGACGCGAGAGGGAGCCCGCCTGCTGCGCTGGCTGGACTCACTGGAGCCGGGGAGCGGAAGGGACGCGTAACCCACACGGGCATCTGTCCCACCAGTCTCGGGCCCCCGGCGCCGGGGGCCTCTTCACGTCAACCCTTCACACAGATGAACTGCTTCAGCTTCGCCACGACTTCGACGAGGTCGCGCTGCTGCTCCATCACCTGGTCGATGTTCTTGTAAGCACCCGGAATCTCGTCCAGCACGCCCGAGTCCTTCCGGCACTCCACGCCCCGGGTCTGCTCCTCCAGGTCCTTGGTCGTGAAGCGCCGCTTGGCCGCATTGCGGCTCAAGCGCCGACCGGCCCCGTGCGAAGCCGAGTTGAAGGCCTTCTCGTTCCCGAGCCCCTTCACGATGTACGAGCTGGTGCCCATCGAACCGGGAATGATCCCGAACTCACCCGAGCCGGCACGGATCGCTCCCTTACGGGTCACGAGCAGGTCCATACCCTCGTACCGCTCCTCGGCCACGTAGTTGTGGTGGCAGGAGATCTCCGGCTCGAAGGTCGGCTTCGCCTTCTTGAACTCCTTGCGGATCACGTCCTTCAGGAGCGCCATCATCAGCATGCGGTTGTACTTGGCGTACTCCTGCGCCCAGAACAGGTCATGCCGGTAGGCCGCCATCTGCGGGGTGTCCGCGATGAAGACGGCGAGGTCGCGGTCGACCAGGCCCTGGTTGTGCGGGAGCTTCTGCGCCTCACCGATGTGATGCTCGGCGAGTTCCTTGCCGATGTTGCGCGACCCTGAGTGGAGCGTGAGCCAGACCGAATCCGACTGATCCAGACAGACTTCGAGGTAGTGGTTCCCGGACCCAAGCGTTCCCATCTGCTTTTCGGCTCGATCGTGACGGAATTTGACCGCTTCCGCGACCCCGTCGAACCGCCCCCAGAAGTCGTCCCACCCGGCAGTGGCCACCCCGTGGAACCGCCCGGGATCGACGGGACTGTCATGCATCCCCCGCCCCACCGGAATCACCTGCTCGATCCGCGACCGCAGCCGGGACAGGTCCCCGGGGAGGTCGTTCGCCGTGAGGGACGTCTTCACCGCCGACATCCCGCAGCCGATGTCCACCCCGACCGCCGCCGGGCACACCGCGCCCCGCATCGCGATGACCGAGCCGACCGTGGCGCCCTTGCCGTAGTGCACGTCCGGCATCACGGCCAGGCCCTCGATCCACGGCAGGGTCGCCACGTTCTGGAGCTGGCGCAGGGCCACGTCCTCGACCGTCGCCGGGTCCGTCCACATCCGGATCGGGACCTTGGCGCCCGGTATCTCCACGTACGACATACGTTCCTCATTCCCCCGGAAACGACAACAAAAGGCTTGAAAGCGGAAAAACGCAAAAGCGGCGCCAAGGTCGATGAAAAGGGACAAGGGACCGGCGTCCACGGCAGTGCGTGCGATACACATTGTCTCCAGGGGGCGCCCCGCCGCGGCAAGCGATTAACCAGCGGGGACACTGGAGCACCAGCGATCGCACACCGTCGAGAGGAGCCCGACCGTGCAGCGGAAGGCGTATGTAACCGGCACCGCCGCCCTCCTCGCGGTGTTGCTGGCCGGCTGCACGAGCGGCTCCGGGGACAAGGGGCCGACGGACAACGCCAACCCGGGCGACGCCGGCTCGGCCACGGCCGTCGCCCAGCCCGGCAGGTACCGCACGCTCCCCGAGCCCTGCGGGGCGGTCGGCCACGACACCCTGGACGCGCTGCTGCCCGGTATCCGGCAGATCACGGATCCGGCGCAGCGGGACAAGGCGTACCAGGGCGAGCCCGCGCTCACCTACGACACCGAGCGCAAGGTCGGCTGTCGCTGGAAGGTCGAGTCGGCCGATGCCACGGACCGCTTGTCCGTCGACTTCGAGCGTGTGGTGTCGTACGACAACACGGTGAGCGACGACGACCAGGCGCGGAAGTTGTTCCTGGAGAAGGAGACGGCTGCCGATCTCCCGGCGCCGGCGACTTCTTCGGCGCCGCCGCCGTCGTCGCCGACGCCCACCGCGTCGTCGTCGGCGTCCTCGTCCTCGTCGGCGAGGGGCTCCTCGGGTGGTGCGGCCTCTCCGGGCGCGACGAAGCCTTCTTCGGCCAACTCCCCTGGTTCCTCCGGGTCCTCCGACGCGTCCTCCGGTGCCACGTCCGCCGATCTCCAGCCGCGCGCGCTGACCGATCTCGGTGACGAGGCGTATCTGGACGACCGGCTCGGTACGTCCGGTTCGACGGCGGAACAGCGGACGGTGACTGTGGTGTTCCGCACGTCCAACGTCGTCGTCACCATCCAGTACGAGGAGCAGCCGATGGCCATGGGGACGGTCCCGGACAGCAAGGAAATGCAGGACAGGGCCCGTAATCTGGCTTCGCGTCTGGACGATGCGCTGGGCGGTTGACGGCCTCGGCGGTCCCGTCGGGCCCTGCCGGTGAAGCGGGCGAACGCGAACCGCACAGGTCCTTCACCGCGTACCGTGGCCCCGCAGGAACCCGCACGAACACCGAGCGTCATGAGTGAAGGAACCATGCAGCGAGCAGCCCAGCGAGACGACCGTGCCCAGCGACACCAGCGAGCCAAGCGCCTTCGCCGCGTTCTTGTCTGCGCGGCAGCCGTTCCGGCGGTTCTGATCACCGCGGCGTGTTCCTCGGATTCCGGTGACTCCAAGGGCAAGTCCGGTGCGGAGAGCAGCCCGCAGTCGGCGGGCGGCGGCAGTTCGCAGCCGTCGGCGAGCGCGTCCCCGACCGTGCAGGCGGCGGCGTACGCGAAGCTTCCGGACGCGTGCGCGGTGCTGTCGAAGAAGACGCTGGCGGATCTGGTCCCGGAGAGCGGGAAGTCCGGTAAGAAGGGCAGTTCGGACGAGCCGTCGTCGCGTGCCTCGTGCTCGTGGAACAGCCTGGACAACAACGGGGTCAAGGGCTCCCAGTTCCGCTGGCTGAACGTCTCGCTGCTCCGGTTCGACTCGGATGTCACGCGCGGTTCGGGTGACGAGCAGGCGCACACGTACTACGCCCGGCAGGTGAAGGACGCGCAGTCGGTGGACGGCGCGAAGAACACCAAGGCGATACCGCTGTCCGGGACGGGCGCGGAGGCGACGGCGGTGCGCTATGAGCTGAAGAAGAAGGAAGGTCTGTTCAAGCAGCAGACGGTCGTCGCCCGGGTGGAGAACGTCGTGGTGACGGTGGACTACAACGGTGCCGGTCTGGCGGGTGAGAAGACGCCGGACGCCGACGATCTGACGAAGGCGGCGGAGAAGGCCGTGAAGGAGGTCGTGGCGTCGGTGTCGTCGGCCAACGGGGCGGGTGGTGCGGCGAGTTCGCCGGCGTCCCCGTCGAAGTCGGCGTCGCCTTCGGGGGCTCCTTCGAAGTCGCCGTCGAAGTCGGCCTCTGCCGGCGCTTCTGCGTCCGAGTCGGCCGCGAAGGACAGCTGACCGGAGGGTTGTGGCGGCTGACGGAGGGCCGTGGCGGGTGACCGGCACCACGTTCGCCGTACACGTGTGCCACTCTGTTGCGCGCAAGGACACGCAATGGGAGGGGAGTACGAGTGGCCGCGCCACTGCAGCTGACTCGGATGCACCGCGTGCTCATCGGCGTGGTCGTGACCGGTGCGTTGATCATCGCCGGCATCGGCTTCGCCGGTTCGTACGCGGCCGTCCGTGAGCTGGCCATCAAGAAGGGCTTCGGGAACTTCTCGTATGTGTTCCCGGTGGGCATCGACGCGGGCATCTGTGTCCTCCTGGCCCTGGACCTGCTGCTGACCTGGATCCGCATCCCCTTCCCGTTGCTGCGTCAGACGGCGTGGCTGCTGACGGCGGCGACGATCGCGTTCAACGGCGCCGCCGCGTGGCCGGATCCGCTGGGTGTCGGGATGCACGCGGTGATCCCGGTGCTGTTCGTGGTGGCGGTGGAGGCGGCCCGGCACGCGATCGGCCGGATCGCCGACATCACGGCGGACAAGCACATGGAGGGGGTGCGGCTCACCCGCTGGCTCCTCTCCCCGGTGCCCACGTTCCTCCTGTGGCGCCGTATGAAGCTGTGGGAACTGCGCTCCTACGACCAGGTCATCAAGCTGGAGCAGGAGCGTCTCGTCTACCAGGCGCGTCTGCGGTCCCGCTTCGGCCGTGCCTGGCGCCGCAAGGCCCCGGTGGAGTCCCTGATGCCGCTGCGGCTGGCGCGGTACGGCGTCCCGCTGGCGGAGACGGCCCCGGCGGGGCTGGCGGCGGCGGGAATCGAACCGGTCCTGTTGCCCCCGGCTCCGCAGCCGGAGTTGGAGGCGGCGGGACACGGCGTGGTCGCGGGCGGTCGTCCCGCCGGGGCGGTGCCGGTCCCGCGGCAGGCGGCGGCTCCGAGCGAGCAGCGTCCCGAGGAGCCGCCGGTGGACGAGCAGAGCCCCTGGTTCCAGACTCCCCGGGAGGTCGAGTACCACGGCGGTTACGACCCCACGTACGATCCGATGCTCCAGGAGCCGCAGTACGCCCCGGAGGAGCAGTACGAGGACTGGTACGAGGATCAGCCGCCGGAGCAGTTCCAGCAGCCGTCTCCGGAGGAGACCGGCAGCTTCCCCATTCCGGTGGGCCCGACCCGTACCCGTGAGCTGGGCGAGGGTGGTGGCACGCCTCAGCCGGACCCGACGGAGGAGGACTACTACCAGGTCTTCCGCAAGTCGATCGACGGCAGCCTGCCCACTCCGCACCAGTTCGCCGAGGCGGTGGAGGCGACGTTCCGTATCGCGCTGCCCGCGCGGGAGGCCGACCGCATGGTCAACCGCTTCACCAACCGCTTCAACGCGGAGCTGGAGGAGGACCACATCGCGTGACGGCATGAGAAAGGGGCCCTCCGGCGGCGGAGGGCCCCTTCTTCGTGCCGTTTACTCGCCGAGCAGGCGCCGCACCCGGTCCTGTCCCACGGCCAGCAGCAGGGTGGGCAGTCGGGGCCCGGTGTCGCGGCTGACGAGCAGGTGGTAGAGGAGGGCGAAGAAGGTCCGCTGGGCGGTCTTGATCTCGGCGGGCAGTTCCTTGGGGGTGGCGTCGGCGGGGAACCCGGCCTGCACCTTGGGCACGCCGTAGACGAGGTGGGTCAGCCCGTCGAGGGACCAGTGGTCGGCGAGTCCGTCGAGCAGCAGGCGTACGGACTGCCGGCCGGCCTCGTCGAGGGACTTCAGCAGGTCGGTGTCGGGTTCGTCGCGCACGATGGTCCGCTGGTCGGCGGGGACGTGCGTGTTGATCCAGGCCTCGGCCCTGTCGTACCGGGGGCGTACCTCGTCGAGGGAGGTCAGCGGCTGCTCCGGGTCGAGCTCGGAGAGGATGCGCAGGGCCTGGTCCTCGTGTCCGGCGGTGATGTCGGCGACGGACGCGAGCGTGCGGTAGGGCAGCGGTCGCGGCGTCTTCGGCAGTTCACCGGCGGCGGTGCCGACGGCGCGGGTGTAGGCAGCCACGTCGCCGGGGAGGGCGGAGCCCTCGGTGACCTTGGCGGCGAGCTTGTCCCACTCGTCGTAGAGCCGCTGGATCTCCTGGTCGAAGGCGATCTTGAAGGACTGGTTGGGCCGGCGGCGGGCGTACAGCCAGCGCAGGAGCTGCGGTTCCATGATCTTCAGCGCGTCGGCGGGGGTCGGGACGCCACCGCGTGAGGAGGACATCTTCGCCATGCCGGAGATGCCGACGAAGGCGTACATGGGGCCGATGGGCTGCTTGCCGCCGAAGATGCCGACGATCTGGCCGCCGACCTGGAAGCTGGATCCCGGCGAGGAGTGGTCGACTCCGCTGGGCTCGAAGATCACGCCCTCGTAGGCCCAGCGCATCGGCCAGTCGACCTTCCAGACCAGCTTGCCGCGGTTGAACTCGCTGAGCCGGACGGTCTCGGTGAAGCCGCAGGCGGTGCAGGTGTACGACAGCTCGGTGGTGTCGTCGTCGTAGGAGGTGACCGTGGTCAGGTCCTTGCCGCAGTCGCCGCAGTAGGGCTTGTACGGGAAGTACCCGGCGGAGCCGGAGCTGCCGTCGTCCTCGGAGGCGGCGCCGGAGCCCTCCTCGGCCTCCAGCTCGGCCGCGTCCACCGGCTTCTGCTGCTGCTTCTTGGGGGCCTTCTTCGTGCGGTACTGGTCGAGGATCGCGTCGATCTCGTTCCGGTGCCTCATGGCGTGCAGGATCTGCTCGCGGTAGGCACCGGAGGTGTACTGCTCGGTCTGGCTGATCCCGTCGAACTCGACACCGAGCTGGGCCAGCGACTCGATCATCGCGGCCTTGAAGTGCTCGGCCCAGTTGGGGTACGGCGAGCCCTTGGGTGCCGGGACGGAGGTCAGCGGCTTGCCGATGTGCTCGGCCCAGGCCTCCTCGTCGACCCCGTCGATGCCCTTGGGCACCTTGCGGTAGCGGTCGTAGTCGTCCCAGGAGATCAGGTGCCGGACCTGGTGGCCGCGGCGGCGGATCTCGTCGGCGACGAGGTGCGGGGTCATGACCTCGCGGAGGTTGCCGAGGTGGATCGGACCGGAGGGGGAGAGTCCGGACGCGACGACGACCGGTTTGCCCGGGGCCCGGCGCTCCGACTCCTCGATGACCTCATCCGCGAAACGGGAGACCCAGTCGGTGGTCTCGGTGCTCTGAGCCACGATCGGCACGTCCTTCTTTCTGAACGGGGTGACACTCCATTCTCACAGACCGGATCGCGCCCGGGAAAACGGCTTTACCCCCCGTGGGATACTGGCTGGGTCTATCCATCCCCACGAGGAGAACGGCACCCACTCCTATGGCCTCGGTCACGTCCCTCAGCGACAGCGTCCAGCAGCACCTCGCGTCCGCCCTCTCGGCCACCCTGCCTCAGGCCGCCGGCGCGGACCCGCTGCTGCGACGAAGCGACCGGGCCGACTTCCAGGCCAACGGCATCCTGGCCCTGGCCAAGAAGGCGAAGGCGAACCCGCGGGAGCTGGCGGCCCAGGTCGTCTCCCGGGTGGTGACGGGTGACGTGATCAGGGACGTCGAGGTGTCCGGCCCCGGCTTCCTGAACATCACGATCGCGGACAAGGCGATCACGGAGAACCTGGCCGCGCGGTACGCGGACGAGACGGGCCGCCTCGGCGTGCCGCTCGCCGAGCACCCGGGTACGACGGTGATCGACTACGCCCAGCCGAACGTGGCGAAGGAGATGCACGTCGGTCACCTGCGGTCCGCGGTGATCGGCGACTCGGTCGTCCAGCTGCTGGAGTTCACCGGCGAGAACGTGGTCCGCCGGCACCACATCGGCGACTGGGGCACCCAGTTCGGCATGCTCATCCAGTACCTGGACGAGCACCCGCACGAGCTGGACCACAAGGACGCCCAGGTCACCGGCGAGGAGGCGATGTCGAACCTCGACCGCCTCTACAAGGCCGCGCGGAAGAAGTTCGACTCCGACGAGGAGTTCAAGACGCGGGCCCGGCGCCGGGTCGTCGACCTCCAGGCCGGGGACGAGCACACGCTCGCCATGTGGCAGAGGTTCGTGGACGAGTCGAAGATCTACTTCTTCTCCGTCTTCGAGAAGCTGGACATGGAGATCCGGGACGCGGACATCGTCGGCGAGTCCGGTTACAACGACATGCTGGCCGAGACCTGCCGCCTGCTGGAGGAGTCGGGTGTCGCGGTCCGCTCCGAGGGCGCCCTGTGCGTCTTCTTCGACGACATCAAGGGCCCGGACGGCAACCCGGTCCCGCTGATCGTGCAGAAGTCGGACGGCGGCTACGGCTACGCGGCCACCGACCTCTCGGCGATCCGCGACCGCGTCTTCAACCTGAAGGCGAACACCCTGCTGTACGTGGTGGACGCCCGGCAGGCCCTGCACTTCCGGATGGTCTTCGAGACCGCCCGCCGGGCCGGCTGGCTGAACGACGACGTGACGGCGGTGCAGCTGGCCTTCGGCACGGTCCTCGGCAAGGACGGCAAGCCGTTCAAGACGCGTGAGGGCGAGACGGTCCGCCTGGTCGACCTCCTCGACGAGGCGATCGACCGCGCCTCGGCCGTGGTCCGGGAGAAGGCGCAGGACCTGTCCGAGGAGGAGATCGCCGAGCGGGGCGCCCAGGTGGGCATCGGCGCGGTGAAGTACGCGGACCTGTCGACGTCCGCGAACCGGGACTACAAGTTCGACCTGGACCAGATGGTCTCGCTGAACGGCGACACGTCCGTCTACCTCCAGTACGCGTACGCCCGTATCCAGTCGATCCTCCGCAAGGCCGGCGAGGTCCGCCCGGCCGCCCACCCGGAGCTGGACCTGCACGAGGCGGAGCGCGCCCTCGGCCTGCACCTGGACTCCTTCGCGGAGACGGTGCGGGAGGCGGCGGCGGAGTACGCCCCGCACAAGCTGGCGGCGTACCTGTACCAGGTGGCGTCGCTGTACACGTCGTTCTACGACAAGTGCCCGGTCCTGAAGGCCGAGACCCCGGCGCAGGTGGAGAACCGCCTCTTCCTGTGCGACGTCACGGCCCGCACCCTGCACCAGGGCATGGCCCTGCTGGGCATCCGCACGCCCGAGAAGCTCTGACCGAGCGCGGTACCAGGCCGGCGGCCCGTCCTCACTCCGGGGGCGGGCCGTCGGCCGTCTGCGCTTCCAGGAGTTCCCGTGCGCGGCGGACGAGGGCCTCCCGTACGGCGTCCGGGGCGAGGACGCGCAGGGGGGTGGCGAGGCCCAGCAGGTAGCGGGCGAGTCCGTCCGGGTCCGGGCCGCCGATGTCGACGAGGGTGGCGTCCGGGCCGTCGGCGCGGTGGGTGCCGACGGTGGGCGGTACGACCCGCAGCGCGTCCGCCAGGGGCAGCGGCAGCCGGATGGTGACCGACATCGGGTAGGGGCCGTTGGCGGTGTTGCGGGAGACGAGCCGGGCGGGGTCCGGGGGGTCGGTGATCTCCACGGGCCGGCCGGTGGGCTGGAGCCGTTCGACCCGGTCGGCCCGGAAGGTGCGCCAGCCCCGGGCCACGTCCCGGGCGACGAAGTACCAGCGCCGGCCGGTGTGCACGAGCCGGTACGGATCGACGTCCCGGACGGTGTGCCGGTCCTGTCCGTCGCGGTACGTCAGCCGGGCCCGCTCACCGTGCCGGCAGGCGGCGGCCAGCTCCAGCAGCATGCCGGGCCGGATGCGTGGTTCTTCGGGCCAGGGAAGCCGGACGAGGGCGTCGTCCCACTCCGCGAGCCGGTCGGCGATCCGGGGCGGCAGCACCTGCCGCAGCTTCAGCAGGGCGGACAGGGCCGCCTGGTCGCCGCCCAGCGCGCCGCCGAGCGCCGCCTCCCGCAGCCCCACGGCCACGGCCAGGGCCTCCTCGTCGTCCAGGATGAGCGGCGGCACGCGCGAGCCCGCCCGGAGCCGGTAACCGCCCCAGGGGCCGGCGTCGGAGTCGACGGTGTACCCGAGATCCCGCAGCCTGGCGATGTCCCGCCGGACGGTGCGGTCGGTGACGGCCATGCGCGAGGCCAGCTCGGCACAGGTCCAGGAGGGGCGGGCGGCGAGCAGTGCGAGCAGGCGGAGCAGACGGGCGGAGGCGCTGAGCACGGGCGGAAGTTTTGCACACGGGCCCGCACAACCAGGACCGTACCTGTCCGGGTCGTGTCCTACGGTCGCCCCATGAGCACTGACACCGCTTCCGCACCCGTCTTCCGCTACGCCGCCGTCACCTTCGACTGCGCCGACCCGGTGGAACTGTCGCGTTTCTACGGCGAGATGTTCGGCCTCCCGGTCGCCTACACCTCCGACGACTTCGTCTTCCTGGGCGGCGAGGACGGCGCGCCGGGCCTGGGCTTCAACCGCCTGGCCGACTACCGCCGCCCCACCTGGCCGGACCCGGCCCAGGAGAAGCAGGCCCACATCGAGGTGGGCGTGGACGACCTGGACACGGCCGAGGAGCGGCTGCTGAAGCTGGGCGCGACCAAGCCGGAGGCCCAGCCGCAGCCGGACCGCTGGCGGGTCCTGCTGGACCCGGCGGGGCACCCGTTCTGCATCACGACCCTGGTCTGACACCGGGCCGTACGGCCGGCCCGCCACCGGCGTGTGCGCTGCTCAACGGCGTTGTCAGTGACGGGCTTTACAGTCACCGGTATGGCGACTCTTCCCAACCCGCTGCCCAAGCTGGCCACCGACCCCAGCGGGCGTTCCCTCGGCCTTCGGCTGCCTCCCGGCAGGCTGGTGGACGAGACGGACGACGGCCCCTGGCACGAGCCCCTGCTGTGGCACGCGGAGAAGCCTTCCTCGCCCGGCACCTGGAAGGCGCTGGGGGCGCCGGCGTCCCGTGCCGGGCTGCTGCCGGTGCTGGTGGACCTGGCCGGTTGCCGGGCCGGGGTGGAGGACTGGGTGCTGTTGCCGGGCGAGGCGTCGTACCCGGGGGACCACGAGGCCGGGGAGGTGCTGTCGGAGTACTGGGCGGAGGAGACCGACGGGGATGCCGGCAAGGAGACCGAGCCGTTCGGCACGCAGTGGCCGGGGCTCGCGTCCGGCGGGCTCCTGGCCGCCGATCCGGAGAGCCGGGCCGCGCAGGTCGCCGACGAGCTGCACCAGGACCTGAGCCGGTGGGCCGAGTGGGTGGAGGAGCCGCACCTGGCCCTCGTGCCGGCGCGCCGGTCCGCCGACATACCGGCGGCGATCGGCTGGACCGGCGCCCTGGAGCACGAGGGCGACGTGGCCCGGTTCTGCGCGGTGCTGCGGTCGTGGGAGGACCGGTTCGGGGTCCGGGTGGTGGCGCTCGGGCCGGACGCCCTGGTGGTGTCCGTGGCGGCGCCGCCCACCGCCCTCGACGACGCCGAGGTGCTGGCCGCCGAGCACTACGCCCTGTGCCCGAACGCCGTGGTGCAGAGCGGCCCGGGGAGCGTGGGGGCGTACGCGGAGGAGCTGGTCGGCGCCACGAGCTGGTCCTTCTGGTGGGAGTGAGCCGGAGGCGTCAGTTCGCCTCCGACGCGGGTCGCCATTTCTCGCCGCCGAGGGGGAATGCGTACGCGGGCCGGCCGTTGTTTCCGCTGGTGCGGAACGGCCGGCCGGCGTCGTCGATCACCAGCGTGCCGTGCCGGTCCCCGCTGGACCAGGACAGCTCCAGGTACCAGCTGACGTCGTACGCGGACGCGTCCGCCGTGACGTGGAAGACCTCCGGGTCGGACCGGCTCACCTTGAACGGGAAGTCCCGGTTCCCGGCCTCCGGTACGGGCGCGGGGCGCATCGCGTCGAGGGCGACGGTGAAGGAGCGCGTCGGCACACCGCCGCCGCAGCCGACGCCGGGGTAGCCCATGGCGTAGTCGTTCCAGGCGAGCGGTGACCGCTTGCCCGCCATGCGCACGGACAGCTTCTCCAGGACGACGGTCTCCTCACCGGTGCCCTGCACGGTGAAGGTGACGAACTGCTCCCCCGCCGAGACCGCCTGGTGCACGTCCACCCAGGCGGGCGCGTCCTGTTCCAGCGGCGGCGGGGAGACGGCGGTGGGCGGCCGGTCGATCAGGTAGTGCTGGGAGCAGGGGCTCTGCCAGCTGAAGGGGTGCGTGGTCACCGTGAGGGGCGGGCCGGCCGTCGTCCGGTCGGTCGTGGCGGCGGCCGGGCCGTCCGCCGGGGTCCCGCCGTGGGCGGCGGGGGCCTTGGGTGAGGGGGAGGCCGAGCGGGAGGGCGAGCGGGTGGCGGACCGGTGCGGCGCCGGGCTCCCGGCCGTCGGCACCGGCGACGCGCTGTCCCGGGCGGCGGCCTCCCAGGTGGCCGCGGTGTTCCTGCCGTCCCGGCCGTCCCGCTCTGCGTCACCGGAGTGCCCGGAGGGCAGGTTCAGCGCGACCGCCACGGTGCCGAGCAGTGCGGTGACGGTCAGGGCGGCGAGGAGGGCGACGGGGCGGCGCCCGCGACGCCGGGGAGCGTCCGGCGCGGCCTCTGACACCGGCCGGGGTTCAGGCCCGGCCACAGGCACGGGCACGGGTTCGGCTACCGGCACGGGTTCGGCCGTCGGCGCCGGCTCAGGTCCGGCCACCGGCACGGGCACGGCTTCGGCCGCCGGCACCGACTCAGGTCCGGCCGCCGGCACCGACTCAGGTTCAGCCACCGGCTCAGGTTCCGTCACCGCCACCGGCGACGGCTCCTTCCGCCCCCGCCACGCGTCCGCCAGCACCCACCTCCGGTGCAGCTCCACGAGTTCTTCGGGCGTGGCCCTGCACAGCCGGGCGAGCCGCTCCACGGGCGCGTAGTCCGCAGGTACGGCGTCCCCGTTGCAGTACCGGTGGAGCGTCGACGTACTCATGTGCAGCCGCTTGGCGAGCGTGCCGTAGCTGTGCCCGGAGCGGTTCTTCAACTCCCGCAGCAGCTCCGCGAACTCGGACATGCCCTCCGACACCGTTCCTCCGTCCCCCCTCGTCCCACCCCGGCGTTCCAGGGAGGGACTTTTCTCGCAGGTCAAAGCCGGTGTGGGCGTTCCAGCGTCCCGGATCCCCGGCCGTTACTGGCCGCTGGGACGGGCCCGCCCACAGGCTGTTGGTCATCCAAGCACGTCAACCGGCCCAGCCCGAAAGAGGACTTGCCATGCGAATGCGCCATATCCGTCTGCTCGCCGCCACCGGCACCGCCGTCGCCGCCCTCGCGCTCACGGCGTGCGGCAACGGGACGGGCACCGAGGACGAGGGCGCCGCCCGGCCGACGACCCCGACGGCGTCGGCGGAGAAGACCGCGCCGGAGAAGGCCACGGGGAAGGCCGAGTCGGGCACGTCCCAGGCCGGCACCGGCGGCCGTACGGCGAACGGCACGCCCGTGGCCCGAACCCACGCACCCGACGCGCGGCCGAGCGCCTCCGCCGCGCGCGGCACCCGGGGCAACACCGGCACCACCGGCGGCTCCAGCGGCTCCGGCACCTCGGTGGTGCTGTGCAACGGCGCGAACACGACCGTCACCGCGCAGCCGGTCGCCCGGCCCCTCAACCACATGCTGATCACCGTGAAGAACACCGGCGGCAAGACCTGCGAGCTGCCGTACCACCCGGTGCTCCGCTTCGACCAGATGCAGTGGGTGCCGCAGGCGGACCGGGGCACCCAGCCGCAGGCCGTGGTGTCCCTGGCGCCCGGCGAGTCGGGGTACGCGGGTGTGCTGCTGTCGGCCGCCGACGGCAGCGGCACCGGCGGGATGACGGCCCGGAAGCTGACGGTGGGCTTCCAGGGCCTCACCCCGAACAGCAGCGGCGGTCCGTCCGCGACGCCGCCCCTGCCGGCGAAGGGCGTCTACTACGACAGCTCGCTGAAGGTGACGTACTGGCAGCAGGAGAGGGACGACGCCCTCAGCTGGTGAACGGGGACCGGCGCAGCTTCTGGGCCACCTCGGTGGCCCAGTAGGTGAGGATGTTGCGCGCCCCGGCCCGCTTGATGCCGGTCAGGGTCTCGAAGATCGCCCGGTCCCGTTCGATCCAGCCCTTCTCGGCGGCGGCCTCGATCATCGAGTACTCGCCGGAGATCTGGTAGGCGGCGACCGGCACGTCCACGGCGTCCGCGACCCGGGCGAGGATGTCGAGGTAGGGGCCGGCCGGCTTGACCATCACCATGTCGGCGCCCTCGGTGAGGTCGAGCTCCAGTTCCCGCAGGGCCTCGCGCCAGTTGGCCGGATCCTGCTGGTAGGTCTTGCGGTCGCCCTGGAGCGAGGAGGCGACGGCCTCCCGGAAGGGGCCGTAGAAGGCCGAGGAGTACTTGGCGGTGTAGGCGAGGATCGCGACGTCCTCGCGGCCGATCTGGTCCAGCGCGTCACGGACGACGCCGATCTGGCCGTCCATCATCCCGCTGGGGCCGACGACATGGGCGCCGGCGTCGGCCTGCACCTGGGCCATCTCGGCGTACCGCTCCAGGGTGGCGTCGTTGTCGACACGGCCCTCGGCGTCCAGGACCCCGCAGTGCCCGTGATCGGTGAACTCGTCCAGGCACAGGTCGGACATGACGAGGAGGTCGTCGCCGACCTCGGCCCGGACGTCCCGGAGGGCGACCTGGAGGATCCCGTCCGGGTCGGTGCCGACGGTGCCCCGGGCGTCCTTCTTGTCCTCCTCCGGCACGCCGAAGAGCATGATCCCGGAGATCCCGGCCTCCACGGCCTCCAGCGCGGCCTTCTTCAGGCTGTCCCGGGTGTGCTGCACGACGCCGGGCATCGCCGCGACCGGCACCGGCTCGCTGACGCCCTCGCGGATGAACGCCGGGAGGATGAGGTCGGCGGGGTGCAGCCGGGTCTCGGCGACCATGCGGCGCATGACGGGGGTGGTGCGCAACCGTCGGGGACGCGTACCGGGGAAGGATCCGTACTTCGTCATGCCCTCTACGCTACGCCCGCCGGGCCTGCGCCTTTGCCGACGCGGTGTCGGACCGGAAGAGGGGTCCGGGACCCTCCGGGGCCGCCTCCCGCACCCGGCCGACGCCTCGCGCACACCGGTCCCGGAGCGGGCAGGGCCGCAGGTGACGCGCGGTGACGCGGCCGTGACATGGACTCGACGATTCCGGAAAGCGTGATCTCTAGTGTGGTTCCGGCTGGTCAGAGCAGCCAGCACGTCAGAAGCCGAATCCCCCGGGAGCAGCCATGCGCACCGCACTCCGTACCGCCCTCGCCGCCGTCGCCCTCATCGGTGCCACCACTGCTTCCACGGTCTCGGCCAGTGCCGCCACTTCGCCCGCGCCGGCCGGCAGCAGCGCCTGCGTCACCGCCACGACCATCCCCTCCGTCTTCGGCGGCGGCATGAAGGTCCGCCTCGTCGGCAGCGCCGACAACGGCGCGTCCGCCACACTGCTGGACGCCAAGGGTCACGCCGTCGCGACCGTGGACCAGAGCAAGCCCACCGACCTGGCCGACGGACTGAGGATCACCGGAGTGCTCTCCGCCAAGCCCGTCTTCGGCCAGCGCAGCCAGGGAGGGCCCACCCCCTGGCAGTCCACGCCCGTCCCGGCCCTGTCCGCCGACTGCACCCTGCGCGGCACGCTCTCCCGCACCCTGCGCCTCGACGCACGGACGACCGCCCAGATCTTCAAGGTCTCCGCCGACCACCACCAGGCCCGCGTCTCCCGGGACGGCAAGCTGGTGCGCTTCCTCGACGCGCACTCCCGCGCCGGCGCCGCTCTGTTCGGCAACCGCACGCTGGTGCTCGACCCGGTCGGCGGGACCGTCGGCTGGACCGGCGCCGAGACCGCCGTCAGCCCCCGGCTGGGCCGCTACAAGCTGGCCAACGGCGCGATCGTCAAGCTCGTCAAGCACAAGGGTGTCTACGGGGCCCAGCTCACCACCAGCCACGGCACGTTCCCCGTCGCGTACGCCAAGGGCCGCCCGGTCGTCCTCCAGGACAACGTCACCCTGGTCGTCCTGGGCGCCGACGGCACCCTCAGCAACCACATCTACGGCAAGTCCGTCCAGAAGGCACCGGTCTACCTGGGTGCCTGAGCCAGCGCCGAGAACGGCCGTAGGGGTGCTCCAGGAACCGGAGCGCCCCTACGGGCAGCGTCTCGCCCGCCGGTCAGGTCGTAGACCTCCGCCTGCGCGCCCCCGGCCTCCGCTCGCTCGGCCGGGTCACCGGGTCACCGGCCTCCAGCGCGGCGGCGCGCCGCTTCATGCCGAAGTCCGCCAGCGCCTCCGCCAGCTTGTGCACGGACGGCTCCGGGGCCATGACGTCGACCCGCAGGCCGTGCTCCTCGGCGGTCTTGGCCGTCGCCGGGCCGATGCACGCGATCACCGTCACGTTGTGCGGCTTGCCCGCGATGCCCACCAGGTTCCGGACCGTGGACGAGGACGTGAAGAGGACCGCGTCGAAGCCGCCGCCCTTGATCGCCTCCCGGGTCTCGGCCGGCGGCGGCGACGCGCGCACGGTCCGGTAGGCCGTGACGTCGTCGACCTCCCAGCCCAGCTCGATCAGACCGGCGACCAGGGTCTCGGTCGCGATGTCGGCCCGGGGCAGGAAGACACGGTCGATCGGGTCGAACACCGGGTCGTACGGCGGCCAGTCCTCCAGGAGACCGGCGGCCGACTGCTCGCCGCTCGGCACCAGGTCGGGCTTCACACCGAAGGCGACCAGCGCCTTGGCGGTCTGCTCGCCCACCGCGGCCACCTTGATGCCCGCGAAGGCACGCGCGTCGAGGCCGTACTCCTCGAACTTCTCCCGGACCGCCTTCACCGCGTTGACGGAGGTGAACGCGATCCACTCGTAGCGGCCCGTCACCAGGCCCTTGACCGCCCGCTCCATCTGCTGCGGGGTGCGCGGGGGCTCCACCGCGATCGTGGGAACCTCGTGCGGCACCGCGCCGTAGGACCGCAGCTGGTCGGAGAGCGACGCCGCCTGCTCCTTGGTGCGCGGCACGAGCACCTTCCAGCCGAACAGCGGCTTGGACTCGAACCACGACAGTTCGTCGCGCCGGGCGGCGGCACTGCGCTCACCGACCACGGCTATCACCGGCCGGCCGCCGTCCGGCGACGGCAGCACCTTCGCCTGCTTCAGCGTCTGCGCGATCGTGCCGAGCGTCGCCGTCCAGGTCCGCTGCCGGGTCGTCGTACCGGCGACCGTCACCGTCAGCGGGGTGTCCGGCTTGCGGCCCGCCGAGACCAGCTCGCCCGCCGCGGCGGCGACCGAGTCCAGGGTCGTCGAGACGACCACCGTGCCGTCCGACGCGCCCACCTCCGTCCAGCACCGTTCGGAGGCGGTCCGGGCGTCCACGAACCGGACGTCCGCGCCCTGCGCGTCCCGCAGCGGCACACCGGCGTACGCGGGCACGCCGACCACCGCCGCGACACCGGGGACGACCTCGAAGGGCACCCCGGCGGCCGCGCACGCGAGCATTTCCTCCGCCGCGTACGTATCCAGTCCCGGGTCCCCGGACACGGCACGGACGACCCGCCTGCCGCCCCGCGCGGCCTCCATGACAAGATGAGCGGCATCCCGGGCAGCGGCCGGGACGGCGACGGGTGTTGACGTGCCGTCAACGACCGTCAGCTGGGGCGTGCCCGTGCCCGGCGGGGACACCGCGGCGGAGTCCGCGTCCGTCTGCACCACGGAGACGCCCTGCCGCGCGTGCGTCCGGATGACGTCGAGCACCTCGTGCTCGGCGACCAGGACGTCCGCGTTCGACAGCGCCTCCACGGCGCGCAGAGTCAGCAGTCCCGGATCCCCGGGTCCGGCACCGAGGAAGGTGACGTGCCCGTGTTCCGGACCGGCGGGAAGGGTGGTGGGGCTCAATGTGCTCGCTCCCCCATCAGACCGGCCGCGCCCTGGGCGAGCATCTCGGTGGCGAGTTCGCGACCGAGTGCCGTCGCCCGGTCGTGCGTCTGGGGCACGGGACCGGTGGTGGACAGCTGCACCATGCGGGTGCCGTCGGTCGTACCGACGACGCCGCGCAGGCGCATTTCCTTGACAATCTGCCCGTCGGCCAGAAGGTCGGCCAGCGCGCCCACAGGTGCGCTGCAACCGGCCTCCAGGGCGGCGAGCAGTGACCGCTCGGCGGTGACGGCGACCCGGGTGAAGGGGTCGTCGAGCTCACCGAGCGCGGCGACGAGGTCCGCGTTGCCCGCGGCACACTCGATCGCCAGGGCCCCCTGGCCGGGGGCGGGCAGAACCGTGTCGACCGACAGGAAGTCGGTCACTTCGTCGATCCGGCCGATCCGGTTCAGTCCGGCGGCGGCCAGCACGACCGCGTCCAGCTCGCCGTCGCGGACGTATCCGATCCGCGTGTCGACGTTGCCGCGTATCGGGACCGTCTCGATGTCCAGGCCGTGGGTACGGGCGTACGCGTTGAGCTGCGCCATGCGGCGCGGCGAACCGGTGCCTATGCGCGCGCCCCGCGGCAGGTCCGCGAACTTCAGCGCGTCCCGCGCGACGACCACGTCCCGCGGGTCCTCGCGCACCGGTACGGCGGCCAGGACCAGCTCCTCGGGCTGCGTGGTCGGCAGGTCCTTGAGCGAATGAACCGCGAAGTCGACCTCGCCCCTCAGCAGCGCGTCGCGCAGCGCCGTGACGAACACGCCGGTGCCGCCGATCTGCGCGAGCGCCTCGCGGGAGACATCGCCGTACGTGGTGATCTCGACCAGCTCGACGGGCCGCCCCGTCACCTGGCGGACGGCCTCGGCCACCTGCCCGGACTGGGCCATGGCGAGCTTGCTCCGCCTGGTCCCCAGCCGCAACGCCTTCTCAGTCATGCCGGTCGGTCCTTCGTGTCTGTGCTGTCCCCGGCCCGGGAGACGGCGGCCACCGTCTCGGGGTCGAGGTCGAACAGGGTGCGCAGCGCGTCGGCGTACCCGGCGCCGCCGGGTTCCGCCGCGAGCTGCTTGACCCGTACGGTCGGCGCGTGCAGCAGCTTGTCGACGACCCGGTGCACGGCCTGGCGGATCTCGCCGCGCTGGCGTTCGTCCAGGCCGGGCAGGCGGCCGTCGAGGCGGGCGATCTCACTGGCGACGACGTCGGCGGCCATGGTGCGCAGCGCGACGACGGTGGGCGTGATGTGCGCCGCCCGCTGTGCCGCGCCGAAGGCCGCGACCTCGTCGGAGACGATACGCCGGACCTGGTCCACGTCGGCCGCCATCGGCGCGTCGGCGGACGCTTCCGCCAGCGACTCGATGTCGACCAGGCGGACCCCGGCCAGCCGGTGCACGGCCGCGTCGATGTCGCGGGGCATGGCCAGGTCGAGCAGGAAGAAGAAGGGCGCGGGCCGCTCGGCGACCGGCTCGGGCCTGCGCCGCTCGGGGATCCGGCCGACGGTGGCGGCGGTCGCGGCGAGCGCGGTGATCAGCTCGGCGTCCGCCTCGGGCGTCCGGCGCTCCCGGCGGTCGACGGTGCCTCCCGCGACCCAGGCCGCGTGCTGCTCCAGGGTGGCCGCGTCCATGCCGGCCACGGCGGCCTCGCCCATCAGGGAGAAGCCGGGCTGTGCGGCGGCCAGGTCCAGCGGGCAGTTCTCGTCGGCGCCGATGCCGGTGGACCGCACGGGGGTCCCGGGCTGCGCGGCCTCCGGCTGCGCGGCCGTGGCACCGGTGTCGGCGACGGGGGAGCCGGTACGGCCCTCGACCGCGTGCGCGACCGCCTCCGCCGTGAGCACCAGGCCCGTCGCCCCGGTACAGGAGACGACGACGTCGGCACGTGTCAGCTCGGTGGCCACGGCGTCCATGCGCACGGCGCGGGCGGTCACCTCGTTCTCGTCGGACTCGGTGAGGATCTCGGCGAGCCGCTCGGCGCGCTCGAAGGTGCGGTTGGCGACGACGACCTCGGCGACCCCGGCGCGCGCGAGCGTCGCGGCGGCCAGCGACGACATCGACCCGGCGCCGATGATCAGCGCCTTCTTGCCCGCGGCCCAGTCGGTGACGGGCGTCCCGACGGCGAGCTGCTCCAGGCCGAAGGTGACCAGGGACTGGCCGGCGCGGTCGATGCCGGTCTCGGAGTGGGCGCGCTTGCCGACCCGCAGCGCCTGCTGGAACAGGTCGTTCAGCAGCTTGCCGGCGGTGTGCAGCTCCTGGGCACGGGCCAGCGAGTCCTTGATCTGGCCGAGGATCTGCCCCTCGCCGACGACCATCGAGTCCAGCCCGCAGGCCACCGAGAACAGGTGGTGGACGGCCCGGTCCTCGTAGTGGACGTAGAGGTACGGGGTGAGTTCCTCCAGGCCGACCCCGCTGTGCTGGGCGAGCAGCGTGGACAGCTCGGCGACACCGGCGTGGAACTTGTCCACGTCGGCGTACAGCTCGATGCGGTTGCAGGTGGCGAGCACCGCGGCCTCACCGGCGGGTTCGGCGGCGACCGTGTCCTGGAGCAGCTTGGTCTGGGCGTCCGCGCTCAGCGCGGCCCGCTCCAGCACGCTGACCGGGGCGCTGCGGTGGCTCAGTCCGACGACGAGGAGGCTCATGCCGGCATCACGGCGGGGACGTCCCCGTCGGGCCCCTGGTCGGCGGAGTCGTCGGCGGCCGCAGCACGGGCAGCGGCGGCGGGCACCGCGCCGTCGCCCGCGGCGGTCTCCTCACCGGCCTTGCGCTGCTCATGGAAGGCGAGGATCTGGAGTTCGATCGAGAGGTCGACCTTGCGCACGTCGACGCCGTCCGGGACGGACAGCACGGTCGGCGCGAAGTTCAGGATGGAGGTCACACCGGCGGCCACGAGCCGGTCGCAGACCTGCTGGGCGGCGCCGGCCGGGGTGGCGATCACGCCGATGGACACGCCGTTGTCCTCGATGATCTTCTCAAGGTCGTCGGTGTGCTGGACGGGGATGCCCGCGACCGGCTTGCCGGCCATCGCCGGGTCGGCGTCGATCAGGGCCGCGACCCGGAAGCCGCGGGAGGCGAACCCGCCGTAGTTGGCGAGGGCGGCGCCGAGGTTGCCGATACCGACGATCACAACCGGCCAGTCCTGGGTCAGGCCGAGTTCGCGGGAGATCTGGTAGACGAGATACTCCACGTCGTAGCCGACACCGCGCGTTCCGTAGGAGCCCAGGTACGAGAAGTCCTTGCGCAGCTTGGCGGAGTTGACCCCCGCCGCCGCGGCCAGCTCCTCGGAGGAGACCGTGGGGACCGAGCGCTCCGACAGCGCGGTCAGGGCTCGGAGGTACAGCGGAAGGCGGGCGACGGTGGCCTCGGGAATTCCTCGGCTACGGGTCGCCGGTCGGTGTGTTCGGCCAGTTGCCACGGTGCTCCTGCGGGTAGAGCGGGGCTGCAGGCGGTCATACGTCCCCAGACCGCCCCGTGCACAGCAGGCTATGTCTTTGTGAACGCGTGCACAAAGATGGTGTCCGATTTGCCCGGCAGAAGTGACCGGGGTCACGCGACTTATGCGCCCTGGCCGGGAACCGGCGCATACGCACCGGTGTCCCTTCGTTACTGGGGGCAAAACCGCACACACTCCTCACGAATCCCGCCCCCGAGACCAAACCGCCGTCGATCCTAAGCGACTTTCGGGCCGGTTTGGACTACTCGGTCAGTGCCCGGCGCAGACGCTCCTCGTTCACGCGCCAGAAGGTGTGCTGTTCACCGTCGACCAGTACGACCGGGATCTGCTCCCAGTAGCGGTCGTGCAGCTCCCGGTCCTCGGTGATGTCCTTCGGCTCCCACGGCACGCCGAGGTCGCCGCACACCTTCTCGATCACCGCCTGCGCGTCGTCGCACAGATGGCAGCCCGGCTTGCGGATGAGGGTGACCAGCCGCGCGCGCGGCTCGGCCCTGCGTTGGAAGAGGGGACTCATACCGGCCATTCTCGCGCGCCCGGCGCCCATTCCGGATCGCTTCTTTAACGGCCCGGTCGTGCAGAGTTCACAACCTCCCAACCTCCGGTCGCCGGAACCGCGGGGCGGACTGGCTATGCTCACGACATGGCCGCTCTCGGATGGCTCACTCCCCGTAGGCGCTCCGCCACGGCGCGGAGCGTGTTGGCAGGCGAGGCCTCGGCGGAGGCCGCCCGCAAGTCCTCGCAGGAAGCCCCGCGCGCCACGCCGGAGGAACCGGAGTTCCCCGTGATCGGCGACGACCGGGCCGCCGCCTTCTTCGACCTCGACAACACGGTGATGCAGGGCGCCGCGCTGTTCCACTTCGGCCGGGGGCTGTACAAGCGGAAGTTCTTCGAGACCCGCGACCTCGCCAGGTTCGCCTGGCAGCAGGCCTGGTTCCGGCTGGCCGGCGTCGAGGACCCCGAGCACATGCAGGACGCCCGCGACTCGGCGCTGTCGATCGTCAAGGGACACCGGGTCGCCGAGCTGGAGTCGATCGGCGAGGAGATCTACGACGAGTACATGGCCGACCGGATCTGGCCCGGCACCCGCGCCCTCGCCCAGGCCCACCTGGACGCCGGCCAGAAGGTGTGGCTGGTCACCGCCGCCCCGGTGGAGATCGCCCAGGTGATCGCCCGCCGCCTCGGCCTCACGGGCGCCCTCGGCACGGTGGCCGAGTCGGTCGACGGCGTCTACACCGGCAAGCTGGTCGGCGAGCCCCTGCACGGACCGGCCAAGGCCGAGGCGGTCCGCGCGCTCGCCGCCGCGGAGGGGCTGGACCTGTCCCGCTGCGCGGCCTACAGCGACAGCCACAACGACATCCCGATGCTGTCCCTGGTCGGCCACCCCTACGCCATCAACCCGGACGCCAAGCTGCGCAGGCACGCCCGCGAGAAGGACTGGCGCCTGCGCGACTACCGCACCGGCCGCAAGGCGGCCAAGGTCGGCATCCCGGCGGCGGCCGGGGTCGGCGCGGTGGCCGGTGGCACGGCGGCGGCGATCGCCCTGAGCCGACGGCGCCGATAACCGCCACGGCGAGCCCCGCGCGCACGAATTATGCCGCGGCCATTTCAACACGCGCCGCTCCTCACCGAAACCAGCCTCTTTCCGGTCAACAAGCGATCAGCTTGCGGAACTTGACCCACCATCAAACGGTTACGGATGCGACGCAATCGATGATTTGAGCAACTCGGTGTAGCAGGCCCTGCACGAAGCGTTATTCTCCTCAGACGCAAACCGGTACCCCTCCGTCGCTACGACGGGTGAAAGGTCCCGCACTGCACGTGATGGAAGCTCTGCCTCTGGGAGTCCCGTGTACCCACACGTCGGGGTTGACGCCTCGGGCCTGGCTACGCTGCGCGCAACAGTCGCGATGGTCAAAGAGACGCTGCGCGGCTTCGTCCCCACCGCGTACGCCGTCCCCGCCTTCGCCGCCGCCGCGCCCGCCGGCCCGTGCTACGCACTGGCCGACGGCAGTGCCGCCGTCGGCAGACGGGGGCGGGCCACCGGCGCGGCCACCGCCCGCCGCCCGGCCGCCGACAGCGACAGCGCCCGGATGATGGACCTGGTCGAACGCGCCCAGGCGGGGGAGGCCGAGGCCTTCGGGCGGCTCTACGACCAGTACAGCGACACCGTCTACCGGTACATCTACTACCGCGTCGGCGGCCGGGCGACCGCCGAGGACCTCACCAGTGAGACCTTTCTGCGGGCACTCCGCAGGATCGGCACCTTCACCTGGCAGGGCCGCGACTTCGGCGCCTGGCTGGTCACCATCGCCCGGAACCTGGTCGCCGACCACTTCAAGTCCAGCCGCTTCCGGCTGGAGGTCACCACCGGCGAGATGCTCGACGCCAACGAGGTCGAACGCTCCCCGGAGGACTCCGTCCTGGAGTCCCTGTCGAACGCCGCCCTGCTCGACGCCGTACGGCGGCTCAACCCCCAGCAGCAGGAGTGCGTGACGCTCCGCTTCCTCCAGGGCCTCTCGGTCGCCGAGACCGCCCGGGTCATGGGCAAGAACGAGGGCGCCATCAAGACCCTCCAGTACCGCGCCGTACGCACCCTCGCCCGGCTGCTGCCGGACGACGCCCGCTGAGCCACGTGACCCAGGGCAACGGTCAACTCACCTACAGTGAAAGTCCGTTGCCTTTGCGATCCGGGTATCCGCCGTCCGTAACCCAAGTGCCGCGCCAGTCGTTGTGCGGGATACAGGCTCCCTGTGGTCACGTCCTGGCCGACCCCGATCGCTCGATCGCGTGGAAGTTCCGTGGGCGTGCAACCCTCAGGACCCCCTGGGGAGTCGACCGTCATGACGAGAGGAGGTGCCGCCAGTGATCGCGAACGTATCGGCGCACCGGCGGGCGAACGCCTTCGCCCAGGCCCTGGAGGAGCAGTCCGACCGGGACACGGCGGCCGAGCAGTCCGTAGGCCAGGCGGAATCACCGCCGACCTCCGAGGAACGGACCGAGCAGGGCGAACTGCTGGCCCTGGCAGCGGGCCTCGGCGCACTGCCCAGACCGCAACTCGACCCCGAGGTCAAGGTCGTCCAGCGGGCCCGGTTGGTGGCCGCGATGGAGGCCATGCTCCAGGAGGGCACCGGGGCGACGGACACGTCGGTACCGGAACAACGCTCCCACCGGGCCAAGGGCGCGCACCGGGCGAGCCCGCTGGGCAAGCTCCGCCCGCGCACGCGACTGACCAAGGGTCTCGCGGCCGGCGGGCTCAGCGTGGGCGTGGCCGCCGGGGCCTTCGGCGGAGTCGCCGCCGCCAGCTCCGACGCCCTGCCCGGCGACTCGCTGTACGGACTGAAACGCGGCATCGAGGACTTCAAGCTCAACTACCTGACCGACGGCGACGACCAGCGCGGCCAGACCTACCTCGACCAGGCCTCCACCCGCCTCAACGAGGCCCGGCGGCTGCTGGAGCGCGGCCGGGGCGGCCATCTGGACCACGAGTCCATCGGCGAGATCCGCCGCACCCTGGCCGGGATGCAGCACGACGTCACCGAGGGCCACCGCCTGCTCCACGCGGCCTACGAGGCCGACCCGGACTCGCTCGGCCCCATCCAGGCGCTGTCCACGTTCTCCAAGTCCCACCGCCAGGCCTGGAGCGCGCTCAGCGACAAGCTGCCCACGCAGCTGGGCGATGTGAAACAGCAGGTGTCCTCGGTCTTCGACGCCATAGACGAAGAGGTCGCCCCGCTGCAGTCCCTGCTCCCGCAGCCACCGGCACGACCGGGCGACGGCAGACACCCGGGCGGCTCCGGCCCGGCGTCCACCGGCTCCTCCGGCAGCCACCGGTCCACCACGCCCAGCGCCGGGAACACCCCGTCCGCGGGCAAGCACACCGGCACCGGCACGCCGAGCGGCCCGGCCACCGGCAGCAGCGGCGACGGGCTCATCGGCGGTGACACCGGCGGCCTGCTCGACCCGCCGAAGACCGGGTCCGAGACCACCTCCCCGTCCGCCGGCAGGTCCCCCACGGGCCAGCCGGACGTCACGATCCCCCCGCTCATCCCCGACCTGCTCCCGGGCCTGGGCATCGACGGGCAGGACGCGGACTGACGCGACACGGCGACGACATCGAGGGCGCCCTTTTCCGAGCAGGGCGCCCTCGATGCGTTCACCCGACGTCTCAGAAGAACACCGAGCGCCGCTGCACCAGCAGCTTGTACAGCGTGTGCTGGATCTGCTCGCGCACCTGATCGGTCAGGTTGAACATCAGCATCGGATCCTCCGCCGCCTCCGGCGGATACCCGTCCGTCGGGATCGGCTCACCGAACTGGATCGTCCACTTCGTGGGCAGCGGAACGGCACCCAGCGGACCGAGCCAGGGGAACGTCGGCGTCAACGGGAAGTACGGGATGCCCAGCACCCGCGCCAGCGTCTTGGCGTTGCCGATCATCGGGTAGATCTCCTCCGCCCCGACGATCGAGCACGGGACGATCGGCACACCCTGGCGCAGGGCGGTGGAGACGAAGCCGCCCCGGCCGAACCGCTGGAGCTTGTACCGCTCGCCGAACGGCTTCCCGATCCCCTTGAAGCCCTCCGGCATCACCCCGACCAGCTCGCCCTGCCCCAGCAGCCGTTCAGCGTCCTCCGCGCAGGCGAGGGTGTGCCCCAGCTTGCGGGCCAGCTCGTTGACCACCGGCAGTACGAAGACCAGGTCGGCGGCGAGCAGCCGGAGGTGGCGGCCGGCCGGGTGGTGGTCGTGCACCGCCACCTGCATCATCAGCCCGTCCAGCGGCAGCGTCCCGGAGTGGTTGGCGACGATCAGCGCACCGCCCTCGGCCGGGATGTTCTCGACGCCCTTCACCTCGACCCGGAAGTACTTCTCGTACACCGGCCGCAGCAGCGACATCAGGACCTGGTCGGTCAGCTCCTCGTCGTAGCCGAAGTCGTCGACCTCGTAGTCCCCGGTGAGCCGGCGCCGCAGGAAGGCCAGCCCGGCCGCCACCCGCCGCTCCAGGCCGCCGTCCCGCCCGCCGGGCTCCACGGCCTCCACCGGCTCCTCCTCGCGGCTCACAGGAGCCTCCTCCCGCGCTCGTTCCCGCCCCGGCAGGGGCTGGACCGCGCCCATCTCCCCCGGCTCCCCGAGCGCACCGCGCCGGTTCCCCCCGCTCCGCCGCCGCGGCTGGCGCTGTGCGGCGCTGCCGCGGGACCGGTCGTCGTCGAACGGAATGACCTTGGCGTCCGCCATCGTTGCCGCTCTCCTCAGTTGGCGCTGTGCGTCTGGGGGTGGCCGCCCGCCCCCGCGGTCAGCGCGGCGACCCGGTCGACGGCCGCCGCCAGGCTCTCCGGCGGCAGCAGCCCGGAACCCTGGCCGCGCGCGAAGTCCGCGAAGGTCTCGGCCGTCGTGTAGCGGGGCGTGAAGCCCAGCGTCTCGCGCATCTGGACGGTGTCCACCACCCGCCCGTGGGTGAGCAGCCGGATCTGCTCCGGCGAGAAGTCCGTCATACCGAGCGTACGCACCAGGGAGCCGGCCCAGGTGACCGCGGGCAGCAGCAGCGGCACGGTGGGCCGTCCGAGCCGCCGGGAGCACTGCGAGAGCAGCAGCACGCCGTCCCCGGCGATGTTGAAGGTGCCGCTGTTCAGGGTGCCCCGGCGCGGTTCGTGCGAGGCGATCCGCAGCACCTCGACGACGTCGTCCTCGTGCACGAACTGCAGCCGCGGGTCGTAGCCGAACACGGTCGGCAGGACGGGCAGCGCGAAGTACGAGGCGAGCGGGGTGTCCGCGGCCGGCCCGAGGATGTTGGCGAACCGCAGCACGCACACGGCGACGTCCGGACGCCGCCGGGCGAACCCGCGCACATACCCCTCCACCTCGACGGCGTCCTTCGCGAAGCCGCCGCTGGGCAGCGACTTGGGCGGGGTCGTCTCGGTGAACACGGCCGGATCGCGCGGCGCGGAGCCGTAGACGTTCGTGCTGGACTTCACCACCAGCCGCCGCACGGTCGGCGACTTCTGGCAGGCGCCGAGCAGCTGCATGGTGCCGATGACGTTGGTCTCCTTGACCGTCGCCCGGCTGCCGCCGCCCAGGGCCGTGCCGGTGACGTCCAGGTGGACGACCGTGTCCGCGCCGGTCTCGGCGAGCACCCGGGCGATGGTCGGCTGCCGGATGTCGGCCTGGATGAAGTCGGCGCCGCCCAGGTGGTGCGCCGGCGGCACCGCGTCCACGGCGATCACACGCTCGACCTCCGGGTCCCGCTGGATCCGCCGCACGAACCGGCCGCCGAGCTGCCGGGCGACTCCGGTGACGAGCACGATCCGTCCCAAGATCAGCGCCTTCCTTCCCGCGTAACCGGTATCCCGCGTTCCCCGTGTGCGGCCAACCTAGCCGGTCGATGTTGCGCTGTGATGACCCCAGGTGCGCCCGGCGACGGAAATTCCCCCATCGGTATATGCCTGTGGCCCCCCACCACTGCTGGTGGGGGGCCACAGGGCCACGCTCTCGCGGCGCCGCTTACTTCTTGTTACGGCGCTGAACGCGCGTGCGCTTGAGCAGCTTGCGGTGCTTCTTCTTGGCCATCCGCTTGCGCCGCTTCTTGATAACAGAGCCCACGACTACCCTCGCTCACTTCTCATCACTCGGTTGTTTGGGCGCCATGGGCCCACACGACCTACGAGGGGCTAGCCTACCCAACCGAGCGCCGAGGTCGTAATCGAGGGGGTGCCCCCGGGTCACCCAGGGGTCGCCGTCAGGCCGTCTCCACCCCCACATAGCTGTCGCGGAGGTACTCGTGTACCGCTTGTTCCGGGACGCGGAACGACCGCCCCACCCGGATCGCGGGCAGATGACCGCTGTGCACCAGACGGTACACGGTCATCTTCGACACTCGCATCACCGAGGCGACCTCCGCCACGGTAAGGAACTGAACCTCGTTCAGAGGCCTCTCGCCAGCTGCAGCCATGACACACCTGAACCTTCCGCACTCGACGGCCACCGGCTTCCCCTTCCGGTGACTCTTCGTCGTTGCGTGCTCACTCCCCAGACTAGGGGCGGGTGATGCGAGTGGGGAAGAGGTGCACCTATCGGCGGCCTACTGTGACAGACACGCGCGATTGAGTACGTAGCGGATCAACGGCCGGTAGTGAGCAGACCGCACTGCGTCATCAACCGGAACGGCGACGGACACCCGCCCCTCGGCCTCCCCCACGAACAGCGCGGGATCATCCGTGTCGGCCAGACCGATGGCCTCGAACCCGAGCTGACCAGCACCGCAGACCCACCCGTGGTCCCCCACGACCAGCTGCGGCAGCGGCCCGCCGGCCTCCGCCACGGCGTCCAGCGCGACCCGAACCGGGAGCGGCGAGTGGCTGTGGGCGCCCGGCTCACAACCGGGGCGCCCGCTCGCCGGTTCCCGCACCAGGGCAACCCCTCGTACGTAGTCGAGGCGATGGGTGCGTAGGCCGAACCGGGTCAATATGTCGACACAGCGACCCTGCGCCGGGGTGAGGACCTCACATCCCGCCGTCGACAAAGCGTCCGCGAGAGCGGCGTAGAAACCGAGCAGCGGACCCGGGTGCCCGGTGCCGAGCAGCACGGGCGCGCCACGTCGGGCCACCTCCCGGATCCGCCCGGCGAAGGCGTCCAGCGCGGCGAGCGTCCGCTCCGGATCGATCACATCCGGTCCGGAGAAGTACCGGGGATCGGCCGAAACCCCGCACTTCTCCGCCATCAACCCGAGCAAGTCCCGGACTCCCCATGCCCCTTCGGGATCGATCCCGATCAACACGCGTGGATCCCGGGCGGCGAACAGCCGGTAACTCCGCAGGCTGTCCTCCCGAGACGTCGCCACCACCCCGGCCAACCGGGCGGCCACCAGATGCGCGCGGAGACGGGCGGCGGTCGACACGGATGCGATGGTGGCCCATGGGGAGCGCGGACGGGACGGAAACGCCGGAAGTCCGCACGGTTGGCCTAACAGAGCCGCCGGCCGGACCGCGGACGGCGAGGATCGCGCCGACTCGTACGATCAGGCGGTGATCACATTCCCCTTGACCGTCACCCGCGATGTGCTGATGCGTCCCCTGGAGGAAGCGGACTCCGGCGGGCTGTACAGGGCCTGTCTGCGCAATCGCGATCACCTGCGCCCATGGGAGCCCCGCAGAGGTGAGGAGTTCTTCACCGAGCAGGGGCAGGCCGACCGTGTGCGGGGCCAGCTGAAGGAGCGGGACGCGGGGCGCCTCTTCCCGTGGGTGCTGACCGCCGGGCAGGAGGTGGTCGGAGCGGTGACGCTGTCCGACGTCGCCCTCGGGCCTTTCCGGAGCGCCCATCTCGGATACTGGATCGACGCGGAGTGGTCAGGGCGTGGCCTGGCGACCGAGGCCGTCCGGACGGTCTGCCAGGTGGCTGAGGAGCAGCTCGATCTGCACAGGATCGAGGCCGGTACGGTGCTCGCCAACCTGGCGTCCCAACGGGTGCTGACCAAGTGCGGATTCGACGTGATCGGCACGGCACCCCAGTACCTGCACATCGACGGTGAGTGGCGTGACCACGTGCTGTTCCAGAAGATCCTCCACGACCGCTCTCCCTGGTAGCCCGAAGGGCCCCCGTCGCGGGGGCGGAGCGATCCCCGGGAGCCGGGCAGATCGTGTCGGCGATCGTCCCGCGCTCACGTCGTGGGAGCAGCCGAAGCGCAGCAATTACGGCACCTGGACGGCCGGCCGGTGGACCGGTCCGCCCCCGATGCCGCCCGACGGGGGGGCAGCGGGCGTCAGGGAAGGAGCCCCCGCAGCGGGAACACGGCACGCCGGGTCGCCAGCACGGCCTGGTCGACCCGGTCGGCGGGGTCGTACCCCTCCTCCCAGGACGCCCACGACACCGGCCACAACCCGTCCGTCATCCGCCACGGCCCCGACTGCCGCGTCCGGGCGAACACGTCCTGCCGCCACGCCTCGGGGATCACCGCCTCCGGAGCGACCGGCTTACCGGCCGCGATCCCCACCAGATGCGTCCACGACCGCGGTACGACGTCCACCACCGCGTACCCGCCCCCGCCCAGCGCGACCCACTTGCCCCCGGCGTACTCGTGCGCCAGGTCGTGGCACGCCACCTGCACCGCCCGCTGCGCGTCCAGCGAGACCGCCAGATGCGCGAGCGGATCCTCGAAGTGCGTGTCGGCCCCGTGCTGGGTGACGAGGACCTGCGGCCGGAAGTCCGCGAGCAGCTCCGGCACCACGGCGTGGAACGCCCGTACCCATCCGGCGTCCCCGGTCCCGGCCGGCAGCGCCACGTTCACCGCGGCCCCCTCCCCCGCGCCCGCCCCGGTCTCCTGCGGCCACCCGGTCTGCGGGAACAACGTACGGGGATGCTCGTGCAACGAGATCGTCAGCACCCGCGGGTCCTCCCAGAACGCGGCCTGCACCCCGTCCCCGTGGTGCACGTCGACGTCCACGTAGGCGACCCGCTCGGCCCCCAGCTCCAGCAGCCGTGCGATGGCGAGCGACGCGTCGTTGTAGACGCAGAACCCCGACGCCCCGCCGGGCATGGCGTGGTGCAGCCCGCCCGCGAAGTTCACGGCGTGCTCGGCGTCCCCCCGCCACACCGCCTCGGCCGCCCCCACCGACTGCCCGGCGATCAGCGCGGACACCTCGTGCATCCCGGCGAACGCGGGATCGTCGACCGTTCCCAGCCCGTACGAGCCGTCCGCCCCCGCCGGATCCGCCGACACGGCCTTCACCGCGTCGATGTAGTCCTCCCGGTGGACCAGCCGGAGCGTGGACTCGCCGGCCGGCTTCGCCGCGACGACCTCCACCTCCCGGTCGAGCCCGAAGGCACCGACCAGCCGGCGGGTCAGCTCCAGCCGGACCGGATCCATCGGATGGTTCCGACCGAAGTCATAGCCCGTTACTGCCTCGTCCCACATCAGCTGTGCGCGGCCGCTCATGCCCGCCACCGTATCGGTCCGGTTGAGCGGCGAACGACCTGGCGTACCCCAGTGTCACCAGCACCAACACCATCGGCACGAGCATGGCCCCCCGGTAGCTCCACGCGTCACCGAGAGCACCCACCAGCGGAGCCCCGATCAGGAACCCCACGTAGTTGAAGATGTTCAGCCGCGCGACCGCCGCGTCCGAGGCCCCGGGGAACAACCGACCCGCCGCCGCGAACGTCTGCGGCACCAGCACACACAGCCCCAGCCCCAGCAGGGTGAACCCGAGCATCCCGGCCCACGCGCCGGGCGCCACGGCCACCACCCCGAACCCGCCGGCCGCGACCACCGCTCCGAGCCGTACGACCGCCACGGCCCCGAACCGCCGGACCCCGAGGTCCCCGAGGGCCCGCCCCACCAGCGTCGTCACCATGTACACGTTGTACGGCACCGTCGCGAGCTGCTCCGAGCTGCCGAGCACGTCCTTCAGGTACTTGGCGCTCCAGTTGGAGACGGTCGAGTCCCCGATGTAGGCGAACATCATCACCAGGCACAGCGGCAGCAGCAGCTTGAAGACGACGGTCCCCTGCTCCGCGGTCCGCTCCGGAGCGGACTCGGGCTCCCCGTCGACGTACCACCGGCTCCCCACCAGCGCCGCCGGCAGCAGCACGGCCACCACCGGCAGGTACGACACCCACAGCGCGAGGTGCCAGTGCGCCCCCGCCCAGGCCAGCGAGGCCCCCAGGATCGCGCCCAGACTGTAGACCGCGTGGAAGCTGAGCATGATGCTGCGCCCGTACGACCGCTGGAGGCTGACGCCGAGCATGTTCATGGACGCGTCCAGCGCGCCCACCGCCAGGCCGAACACGCCCAGTGCCACGGCCAGTACGGCCACCTGCTCGTGCCCGCCCGTCCCGACGCCGAGCAGCGCCAGCAGCACCATCGGCTGGGACCAGCGCAGCAGCCGGCTGGGCCGTACCCGCTTCACCAGGTGCTCGGTGCTCACGCTGCCGACACCGGCGAGGACCGGCACGGCGGCCAGGAAGACCGGCAGCAGCGCGTCGGAGACCCCGTACCGGTCCTGGATGGCCGGGATGCGCGTCACCAGCAGGGCGAAGGCGACGCCTTGCGCGAAGAAGCTGAACGCCAGCGAGGCCCTACCGCGCCGCAGCACATCAGTCATGGCGGCGAGAGTAGGGCCCCGGGCTACCGCTGGGTAGATCCAGCCAAAGATGAGTTTCCCTCAACTTCCGCCCCGGGCTTCGGCCCGTACCGGCTTCGGCCCGTACCGGCTTCGGCCCGTACCGGCTTCGGCCCGTACCGGCTTCGGCCCGGAGGTCAGACGCCGGGGGAACAGCCGGCGGGGGATCAGGCGGCGACGGCCACCGCGGGTCGCTCCGCCCGGCCGGCCTCCACCTCGGCCGCGAGCATCCGCTCCATCGGCTCCACGGCCAGCCCACCACTGACCACGAAACCGACCGCCATCGCGGCGACCAGGATGACGGAGCCCAGCCACACCATGGTGTCCACGGGGATGGTGTAGGCACCCACGACCCGTACGACGCACTCGGCCAGCAGGGCCAGCCCCCACACCACGGAGAACACCCGCTCCCTGGAACGGAAGGCCGCGGACTCGGCCGCCACCCCGGACACCAGCCGCTGCCAGGCGGCTTCCCTGGCCGCGTCGCCCTTCACCAGGAAGGGCTTCATGCCCGCGGTCATCATCGGCTTGCCGAGCCGGACGGACACCAGGATGCCGATGGCCACCGTGCTGCTGACCCCGCTGTCCTTGGCCAGCATCAGCCGCGGGTCACCCGAGACGAAACTCAGCAGCAGGGACACGACGTTCACGACGAGGATCAGGCCCGCCAGCGCGTTGGTCCTGCGCTCCCTGACCAGTCCCCCCACGGTCCGCACCGCCGGTACGACACTGCTCCAGGCGAGCGCCGCGAAGGTGCTCATCCCGAGGGCGTCCTTGAAGAGGTAGTACGAGCCGAGCGGCAGCGCCACATCGATGAGCAGCGGCTTGAAGTTGTCCAGCACGCTCGGCTTCCGGCCCTGGTTCCCCGTGTTCTTCGTCATGCCCTCAGCTTGGCCGCCGGGCCGGGTCCGGCAGTAGAAACGTTCGTCCGGAGCTCCGCATGACATATGTCAGCCATCACGGCCGACCGGGGTCATACCAGCAGGTCGAGCAACTGGTCCATGCGGGAGAAGAGTTGACCGGCACCCGCGAGCTTCACCGCCGGCGTCATCGCGGTGAACCCGTACACGTCCATCCCGGCCGCCACGGCCGCCTGTACGCCCAGCGGGGAGTCCTCGACGACCACGCACCGCCCGGGGGCCACACCCATCCGCTCGGCCGCGTACAGGAACAGATCCGGCGCCGGCTTGCCCCGCCCGACATCCTCCGAGCTGAAGACGCACTCCTCCGGGAACCACCGGTCGAGCCCCGTGGTCCGGTGCCCCACCCGGATCCGCTCGTGACTCCCGGAAGAGGCCACGCAGTACGGCACCCCGTCCGCGGCCAGCTTCTCCAGCACACCGGCCACCCCGGGCACAGGCCGCAACTCCCGCTCGAACGCGGCGAACACCCGAGCGTGGAAGACCTCGTCGAACTCCGCCGGCAGCCGCCGTCCCGTCCGCTCCAGAACCAGGTCATGGATCCGGTGCATCGCCGACCCCATGTAATCGCGAATGGAGTCCTCGTACGACGTGGGGTGCCCCAGCTCGGTCAGATAGGCGGCCAGGAGCCGGTTGGATATGGGCTCACTGTCCACGAGGACACCATCGTTGTCGAAGATGACGAGGTCATAGCGCATGAGTTCACCCTAAACGCAGAAAACCCCCGCACCGAAGGTGCGGGGGTTTCCTCAAGAATTGTTCGGCGGTGTCCTACTCTCCCACAGGGTCCCCCCTGCA
>NZ_JBIRJA010000036.1:0-45297 GCF_044329325.1 Streptomyces sp. NPDC017676 | reverse complement strand
GGGTATTTGCGTGGTGCTGGCACTGCTCGTGGTTCTCCTTCGGGCCAGAATCATATGCCTGGCTTCAGGGACTCCACGAAACCGGGGTCAGCTCAGCCGGCGGGTTGAGACCTGCGGGGTCCGTTCTGCGAGGAGGCATGTGGGATGGCTGCACGTCGTGACGATTCAGACGGCTTTCCAGCGTGCTCCCGCAGGCGCGACGAGGACGTCATCGGGAGCCTGCAGCCCGCTGGGGAAGGCGTACACGTCACGCAAGAAGTGGTCGAACTGCTGCTGCACCGCGCTGACTTGTTGGCGCAGCTCCTGCGGATCGGGGTGCGCACGTGACCCGGCAGAGACAGGATGTGTAGCACCTGCTGTGGATGTTCACGGACGCGGTGGCCCTGGTCGTCGGTGCCGTCCTTCGGGTGGAGGCACCCGGAACATCGCCCGCCGTAGCCGACCGGGCAAAAGGGCCCGTCCGGCCATGACCAGTCCGACGCCCAGCATGCCGCCTCCGATCGCGACGCACCCCGAAGAAAGCCAGCCGATCTTGTGCTCATCCGCCCAGGCCCCCGTGCCCGCGGCGACGAGGAAGCCCAGCAGGCACGCGCCGCTGATCAGGGCATACCACCAACGAGAGAGCACCGGATCACCCCTGCACGCGGCGTGAACGGGATCTCTTAGCAGCCGGCCCGGCGTGTCCCCGGTGAGCTGCCCAACGTCGGCGCAGCCAGTCACCGATCTCCCCCATGCCGACCAGGAACGCTGAGGAAGCGGCGCATGCCGTCAGAGAAGAGGCATGACCGACGGCGTGGCCAAGCAGCCACAGAGCCAGAGTCAGCAGAAGCCACCAGGCAGTGAAGGACCAGGCATGCCGCGCCAATTGTGTACGGCCAGTCATCGGGCGGCCCGTGTCCGCTGGATGGCGACGATCACCACGGTGCATCCCGCGAGTGTCACCGCCATCGCCAGGCCTGTGGCGGCCAGTGTGATCAAGGGCGAGGCACCGGCCAGGCGGGGAACGGCGTTGAGCGGCGCAGCGGCGTAGAAGCCGAGAAACGCCAGGCCGCGCGGAAGCATGGGATCCAGGCGGGGGCGCAGCCGCTGAGGTACGCGGCCGGTGAGCAGAGCGACACCAGCGGGCAGCAGGGTGACGGAGAAGACGGCGAGGCCAATCCACTGCCAGATCATCATCGGTACCAGGGTTTCGGTCGAAAGGGGCGAGAGGTCAGTGCCGGCGGGTCACGGCGAGGATGAAGAGGCCGGCAGTGAGCAAGGCCACGCCGGTGTCGTGAACTCATGCTGCTTCGCGGGCTTCCCGCGATCCGGCGTCATCGCCTGTACGAACTTCGCCCAGCCCGGACAGCACCGGTTCGTCCGGGAAAAGGCGGCGCAACAGCCCCACGATCCAGCAGGCCATGACCCAGGCGGCGAACAGCGCTCCCACCGGAGCGATCAGGCGCAGCAGCCCGTCGGCAGGCGTCGGAGGCGCCAGCACACCCAGCACAACCGCCGCCCCCACGCTCAAGGACCAGGCGAGCACTGCCAGCAGCGAGAAAGCCACCGTCACGGGCACTCCACTCATACGCCACGCCTGCACGTCCACATCCGTGTCGAAGCTGTTGACGTCGGCAACGCCCACAGCGGCCAGGAGCCAGAAACAGACGACCACGACGAGCGCAGCGGTCAGCAGCATCGTAGGCAGGCCCGTGGCCGCTGCCAGAACTGCTCGCATCTCCTGGCCCCCTCTCCGCAAGCGGCAGCGTCTCCGACGGCGCATGCACGGTCATTCCGGGATTTCGGTGCCGGGCACCTGCCGGTGTCCGGCACCGAAACCATCCGCCGTGCTCCCCGCGAGCCATGCTCCAGGATCCGGTCGCGATCGCGCATTGCCGCTTCCCGGCAGTGTTCATTAGGGTCTGCATGCCGGTGGCCGCCAGGATCCGTCACCCGGCACGTCAATGACCGGGGGACGACATGACAGACCGGGAAATCCCGGAGCCGTATCTGGACGGTTACGCACAGATACTGGCTGAGGTATCGGCCACCGGGCGACGCCTTACCCGGGATGAGATCTCCTCCCGCCGCGCCCTCGGTGAGCAGGCCGCCGAGGCAGGACACGGGCTGCGCGCCCTCGTCAGCGCGCATCTGGCCGCCGCCCGCACGGCCTGGCCCCCTTCGCACGGCTCCGCCGACGACGCGCTTGCCGCCGTGCAGCAGGTCATTGACGCCTTCGCCGAGGGATACGAACGCGCCCAGCTTGTCGCCGTGCGCCAGGAAGAGGCCGCTCGTCGGGAGTTCATCGACGACCTTCTCTATGGCCGCAGCGACCTGGGCCGCCTCGCCGAGCGCGCCGAGCGCTTCGGCCTGCGCCTGTCCCACGCGCATGCTGTCGCCGTCGCGCAGGGCCCCGCCGCCTACGACGAGGGCGACCCGGTGCCGCGGCAGGTTGAACGGGCGCTCATCTCCCGCTTCGGCGACCGCAGCATCTTGCTCACCACCAAGGACGGCCGACTGCTGTGCATCGCCCCCGGCCACCAGGACGAGGTCCTCACCTACTTCGCCAAACAGGCCCACGCCGCCACCGACGGCGGCCGGGTCGCCATCGGACGACCCCAACCAGGTCCGGGAGGCGTCGTCCAGTCCTACGAGGAGGCGCTCAACGCCCTCGAACTGGCCGAGCGCCTCCACCTGGACGACCCTGTTCTGCGCTCCGCCGACCTGCTGGTCTACCCCGTCCTCACCCGCGACCGCCAAGCCATGGCCGACCTCGTCGCTGGCACTTTGGGACCGCTCACCACGGCCCGCGGCGGCGCGCAGCCGCTCCTGGACACCCTCAGCGCGTACTTCGACTCCGGCTGTGTCGCCGCCGAGGCCGCCCGCCGCCTCACTCTCAGCGTGCGCGCCCTGACCTACCGACTGGAACGCATCCACAAACTCACCGGCGCCAACCCCGCAGACCCCGCTCATCGGTACATGCTCCAGACGGCAGTGATCGGCGCACGGCTGCTGGACTGGCCAGCCGAGGACCTCTGACACCAGACATCCCGAGCGCACCGTGCCAAGTGGCCGTGCCCGGAAGGACCGGCTTGTCAAGGCGGGGGGAGGATTGCCGACCGCACAGCTGGACGAAGCTGTGAAAGGACGGATTGCGCGGTGCATCTGCGTTGTTGTCCCGAGGCTCCGGATACCACTTGATGTGCAGCCTGGCACTGATCTTGATCAGCGTGGATGATCAGCGGGCGAGTTCGCGAGGCGCGGGCGAGCTCAGGCGATGGGGAGGGGCTCATGGAATGGGTCGTTGGAAGTGGCATGGTCTTGGGCCTGCTGGCGGTCACCCTGGGCATGGCGTCGATGCGACCGGCTGGACACTGCCCTGGGTACGCCGTCGTGTCACCCGCCCCCGGATTTACGGGCTCGGAGCTCTGCTGGTGGGTGTTCCCTGCGTGATCCAGGGGGTGTTCTACTTCCACTTCGTGCCAAGCCCGCCGGGGGAGTTCCGCTTCTTCGGCACGAACGCTCTCATGTTCTCCGGTCTCATCCTCACTCATGGGAGTCAGCCGGATGCGGCGTCGCGCCGTAGGAGTATCTGAGCAGCCCGGACGGGCTGACGTTCCGCGTCCGAGTTGACACCTGGTGAAGCCGCCCATGTCAGCGGCTGGCTGGGCGCCCGGCGTGCGCGCTGGGCGGGCTGGCTGTCAGCCGGTAAATCAGGCCGGGGCGCCCTGCTCATGGCGGACGGTCCCGAGCCGGGCGCGGAAACCTCGGGAAGTGCGTCGGCGCTTGGACCGCTCAGGTCGGTGGACGAACACTCAATGAGGATGCCGCGTCCGCCTGGTAGCAAGGCAGGACCGGGCTGGTCCCACGGGGGGTTGAGAGCCCACCCGCCTGCACGGCGAGTGTCCTATACAACGAAGGGGGAACTCGGGCTCCACCGGCAGGACGGAAGGGTCGCCCATCGACCGGACGGAGGACGTCGCGATGACCGCGCATCCGACCCTGTCTGAGCACACAACGACCATCTGCGGGCCGGCGGTGTGCTCGCACACCGAGTGGGATCCGCTGGAGGAGATCGTCGTGGGCCGTCTGGACGGGGCGGCGATCCCACCCGGCCATGCGGTGGTCACCTGCAACGTGCCTCGCTGGACCGCCCGCCTCCAGAGTCTGACCGCGGGCCGCCGCTACCCGCGCGCTCTTGTCGAACCCGCGCGTCGGGAGCTGGAGGGGTTCGTCGCCCTGCTCCGCTCCCTCGGCATCACGGTCACCCGTCCAGACCCGGCCGATCACCGGGCGCAGTTCGGCACGCCCGCATGGTCCTCACGCGGCTTCTGCAACAGCTGTCCCCGCGACAGCCTGCTGGTGATCGGCGACGAGATCATCGAGACCCCGATGGCATGGCCCTGCCGCTACTTCGAGACCTTCTCCTACCGGGGTCTGCTGAAGGATTACTTCCGGCGGGGAGCGCGCTGGACAGCCGCCCCGAAACCACAGCTCACCGACGAGCTCTACGACGACCACTTCACCGTCCCCCGTGACGGGGAGCCGATGCGCTACATCCTCACCGAGTTCGAGCCGGTCTTCGACGCCGCGGACTTCGTCCGAGCGGGCCGCGACCTGTTCGCCCTGCGCAGCAACGTCACCAACGCCATGGGCATCGACTGGCTGCGTCGGCACCTCGGCCCCGGCTACCGCATCCACGAGATCCCCAGCCGGTGCCGCACCCCCATGCACATCGACACGACATTCCTGCCGCTCGGCCCCGGCAAAGCCCTGGTCAACCCCGAGTACGTCGACATCGACCACCTGCCTGAAGCCCTGCATTCCTGGGACATCCTGACCGCTCCCGAGCCTGATCCCATTCCCGACCGGCTGCTGAAGATCACCTCCATGTGCGGCAAGTGGCTCAGCCTCAACGTCCTCATGCTCGACGAACAGCGAGTCATCGCCGAACGCCATCACACCGGCATGCTCCGTGCCCTGGAGAAGTGGGGTTTCACTCCGATACCGTTCGGCCTCCTGCACTACGCCCCCTTCGGCGGCTCCTTCCACTGCGCCACTCTCGACATCCGCCGCCGGGGCGACCTCGCCTCGTACTGCGACTGAGCCTGAGAAGGCCCCGCACCCTCGGCGGTGCCGGGCCTTTTGCGTTTCGGCCTGGCATGCTCCGGTGCCCCGCCTCCGGCGCCTTGCAGTACAGTGCGCCACGTGATCGAGGGGGGCCATGGATCAGACATCGGGGAGACCTGTGGCGTCTGTCGCGGTGCGGGGGCGTGACGGGAGTGTGTGGCTGGAGGGCACGGCGGTCCATTTGATGCAGGACGGACTGCAACGCCGGATACCACTCACCGCGATCGAGGAGGTCCGGCTCGGCGCGGAATCGGAAGGGTCGGTCGAGGTTGTCCTGACTGCGAGCCCTGGCGCATCTCCGACGGTCTACCGGCTGGACGGTGGTGCCCGGAGGGCGGCGGACCAGTTCGCGCGCACGGTCAACGAGGCGTTGCCGCGGCGGATGCCCGGGACGCCCGTGCGGGACGGTGAGCAGCTCGTCGAGGTGCTCGGGAATGCCTCGCCTGCGGCGAAGCCCCCGGCGCACGCCGGTAGGTGGAGGAGCCGCCTCGTCATAGCGGTGTCGGTGCTGCTCTACCTCGCCGGTCTGGCGGTCTTCGTGGCCGCGGACGACATCGGGCGGGCGATGCTGTGGGGCATCGGTGTTTTGCCCCTCGGCTCCGGGGGGTTCCTGCTGTCCCTGGGTATGACCTGGTGGTACGACTGGCTCGTGCTGAACCGCCGCGGCGTTTCGGTCATGGCGAGGCATGCCCGCGGGTTCGAGAGCAGGAGTCACTTCGCCTACGTCGATCTGCAGGGTGTGAAGCGGGAGATCTTTCCGAGCCTGCCGTCGCGCTACTACGGCGGTGACTACACCCGGCTCGCGATCGTCTTCGATCCGCTGCGTCCTACCCGGGCTGCGCCCGTGGCGCCGGGCCGGCACTTCGCCGCCCAGATCTCCGGCCCCTTGGCCATCGGGCTCCCGCTCCTCGGCCTTGGCCTGTTCATGGTCCCGTACCAGATGGTCGGCTTCCTCTTTGGGTAAGCCTTCGCCCCCCCAAAGCTCAGACTGCGGCGGTCTCTCTCCTGCTGCCTGGCCCGCACCAGGGCAGTGAGCGGAGAGCACCGGTCTTGCCCCACGCTGTGCAGCTCTCTACCAAGATCTTCCGGCGCTTGCCGATGACCTTGAGAGTCTCGGGGCGTTTGACGGTCTTGCCAACGCCGTCCGGGGCCGGCGCCTCGGGGTTTGGGAAAACGGGTCGGGCAGGTGAGTGCGGATGCAGAACCGGCGGGCTCTGGCCCGCCACCGCGGCCGCCGCGACGTCTTCCCTCCCTTCCCTGGCTCGGTCCCCGTCCGTGGCGGCAACTCCCCTGATGCGGCGCACAAGCATGGACGGATGGGCCCCGCTCCCGTCCCGGGACCGGGCGTGACGCGTTCAGACGCCTTCTATCCACCCATGCGAGCGGAGTTCCTCCAAGGGTCACTCTGCCCCGCCCTCAAGGTGAGCCTTTCTTCCCTCCTTCCTGGGTGTTCATGCGCTCCCACTCCGCAGCCCACCGCGCCATACGGTGCCGCTCCAGTCCTTGGCGAGCCCCCCAGGCGACGGCCAGCACGGCCCCGCTCGCCCCTGACGCGGTCAGCGCGCCTCCTGAGATCGCGTGCCACCGGGTCTCCTCATCGGTTAGGGGCTCAGCCGCGATCTTGCCTTCCCGGTCCGCCCACACGGTGACCGTGTGCCCGGCCGGGGTCCCGGACGGCACTTTGGCCTCGTCCGTGTGCGTGGAACCTTCCGGCGTCGTCCAGCGCACTGTCGCCCAGACCCGATACCCGCTGGGTGCCCGTTCGGGCAGCCGGCCCTCCGCGTCCTCGACGAGTACGGCCGAGACCTCGCGTCGCTCTGACCGCTGCCGTTCGGTGGACTCTCTTATGGCGTCCGCAACTGCCAGGCCCGCGAGCAGGCCGCCGACGAGTGCGACCACCCACGCGGCGAGCAATACCCACGCTTCGACGATGTCACTGCCTCGGCGCAGCGGATTCCGCCGCCACCGCCACCATCGAACCCTTCCATGCTGTGACGCTCCCATCGGCCGACACCCCAACCCCTGGTAGCGTTACCGACTATCTGTGCCGCGCAGTGCCTGGCGCTGGACGATCCGGGAGATGTCGTCCGCGGTGATGATGCCCGCCAGGTTCTGCCCCTCGGTGACGAGGATGGGCAGGGCGCGGCCCGGGGAGAGCTTTTCGAGCACGTCCTGCAGCAGATCGTCCGGGGCGCAGGTCGTACAGCGCGCCCTGGGGATCGCCACGTCGCGTACGCGAAGCGTCTCCCGTTGCGCGGCGGGAATCCTCGCGAGCCGCGGGAGGTGGACCAGTCCGCTGGGGCGCCCTTCGAAGTCGATCAGGGCCAGTGAGGAGTGCCGGGTCCGCGCGGCCACGTCATCGATGCAGCGTTGCACGGTCAGCCAGTCCTGGCACGTCTCGACGGGGCTGGTCATGGCATCTCCCGCTCGCATTCCGCGCAGGGCGGGAGCGAGCCTCGCACGCTGGTGTTCTGCGCCGGCGACGATCAGGACGAAGAAGCCGATGACCGTCAGCCACAACCCGCTCAGCGCGCCGCGCAGGACGACGATCCACCCGAGGCCGATCAGCGCGATGCCGAGGACCTGACCGGCTCGTGCGGCCGCTCGCTCGGCGCGGTTCTGATCTCCCGTACGCCACCACGTCAGCGCCTGCACCACCCGTCCTCCGTCGAGCGGAGCGGCGGGCAGCAGGTTGAACACGGCGAGGACGAAATTCACCCAGCCGAGCCAGAGCAGGACGGCTGCGGGCACCGCCCAGCCGGGCAGTGTGTCCAGCCCGATGCCCGCTCCGAGCGCCAGCGCACCGGCGAGCAGGCTGGTGAGCGGCCCGCTGACGGCTATCCAGAACGTGGAGCTGGCCGTGTGGGGCTTGCCCATTTGGGTCATGCCGCCCATGGCCCACAGTGTGATGCTCTGGACAGGGATGCCATTCTTACGGGCCGTGATCGCGTGGGCGATCTCATGGGCCAGCAGGCTCACAAGGAGAAGCAGGGCCCCGGCCAGGCCGGCAATGGTGTAAGTGGCATTCGACTGATCCGGAATCCTGGCCGGAAGGGTCTGGCTGCCCAGGCTGTATCCGAAGAGCATCACCAGCAGGGGAACGGTCCAGTGGATGCGCAGCGGCACACCCAGAACGCGGCCCATCCGTACCGAGTTGTTCATGACCTTCTCCTGCGGACTGGGGCAGGCGGTCCTACCCCTGAACCGATGAACCGAGGTGTCCACGGGTCGGCACATGCACGGTTTCCGCCTGCTGTCAGTGTCACTCGGCGGGGGTGGGTGGCGGCGGGAGTCGCTTTCCTGGTCATGGGCGCATCACTTTCGCTGGGCAGGTGTGAGGGGACAGCGAGACCGTGAGCCGATGCCGGTTGCCACGCCAGCCGATACGGCCGAAGTTTTGACGCCGTCGCAGCCGGACAGCGGCGCGCACGGCTGCGACGGCGGAGTCGACCATCAGCACCCCTGCGGCCGGAGGTGCCCCGGTGCTCACCCGGAGCCGGGAGCCCTCTGCTGTGCGTGTGGATGGATACGGCTAGAGCACGGCTGTTCGGTGGTCCCTGATTGTCACCGGTTGAGGCTGATCTGTTGAAGACCGCCGTGAGAATCAGACCCGCCACCAGCACGACGGCGAACACCAGGATGGCCTTCCAGCGCCAGTCGAGGCGCAGAACGTCGACTTCATGGACGTCTGCGTTGTCAGGGCTATATGCGTCGGTAGGGGTGTCGGTGTCCTCAAGGGCATGTCTGTCGGCCTGGCCGTCGGGAAACTGATGGTTCAGCGCATCCATCAGCCCGACCAACTCGGGGTCGTCCTGGGAGAGGCGGCGCTCCATCTCTGCGAAGATGCGCCGGTCGTCCATAGAGGGGTTCATACCGATCACCTTGTATTCGGGGGACGCGGTGTCGACTGCCGAGTGCACGGCCGCTCAGCGGGTCTGGCCTATGGGGTGCGGGCGCCGCTCGGCGGAGCGTCGGAGCCCCGGAGCATGTCGACCATGCGCAGGATCTCCATGGGCAGGGGGAAGATGAGGGTGGAGTTTCGCTCACCGGAGATCTCCGCCATGGTCGACAGGATCCGCAGGTGCATGGCGGCGGGGTGGCCCTCGATCCGTTCCGCTGCGTCCGCCAGGGTCTGGGCGGCCTCGAACTCGCCCTTGGCGTGGATGACCTTGGCGCGCCGGTCGCGCTCGGCCTCGGCCTGGCGGGCCATAGCGCGCCGCATGGCCTCGGGCAGCTCGACGTCTTTGACCTCGACGAGGGTGACCTTGACGCCCCACGGGTTGGTGACGTCGTCGATGATGCGCTGAAGCCGCTGGTTGATCTCATCCCGGTTGATCAGCAGTTCGTCCAGGTCGACCTGGCCGAGGATGCTGCGCAGCGTCGTCTGGGCGATCTGCGAGGTCCCCTTGATGTGGTCCTCGATGGCCACCACAGAGCGGTTGGGGTCGACGACGTTGAAGTAGGTGACGGCGTTGACCCGTACGGTGACGTTGTCCTTGGTGATGACGTCCTGCGGCGGGATGTCCATGGTCACGGTCCGCAGAGACACCCGGAACATACGGTCGACCACGGGGATGATGAAGAACAGCCCCGGCCCCTTCGCTCCGATGATCCGGCCGAGGCGGAAGATCACCCCACGCTCGTACTCGGGCACGATCTTCACCGCGGACATGAGTAGCAGCAGAAGGACGACTGCGCCGATGATGATGCCGATCAAGCTTGCGTTCATGGCCGGTCCTCCTGTTCCGTGCCTGGGCCTGGTGTGGGCCCGGCGGGTTCGACGATCAGTTCCAAGCCGTCTTGGCCCACCACGCGGACGCGCTGACCGTCGGCGAGCTCCGCATCACGGCCGCGTACGGTCCACCACGCCCCTTCAAGCTGCACCTGACCGATGTCGCCCTCGACCCGTTGCACGAGTGCCTCGCGGCCCAGCAGCGCCTGGTTCCCGGTCGTCGCCGGTGCCTTCCTGGCGCGCCAGGCCAGCCGACCGGCGAGCACCGATCCGCCGCCCGCCACCAGGGCGGCCGGCCACAGCACAGCGGGGTCCACACGGAGCTCACCGCGGAACATCAGCGCCCCCGCGAACAGCAGGGACACCGTTCCCCCTGCGGCGAAGACCCCGACGCCGGGGGTGAGTACTTCCGCCACGAACAGGGCGGCGGCCAGGGCGAGCAGCAGCAGCCCGCCCACGTTGAAGGGAAGAACGCTGAGTGCGACGAAGCCAAGGACGAGCAGGACCGCGCCGAGGACACCGCCGAAACCCATGCCAGGACTGGCCAGCTCGTAGATCACGGCCAGCGTGCCGATCGACAGGAAGAGATACGCAAGTTCCGGGCTGGCCAGCATCTGCCGCAGCTCACCGAAGAACCCCAGCTCGTGCTCCACGACCTGCGCACCCGCCGTACGCAGTACGACCTCGCGCTCCGCGTCCTGCGGGCCGACCACAACACGGTGGCCGTCCAGCTTGCTGAGCAGAGCATCGCGGGACGGCGCCACGAGATCGACGACCTGGATCCGCATGGCCTCCTGGTCAGACACCGACCTGCCCTCGCGGACCATGTCCCGGGCGAAGTCCGTGCTGCGCCCCCGCTGCTCGGCGATCGAGACCGCGAAGGCGACTGCGTCGTTGACGACCTTCTCGCTCACCTCTTCGCCCTGCCCGGTCACCGGCGTACCGGCGCCGATGTGCGTGCCCGGCGCCACGGCGGCGACGTGCGCGGACAGCGCGATGTAGGCGCCTGCCGACGCGGCCCTCGCCCCAGAGGGGGTGACGTACACGATGACCGGCACCTCGGAGGCGAGGACGTCCTGGACGATCTCCCGGGTCGATTGGAGCAGCCCGCCCGGAGTGTCCATCTCGACCAGGAGCGCCTCATGCCCATCCCGTTCAGCGACACCTAGTCCCTCCTCAAGATGGCCGGCGACGACCGGAGTGATGGTGCCGTCGACCCGCGTCGCGAGCACGGTCGGCGACTGCGCCGCGCTCACAGCAGGGGCTGCCAGCAGACAGCCCAGGGCCACCAGGAGCATCTGGGTGATCCTCCTGACCGACGTGAGGAGGCGGGATCGGAACACAGCGCGATACCCCCTGGTCACAGGGTTCTCCATTGGCGCTCTACTCATGGAATACCCGGGCGAATCGGCTGGACGCCTGCCGGGCAGGCACAAACACGGCCGTCTCAGCCCCTCGCTCTTTGCCCACCTACGGCAAGATGGGAGCATGCCGACGGGAAAGCGTCCCCAAGCCCCGGGTCCCGTGGCACCGCCTGCCAGAATTCCCGCACGGGATGCCGCGGCCGTCGAGGGAAACGAACCCCCGACGGCGGGGATGGAACGCCACCTGAACCAGCTCGCGGGTGCCTCCCTCGGCAAGCGGCGACTGCCCAGTGAGGACCTTGAACAACTCCGGCAGCTCGCCGCCACGGCGGCCGGCCGCGGAACAGCCCTGCGCATCCTGGTCGCCGAGTACCTCACCTTGGTCCACCGGGTCTGGACGGACCTGTCGGGCACCGGGCATGCTCTGGAGGCCGAAGACCTGAGGGAAGTCGTATCTGCTCTGATCAGGGCGATCGGCGAGGCGACCGTGGCACTGACCGAGGGCTATGAAACCGCCCATCGTGCGGCCATCCGGGGCGAGGAGGCGATGCGGCGGGAGTTCGTCGACGACCTCCTCGACGGCCGAACCGACCTGGGCCGCCTCGCCGAGCGGGCCGAACGCTTCGGGCTGCGGCTGGTCGGGCCGCACAGCGTGGCCGTCGCCCGGGCGGGCAAGCCGTTCGGCGCGGGGGACGACACCCCGCGCTACGTCGAAGAAGCGCTGACCGCACGGTTCACCCCACAGGACGTACTGATCACCACCAAAGACAGTCTGCTCGTATGCGTATCGCCCGGCGCGGTGCCGGACGTTGCGGACTTCTTCGCCACTGCGGTGCGCAGTGCTGTCGACGAGCCTTGCCGCATCGCCGTCAGCCGCCCGCGGCCCGGTCCCAGTGGCATCGTCCGCTCGTACCAGGAGGCGCGCGGCACCCTCGACCTCGCCGCCCAGCTCGGCCTGACCGCCCCGCGTGTGTACGCCTCCGACCTGCTGGTCTTCCAAGTCCTCGGCAGGGACCGCGCCGCCATCACCGACCTGGTGGCCACCGTCCTCGGCGGCCTGGAGGAAGCACGAGGCGGGCCCCGGGCACTCCTGGCAACCCTGGACGCGTACTTCGCCAGTGGCTGCCTGAACACGACCACGGCACGCCGACTGGGGGTGAGCGTGCGTACCGTCACCTACCGGCTCACCCGTATCCGGCAACTCACCGGCCAAGACCCCACCGACCCCGGCCAGCGGTACATCCTGCAGACCGCAGCCCTCGGCGCCCGCCTCCTGGACTGGCCCTCCCGCCCGCTGCAACCCTCCGAGTGATCCGGCTCGCCTTCGATGGGTACTGGGTCACACATGAACGAGTGGTCGCCGGCACCTCCGGTGGACTACCTGCCGATCAAGGACCACGGCCTGATCGGCGACGGCCGCGCGTGCGCCCTCGTGGACCGCGACGGCACCGTCAGCTTCATGTGCGTGCCCCGCTTCGACGCTCCGCCCCTGTTCTGCTCGCTGCTCGACCGCCACCGTGGCGGTTCCTTCCTGCTGGCGCCGGACGGGCTACAGCTGAGCCGCCAGCACTACCTAGAGGACACCGGCGTCCTGGTGACAGAACTGAGGACAGACACCGGCCTCGTCGAGGTCACCGACGCGCTCCTCCTCCGACCAGGTGCACAGCTGGAGGTGGACGCCCCGGCCGGCACAGGGGAACTGCTCCGGCACGCACGTGTCACCCAGGGCTCTGTCGATCTGAAAGTGGCAGTGCGACCGCGCGGCGACACCCAGGCCGACCGTCAAACCACCGGTTGGCAACTGAACTGCCCCCGGCAGCCCGTGAAGATCTACTTGACCGTGTCCCGGCCACTGGCCGATCCGGCATGCACTCTGCACCTGAGCCAGGGCGAAGACCTCTGGGTCCGTCTGCGGTGGAGCGAACAACAGGGCGCCGAATCGAAAAGATCAGTCTCCCAGTGCCTCGACGACACCGTACGAGCCTGGCGCCGCTGGTCAGCCTTCGTAGTGGCCGACACACCCCGCCCGGACCTCGTGCGCCGCTCGGCCACCACCCTCAAGCTCCTGGACTACGTCGAGAACGGCGCCATCGTCGCCGCCGCGACTTCCTCACTGCCCGAACGCATCGGAGGCGACCGGAACTGGGACTATCGGTACGCGTGGATCCGCGACGCGGCCTACACCGTCTTCGCACTACGCCGGATCGGCCTACCCGACGAAGCGGGAGGCTTTCTCCACTGGGCGCTGACCGCTGCCTGTCGCGACGGACGACTGCGCGTGCTCTACGACGTGGACGGCCGTCCTCCACCGCCGGAGGTGATCGACGCTGAACTGGAGGGCTACCACCGCTCCACACCCGTGCGGTGGGGAAACGCCGCCGCCGAACAGGTTCAGCACGACGTCTACGGAGAACTCCTCGACTGCGCCTTCCAATGGGCGGCCACAGGCCGACCTGTGAGCACCGGCTTGTGGCACCGCCTGGCCGAGCAGGCCCGCACCGCCTGGCGGACACCGGATCACAGCATCTGGGAAGTACGCACCCGGGCACGCCCCTTCACATACTCGGCAGCGATGTGCCAGGTCGCCCTGGACCGGGCCGCACGACTCGCCACCCGGCTGAACCTTCCGGGCAACCCGGGCACGTGGGCTGCGGAGGCCCGTCGCCTCACCGGGCGGATCATCCAGGACGCCTGGGACGAGCGCGCGCACTGCTTCACCGAGCACCTCGATGCGACAGGAGGACTGGACGCTTCGCTCCTTGCCCTCCCACTGCGACGCATCCTCCCGGCCGATCATCCCCGCATGATCGCCACTACGCAGGCAATCACCGAACGCCTCGGCGCGGGCGACGGCCTGCTCTACCGATACCTGCCACGGGACTCACCCGACGGCCTTGACGAGCCTGAGGGCGCTTTTATGCTGTGCAGCTTCTGGCTCGTGGACAACCTCGCGGGCCAAGGCCGCATCGACGAAGCCGCGGAACTATTCGAAAAGCTGTGCTCCTACGCCAGTCCGCTCGGCCTGCTCGCCGAGCAGATCGACCCCCGCGACCACTCCTTCCTCGGTAACTTCCCCCAAGCGCTCAGCCACGTCGGGCTGCTGTCCAGCGCCGTCGTCCTCGCTCGCGCCGAGCGCGGCATACGCCCGGAACTCTCCACGCACGCATGGTTTCGGTGAACGCAGCACCGAACGACCGCCCCAGGCCGACTCTTGAGCGGGCACGTGCTGCTGAGCGCAGAGCCGTTCCGCTCAGCGTCCATGCATCGACACCAGGGAGACAACCCCCGCCACGTGCCCCAGACTCGTAAGAAGACCGCCGGTCGATCACGCTGGAGAGGTCGGAACCGTGCATGACGTGCCGCTGTGGATGTGGATGACGTTCGCCGTCACCGTGCTGGTGTCGTTGGCGGTCGATCTTCTCGCCCACCGGCAGGAACACATTATCGGTTTCCGCGAGGCCGCCGCCTGGAGCGGTGTCTGGGTGGGCCTGGCGATCGTCTTTGGTGGCGTGATCTTCGCGGTGGTCGGCACGACCGCCGGAGTCGAGTACACGACCGCGTGGCTTCTGGAGAAGAGCCTGTCGGTCGACAACCTCTTCGTCTTCGCCTTGATTTTCGGTTATTTCAAGGTGCCGCGCGCCTACCAGCACCGCGTGCTGTTCCTCGGTGTCCTCGGCGCCCTGGTCTTCCGCGGCATCTTCCTCGCCGCCGGTATCGCAGTGGTCAGCCGCTTCACCGCCGTCCTGTTCGTCTTCGCCGCGATCCTCTTCTACAGTACGTACAAGATTCTTAAAGAAGAGGACGACAGCTTCGACCCCGGCAAGAGCTTCGCCGTGAAGCTGCTTCGCAAGGTCGTCCTGGTACGGGACGAATACGCGGGGACCCACTTCTTCGTCAGGGAAGCCGGGAAGCGCGTCGCCACGCCGCTGCTCGCCGTCGTCGCCGCGATCGAAGCCGCCGACCTCGTCTTCGCCGTCGACAGCGTGCCCGCCGTCCTGGCCGTCAGCAGTGACGCCTTCATCGTCTACACCAGCAACGCCTTCGCCATCCTCGGACTGCGCGCTCTGTACTTCATGCTCGCCGGGCTGCTCGACCGCTTCCACTACCTCAGCAAGGGCCTGGCGCTCATCCTCGCCTTCATAGGGGTCAAGCTCATCCTCCAGGCGTCCCATAAAACGATCAGCACCGCCGTTCCAGAAATTCCCTCACCCCTCAGCCTCGCCGTCATCGTCGCCGTTCTCGCCGTTTCCATCGGTCTGAGCATGGCTCGGCCCTCACTGTCCGGCCCCACTGATGACCGATCTCGGACCGATGACGGCACGGCTCCCGCCTCTGCTCCCGCCGAGAATGCCTCTCCTACAGCCGACCGGGATCCACCGGCCAATCCGCACCGCGCCGCCAAGCCCCCCGACACCTGAGACCCCAAGGAACCATCAGAAGATGTTAAACAGATCTCAAAATTTGGTAGGGGTGGCAGAGAAAGGCAACCGCGTCGTCGGGGTAGGTCTGCCGGCACGAACAACCCGCAGACGCCGTTGTGAAACGACACAAGACCATGCGCGTCTGCGTTCCCGCCAGGACCGCAGGCCCGCGCCACAAGATCTCGGGACGGGCACTGTGCTGTAGAGGCCGTCGCGCGCACCAAGGCGGTGAGACTGATGCTGCTGCCCATAGTGGCGGGGGTCGACGGATCAGAAAGCAGCTTGGGAGCGATCGACTGGGCCGCAGACGAAGCGGCACTGCACGGCTTGCCCCTGCGCCTCGTGCACGCCTGCCTGTGGGAGCGCTACGAAGGGCCTTCCTTCATGGAGTCCGCAGGGGTTGCTTCCGAACGCTCCCTCGCCCAGGACATCCTCGGCCACGCCACCGAGCGAGCCCGGCAACGTCACCCGGGTGTGCAGATCGCCGTCGACATCGTTCCCGAGGACGCCGAAGCAGCCTTGTTGCGGGAGGCCCGACGCGCCACCGCCGTCGTAACAGGTTGCCGGGGAAGAGGACCGATCACGGGTGCACTGCTGGGCTCGGTCAGCCGTTCCCTGGCGACGCACGCTTCCTGCACGGTTGTCGTCGTACGCGGCTGCCAAAAGAACCGGCAAGCGGTGGGCCCGCGGTGGATCGGCCGTTAGGGTGAGGGGAAGGCGTCAGAAATGACGCGGGGTGTGCCGGGAAGTCTGGTCGGCGTCTGTCAGGGGCTGTACCGCCCGTTGCCGACAACCGGAGGTGCACACCGACATGGCTGCCACCCCGCGTACGCGTGCGCCCTTTCTCGGTTTTCTTCCCTGGCCCGAGCGGCAGGCTGTGGCCGACGCGTTGCGGACGGAGACGGTCGGCGGCCTGGCGCTGCTGGCCGCGGCCGTGGTGGCCCTGGTGTGGGCGAACAGCCCCTGGAGCGACGCCTATGAAACCGTGCGGGAGTTCCACTTCGGGACAGCGGCCCTGGGGCTCGACCTGAGCGTCGGGCACTGGACCGCCGACGGTCTGCTGACCATCTTCTTCCTGGTCGCGGGCATCGAGCTGAAACGCGAGCTCGTGGTGGGCCAGTTGCGCACCACCGCCACCGCAGCGCTGCCGATGGTGGCGGCCGTCTGCGGCATGGCCATCCCCGCAGCGCTGTACGCCCTGACCGTCGGCACCGGGGGCGGCAGCATGGAAGGCTGGGCGGTTCCGATGGCGACGGACATCGCCTTCGCCCTCGCGGTCCTGGCCGTGATCTCCACCCACCTGCCGTCGGCCCTGCGGGCCTTCCTGCTGACCTTGGCCGTGGTCGACGACCTCGGCGCCATTCTCGTCATCGCCGTCTTCTTCACCTCCCACATCAACGTCTGGGCGCTGCTGGGGGCTGCGGCCGGACTGGTTTTCTTCTACCTGCTGCAGAGGTTCCGGGTAACCGGCTGGTGGTGGTACGTGCCGCTGGGTGTCGCTGTCTGGGCGCTGACGTACAACGGCGGGGTGCACGCCACGGTCACCGGCGTGGTCATGGCGCTGCTGCTACGCACCACACCCGACGAAGGGGAAGAGCACTCGCCCGCCCTGCGGACCGAGCACCTGCTGCGCCCGCTTTCCGCCGGAGTCGCCGTACCGCTGTTCGCCCTCTTCGCCGCCGGCGTCAGCGTCTCCGGCGACGCGCTGAGCCAGGTCTTCACCTCACCAGAGCCGCTCGGGGTGGTCATCGGCCTGGCCGCCGGCAAGGCTCTCGGCATCTTCCTAGGCACTTACCTGGCGGCCCGTTTCACCCGGGCCCAGCTCAACCCGGAGCTCGCTTGGGCCGACGTCTTCGGCCTGTCGACCCTGGCAGGCATCGGCTTCACGGTCGCCCTGCTCATCGGGGAGCTCGCCTTTTCCGGCAGCGCCACCGGCGAGCACGTCAAAGCCGCTGTCCTCGTCGGCTCCCTCATCTCGGCGGCACTCGCCGCTGTACTGCTGCGCCGCCGTAACGTGATCTACCGCCACCTGTCCGAGGAGGAGAACCTCGACGCTGAGGCCGACGGCATCCCGGACACCTACCAACGCACGACCCACACCACCACTACGGCGGAACGGCAGAACAAACAGAAGGGCTGATGACCGCCGACACGGCCCCTGCTCGACCCACTCACGCCTACCGCCTTCGCCACCCCAAGCGCTTGTAGACCTCCTCAACGCCCTGCCCGCACGGGAGCGCACGGCGGTAGCGGACTTCCTCGCCCGCCTCCTCTTCCACACCCTCCCGCACCAGCCCGTCCGCGCCATCGTCGACGTCCTGGACCAGCTCACGTCCCGGCGCGCGACCGGCTCACGCGGCCTGCAGGCCACCACCGGGCTGGACCCTAGCCCAGTGCGCCCAAGCCTTCATCGGACACCCAGACGTCCCTCGTGACGCGACCGTTATCCGGAAGGGCCTATCCGGTCACCTCGCCCGGCGGGACGCGTCGGCGGCAGGGGCTTGACCGGCCGTCCCCTCCCTGCCCCCTGGTGCTTGCGGCGTCTGACGGCCGGCGGTGAAGGGATATGTGTCGGCGTCGGCTTCGGCCGCGTCGGCAAGTGCCTCGGCAGCGGCCTCCGCCGCCTTCGCCGCATCGTCTGCCGCCTGGGTGGCCGCCCTGTCCTCCGCGGACGTCTCCCGGATGGCCGGCGACCGGGGCAGCACCTCGTTGAAGGCGCGGGATACCCCTTGGAGCGCGGAGGTGACCTCGCTGGGGATCACCCAGAAGGTGCTGCCCGCGCCCTGGGCGAGCTGGGGCAGCATCTGCATGTACTGGTAGGCGAGGAGCTTGGGGTCGGGGTCGTTGCGGTGCACGGCCTGGAACACCTCGTCGACGGCTCGGGACTGCCCCTCGGCCTTGAGGATCTCGGCGGTGCGGTTGCCTTCCGCCCTGAGCACTGCCGCCTGCTTGTCCCCTTCGGCGGTAAGGATCTGCGACTGGCGCTGCCCTTCCGCCCCCAGGATCGCCGCCCGCTTGTCGCGCTCGGCGCGCATCTGCTTCTCCATGGCGTCCTTGATGGACTGCGGAGGGTCGATGGCCTTGATCTCCACACGGTTGACCCTCAGCCCCCACTTGCCGGTGGCCTCGTCGAGCACACCACGGAGCTGGTTGTTGATGGTGTCACGGGAGGTAAGGGTCTTCTCCAGGTCCATCGAGCCAACGACGTTGCGCAGGGTGGTGACGGTGAGCTGTTCGACGCCCTGCAGGAAGTCGGCGATCTCGTAGGCGGCCGCCCGTGGATCGGTGACCTGGAAGTACAGCACGGTGTCGATCTCGACAACCAGGTTGTCCTCGGTGATGACCGGCTGTGGCCGGAACGAGACCACCTGTTCCCTCAGGTCGATCACCGGATAGACGCGGTCGACATAGGGGATGACAAGGTTGAGGCCCGGCCTCAGGGTGCGCCGGTAGCGGCCGAGGCGTTCGACGTTGCGGGCCCGCGCCTGCGGCACAATGCGTACCGCCCGCACCACGGTGAACACCGCGAGCGCCGCGAGGATCAGACCGGCTATCACCAGTCCCGTCACGTCCATGACTCACTCCCGGGGGTAGACGACGGCGGTGGCGCCATCGATCTCCATGACGTCGACGGTCGCTCCCTGCGGTATCACCAGCGTCTCGTCGTAGGAGCGGGCCGTCCACTCCTCGCCACCGATGCGGACCCTGCCGCCCAGGCCCGTCACTTCCGACACGACACGGGCGGAGCGACCCACCAGCGCATCCGTGCCGAATCGCTCGGTCTGCGGATTGAGCAGATGGCGCGCTGCGACGGGGCGCACGAACAACAGACTGGTCGCGGCCAGAGCGGTGAAGACCACGAGCTGCAAGGGCGGCGAGAGCCCCAGGGCGGCGGTTCCCGCCGTGACCGCCGCGGCGACGCCGAGGATCCCGAGCGCGGCAGTGAGGGTGAAGATCTCCGCCACCGCCAGCACCCCTGCGGCGATCAACCAGACCAGCCATAGATCCATGGCGCTCTCCCGGCAGGTGCACTCCGCGAAGGACTGAACAAGAAAGTGCACCTTTTGGCACTTCTACCCCTTTTTGCGCGATAACACGCTCGAGCAGGCCGACAAGCCTCAGTGTTCCCGCTTCTGTCGGTACGTCCTGAGGTCGGGGTTGGCGAAGAGGTGGACGTATCCGCAGTACTAGCGATCGCACTTCGCCCTCGAGGCAGAGGCGGTACTGCGTCCGCTGGTCGACGGCCGCGCCGTGGACCTGGCCACTCTCGCCGACACGGCCGGCCTCGCCCTGGAGGACGTCGTCGGGCTGGTCCAGGAGCTCGTCACAGGGCAGGCCGCCGTGGTGGGGAGCCTGTTGTGACAGCGGAGCTCGCTCTGGGCACCTATCGGTGCCGGGCGATCCCGGAGGCGGCTGCCCGTGCGGCCGCCTCCGGCGCGCGGTGGATCGACACCGCCCCGAACTACGCCGCAGGCCGCGCCCAGGACTTGCTGGCTCCGGTCCTGGCCGCCCACCCGTCCCTGCGGGTCTCCACGAAAGCGGGGTACTTCACGGGGGCCACCGGCACCGACGCCGTGAACGCCGGTGTCCTCACCGAGGACCAGGCTGCGGCCGGGCACAGCCTCGCCCCGGACTACGTGCGCTGGCAGGTCCGCCGTAACCGTGAGCAGCTCGGACGTGAGCGGCTCGACCTGGTCATGCTGCACAACCCCGAGCGTGCACACCCCGGCGACCGTCTCGCCCTGCACCAGGCGATGCGGGCCGCCTTCGTGGTCCTGGAGGAGGAGGTGGCGGCCGGGAACGTGGCCGGGTACGGGGTCGCCACGTGGGCGGGTCTGGAAGAAGAGGCGTTCACGGTGGGGGAGCTGCTCGCCCTGGCCGCCGAAGCCGCGGGCGGACAGCACCACCGCCTGGTCGCGGTGCAGCTGCCGGTCAGCCTGGTGATGATGACGCTGATCGTCCAGGCCTTGGACGGCCGGGGTCCGCTCCCGGCCGCCGTGGGTGCGGGGCTGCGGGTGGTGGCCTCCGCGCCGCTGCACGGCGGCGAGCTCCCCGGCATGGTCGACCAGGAGCTCGCCGACCTCATCCGGCCCGGCCTGACCCCCGCACAGGCGTGCCTCCTCACCGTCGCGTCATGTCCAGGAGTGACGGACGTCCTCAACGCGGCCTCCAGTACGCCACACTGGAGGGACGCGGCCGAAGCCGTAGCCCAACCCTCCCTGACCGCCGCCAAGTTGCGGGAGATTACTCATGTACTCGCCTCCCCCTGACCCGGACACCGAACAGCGCATGCGCACCCACCACGCCCGCGCCGCGGAGGCCCTGGACGTCCAGACCGAGCCGGGCGGCGAGTTCTGGGGGTGGGCTGGGCGCACCCTGGGCGCCCCGGCCCGCACCGCCGCCGGCGCCCCGGCGTGGCTGCGGTTGGTGTCCGCCCCGGAGGCCAAGGCGTCAGGGAAGCTGTGGGACGGCGCCCTGGACGCACAGCATGCTTTCGGCGACCTCGACGGGCACCGCCCCGAGCTCCTGGCCGTGCACGATGCCGTCGACGACGGCACCGCCTACCGGGCGGAGCTGTCGGCCCGCGTCGACCAGCCGGTCCTGTCCGACGACCCGATCCTCCAGCACGACCTCCAGCTGCCCGGCTCCTGGTGGGCTGACCTGACCAAGACGCTGGAGAAAATGTCGGCAACTGTCACTGACCGTGTCGCCGTACGTCAGCAGTACATGGACCGGGCCATCCCCGAGTTCGTCGGCATCCCGGCCCCCGCCGTTACCTGCTGGACCACTGCCCACGCTGACCTGCACGGGGCGAACCTCACTGAGCCCCTGCGGCTTCTGGACTGGGAAGGCTGGGGGCAGGCCCCGGAGGGGTTCGACGCCGCCATGCTCTACGCCTACTCGCTGCTCCAGGAGGACGTCGCCACCCGCGTCCGCGACGCCTTCCCCATCCTGGGCAGCCCGCCTGGCGGATCTGTCGGGACAACGGCTGGTGGAGTGCCTTCGGCAAGCGAAGAGGCCGTGGGAAGAACGCCAATGCCGGGCCGCCTGTCCACGATGACCGGGTGCGGCGGGACTTCACCGCGGCCGGGCCGAACCGGCTGTGGCTCACGGACATCACCGAGCACGCGACCGGCGAGGGCAAGCTGTACCTGTGCGCGGTCAAGGACGTGTACTCCGGCCGCATCGTGGGCTATTCCATCGACGCCCGGATGAAATCCAGCCTCGCGGTGAGAGCCCTTGAATCCGCGGTGGCCCGTCGCGGCCGGGTCGCCGGATGCATTGTTCATTCCGATCGCGGGTCGCAGTCCCGCTCACGGAAGTTCGCGTCCGTTCTCGCACGTCACGACCTGGTCGGCTCCATGGGCCGGGTCGGTGCGGCCGGCGACAACGCGGCCATGGAGAGCTTCTTCGCGCTGCTGCAGAAGAACGTCCTCGACCGCCGTACCTGGGCCACCCGACAGGAGCTGCGGATCGCGATCGTCACCTGGATCGAGCGCACCTACCACCGACGCCGACGTCAAAGACGCCTGGCCCGATTGACCCCCGTCGAGTACGAGACCATCATGACCCCACCCGCAGCCCTGGCTGCATAAAACCCGCTGTCACCCGATCATGCAGCAGTCCCGTAGCGCTAAATACCACATCGGCTACCACCTCGTTGCTCACCTGGCCCTGCACACCTATATGCGAAGCAACAGCCGGCCCGTGCCCAGCTTCCTCATGCTTGATCAACCCACGCAGGCGTTCTTCCCAGAGAAACCCCGAGACGCCTCCAAGGTCCAGGACGCCGACTGGGCCACCGTCACTGCCTACTTCACACTCCTCGACGAAGTGGTACAACTCAACAAGGGCGACTTGCAGATCATCGTCAGCGACCACGCAAACCTGCCCGAACCCTGGTTCCAGAACGCTGTGATCGCCAACTGGCGACCCGACGACGAAGGCAACCGGAACGCACTCATCCCCTCCGACTGGACCCCCTGACGAAGACGCAAGTGCGCGTGTGACTGGGTGCCGCATCGCGCAGCATTTGCATGGCCCTGGTGGTGTCCGCCGGGCGGGCACGGTGTCGCCGCAAGTGCCCGCCGTACGGGATCGGCCGTGAAGTTCCGGTATCCCGCCTCACGGGATCGCGCTTTTCCGCAGGTCAGAGCGAGTGTCCCCTGTGGGGATGCTGAGTGTCGCGAAGGTTCAGAGGCGTAACGCGTGGCGGTACTACGTGCGCGGAGTCGCGTTCGGAGACGGCCGCCGACCGGTCGTCGCTGTTCCACCGGCGCGTCACGGAGGACAAGGCCAGTCCCTCGGCCATCGACGGATCGGGCTGCCTGTGCCGCCGGACTTTCTACGACCCCGAGTTTGGGCTGCCCGTCGTCGGCTATCTGACCGGGGCCACCACACCGGGGACCACCTGGCTGTACCGCAACCGGGGTGAGGAGACGCTCGTTGCCCGCTGGTGACGCCGGACAGTGGTGGCCAGATGAAGATCACGATCTACATTTGGAGTAACTACCTTGCCCGTCTCACGCGCTACGCCGATCGGGTGACATCGCGACCGGCTGCTTGAGGCATATGCCATAAGTCTGACTTACTGGCAATGTCCAACCAACGGGCAGCCCGTACCGCTCGGGGGGCGTGGTCCGGGTGGGGCTGTCGCCCTTCACACGTGGGGAGGGTGCAGGTCCGCCGGGGTCATGATGGGCACCCCTGAGGGGGTTGGATCGCCAGTCGGTGCTGCTTGCGCGGTGCCGGCTGGCTTGTTGTGCGGTGCCGGGAGGTTCGGCGGAGGCGTGCGCCGGTGGTACCGAGCACTTCCCGGAACTCACTTCGTCATCCGAATGCGCTGTTCGGTGTCGCCGAACGTCTTGTCAGTAAGGCGTTGGTATGACGTACTTGAAGAAGCGAACCGGTGGGCCGCCCATCCCATTACCGGGGATCACGGCAAAGGGCGGCGTCCGCCGGTTTTTTCTTGTGCGCTCACGAGGAAGCTCCGTTTCCGGCAACACAGTTGAGCCGCCATTCTCCCGTGAGGCCATCCGCGAGGTTCGGCACGGTACTTCCCGGTTCCGCTGCGTCCCCATCCCTTTCTGTCAGCGAGGAGTCTCCTTATGCCCATCTCCCCCAATCAGGGATCCACCGGCGGTGGCACGCTGGTGACCATCACCGGCACGAACCTGTCCGGCACCACCGCCGTCACCTTCGGCACCAAGCCGGCCACCAACATCACCAACGTCTCACCGACCCAGGTCACCGCGGTCTCGCCCTCGGGCACCGGCACCGTCGGGGTGACGGTGACGACCCCGGGCGGCACCAGCAACCCGATTCCGTTCTTCTACGTCGGAGCCCCGTTCAAGTCCACGCTCGGCCCGACCTCCGGCCCTCTGGCGGGCGGCAACACGGTCACGATCAACGGCGTGGGGCTGGCGACGGCCACCAGTGTGTCCTTCGGCGCCAACAGCGCCACGCCGACGGTCGTCTCCGACAACCAGCTCACCGTTGCCGTCCCGGCGGGTGCAGCGGCGGGCCCCGTAGGAGTGAGCGTGACCACCGCGGGAGGGACGAACAACGGCCTGTCCTACACCTACGTGGACGTGCCCGTCGTGACCACCGTCGCGCCGACGTCGGGGCCGACGTCCGGCGGCACCGGTGTGACCATCACCGGAACCAACCTCGGCACCACCGAGTCGGTCACCTTCGACGGCAACCCGGCACCGTTCTCCGTGGTGAACTCCACCACGGTCTCGGCGGTGACCCCGCCTGGAACCGCAGGGGCGGTCGACGTGGTGGTGACCAACCCGGCCGGATCCGACACGGCCGCAGGTGCGTTCACCTACGTCGCGGGTCCCGGCATCTGAGCCAGCCTCCATGCTGCCGCCCGGTCTTCACCGGGCGGCAGCATGCCTCGTGCGGCCGTCGGCGTCCGCACGGCAACCGGCGGCCCCGGGCATCGCCCCTCGGTGCCGTCGCCCGACTCTCCCGTCCTCTGCCTGACCCGCCCCGGGCGGGCGGCCTCATTCTCATCCGTTCGCGCCCCGAACGGGGCGGTTCATCGGCCCGGACCGGCATCCATGTCACCCGGGCGCCTCGCCCCAGGCTGCCCTAGGAGGCTCTACATGCCGCCCACGATCAGCACCATCAATCCCTCGCAAGGGCCCACCACCGGAGGCACCACCGTCACCCTCACCGGTACCGGAATGACGGGGTCCACCGCTGTGCGGTTCGGCAGCACCAACGCCACATCGTTCGTCGTCAATTCGGCCACCCAGATCACGGCCGTCAGCCCGGCTCACACCGCGGGAGCGGCAGCTGTCTCGATCGCCCATCCCACCGGCAACAGCAACTCGGTGACGTTCACGTACATCACGGCGCAGGTGCCGGTAGTCACGGGTGTGACCCCGAGCAGCGGTCCCACCTCGGGCGGCACCACGGTGACCCTCACGGGAACCGGGTTCACCGGGGCCACAACGGTCACCTTCGCGGGGGCTCCGGCCATGTCCTTCTCGGTCAACTCGGCCACCCAGATCACTGCCGTAACTCCAGCCAACAGCGCCGGCGCCGCCGTGGTGGCCGTCACGACACCAGGCGGCACCAGCGCCCCCGACGCCTTTTTCTTCTACGCCGCGCCACCCGTCCTCACCGGTGCCGCCCCCACCCAGAGCCCAACGGCCGGCGGCATTGTGGTCACCCTCGCCGGCAACAATCTGCTCAACGCCAGCGCCGTCCGCTTCGGCACCACCAACGCCCCTTCCTTCACGATCGTGTCTGCAACACAGATCACCGTCACGGCTCCGCCGGGGACAGGGAATTCACCCATCACCGTGGTCACCCCGGGTGGCACAAGCAACCCCGTAGCGTTCACCTATGTGGCCGCTCCCGTCCTGACGGCACTGGCACCCAGCAGCGGCCCCACCTCCGCGGGCACAGTGGTCACTCTCACCGGCACCAACCTCGCCACCGCATCAGCCGTGACCTTCGCTGGCACGGCCGTCGCCTTCAGCGTCGTGTCGGACACCCAGATCACCGCCGTGGCACCCGCGGGAGCCGCAGGCCCGCTCACCGTGACCGTTACTACTGCAGGTGGTACCAGCTCCGGGCTCACCTACACCCGTATGAACGCACCAGGCATCTGACGCCCCGACAGCAACAAGGAGTGGCTGCCGCCTCACAACACTCACCCCGCCCCACGCACCGCTCCCCTATGGCGAGCCCGGCCGCTGATCCAACCGGGTTGGTTGCGGGCGCAGCCTTCCCAGCAGCTAGCGCAGATCCGCCTAGCGTGAAGCTCCACGTGCCCGCACGCTGCGGGCCCGGCGACAGATCAAGGAGCCGAACAGGTGCGCCTCACGCCACGTAAAGGAAAACTCGTCACCGTCGCAGCCCTCGCCGCTGTGCTGGGGCTGGCCTCACCCGCTTGGGCCGTACCCTCGAACACCACGGTGACGGCAACGCCCCAGACCGCCGAGGTAGGCACTCCAGTGCAGCTGGAAGCCACGGTCGATTGTCCCGCCGACCCCACCGGCGGGCTCGGCGTAACATTCTTCGACGGCAGCACCCTGCTCGACACCGTGCCCGTCGGTGCCAACGGCCAGGCCGACTACACCGCCACGTTCACCACCACCGGCACGCACACCATCACCGCCGCCTATAACGGCAACGCACAGTGCGACGCCTCCAACAACACCACGACCATCCAGGTCACATCCGCTCCGACGCCTCCTGGACCGCCCCCCGGCTTCTGCCTCCTCGCCTGCGACGCGCTGATCAATTTCTCCGTCGGCGACATCAACAACACGGTCTACACCACCGGGCAGAAGTACAGAAACCGGATCGAACGGCACTTGCACTGAGGGGCCCTCGACGAAGCGCCGATGCGCCGCGGACACCGAGCTCGTCGAGGACCAGGCGGTGGAGCTTCGCCCCTGGCCTTCGACCACTCCGTGAAGCGCCGGTGAGCTGCCGCTCCCGAACGAGGAGGACGGCAGCCGCTGCCAGGTGCAGCCTGGCGTGGCCACGAATACGATCGCAGCCAGCACCTCTCAGTCACTATGCCGACGCCGACCTCCCCCTGTGAAGTTTCCCCGTGATCTTGGACACTCGATCTCTATGCCGCGAGGGCGTGCTGGTGGCACTGAGCTCTTTCCAACCTGTCCGGCCGGACGGGCGGTTGGGCTGACAGACAGGTGAAGCCCCTGGTAGATGGGTTTTCGACCAAGAAATCCGTCTCCACCAGAGGCTTCTTGTGCTTGTCTACCCGTCCGGTGTTGATGTGTCCAGCTCTGCCCTACGCTTCCTGTCTGCCAAGCTCCGTCAGCGCCGCCGGGAGCTCGGTACCCGCTGGCGGCGCCTGAGTGCCGGCCGACAGGCCCTGCTCACGCTCGCCCATCTCCGCAATGGCCACCCGTATGCTCAGCTCGCGGCCGGGTTCGGGATCGGGACCACGACCGCGTACCGGTACATCACCGAGGCTGTCGAGGTTCTGGCAGCTCTCGCGCCGACCCTTGCGGAGGTCGTCCGCACAGCATCGTCGAAGGCGTTCGTGCTGCTGGACGGCACTCTGCTGCCGATTGAGCCGGCGAGGGGGCGTCCGCCCCAGCGAATGCCCTTCTCACTGCGGACGCGAGCGCGTTCCCGGCGTTGTGCGGCGAGTATGTCGGGGTGGCGGGCGTTGGCATTGCGCCAGCGCAGGTAGGCGTGCAGCGTCCGGGTCTGCACCGTGTGATTCGGATCCACGACCTTGGGGGTCGCGGAAGCCACCCTACGTCGGACTGGTTGAACCGGAGCTGGTCGCCGAGATCATGGTGGACACCGCACTCGAGCGCGGCTCGTGGCGGCACCCGGTGCGCTTCGCCCGGCTCCGGCAGGACGTCGCGGTCACGGACGTCCCGCCTTTCGGCGCGGGCGCCGAGCCCGCCAGCGGCTGCCCCCCGCCCGCCGATCCCCGACGCGGTACGGCGTCACGGGCCGCTGAGGATGTCATGGGTGCCGATGCGGCGCCAGATAACGTGCTGCACGCCCTGGACTATCTCGGGCCCGTACTGCCAGGTCGCCCGCCCGTTGCCGTCCCAGGTCAGCTGGAAGACGCCCGGTGCGCTGCGGACGCCTTTCACGCGGAGGCCGGCGCGGAAACGCCCTCGTCCCGTGCGCAGGTCGTCGACGAAGGCGGCCACGGCCTGGCGGAAGCGGTGGCGCTGCTCGAGGGTGAGGCGGTGGTGGTCGTCGGTGAAGCGGGGCGTGGCCTCGTAGGTGGGCACGGCGAACTCCTTCAGGAAGCACGAAGCCCCCCGGCCGGGCGGCCGGGGGCGATAGCGGCTGTTCGTGTTGAAGGGCGTCGGTGACGTGGTGCGCTCAGTGGTGGGCGGCCGGAGGAGTGTTGCGCTGGTGTGTGCGCGATGGCGTTGGTGTCGGCTGGAGTCGGATTCCGGGGTGGGTGGTGCTCGTGCGGTCGGGGCGCAGCATTCGCACGCCGGAGTCAGCTCTCGTAGCGGGGGCGCATCGCGTCGTAACACTCCTGGGGGCGGGCGGCCTCGCAGCCGTCGCAGTGGTACGGGTGGAAGTCGGTGCGGGCCGGATGGTCCTGTTGGGCGGAGCGGCCGACGCTGCGGAACTCGGGTTGCATCGGTCGCGAGCACAGCGGGCAGGGGTCTGCGTAGATCATTTCGTTCAGCATGCGGCGGACTGTGCACAGGTCGGTGGCTTACTGTCGCGTGCTGAGCGGACGGTCCGCCTGGCGGGCGCTGCGGTAAAGACTTGGTGATGGCCTCCCGCCCGGCGGGAACGACCTCGGATTGCGCTTTTGCGCAGGTCAGCGCCGGGGTTCCATGGGCTGATGATCAGCATGTCTCCAGTTCGCCCGGGGAACGGGTGCCGGTACCTCTTCCGTGGCGTGATGGTGGGCGATGGCTACCGCCCTGCGGGCAAGCCGCTGCGCGCCGCTCAGGATGAAGCCGGTGTCCCACCCGGTGTGTGGAAGGGCGGGGGCCTGGCCGCGGTCGGTCTCAAGGACGGGGACGTGGTGACTGAGAGGCAGGCCGAACTGCTCCTGGGGGAGGGCCGGTACCCGGACGCCGACCGGATCGAGCGCGCTCTCCTGGCGCAGGGCAAGAGCCCGGCGCAGGCCCGGCGGGCGACCGTGCTGGGCAGGCCCATCGAGCACAACCGCTCACCCAAGACCGACAAGGCCAAGGAGCGCACCCCCTGGTTGGGTTTCGATCTGACGTTCCGGCCCCCGCCGACGGCGCACCTCGCGTGGGCCCTGATGGACGACAAGCACCGCCGGGTGCTGGAGTTGTGCCATGACATCGCCGAGGACAAGACGCTCGGGTGGCTGGGGGAGTCAGTCGCGGAGATCCGCTGGAGAGGCGGTGGCAAGCGCCGCGCCCGGATCCGGGACGGGCTGATCGTCGCGGTCTTCCGACACTACGAGTCCAGGGCCATGGATTCGAAGCCGCTTCTTCACGATCACGCGATCGTCTCGGTGCGTGCCCGGCGGCCGGACGACCAGGGGACGTGGGGCAACCTGTCGGCGGACTCGGTGATGGTCCACATCGTCGCGGCTGACACCCTCTACATCCTGTACTTCATGGAGGAGGTGTCCGCCCGGCTCGGGTGGGCGTGGGAGCCGCGCGAGGTGACGCCCGGCCGCCGGCCGGTCATGGAGATCGCGGGCATCGATCGGCGGCTCATCGGCTGGCAGTCGACCCGGCGTCAGCAGATCGAGGACGCGCTGCCCGTCCTGACCGCCAGGTACGAGGAGAAGCACGGGCACGCGCCGGGGGAGCGGGCCTCCTACGCGCTGGCCTGCCAGGCCGCCGACCAGACGCGCCCGCCCAAGCGCACGGAACTGCTGTCGCTGACCGAGCTGCGCAAGCGATGGCGCACCTCGGCGATCCGGGCCTACGGCGCCGACGTCATCGACCGGCTGGCGGAGCGGGCGCGGGCTGCGGCCGCGGCGGTGTGGGCGCGGGTGCGGCCGGTGGTCGACATCGCGCTGGCGGCCGTCGACGTCGTCGCCGTGGTGTACGTGATGCGCGGCGCGTTCAAACACCACCACCTGCTCGCCGAAGCCCGCCGCCACCTCTCCTACGTCCTGCGCGGCCGGCCACACCAGCCCGGGCTGGACGAACAGATCGTGCAGACCGTCGTCGACGACTACACCCGCCCGGCCAGCCGACGGATGATGACCGCCGACCTGCGCGCCCTGTACCCGTACGACACCGAGGACCAGGCCGTGCTGCGCCCACTGACCCGCAAGCGGACCGCCCCGCCGTACGAGCGGGCCCGCCTCGCCGCCAGTGCTCTGACGGCCCGGGTCCACGCGGTGCGTCGTGCGGAGCGACTGGGCTCTCGCACCCGGCCGCGCACCGTCGCCGTGCCCGCCGCCTCGAGGTCGCACCCGCGGCCGTTCCGCACCGGCCCGAAAGACGGCCGCCTTCTGGAGCCGGAGACCGGCATCGACACGGTGGAACAGACCCGCCGGACCTTCGAAGTCGCCGTGAAGCTGGCCGCCAGACTCCAGGACGGAAAGCGGGAGCGCGACCTCACGCACGGCCCCCGGCCACAGCCCGCCCCGGCGACGACCCCGCAGCCCGGCACCCAGCACACACCGGGCCGGACCACAAAAGGAGTCACATGAGCACCCCGGAAGAACGCCCCAACCCCGACGAGGCCCTCGCCCGCGCCCGTGCCGACCGCGCGAAGATGGCCGCCGCGCTCACCGAGGACCAGGAGCCCGAGCCCGACGAGCCCCTGGGGTGGCAGCCGATCTGGAAGCGGCCCCGGAAGCCGAAGTCGAAGGTGGCGAAGAAGGCGGAACTGCGCAAGCAGCGCAAGCGACTCCAGGAAGCCGGGAAGCGTCGCCTCGCCGCCGCGCAGTCGCGCCGGCCCCGCTCCCGGCAGAACCGGATCGGCAACGCTGCCGCGCGCCGCGACGCGCGTGCCCTGTCCCGAGTGCGGCACTCCAACGCCTGGCTGTGGTGACGATGCCGGACACCGGCCACTGAAGTGGAGTCCACCCGATGGGCTCCACCGAGTGGACTCCACTTACTCCAGTGCGCACCGGATGACGATGGACGCCGCCGAGGTGCGCACCGCGATGTCCACCGCACCTGGTGCGCGCACCGCATTGGCGCGCGCACCAGCACCCCTCCCCCAGGTGCGGCCGGGTTCGCGCGTGACCCCTTGTCCAGGTCTGCTACCCGCACGTGCGCCCCCTTGTCCACCTCTGCTACCCGGCCCATTTCTCCTTGCCACAGCGCCCTCCAGCCGTCGATCAGACCGCGGTCAAGGGGCTGCGTGATATAGGAGCCCGCCGCCCGTGGCACACCTGGTGCGGGGTGCGCCGGCACCGGTGGCGCGCACCGTGATGGACAGCGCGGCGGGCGCACTACACGGCAGTGAGGCGCACCGGGTGCGCACCGGTCGGTGCGGGGTGCGCATCGAGGGCCTGGCTCACGCCGACGGCCTCCAGTTGGCGCAGGGTGTCGGCGACGTTCTCGTGGTCCTCGGTGAGGAATTGCTGCGCGAAGTCGATGACGGCGCGGGCGATGCCTTCCGCCGTCTCCGGGCCGGCCTGCGCCCAGGTCCGCAGAGAGGTCACGAAGACGCGCCCGAGGGCCTCCAGGGCGAAGGTGTCCGCGCACGGCTCAGCCACGTGGGGGCCGGGCAGCGCGGTGACCGGGACGACGATCCGCGTCGCGGCGTCGACGAGCAGCTCGGGCATCCGCGGTTCGGCGCCGGCGAACTCGCGGGCGGCGTCGGCGTCGTCGGCCTGGACGGCCCGGAGGTAGCTGAAGGCGCTGATGGCTGCGTGCGGGGTCATCGGGGCGAGCGGCGTGGTGACGGGCATGTCGGCTCCTCAACGTACGGGTTGCCGCGCCGATCGCGGCAGCCTCAGAAGCGATCTTCAGAGCAGATGCCTGTGGATAGAGTCCGAGCACCGACGGTGAGCGGACTCGCCTGGCCGGTGCCCGCGTTGCCCCTTGTCCAGTTCCGCTACCTGCGACATTCCGCCCATGCCGGTGAGGAGAAATCTCCGGGCTCTGCTCCGCGCTTGCCTGATGATCACGGCTCGGTAACGGCGCTCAGTGGAGTGTCACACCGTCGATGTTCGCCACACCTCTACCAGGTGACGGGGGACTTCCGTCCGGACCCCCGCGCCACCTGTGTGAGGAGTCTTGCCATGACGTACATCAGCAGCGCCTGGCAGCCGGAGCCGGAGCCGGAGCCGGAGCCGCGCCCGGGCCGGTCAAGGGGTGCTGAACGCCCGCCTGGCGGCCCGGAATCCAGTGCCGTGAACGGTGCCGCGAACGATTCCAACGTCGTGCCCATCACCGCAGCTCACGCCGCCCGCCATGGGACGTTCCGGCACGCTGACACCTCTCTCCCTTCCCCTGAGACACCGGCGAAGGGGAAGAAGTCCACCCCTGCGGCCAAGGTGCGTGCTGATGCGTTGCGGATGCTGGGGTGCGTGCGGATAGCCACGGTCCGGCAGATGGCCCAGGTGATCACGAAGGATGAGTCGGACGGCCGGTCGTACGTGCGCAGGGCGATGAAGAAGCTGGCGGAGCTGGGGCTGGCGGAGACGAACGGCAAAGCGGGCAGGCACCCGATCTGGAACCTGACTGCGGCGGGACAGAAGGCTCTAGCCGACGGCAACGAGCTGCCTCCCCGACCGAAGGCCGGCACCGGAGCGAAGGCCGTTCGAGCCGGGTTCGGGCCGCACGGCGTCGCGGTGACGGACATGATCCTCGCCTACGGCGGCCGCAAGCACCTGACCGACTGGCAGGTGGAGGTCAACCACGCCATCAAAGAGACCGGCCTCAGCTTCAACACCGACGCCGTCCTCGCGCTGCCGACCAAGACCAGCGAGGTGCGCCTCTTCGAACTCGACAACGGCACCATGTCCCAGGCCCGCCTCGCCAAGGAAGTCTGGGACTACGAGCGCTACGCCGGGCACCGTGTCTGGGAAGGCGCCCGCGGCATGATCGGCAACACGTTCCCGTTCTGGCAGCACCACCGCTACACCCGCTCCCAGACCTTCCCGCGACTGCACGTCGTCCTGGCGGGCAAGGAGGAGCACCTGCTCGACAACCGCCTCCAGGCGCTCGCCGACGACGTGAAGGGCATCGCCGTCGCGGTGTGGGTGAACACCCTGCCCCGGCTCCAGCGCGGCGAGCCCTGGTACGAGATCGGCGTCGACGACCCGTACCGGCGCCGCGAGCGCTACCCCGAGCCTCCGGGCCGCTGAGGCAGACCTGCCGGAGACGAGGACGCTCCCCCACTCAGGCATCCGTGGGGGAGCGTCCTCGTGGACCGCACCGTGTCGGTCAGGTCGGGGCGGCCTGCTGCGCCAGCGCAGCGAGTGGGGAGCGTCGGCCTTTCTCCACCGCGCGCAGCTGCTGCCAGTCGACCTCCGGGTGTGCGGGGACGACGGCGTCGACGGAGGCCGTGGTGTAGAGCGCGACGTCGACGGCCCCGGCCCGGCTGGTGCCGAAGCGGACCTCGATCGACTGCGGGGAGAGGACCCAGCCGAGCCGCACCATCCAGTCGAACTCGACCCTGCGCACCCCGAGCCGGGTGGCGGCCTGCTCGGGTCCGAGCGGGGTGTCGGCGGCGACCAGGTCCGCCAGGTCCTCGCGCCAGCAGACCGACCTGGCCGGGGTGGTGCAGCGTCCCGGCCGGGTTCGCGCTCAGGTCGACGCGTGGAGCGGTAAGCGTCCGTTAGATGCGGAAGACCCCCTGGGCATCCTCTTGATCGATAGAGGAGAACAGCGTTACGGTGCCACTCCTGACTTTGCGTCACGGAGGAAGCACGGGCTGAGAGCGGTGGGTACCGTGCGCTGGGGGGTGCCGTGAAAGATCACGTGGCGATGGCGGCTGGTGTGCCGCCGATCAGTTTCGTGGCTCACCAGATGCGTACGGGTGGAATGGGCGGGGCCCGGGACGACTTCGAGAAAATGATCATCGAGCTCGCCAACGCCACCATGCCTGGCGTCCGCACCATCGCAGCCAACCCGGGTGACTGGGGCATCGACGCGTTCGCTGGCGACCTCGGTGGCTCCATCACGGTCTGGCAGTCCAAGTACTTTCATCCCGTCACCGCGGCTACACACCAGCGGACGATCAGGGAGTCCTTCCAGTCGGTGATCAAGCAGGCGGCCGAGCACGGGCACACGGTGAAGATGTGGATCCTGTGTATCCCCTCCAGCATGGATGGGCCGACCACGAAGTGGTGGGACAAGTGGAAGAGGACCCAGGAACGTGACCACAACCTGGTCATCGACTTGTGGGACGAGACACAGCTGACGGTCAGATTGCGGGCGCCGGAAGCTGATCATGTGCGCCGCGCATACTACGAGCTGCCCACGGCAGTGCCTCCCGTTGACGGGGAAGCCCGACCCGTCCTGGAAGTGGACGAGGACAAGGCGGTTGCCTTCGACTCTGCGCTCTTCGTCAGGCAGATGAGGGAGGCCGGCCATCTTGAGCTCGATGGTGCCAAGCGCCAGTTCTTCAATGCGGACCTGGTCGCGCGCGAGATCGCCCATAAGGGAGTGCCGTCGGAGGTCAATGCTCTGGTGTCCACCGACGCGACCCTCCACGGCGTGTGGGAGACCCGCTTCAACGAGTGCTGCGCTGACGACAGCCTGCGCAAGCTGCACAGTCTGGTCTGGGCTGACGTCCGGGCGGAGCACCCTCAGCTGCCCAAGCAGTTGAGGCTGGAGGTAGCGCATGCCTGGGGCCTGGTTCACCGGCTCGTGGACAACCGAAAGGCCGGCTGGGTCAAGCACTGGCGCACTGTTGCCGCCGCGCACTCCGAAACCGATTCACACATCCAGCAGTCCCGGCACGAGCCCCCGACCGACGATGAGGAGTCGCCGTGGACGCCGACCGTCCGGTAGTCATGCCGGAGGACGAGGTCCAGTTCCGGCTGGCACAGCTCCTTCTTCTCATGAACGCCATGGCCAACCAGAAGCCGCCCGGCGCGAACCTGGAACGCATCGCTTACTACGACTTCCTCTCCGCGAACCCCTTCCTGGTGGTGGAGCCGGACAGCCGGGAGGCATCCCTGCTGCGTCTCGCGGGCTTCGACCCGCGGGTGCTGTCCTACGCGTCCTCGGGACAGCGCTTCACCAGCCGCCGTGAGCGCATTCAGCATGACTTGAGCCTGCTGGTGGCCTACGGATGCTGCACCGCCGCGAATGAGCAGGGTGGCCTCGTCTACCGCATCACCTCTGCCGGACGTGATTTGAGCGCTCACCTCACCACGACCTACGCCAGATCCTTCACTACCGCAGCCGAAATGGTCGTCGGAAAGCTACGTCGTCTCAGTGACGCCCGCCTGCGCAAGGAGACTGCTGGCTGGCTGCGTGTCGACGGCAGCAACCGGCCCGCCGCAGCTCTCGCCAGCGTGCTTGCAACCGTAGACAGCGGCAGGACGGTACTTCAGCCACTTGAGCAGCCCTTTGTGGAGGACGACCGATGACCGAAGCACATGGCATCCGCGTACGACGTCTCCGCCTGGTGGGTATCGGTCGTAACTACGACATCGACTTCACCACAGAGGGCCGAGTCCAAGATCTCTCTGTCATCTCGGGAGCCTTTAGCTCCGGCAAGACAGCCGTCCTGGAGTTCGTCGCTTATGGTCTCGGCGCCAAGAACCACCCCAGGCACCCCGAAGTCCTCCGCAAGGTCCGCTCGGCCTTGCTGGAAGTCGAGCTCTCTGGCGACAGCCACATCATTGAACGCGCTGTAGGCGAGCCCTCCACCGTGGCCTTCGTCCGACGCGGACGATTGGACCAGCCTTCCTTCGCCACCATCGAAAGGAAGGTCATCGCCCCGGCCGGCGACCCTCAAAGCCTGTCCTCTCTACTGCTGAGCCACTGCAAGCTGGAAGGCGTAGAACTGCGGGAAGCGCCAACCGACGCAGAATCACGCACCGACCCGCTCAGCATCCGCGACCTGATGTGGCTGACCTTCCTGCCCAACGAACGGGTCGCTGACAAGAACTTCCTCTTCGAGAACAGCCCTCCGCGCAAGCACAAGCTGCGCCAGGTCGTCGATGTCGTCTTCGGCGTCCACGACGACCGCGCCGTAGAACTCGGCTCACGCATCAAACAGCTCGAGGGACGCCTCAGCCGTTCGCGGGCTGAGCTAGCCGCAGCCACCGCCTTTGTCGCCGAACAAGACGGTGAAACGGCCACCGACCCGCAGACCCGCCTGGATGCCGAGCGCCAGTTGGCGTCGATCACTGCACAGCTTGAAGAGCTCGATCAGCGGGCCCACGCCGCCACCACCTTCGCCGAAGAGCTGCGCCAGACCCACCGGCGCTCTGCAGAGGAGGCCCGCACAGCCTCCGCCGTTCTGCGTGACCGGGAAACGCAGCTTGCACGCATGCTTCCCCTGCGCGCCCAATACGCCGACGACCTCCTCAAACTCGGCATGCTGGCTCAAGCGCGGCAGCTGTTTGATCCGCTCCGCGTCCGCACGTGTCCCGCCTGCTTGAACCCGTTGTCTGTCCCGCCCCATGTCATCGACGGGCGCTGCAGTATGTGCGACCACGACTTGCCGGAGGCGCCGGACCTGACCCTCGGTGCCGCTGCCGGCAACAACATCAGCGAACAAGCTGAGCAGCTGGACGTCGCGGCTGAGATCCGTTCGACGAAGGCCCGGCTCAAAGAGATCACTACGTACATCGAGGAACTCGATGCCTCGCTCTCCTCTGCCAGGCAGCGGGCTCAGACCGCCAGCTTGGAAGAACAGCGTGCGGCGAAAGCCCTCGACGAAGCCACCTCGCCGACCGTCTCCACCTTCCTCGTGGCCCGAGACGAGTTGCATCGCCACAAAGAGGTAGTTACGCGCCAGATCGATCAGTTGAACACCGCGTCCAAACTCCAAGAAGGCTTGGCCAAGCGGGCTGGACTCGTGAACCGGCAAGAGGCGAACCTGGGCCAGCTTCGTGAGGAACTTGCGCAACTGGGTGATGCCACCCAGGACCGGAATGAGGTGCTCCGGCAGATCAGCACGCGGTTTGGTCGTCTCCTTACTGAGTGGCACTATCCCAAACTCAGCCAGGCTCACGTGGCGAACGACCTGACTCCCTTTGTGCGTGGTGAGCCTTACCAGGTGGCATCTTCAGGAGCTAGGACGCTCATCACCCTCGCATGGCAACTGGCCGTCTTCGAAACGGCCTTCGAGAGCGGGGCATCGCACCCTGGCTTTCTCATGATCGACAGCCCTCAGAAGAATCTTGGACACGGCACCGGCCGTGACACCCTCATCGCGGACGCTGTCAGCACCGACGACTTCTATCGGCACCTCACACAGTGGCTGGCACGTCATGGCAACGGGGCGCAGGTCATCGTCGCCGACAACAGCCCACCCGAGCTGATCGAGGACCGTGTGATCGTCCGATTCAGCCGAGACGAGACAGAGCCGCCCTACGGCCTGATCGATGACGAGACGGGCTGAAAAACAAGGCCGTCCGACTCAGGTCCTGCCCCGAAGACCGGACAGGACCTGAGTCCGGGCTCACGCCCACTCCACGCCCAGCTCCCGCAGCGCGTCCAGCTGCTCCGCGCTGAGCTTGTACCGCCGGGTCTTGGTTTCGAGACCCACACACCCAGCTTGACGACCACCGAGGCGGCCTCGCCCTCCACCGCGATCTCTTCTGCGTGGGCCCTGGGGACGCGGTGGTGGCCCTCCCGGGCGATGCACTGCGCAAGGGCCTGAACGCCGCGCTGGAACGCCTGCTGCGCCTTGCTTGGACCCTTAGCCGTAGGCGTGGCAGCCGAGGCGGGAGACGGCGCCTCAAGCAGCTGCACGCCCAGCTGGGACAGCCGCTCCTGCTGCTCGCTCGACAGCTGCGCCCAGGTGCCCGGATTCTTCTGCCGTTCCAGCCACTTGCCCAGGTCATCGCCCTCGAACAGCACCCCGGGTTCGATGGCCGGCAGGACGCCGTCGGCGTCGACCAGGTCCGCGAGGACGCGGTAGTGCCGCTGCCAGTCCAGCGGCCACGGGCAGTCCCAGTCCGGGTCGATCGCGGCCAGCTGCTTCGCGCGCTGTGCCGCCCGCTCCGGGTCCTTGCCCAGGCCGCCCTTCCGGCGCAGGTTGGCCATGTGCTGCCCACTGCGGAGTCCTTGGAGGACCGCTACAAGGGGGCGGAAGCTGGCGGAGGCGACCATGTCCTGCGGGTCCTCGCCGGGCTCCAGGAACACCGGCACGATGATCCTGGCCACCTTGGTGGAGCCGTCCTTGTTGAGCCGGAGCGCTCGGCCGATGTTCTGCACGATCTCCCACCGTCGACGTCGTCCGCGACCGCGTCGCCGCCGACCCGAGGGAAGCGGTGCTCCTGGTGGTCGCCGCTTCAGCTCGGTGTGAACGCCGACCTGGCGTCCTCCAGTGTTTCCTGCGTCTCAGTCCAGTCGTCCGCCGCGCCACGGACGACCATCGCGTAGAGGCGGCCGTCGTCCGCCTGGAAGACCCGGTCGACCGCCTTCACACGCTCGCCGAGGTCCTTGTTGTTGTACTCGTAGACGAGCTCGCTCGCTTGTGTCTCCCCAGAGACGGGCCCTCGGCTGATCTGTGCGAAGCCCGGCTGCTTGGAGAGGCCGTCGACGGCGGCGTCCAGGGCGTCGTCTGGGGTGTAGCCCTCCTCGACCACCTCGAAGATCTGCAGGAGGCCGCGCTTGTCGGGCGAGGTGTAGAAGACGACGGCGCCGCCGTTCTGCTCGCTGCGGGTCCAGTCCTCGGGGACGACGGTGGAGAAGCCTGAGGGATCCTCGACCGGCCGGTATCCGGCGGGCACCTTGGGCGACTCGGACGCGGTGGTGTACGTGTCGTCGGAGGGCGAGGTGCCCGAGGATGATGCCTGGCCGTCCTGGGAAACACCGGCCGTGCTCGACGGGGTACGGCCCGCCTTGTCATGATCGTCGTCCCCCACCATGTCGACCGCGAGCCAGCCCGCCAGCGCGGTGACCGCGACCGCCGCGACGACCGCGGCGGCGACGATCCTGCTCTGGCGGCCGCGCGGAGCCTGGGGCGGTACGGAGGACGGCCACGGCAGGTCCGGCTGGGCAGCGCCGCCTGCCGGTTCGGTGGCGGGCCGCTCTCCAGGCGCCCCGCCACCGGAGTCGGCCGGTCCGCCGGTGGTCGGGGGCCAGAATGGTCTCCCAGGCGGCGGAGGCGGGGCGGGGTGACCGCCCGCGCCCGCCGGCTCCCACGACTGTGTGTCCTTGTTCCACCGGACCCCGCCGGCTCCCCCGTCGCCCATGGCTCAGCTCCCGATGAGTCCGGCCAGGGCCGTACCGAGAGCCGTGGCGGACGTGATCGCGCCGAGAACTCCGCTCGCCGCGTCGAGGGCGCTGCGGAGCCGGTCGAGTACGCCAGGCTGGATACGACCGGTGGCTGTCACCTGCTGCTCGGCCTCCTCCAGGCGCGCGGAGAGCTCCTGCGTCTCAGACGAGACCGGGTATCTCCTCAGATCCTCGCTAAGGGCACGGACGGCTTCGAGGAGCGCTCGATGTCCGTCGTCGGCTGGGGCCGGCATCGACGTGTAGTTCGCACTGGCGCCGGCACCGACCGCGATGCCGTTGCCGGTGACGGATCCCCCGACATAAGTACCGACGTGGGGGTCGTCCCCCGCTGGCGCATGGTTCATGTCACCCTCCGTTGTGCTGACGGAACCGACTGCACCGGCCCCGCTCCGCATCTGCTTGTTCTCCGGCTACTTCAACGCGCCACCGGCGCCAGAGGGCGACGCCTTGGACGATCCGCTGCCTGAGGAGACGGCCTTGCTGTTGTCGCCGATGGCGATCCCTTTGCCCTGGACGGAGCCGCCGACGAAGGTCCCGCTGTTGTTGAACACGTGGGTGACCTTCTGCTCGAACTCAGCGATGTCGTACCCCGCGCTCCACAGCGCCTGGCGCACCCCGCCTGCGATTCGGTCCTGGATGGACTTCAGATAGCGGGCGATGTCCATCTCCTGGAAGAGGGTCGCCTCGTCGGTCGCGCCCAGTTCCCGAACCGAGACACCCGGCCCGTCCGGCAGCGTGTCCGCGTGGACGCCGGTCAGCTGCCGCCACTGCTGAGCGATGGCGCGGACCAGGACGCGCAGGGCGTCGCCGGTGGCGGCGGGGATGCGCAGCAGCGCGAAGACGTAGCGGCCGAAACCCCCACGGTGTAGATGCTCGTGGGCGATCCGGTCGGCGGTCCCGAACAACGGGTTGACCGGCGGCAGGACGTGCGGCGCGACCTCCAGCATCAGCATCCCGCCCTGCGTGTGGACGCGGACGAAGACGGTGACGACAATCTCTTCGTCCCAGCCGCCGACACGGATGCGCAGGAAGTGCCGACGCTGCTCGCCGCCTTCCTCCACGGCGTCGGCGCGGTGCATCGCGAACGTGTCCGGCGTGTGCGGGAAGGCCATCCGGCCCGGCAGCCCGTCAGCGGGCAGGAAAACACATTCGTCCACGACGAGTTCACGCAACCGGTCGATGACGGCGTCGGCCGCGCGCGGGGAACTGCGGGGCGACGGCTCCCGCAGTTGCTCCACCAGCGGCTTGATCTTTTCCAGGATCGTGTTGTTGTCGAGCCGCTCCGCAGACGAGGGCGTCACCCCCGGCTTGCTGAGGGCGTCGTTCGGCGAGGCGTCGCCATCCGTCACGCGGGGGCGCAGTTCGATCGACAGGGACCAGGGTTCGTACGGCAGTCCCGCACCACGGAACGGATCGGACTTCGAGTACAGGATCAGCGGCGCGTGCTGCTCCTGGCGGATACAGCGACTCAGTTCGCGGAACCGCTCTCCGGGCGTCGCCTCGGCCGGATCGGCGGCGACGTTCGGGAAGCGCTGCCTGGACAGATCGGTCGCGATTGTGTGCGCGAACTGGCCACGCTGCCAGACGCTGAGCAACGCGAGCAGGAGCGGGAGTGCGAGCAGGCACCCGGCCGTGAAACGATCAGCATCGGCGAAGCCATAGTGCAGCGGGTTGAGGAAAGCCCCGTCGAAGGTGTCGGACGCGTACTCGTCGGGACCGTCGATGAGCAGCCGAAGCAGGGCGAAGTACCCGGAGAACAGGGTGCTGCGCCCATACCAGCGCAGGACGAAGGCGAAGAGGCGGCGAAACAGGGCGAACTGCGGGAATTCCGCGCCCATGCCACGGCCACCGCGCAGCCGACGACCCAGCGCGATCAGGAGGATGGGCCAGATCACCGTCATGATCAGCCCTTTGGTGAGAACAGCCGTCATCACCCACAGGCCGATCATGCCAGCGGCCCACGCCACTTCCTGGCGGCGGGCACGCAGGGCGTGGGCGAGGACACGGGCGGCGTCGAAGCCATAGGAGGGTGCGGCGAACCGCTCGCGGTGCACATACAGTTCGTCGATCACCGCGTCCCGGTAGCCGACGTGCAGATACGTGCCCGCGCACAGCAGCCGACTGGCCTCACTCAGCCAGGGGTCGACCGGACGGCGCGCTCCGGGTCTGGAGGCTTCCATGCGTTGAGGCGGAAGCTGTGGCTGGGTCATAGATCGTCCCCCGACGCAGGACCAGTCAAGGCGGTGTCAATGTCGCGCATGGTCAACAAAGCTGGAGAATAAGGGAGTTGGCCTTGGCGAGACCGCCCAGTATAGGGCCGCCTGTATGACGTGAGTCACTTCATACCGCCGTCTCACGCCTTTCGCCTACGTTTCCTGCGTAACTCCTTCACTGCGATGTGCCGGGCTGGTGTCAGTGGTTGGATGTCAGTGACGGCTGTCAGGTCGGGGCTGTTTCGCTGGTCGTGTGTTGAGCGTGGTCACTGACACGGGGTGGCATCTGCAGCGGGCACGACTGTCATGGGCCGGTACACCCCGCCCCGTGCCGCTGTCTTGGGAACGGCACTTCTGATCCTTCGGTGCCCGTGCGGCGGCACCGTGATGGGTGTTGGTCCGATTCTGCTGCTTCGCGATCAGCAGGGGAGTGGACTTGGGGTAACGCACGGGCCCGGTCTTGTGTCTCGCGCCGCCAGCACGAGACCCCGGGCCATGACTTCCGGGGTCTCTTTGCGACCTGCTGGTGGTTGTGTCACGCCCAGTCCGCGCCCAGCTTCCGCAACGCGTCCAGCTGCTCCGCCGTGAGCCGGTCCCTTCTGGCCTTGGTGTTGGAGACCCATACGCCCAGCTTCACGGGCATCGGCTCGGCCTCGCCACCGATCGCGATCTGTTCACTGTGCCCCCTCGGCACGGGCCGATGGCCTTCTCGCTCCACCCACTGCGCGAGGGCCGTCAGGCCACGCTGGAACGCCTGCTGTGCCTTGCTCGGCCCCTTTGTCGTGCGCCTGGCCGCCGGGGCGGGAGAAGCCGCCTCCAGCGGCTTGATGCCCAGCGTGGAAAGCCGCTCCTGTTGCTCGGGCAGGAGCCGCGCCCAGACGGCCGGCAGCTTCTGCTGCTGGAGCCACTTGCCCAGGTCGTCGCCCTCGAACAGCACTCCGGGTGCGATGTCGGGGAGGCTGCCGTCGGCTTCGACGAGGCCGGCGAGGACGCGGTAGTGGCGTTGCCAGTCCAGGGGCCAGGGGCAGTTCCAGTCCGGGTCGATCGCAGCCAGTTGCTTCGCGCGCTGTGCCGCCCGCTTGGGGTCCTTGCCCAGGCCGTTCTTGACGCCTTTCCGCCGGAGGTTGGCCATGTGCTGCCCGACGGGCACCATCGCCTCGCCTTCGCCCCACACCGCGTCCTGACGCGGAGCGAGGTGCCCCATGGCCCGCCGGTAGGACCGGAGCGCGGCGAGCTTGTTCTCCCACGCCTCCTCGCCCGGCTCCCACACCATCCCGGCCTCCGGCGCGTCCAGCAGGGTCTTGCGCCGGTCCTCCAATTCACCTGCCCGCAGCGCCTTCCGCTGCTGGTGCACCCACCGCCCCAGCGGAAAATCTTTCGTGATCCCCACTTCGACCTCGACGTCGTAGGGCACGGCGTAGAGGCCGGTGATCTCGTTCTCCTTCCGCCACCGGATGAGGGCCTGGTAGCCCTCCAGCCACACCAGGGACTCGGGCCGGTAGACCCGGGTGCGCAGGAACGCCGCGATGGCCGCGGCGTCGCGCGGGCTGGAGAAGTGCAGCAGCGCCGCTTCGGCAGCGGCCTGTGTGTCGTCCTCCTGGTCCTCGCCGTCACCCTTGCTGCCAACCCCGACGATCTGTCCGTCCTCGTCTCGCCGGACGTGGACCTTGCGATTCCCGCTGGAGAGAGCGCGGGAGGCGAGCTGCTCGACGAGTCGTTCATCGTGACTGCGGAGTCCTTGGAGGACCGCTACAAGGGGGCGGAAGCTGGCGGAGGCGACCATGTCCTGCGGGTCCTCGCCGGGCTCCAGGAACACCGGCACGATGATCCGCGCGACCTTGGTGGAGCCGTCCTTGTTGAGCCGGAGCGCTCGGCCGATGTTCTGCACGATCTCCACCTGGGAGCCGCGGGTGTCGGCGAAGCAGACGGCCTCGACTCCGCGCTCGCCGGTGATGTCCACGCCTTCCCCGAGCACGCGAACGCTGGCGAGGAAGGCGCGGTGGACCCGGCGCCCTGCCGCGTCGATGCCGTTGGCGAACTGGCGCAGCACCTCGCGCCGCTCGGACACGAGGTGGTCGCCGCACAGCCACGCCGACCACACCCGGTCCGGCGGGACGTGGCGGCCGGCCTCAAGTTCGTAGAACTCGGCGTCGATGGAGGACTTCGGCAGCTTGTCGGCGGCGGCCAGGTCGTCGTCGGTGGCGTCGTTGGCGTACAGCTCGGCAGCCGTCTCCGGCAGCTTCTCCGCGAACGCCGCGGCCTCCTCCACCTTCTGGTGGAACGTCATGACGGTCTTGAGGTTCCACTTCGCCGCGTGCTCCAGGAGCGCGGTCTGCAGGAGCGCCAGGCGCCGGCCCCGCTGCGCCTCCTCGGACTCCCCGATGACGGGGGATGGGTCGTGGATCTCCAGCACGTCGATCTCGAACCCGGCGAGGATCCCGCGCTCGATCGCCTCGGAGAGCCCGAGCTCGGCGATCCACGGCCCGTAGGTGGTGGAGTCCTGGCCCATCGACGCGATCTCCAGCTCCTGGCCGGTGGCGCCCCTTTGCGGCCGGGGCGAGGCGAGGATGCGTGGGGTGGCGGTGAGGTAGAGCCGGAAGTCCGCCGGGATCCGCTGGTTGTCGTGGATCGCCGCCCACGGACGACCAAGATCACCCGCGGTTCCGTGCGCCTCATCCACGATGGCGAGGTCGAAGCCCGCCATGCGCTGGCCGTAGAGCCGCTCTCCGCCCGCCAGGGCGGCTTCCAGTGGTCCGCGGACCTTCCGCTGGCCCTCGGGTGCGTCGATGCCCTCGCGGTCCACCAGGGAGGCGTACGTGGCGAACACGACGACCGGCCCGGTCCCGGCCCACAGGGCGAGCTGGATCGGGTTCGTGGTGGTGCGCACGCCCAGCGAGTTGAGCACCGGGTCGTTCTCCAGCGAGCACACCGCGACCATGGGGGAGCGGTGTCCGACCAGGCGCCACGCCTGGACGGTCTGCGCGAGCAGGTCCAGGGTTGGCACGGTCACGAGGATCCGCCCGCCCGGGAAGCATTCCAGCGCGCACGCGGCGGCCGTGATCGTCTTGCCCGACCCGGTCGCGGACACGATCGTGCCCCGCGCCCCTTCCGGGGGCACAGATGACCTTGCAGGAAATCCCACCCACTTGCGGAAAGCCGCCTTCTGGTCAACCTGGTGTTCCTTGAGCTGGATATGCGGCATTTAGCAATCCTCCCCTAACTCATTTTCTGGCCGCTTCGGGAAATTACCGGGACGGCGTGAAGGGCGGGACTGACACCGTACCGTCCTCGCGCACCACGACCCGCTCCGCGAGCTGCGCCAGGACCTGGGCAGGCATGAGCCCGGCCCGATCGGCCACCGCCCGGATCAGCCGACTGGGCACGGCAGACAGCCACAGCTCCGCCCGCAGCTCATCCGCCTCCTCCCGCCGCCGCGCCTCGAAGGCGGCCCGGGCCGCGAGAGCACCGTCACGCCGCTCTTCGCGCGCCTGAGCCCAAGTGGAGCCCTCGGTGTCCCGCTCCGGCTCGTACGCGCCCCAACCGGCCTGAGCCAGCAAGTCCCTGACGCGCTGCCACTCCACATGCTTCGCCGCCCAGATGGCAGCCAGCCGCTCCGGGTTCATCTCGAACTCGGAGAAGGAACCACCCCGCCTCAACTGCTCCGCTGTCTCACGCTCGCGGGCAGCGGCCTCCGCGACCTTCTCCGCAACGGCGGCCATATCGAGGCCGTTCGCCTGGCGCCTAACCTGATCCCGCGCCACATCCTGAGCACTCCACATGCGGTTTCCCTTTTCCTGCTGGTTGGACATCGATCCGGCCATGGGTGGTTGGAGGTGTCCCGTGTTTCCGCCAACGGTACATGCTGCATCAACGTGATGCAGCCACTACACTGGAACCCGACACGAACGAGCCACCCCCATCCCTCGCAGCCAGCCCGGCCCGCGTCAGCGGGCCTCAACGGTTCCGGAGGCGCAGCCGGAAGGACCGTCAGGCGGGGGAGCGCAGCGGACCCGCCGGCCCCGGCCGGAGTGAAACGAAGGCCGGTAACGGGACGCAGTCCCGCCGGTCCGGGAGCGCAGCGAACGGACCGTCACCTCGGGTGCGCAGCACCCGAGGTGTGCGGGTGGCGCAGCCACCCGCCAGCGCTCA
>NZ_JBIRJA010000035.1:0-47001 GCF_044329325.1 Streptomyces sp. NPDC017676 | reverse complement strand
GTGCCGTGGTCCTCGTAGTACAGCTCGATGTCGGTGGTGTTCTCCTGGCCGACGGTGATGTAGGGCATGGTGGTGGCCTTTCGGTGTGGGGCGGTACGGGGAAACCGCACCGCCGGGCGACACACCCACCGTCCCCCGGCCGCACACCTCCGTGAATCCGTCTAACGACTTACGGCGTGGTCTTCTTGGTGTCTCCCGCCGGCCCACGGCCTGCCCGATGAGTGCAGTCGAACGACGCACGTCCGGGCCTGTCCGTGCGACCTGCCGGCCGCACCGGTCCGGGCACGTCGTCCCCGGCCGCAGCGGAAGGTTCGGTGGCGCACATCGGCCGCGGGCGGTCATCAGCCGGGTACGGAGGCGTCGGCGCTCCGTCCGCGGGTGCCGACCGCCGGCCGCCCTCAGGGCAGCAGAGACACCCCCGTGACCCACCGGGCGGGGGTCGGCCGAGGTCACACCTGCTGCCCGCGTCGGGCCGGAGCGTGGCCGCATGTGCCGCCCGCACTCCGGGGCGTGGCCTCCTCCTCGGGCACGACCCACACGAAGTGGACGACGTTGCCGTCGTCCTCCGTGCCGTCCCGCGTACCGCCCAGGATCTCTGCCGGCTCGACGTGTGCGCCGAGCGAGGTGCAGATGGCGGTCATGCGACGGTTGTCGCGCGTCGTCACGACCACCGCCTCCCGGACGCCGAAGAACGGCGCCCGGGACAGCGCCCAACGCGCCAGCGCCGTGCCGAGGCCCACGTCCTGCCAGCCGTCCTCCACGAGTAAGGCCAGCTCACCGCGGCCGTCGGCGCCGGCGTGCAACAGGTGGGTGGTGGCGACGACCACGTCGGGGCGGTTCACCGGGCTCGTCACCCAGCTCACACCCTGTCGGATCAAACGGGCCCACTCGTGCTCGCGCAGGGCGGAACGCCCGGTCTGGTAGCGGCTGAAGAGCGTCTGCGGGGAACAGCGGCCGTGCATGGCGTTCACCGCCGCGAGGTCCGCCGCCTCGGCTCGCCGGGTCACGGTCATCCGGCCCGAACGGGTGCGGATCCGGTGTCCTGCGGATCCGGCCGTACCGACGGAAGGGGCTGTCAGCGCATCAGGTGTCACGGTGAGGTCCTGTATCGGGCGCAGGGGCAGAGAAGCGTGGAATCCCGCGTCCGTGCCGTGGTCGACATGTGAGGACAGTCCAGCGCGGAAGAGGGCTGCCCGCTTCCGTCGAACGACTGCCGACGGGCGAAGAATGACTGACACCTCGGTCGGTGCGCTGAGAAATGTGTGCCCTATCGGGCACCATCGGCGTCCCGCACCGCTCCCGGCACGCCGACGGCCGTAATGTCATGGTCAGTCGACCGGTCTTCTGCGACAGGGCCGGTGTGCCACTTCTCGCGTGCATTCTACGAACCGGGACTTCTCCATGCCGAACACCGCAACCTCCTCCACGCATGCCCCTGTGCGTGCCGAACAGCAGAGCCCTGGTTACTGGAGGGTCACCTTCGACAATCCTCCCCTCAACCTCTACGAGCCCGAGGTGGAGTCCGCCCTCGGGAAGATCGTCGACCAGCTGGAGGCGGACCCCGACGTCAAGGTGGTCGTCTTCGACAGCGCCGTTCCCGACTTCTTCATGGCACACCTCAATCTGGGCAGGGTCGCCGAGTTCGGGGAGGGCATGCCGGCCTGGTTCGACATCGTCGGCCGTCTCGGCACCGCCCGCTTCATCACGGTGGGTTCCCTGCGAGGCCGTGCGCGTGGCATCGGCAACGAGTTCCTGACCACGCTCGACGTGCGGTTCGCCAGCCGGGAGAAGGCCGTGCTCAGCCAGCTGGAAATCGGTACGGGGATCATCCCCGGCTGCGGCGGAATCCAGCGCCTGGTGCAGCTCACCGGGCGGTCACGGGCCCTGGAGATCATCACCTCCGGTGAGGACTACGACGCCGACACGGCCGCGCTGTACGGCTGGGTCAACCGTGCCGTCCCGGACGCCGAACTGGACGCGGTCGTCGACCGGTTCGCGCGGCGGATCGCCTCCTTCGACACCGACGCCCTCCGCGCGGTCAAGGAGATCATCAACGGGGAGGCCCCGTTGCACAGCCCCGGTGATCTGGCGGCCACCCACCAGCGCTTCGCCGGGCTGCTCGCCCGCGACTTCGTCCAGCAGCGCCTGAAGCTGTCGGCGCAGGCGAGCCCGGAGGTCATCTACGACCTTGAACTGAACATGGGCGAGCGCCTCGGTCCCCGCGACTAGTCCGGACGCCTTCGCTGCCACGTCGTAGGACCGCACGTCGTCGCACCGTATGCCCGCGGGCCACATACCCGGGCCGCGTCCCAAGGGCCGTAGGCAGCCCCCTCGCCTGACCTCCCCAGTCCGCCACCAGTGCTGAAAGGCGCTCACCATGGCCACCGATTCCATCCACAGCCAGATCACGACGCCCAACCTCCACGTCGAGGCCGCCGACGGCGTCACCTACCGCTACCGCCGCTTCGGCCGCCCCAACGCGAGCGATCTGCCGGTGGTCTGCCTGGTGCACTTCCGCGCCAACCTCGACAACTGGGATCCCGAACTCGTCGACGCCCTCGCCGCCGAGCGCGAGGTCGTCCTGGTGGATCTCGCCGGGGTCGGCGGGTCCACCGGGACCACTCCGAACACCGTCGAGGAGATGGCGCACAACGCGATCGCCTTCCTGGACGCCATCGGGCTGCGCCGCTTCGACCTGCTCGGCTTCTCCCTCGGCGGCTTCATCGCGCAGGAGATCACCCTCTTCCGCCCGTGGCAGGTTCGCCGGCTGGTCCTGGCCGGCACGGCGCCCCGGGGCGGCCGGGACATCCACCAGTACACGGCGGGCGCCATTCGTGAGGCGGCCTTCGACGACGCCCCCTCCGCCGCGAACCTGCTCACCCTCTTCTTCGAGAAGAGCGCGTCCAGCCAGGCCAAGGGTGTGGAGTTCCTCAAGCGGCTGGGCCTGCGCACCGCGGAGCGGGACGCCGCGACCGACCTGGCCGTCCGTGACGCGCAGCTGACCGCCATCTCCGCGTGGGGTGTGCGGGACGACTCGCGCCTCCAGCGTCTGGAGTCCATCCAGCAGCCGGTTCTGGTGGCCAACGGCGACAACGACGAGATGGTCCCCACCAAGAACACCTATCTGCTGGCCGAACACCTGCCCAACGCGAAGCTGAGCATCTACCCGGACGCCGGTCACGGGTTCCTCTTCCAGTACCCGGCCGAGTTCGCCGGAGAGGTGAACGCCTTCCTCGGCAGCTGACGGCCCTCGCCCAGCGGGTGATCCGGGCCTGTCACGCGGCCCACGCCCGCCTGCGTGACCCATCCGTACCGCACACGTCCAGAATCGGGAACACGTCCATGCGCAGCCAGCCCCACGCCCGCCCCCGCGGTGGCACCGCCACCGGCCACGGCGGGCACACCACATCCCCCGTGGTCACCTCCGTGCCGTCGGCCGTACCGAGCGGGAGGGCCGGCTGACCATGGGCGCACATTACGACGTCGTCGTCCTGGGGGCCGGTCCGGGCGGATACACGGCCGCTGTGCGGTCGGCCCAACTGGGGCTGCGTACCGCGGTCGTCGAGGAGCGCTACTGGGGCGGGGTGTGCCTGAACGTGGGCTGCATCCCGGCCAAGGCGCTGCTGCGCAACGCCGAACTCGCGCACATCTTCACCCGGGAGGCGAAGACCTTCGGCATCGAGGTCGACGGCCGGGTGCGGTTCGACTACGGCGAGGCGTTCCGGCGGAGCCGGAAGGTCGCCGACGGCCGGGCCAGGGGCGTCAACTTCCTCATGCGGAAGAACAAGATCACGCAGTACGACGGGCGCGGTCACTTCACCGACGCCCACACCCTGAGGGTGACCGGCGCCGACGGCAGCGAGGAGACGGTCACCTTCGACCACTGCGTCATCGCCACCGGCGCCACCGCGAAGCTGCTGCCCGGCACCCGGCTGAGCGAGCGCGTGGTGACCTTCGAGGAGCAGATCCTCGCCGAGGAGCTGCCGGACAGCGTGATCATCGCGGGCGCCGGCGCGATCGGCGTCGAGTTCGCGTACGTGCTGCACAACTACGGCGTCCGGGTGACCATCGTGGAGTTCGCGGACCGGCCGGCCCCGCTGGAGGACGAGGAGATCTCCGCGGAGCTGGCGCGGTGGTACCGCCGGCTCGGCATCGAGGTGCTCACCTCCACCCGGGTGGACGCCGTCGCGGAGAAGGCCGACAGGGTACGGGTCACCGTCACCCGCGGCGGGCAGCGGCAGGTCCTGGAAGCCGACAAGGTGCTCCAGGCCCTCGGTTTCCAGCCGAACGTGACCGGCTACGGCCTGGAGAACACCGGGGTACGGCTCACCGAACGGGGTGCCATCGGCGTGGACGGCCGGCTGCGCACCAACGTCCCCCACATCTTCGCGATCGGTGATGTCACGGCCAAGCTGATGCTGGCGCACGCCGCCGAGTCGATGGGCATCGTGGCGGCGGAGACCATCGGCGGGGCGGAGACGATGGAACTCGACTACGTCATGATCCCGCGTGTCACGTTCTGCAAACCGCAGATCGCGAGCTTCGGGTGGACGGAGGCGCAGGCACGGGAGCGCGGCTTCGACGTGCGGGTGGCGAAGTTCCCGTTCACGGCGAACGGCAAGGCGCAGGGCCTCGGGGATCCCGCGGGCTTCGTGAAGATCATCAGCGATGGCACGCACGGCGAGCTGCTGGGCGCGCACCTCATCGGCGGCGAAGTGGCCGAGCTGCTGCCCGAGCTGACGCTGGCCCAGCAGTGGGACCTGACCGTCCACGAGGTGGCCCGCAACGTGCACGCGCACCCCACGCTCGGTGAGTCGGTCAAGGAGGCCGTCCACGGCCTGGCCGGCCACATGATCAACATGTGAGGCCGCCCCATCCGGCCGGAAGGTGGCCGGAAGGTCCCCCGGCCGCCGACCAGGAACAGTCCCGGTCGGCGGCCCGGCGGCCCGGCGGCCTGGCGGTCGGCAGCCCGCTGGTCGTCATGCCGGTGACGTGCCGGGCGGTGCCGTCAGTGACGGGAAGCCGGTGGCAGGGGTGGGTCGAGGGTGCGCAGCAGACTGCGGGCGGGCGGCCCCGGCGGCAGCGGTTCGTCGTCCGTCACGGCGCAGGCGCGCAGGACGAACGCGACCAGCCGGCGGGACGCCTTGTCCGCGTTGGACCCGCTGCCCATGACGACGCCGGCGTTGGCGAGCAGCAGCAGGGGAAGATCGTGCGCGGAGAAGTCGGGGCGCAGGACCCCGGCCTCCTTGGCACGCCGGACCAGACGGGTGAAGCCGCGCATGGCACGGCGCCGGTGGGCTTCGAGTTCCGCCGAGGCCGGGAACGTCGTGTTCAGTACGACGGCCAGTCCCTGGTCCTCGCACTGCAGTGCGGCCACGTGCTCGACGTAACCGCGGAAGCCCGCCCAGGGATCGGGCTCTTCCAGAGCCCGGTCGACGGCGTCGGCGTACGCGCGCACCCGGGGTGTGAACACCGCCGCGACGAGCTCCTCGCGCCCGGCGAAGTTGCGTTGCAGCGTGGCGATGCCCACCCCGGCACGCCGCGCGATCTCGTTGAGCGAGACGTCCAGGCCGCGCGTCGTGTAGAGCTCCGCCGCGGCTGTGAGGATCTTGGCACGGTTGGCCTGCGCGTCGGCGCGACGCTGCCGGAGTGGTGGTGAGGTGTTGTCGGTGGATGGCACGGTCCGACAGCTTACGGTCGTCCGTCAGGCGGGGAACGGGTCCGGTCCCGCCCGGCCCCCGTGCACGGCGTCAGCCCCGCGGCGCACCGGGCCGGTTCCGGGCCGCCGGAACCGCGAGCCGGCGCAGTGCGGGCGCGACCGCGGTGGCCAGGTGCCCGACGGACGAGGCGACCGCGTCGCCGGGCAGACCGCCCCAGTCCACCAGGGCCTGGAGGCGGTCGAAACGCACCGCTTCGTAGAGGGCGGCCGCCTTCTCGGTGACGCGTTCGGGTGTGCCGACCAGGAGGTGCCCGGCCGGTTCCAGGCCCGCCCGGAACTGTTCCGGTGAGACGGTGAAGCCACTTCCTCCGGGCCGCTTGGGCCGCAGGAAGTCCCGGTAGTACGGGTAGGTGTCGAGGGCGGTGGTGGCGTCGTCGGAACTGAAGAAGTGCACCCCCACGCCGAGGCGCAGCCGGTGGCCGTGCCCTTCCGCCTCGCCTGCCGCCCGGTAGACGGCGGCGAGGTGGGCCAGGCGCTCCAGAGGGCCGCCGATGTACCCGAGCATCATGGGCAGCCCGAGTCGCCCGGCGCGTTCGGCGCTGGCGGGAGTCCCCCCGACGCCGATCCACACCGGCAGGGGGTCCTGCCGTGCCCGGGGCACGACGGCGGCCTCGGTCAGCGGGGACCGGAACCGTCCGTGCCAGGTCACCCGCGGTTCACCGCGGATGCGCAGCAGGAGCCCCAGTTTCTCCGCGAAGACCTCGTCGTAATGGCTCAGGGGCACCCCGAACAGTTCGAACGGCTCCGGGTGCGCGCTGCGCCCCACTGTGATCTCCGCGCGGCCCGCGCTGACGAGGTCGAGCGTGGCGAAGTCCTCGTACAGCCGCACGGGGTCGAGGGCGCTGAGGGTGCTGACCGAACTGGTGAGCCTGATGCGGGAGGTCCGGGCGGCGACGGCGGCCAGCACCACGGCCGGTGAGGAGACGGCGAAGTCCTCGCTGTGGTGTTCGCCGACGCCGAAGTGGTCGAGTCCGAGCCGGTCGGCGGTGACGCCGAGGTCGATCAGCCGGCTGTGCCGGTCGCCGGCGGTCAGGGAACGGCCGTCGACCGTACGGGGCTGGAAGTCGGCCAGTGACGCGATGCCGATGTCCAGCCCCGGGTCCTGCGCGCTCATGCCTCTCCTTCCGGGGCGGTGTCCACGGATCAGGAGGCGGACGGGGTGAGCCTGGTCGCCGTCTCCTCGTCCACCGGTATCCAGCCCTGGCCGAGGTCGATCTCGCCGATGTGGTGATACGTGTCGGACCCCAGCCGGGTGAAGGTGTCGCGCAGCGGAACGGTCGCACCGTTCATCGTCATGGTCCCCTCGAACACCAGGGTGTCACCCTGCCAACCCGAGGACCGCTGCCTGGCCCGGCCGCCGTTGCTGTCGAACCAGTCCGCGACGAACTCGTCGGAAGCGGCGTCGAACCCCCACACGTATGTGGCGCGCAGCGGGTTCGGGTTGTCGGCGGTGGGCTGCTCCTCGGTGCTGAGCCGCAGATAGTGCGGGGTGAGTTCGCCGGAACCGGTCACCTTCATCTCGATCGGCTTGCGCGGGCCGAAGGGGGTGGCGTGGAACTGCCCCGGCGCGTCCCAGACGCCCAGGAAGAAATCGAGTTCGTCCATCCGCGAGCCACTCATGGCTGTCTGCCTCTCTCAGGGGTCCCGGGCGGCCGTCCGCCGTCCCGGTGCCGGTCAGCATAACCATAAGTGGTGTGGGCACACCACTTAGCGGGTGTGGCGGGTTTCTCCCGCCGAATGACACACCCTCCGTGGACGGCCGCTGTCGGCAGGTGCAAACATGTGTGCATGAACGACACCACGCAGGCGTCCGCGACCATGCGCGCCTTCAGTCAGGACACACTCGGTGGTCCCGAGGTCCTCAAGCCCGTGAACGTATCCCGCCCCGCTCCGGGTCTGGGGCAGATCCTGGTCCGGGTGCACGCCACAAGTGTGAACCCGGTCGATGTCATGAACCGCACGTCGGGTGTGTTCGTCGGTGAGCCGCCGTTCGTGCTGGGCTACGACGTCTCGGGCACGGTCGCGGCGGTCGGCCCGGGTGTGACCGTGCACCGGGTCGGTGACGAGGTGTTCGGCATGCTGCCGTTCCCGCACGGCCTGGGCTCCTACGCCGAGTACGTGGTGGCCCCGGCCCGGCCCTTCGTGCGCAAGCCGGAGCGCCTGGACCACGCGCAGGCCGCGGCGCTGCCCATGGCGGGTCTGACGGCCTGGCAGGCGCTCGTGGAGACGGCGGGGATCGGCGAGGGCAGCCGCGTGCTGGTCAACGGCGCGGCCGGCGGGGTCGGGCACCTGGCGGTGCAGATCGCCAAGGCGCGCGGGGCGTACGTGGTGGCGGTGGCGGCCCCGGCCAACGCGGACTTCGTGCGCGGGCTGGGCGCCGACGAGGTGATCGACTACACGACCACGGCCATCACCGAGGCCACCGGCGATCTGGACGTGGTCCTGGAGAGCGTCGGCGGGGAGTACCCGGTACAGGCCGTGCAGGTCCTCAAGCCCGGCGGGGTCCTGGTCTCGACGCTGCCTCCTTCTCTTGCCGCGGCGGCGGGGGCTGCCGCCGAGCGCGGGGTGCGGTTGGCGGGCCTGTTCGTGGAGGCCGACCGGCTCGGCATGCGGGAACTGGCCTCGCTCGCGGCCGACGGCCGTATCACCCCCCACGTCGGTGCCACGTTCGCGCTGGAGGACGTGGCCGAGGCGCAGGCGAGCAGGCCGGGCGCGGGCAAGACCGTTCTCCTGGTGTCCTGACGCCGGCGACGATCGCCCCTCCCCGCCGGCCGGCCCGGCGGGGACGGGCCGCGGGGCCCCGCCGGCAGGCGACCGGGTGCCGAGGAGCCGCCGCGGGGCCTCTCTGTCCTGGGCGGGCCAGAGCGTCACCGCGCCCTGAGCGTGGCCCAGGGCTTGTCGCGCGGATCATCCAGACGACGTCCGGACGACCAGCCCTAGGCCCTGTCGTCAAACTCCCGTCTGCCGCGCGACGCCATGCACGCACTCTCGCCGCACCGGCCCCAGACCCGAGTACGCCCAGTACGAGGGCCTGTGGCCGGCACGGCGAGAGCACGCACCTGACGCCGCACGGCCCGCCCTCCGGGCGGACGACGGGAGTTTGACGACAGGACCTAGGACCCGGACGTGAGCGCGTCGTTGCCCGCGGTGAGTTCTCCGAACAGGCGCCGCTCCGTCGTGATCGCCTCGCCGAACGGAAGGCGCGAACCGGCCACGACGGAGTGCTTCGCCGCGTGCAGCGCGGGCCCCGGGTTCCTGGCGATGGACTCGGCCCAGCGCAACGCCTCCTGTGGGAAGTCGGTGCCCGTCAGGATGGTGTTGACCCATCCGACCCTCAGTGCCTCCTCGGCGAAGACCGGCCGTCCCGTGAGGATGACCTCGGCCGCGCGGCCGGGGCCGATCAGCCGAGGCAGCCGGACACTTCCCCCACCGCCCGGGATGATGCCGACGGCGACTTCCGGCTGCTGGAAGCGGGAGCGCGGGGAAGCGACCCGCAGGGTGCACGCCAGGGCGATCTCATTGCCTCCGCCGGAGGCCAGACCGTCGACGGCCGCGATGGTGGGCTGGGGAATCTCCTCCAGCAGTCGCAGCGCACGCGACCACGAGCCGAGTTCCTCCTCGCTCGCCTGTCCCGCACCCGCCCGAGCCAGATCGGACAACTCGGCGTGGTCGATGAACTTGTCGTCCAGTCCGCTCGCCAGCACGACGACCTTCACCTCGTCGGTCTGCCGGCCCAAGTCCTCCAGCAGGGAGCCGAGTCGCACCATGGAGCCGAAGTCCATGAAGTTTCCCGGTGCCCTGGTGAACGTCAGGACGGCCACCGGGCCGAACCGGTCCGAGGTCCAAGTAGACATAACGCGCTCCAAATACGTGTGCGGACCGAACAGGGTCTGGTCGTCCTGCCCGGTCCTGCCGTGTGTGTCCTGACCAACCCTGTCCGATCGTCCCGGTGCCGCCATCAGTCATGTGACCAGTTCATTTCCCAAGGAGCCGACATGCCCGTACTCGACCGGCAGAACGACGTGTTCGTCCTCGACCTGGGTGACGGCGAGAACCGCGTCGACCGCGACTGGGTCGCCGCCGTGGACGCCGCGTTGAAGGAGGTGGAAGAGGCCGAGGGTCCGCGCGCACTCGTCACCACCGGCTCGGGCAGGTTCTACAGCAACGGCCTGGACCTGGACCGGCTGTCCGCCCACGAGGAGGAGCGCCATGAGTTCACCGTGCGCGTCCACGACCTCTTCGCGCGCCTGCTCTGCCTGCCGGTGATCACCGTGGCCGCCGTACAGGGCCATGCCTTCGGTGCCGGAGCGATCTTCTCCCTCGCGCACGACTTCAGCGTGATGCGCGCCGACCGTGGTTACTGGTGCCTGCCCGAAGCGGACCTGGGCATGCCCTTCCCCCGTGGCATGGCCGCCCTGGTGCAGGCCCGTCTGACCCCGCGGATCGCCCGAGAGGCCATGCTCACCAGCCGCCGGTACGGCGGTGCGGAGGCCGAAGCCGCCCACATCACCGACCGCGCGGTCACCGGGGACGCCCTACGCGCCGCAGCGCTGGAGATCGCCGCGGCGCACGCGGCCAAGGCCGGTGACGCCCTCGGCACCACCAAGGCCCGTATGGTCACCGGGGTCCTGGCCGCGCTCCGGGACATGGACACCGCGTAGGGCCGGGCCGGCCCGCAGGCACACACGGCGTCGGCCCGAGGGCGCCGGGCGCCCCGGCCCCGGCCCCGGTCAGGAAGCGTGGGCGGGTGGGGGAGACGTCTTGACCAGCCCGGCCCGCTGCCAGTCGGTCACCTGCTCCTGGAGGAGCCGGTCAACCGCCGAGACGTCGGCGTTCCACGCGCTCCCGAGCACCGCGGCGGCGGCCCGGACGTTCCCACCGTGCTGCCGCAGGGCGATCCACATGGCGCTGGCCTCGGGCGCGTAGAAGTGGGGGGCGCCCTGGGGCGACAGCAACGTGAGCGCCCCGTCCTCTGCGATGCCCGCCGACACCCCGGCTTCGATCACGATGTTCACGTCGTCACGAGTCCCTTTCCGGCGGCACTTGCGGAAAGCACGCCTCATGTGTCCGAAGCCGCTTCGCTCACGTTCCCCCATATGACCTCATGACACCTGAGTCCGCCGTGGACGAGGCACCAACGTGCAACTCTCCTGCCCGAACCGTCAGCACCGGGCCGCGGCGTCCCGTCCTCCGGCCGCCTCAGAAGCCGGTGAGGGTGATCTTGCCGATGGCGGTGCCGGATTCCATGATGCCGTGGGCCTCCCGCAGATTCGCCGCGTTGACCGGGCCCAGGTCCCTGGTCGCGGTGGAGACCATGACGCCGGCGTCCACCAGGCGCGCCACCTGGGTGAGGATCCTGCCCTGCCGGTCCATGTCCGCCGTCCCGAACAGGGAACGGGTGAACATGAACTCCCAGTGGAAGCCGATGCTCTTCGCCTTCAGCAGGCCGATGGGCAGGTCCTCGACGTCGTCGATCGCGACGATCTGCCCGAACGGGTTGAGGGCCTCGGCGTAGGCGGCCAGGTTGCGGTCGGTCCCGGCGGTGCTGAAGACGTGGTCGATGCCGGCCGGGGTCACCTCGGCGAGCTGCGGCAGCAGCGCCCGGTGGTGGTCCACGATGTGGTGGGCGCCCATGCGGCGGGCGAAGTCGACCGTCTCCGGGCGGGACGCCGTCCCGATCACCGTCAGGTCGGTCAGCGCGTGGGCCAGTTGGCTGACCACGGCTCCGACACCGCCGGCGGCCGCCGTCACCAGCAGCGAACCCGTCTCGTCGATCAGGTCGCGGTGCAGTCCGATCCGCTCGAACAGGCCCTCCCACGCGGTGAGCGAGGTCAGCGGCAGCGCCGCCGCCTCGGTGAAGGTCAGCGTGGTCGGCTTCAGGGCGACGAGACGCTCGTCGACCGCGTGGTACTCGGAGTTGGCACCCGGCCGGTCGAGCGCTCCGGCGTAGAACACCTCGTCCCCGGGCTTGAAGTTCTCCACCTGGGAACCGGTCGCGACGACCGTGCCGGCGGCGTCCCAGCCCAGCACCCGCTCACGGCCCTGCGGATCCTGGTTCTTGCGGACCTTGTGGTCGACCGGGTTGACGGCGACGGCCTCGACCTGGACGAGCAGGTCCCGGGGGCCGGGTTCGGGCACGGGCAGCTTGACGTCGAGGAGGCTGTCGTCGTCGGTCACCGGCAGGGACGCGCGGTAGGCGACGGCGCGCATGGTGGTGGTCATGTCGCAGGGTTCTCCTGGTCGGACTGGTCGGACTGGTCGGACTGGTCGGACTGGCCGTGGTGGGGGCGGGGCCGTTCGGGCGGCCCCGGGCTGTGCGGCTCGGCTCCGTGGCACGCCGCCGCCGTGCACCGGTCCGCCGCGGTGGCGCCCGTCTCGGCCGGGGCCACCGCGGCGGAGGTGCGCCGTGCGGGTCAGGACACCGCGACGTTTTCGAGCCGGACCGAGACGACGAGCGGCTCGGGGATCTTGTGGCCCTCGTCGTCGCGGCTGTAGATCATCCGTGTGGTGGGGATGACCAGGCCGGAGACTTCCTGGTGGCCGGAGATGTAGTGCGCGGCAGGGGTGTTGCCGGCGATCTCCACGCTGTAGTCGCGCCGACGGATCAGACCCTGCGAGTCGACGTACACGGTCTGCTCGGTGCTGAGGGTCGCGATGCTGTCGGGGAAGGTGATGTGCAGGCGCCGGAACTTCTCCCCGTCCTCCGTCCACGGACCGATCTCTTCCGTCCGCACGCCGGGATAGGTCAGCGAGAGCGGCTCGGCCAGGTACGTCCACATGGCGCTGCCGGAGAAGTAGGCGAGCTGGAGCCTCGTCCACGGCGTCATCAGGTCGTGGCCGGCGAAGGACGCGCGGGGATCGGTCAGTTCCTCGACCACGTTGCCGTCGGAGTCCTCCACCGCCACGCGGTCGGCGGAGAACGCCGTGTGGTGGTCGGGGTCGAAGAACGGCTTCTGGGTGACGTACTCGCGGCGCAGGTCGACCGTGACGTCGACGTCGTTGAGGGCGCCGGGGTGGCCCTTCATGCCCCACAGGGCGCCGCCGAAGAACTGGCGGGCGGTGATCCGGCTGGCCTCTTCCCAGCGGGAGCGCCCGCCGTAGGCGTCGAAGATGGTGCTGAGCAGGTCGGACATGGTGTTCTCCTGATGATGTGGCGGGGATCAGCCGAGGAAGGCGTTGACGTCCTTGGCGGCTTCGGCGGGGTACTGGAACAGCGAGGCGTGGGCGGCGTCGGGGTAGACCCGGATCTGCGCGTCCGGGATCAGGCCGGCCATCAGGTAGCTGTTCTTCGTGGGGATCATCAGGTCGTCGTCGCCCTGGATGATGAGCGTGGGGCACTGGATGCCGGTGAGGCGCTGCAGGGCGGAGTGGTCCGGGATGCCCCACTCCAGTACGGCATCGTACTGGGCGTCACGCGAGGCGAGGCTGCTGGGCACGTCCCGGCCCTCGGTGCGGGCCATGAACCGGCCGAGGAACTCCACGCCCTTGGCCTGGCTGGTCTCGGTGTGGGCGAAGAAGATGTAGAGCAGGTCCTCGCCGGTCGGCACCTCGGCGCGGGCGTGCGTCTCGATGTCCTTGCGCCAGCCGTGCATGCCCGGGGCACCCTTGGGGCCGGTCCCGGCGAGGACGAGACGGCGGACCAGGCGGGGCCTGATCAGCGCGATGTCCTGGGCGGCGAAGCCGCCGATGGAGAAGCCGAGCAGGTCGATCCGCTCCAGGCCGAGGGCGGCGGTGAAGGTGATGATCTGCTGGGCCATCTGCGCGATGGTCGTGGCGAAGGGGCCGGTGGAGGAGGCGACGCCGGGGTAGTCGACCAGGACGACCTCGCGTTCGGCGGCGAGTGCGTCGACGAGCGCGGGGTCCCAGTTGTCGAGGTTGCCGGTGAAGTGCTGGAGCATGACGAGGGGCACCTCGCCGCCGGAGCCGAGCCGGCGGTAGGCGTAGCGGACACCGTCGGCCTCGACGAACTGCGTGGGAGCGGTGTGGTGGGTGACAGCGGACATGTTTCTCCCTGTGCCGGAACGGGATCGGAATTCTGATGTGTGTGCTGGAGCCGGGGGCGGCTTTGCGCGGGCTCGCCGTCCGTTCCGCAACGGGCCACGAGCTACCTCGTGAACAGCATGCGGAACCGGGAGTGGAAACTTTGTGGTGCGTGTCTTGACCGGAAGGAGAGTGCCTGACCGGACTGTGGGTGTCTTGGCCGGACGGTGAGCGCCTCGACCGGAAGGTGGGTGGCCTTGCCCCGAACGTGCGGGACGGCCGGCGGGGACGGGCAGCGGACGCCGAGCGGGCGAGGGGGAAGGCGGCAGCCGGCCCGGTGGATCACGCCCACCCGGCGGATGTGTCGAGGGTGGCCCTCTCCGCGGCGGGAGGGCGCCCGGCGGGCCGGTCCCGGCGCGGACAGCGTGTCACACGACGGGGGTCTGTTCAGTGCCGGTGGCGGCCCGCCGGACGAGGGGGCCGGTCGCCTCCGGGAGCCGCCAGACGTCCCCGTGCGCGGCGGCCAGGGACCGGGCGGCGTCGCGACAGGCCGCCACGAAGCCGGCCACGGCCCGGGAGTCGTCGTCGCGCCGCCAGACCACGCTCATCGTGCCGGACAGCCGCTCCAGCGGCACGAACGTCACGCCCGGGTACCCGGCGAACCGGAAGGATCCCGGTACGGCGGAGACACCCAGGCCGGCCGCCACCAGGTCGGCCACCGCCGAGGGCGCCGTGGGCACCGGCGTGATGCCCACCCCCTCGGCCGCTGCCGCGGCGTCCAGCTGGGCCCAGCAGTGGCTGCGCTCGCGCACGGGAAACAGCACGGTCTGCGCCTCCAGCGCCGCGAGCGGCATCGGCTCCGTTCCGGCACGGGGATGCCCCTGGGCCAGGAGCGCGCTGGTGCGCTCCTCCACCAGTGCCTCGCCGGTCAGCCCGTCCGCCACCGGCGGATCCCAGGTGAGGACGGCGTCGACACGCCCGTCGGCGAGAGCGGCCGCCTGCTGTCCGTCCCGCAGGTCCACCACCGACACCCGCGTGCGCGCGCGGCCGGACCACAGACGGCGTACCGCTTCGGCCAGCAGCCCGCCCGGTGGGCTGGGCATGGGGGCCGAGACCGTCAGGACGGCGGGTCCGGCGTCGGTCAGGGACCGGGCGGCCCGTACGAGGCGCCGGTTGTACGCCAGAGCGCGCTCCGCCTCGGGCACGACCGTGCGGCCGGCCTCGGTGAGTTCGGCGCCCCGGGGTGTGCGGACCAGCAGGTCGGTCCCCAGCAGACGTTCCAGCCGGCGCACCTGCCTGCTGAGCGCGGGCTGGGCGATGCCCAGGCCGGCCGCGGCATGCCCGAAGTGCCCTTCCCTGGCCACGGCGAGAAAGGCGCGCAGCAGTCTCGGGTCGACGTCCGGCTCGGTGGCGGCCGGAAACGTGTCCGCCTCATACGTGTTCACAGCGGGCTGCCCTTTCTGACGGAGGCCATGGGCTCGGCGACCGACGTGCCTGGTGTCGCCGCCGGGGGCGGCGCACCGGGGAGGCATGCCGGACCGGCATCGTCCGATGACGGATCCGTCCTGGACGCGGCGGTCAGGCTCTGGTCCCATGGCGTCGTGACCGGCCGGGCGGCGACAGGACAGGCTGCCACGGCCGGGGTGCCCGCGGTCCCTCCTCACGGCGAACGTCGCCTGGACGGTACCAGGTTGGCCCGTGAGGACCGACGCGGGCCCGGCAGCGGGACGGCTCACGCAAGGCGTTTCCCCCGGACGCCCCCGGCTCGCCGCCCGTGCCGGCGATCGGCGGGCGTGAGCAGTCTCCCGGCCGCGCACCACGCCGTACGGCCTGTGGGGCGCGTACGACGACCGTGGCCCGCGCCCACACCTCCGTCGCACCGGGTGTGGAACCGCGGCCCGTGGCCCTTCCCGCCGGCAGCGTGGGCGACTGCCTGGAGTCCGGGCTGCCCGACCACGCCTCCGTCGCCCCGGGTGTGGAACCGCCGCCCGCCCACACCTCCGTCGCCCGGGGTGTGTTCGGAGGGCCCGTTCCCCCAGGTGTGCGTCGGCTCAGCCGGGCAGTGGCCGCGCCACGGGCCGCGCGGGCCGACGGGAGTGCACGTACGAGCGCCGCGGAACGGCCGGACGGTCCGCTTCCCCGGTACGGCCGAGTTCGGCCGCGTAGGCCAGGACCAGGTCGTGCGCGCCGTACCGGTCACGGCCCCGGACGTCCAGCAGACGGGCGCGCACCAGCTCCCCGACAGCCGTGGCCGCCGCGTCCCGGGAGATGCCGGCCGCGCTCGCCAGGGCGGCCGTGCCGACGTCGGACGCCCGGTGCAGGGGCAGCAGACGGAAGACCCGCTTGGCCTCGGCACCGAGCGTCCGGTAGGACCAGGAGAAGACACCGCGCAGGGCGTTGGCGCTGTCGTCCTCGTCGAAGCCCCCGAGGCTGCCCTGCGCGGCGGCCAGTTCGGCGGCCAACCGGCTCAGCGGCTGCTCGGGACGGCTCGCGGCGCGGGCGGCCACGAGGGCCAGGGCGAGGGGCAGCCGGCCGCAGCGCGCCACGATCTCCTCGACGACGGCCACGCCGACGTCGGTCCGCGCGGGGCCGACACGGCGCAGGAAGCACGCCGTCGCCTCGGCCACCGAGGGCACGTCCAGGGAGAGCAGCCGTGCTCCGTGCGCGGTCGCCAGACCGATCAGCCGGCTCCGGCCGGTCACCACGACCATGCACTCGGAGGTCCCGGGCAGCAGCGGTCGTACCTGGTCCGCGTCGAACGCGTTGTCGAGCACCACGAGCACACGACGCCCGGACAGGACGCTGCGGTAGAGGGCCGTCCTGGCCTCCGTGGAGGCGGGGATACGGTGCCGTTCCACGCCCAGGGCTTCCAGGAACCCGTGCAGCACCTCACCCGGGTCCGCGGGGTCGCCGTGTGCCGCGAAGCCGCCCAGATCCGTGTAGAGCTGCCCGTCGGGGAAGTCCCGCGCCACGCGGTGGGCGAAGTGGACCGCCAGCGCGGTCTTGCCGACCCCGGGGATGCCGTCGACGGCCAGGACACGCAGGCCGGCGCCGACCCGGTGCGCGGTGTCCAGCGCCTGGTCGAGGGCTCGCTCGCGTCCGGTGAAGAACGGCAGGTCCGGCGGTAGCTGGGCGGGCTCGATCCACGGCGGCCGGGAGGGCGGGAGCGACGCCGCGGGCGGTGCCGGGGGCGGTGCAGGGGACCCGGTGGACGCCGGCACCCGGGGCTGCGCCGGGCTGCCGCGCAGGACGCTCTGGTGAGCGGCCCGCAGCTCCGCCCCGGGATCGACCCCCAGTTCGTCCGACAACCGGGCCCTGATGGTCTGGTACAGCATGATCGCCTCTGCCTGCTTGCCGTCCGCGGCCAGCACGAGCAGCAGGGACGCCTGGAGCGCCTCGTCGAGCGGGCAGCGGTCGGCGGCCTGCCGCACGGGCAGCAGGACGGAGCCGGCCCGGCCGCAGCGCAGGGCCGCGGTGGCCGCCTCGCACACGACCGGAGCGTATTCGTGTTCCACCATGGCGAAGGCCGGGTGCACGGCGGCGACGGCGCCCAGGTCCTCCGCGCAGTGGCCCTGCCACAGGTCCAGTGCCTCCAGATACCTGTCGACGGCGGCCGGGAGGTCGCCGGTGGCGGTCGCGGCGCGGGCCTGCCGGACGAGGTCGCGGAACCGGAGCAGGTCCAGACCGTCCGCGTCGACACGCAGCAGGTAGCTCCCTGCCTGCCGGACGAGCCACCGGCCCGACGACCTGATCGGCAGGCCCGGTTCGAGCAGCCGCCGCAGCGAGCCGACGTACCGGTGGACCGCGTTCACCGCGCTGACCGGTGGGTCACCGTCCCACAGCAGGCCGATGAGCTCGGTCAGCGGGACGGGCCGTCCCGCGCCCGCCAGCAGCGCGGCCAGGAGCAGGCGTTGCTGGCGCGGGCCGAGCGGGAGTTCCTCCTCGGCCCGCCAGGCCCGCACCGGCCCCAGCAGCGTGAAACGTACCGCTTGTGCCGGCCCCTGTTCTTCGCCGGTGCGTCGACGCGGTGTCACCTGCATCGGGGCGTCCTCCTTTCACCGTCCGGACGGCGTTCCGGCAGCGGGTCCGCCGCCTGCGCGCCGCCGTACCCCTCCACCGGGGTGGTGCTCCGTCCGGCGGCCACGCCGAAAAGGTAGGTCCGGGCCGATCGACGGTCATCAGTCGGTTGACTCACCGCGGTGACCGACAGCCGGCCCCGCTGCCGGACCTGCCGGAACACACGGCCCCGCACCCTGGGTCCCGGGCGGACCGGCGGGCACGTCACCCCCCCCCGGATACGTCGTTCCGCACCCAGCCGGGCCAGGAGGGAGGGGTTGCCCGCACCGCGTCGCGGGGTGGCTAGTCATTCGACTGATGCGTCCGCCCGCGAGAGTGGCGAGCCTGGACCGGGGCGGCCGGTGTGTGACGCGCCGGCCGCCCCGCCCCACCGCTTGTGCACGGCCGAGGAGGACGGAGACGGAAATGAACGTTGCGGAGGAACTCGTGGAGGACGTGGACCTGCTGGTGGTGGGTGGCGGCAAGGCCGGCAAGACGCTCGCCATGGACACCGCGCGGGCCGGCGGCAGGGTGGTCATGGTGGAGCGGGGCATGATCGGCGGCACCTGTATCAACGTCGCCTGTATCCCCACCAAGACGCTGGTGACCAGTGCCCGGCTGGCCCGCAGGGCCGGCAGCGCCGAGTCGCTGGGGCTCCGGCTGGGGGCGCCGCAGGTGGACCTGGAGCTGCTGCGCGCGCACAAGGACGGCGTCGTCTCCGACATGGTCGAGCTCAACCACCGGCAGTTCCTGGACAGCGGAATGGACTTCGTCCTCGGCAGCGCGCGCTTCGTGGCGGAGCGGACCGTGGAGATCGACCTCAACGACGGAGGCCGCCGTGTCGTACGCGGTACCGACGTGGTGATCAACACGGGGACGACGCCGCACATCGCGGCCATTCCCGGGCTCGCCGAGGCGGAACCGCTGACCAGCGAGAGCATCATGGACCTGCGCCGCGTCCCGGACCGGCTCCTGGTCATCGGCGGCGGTTACGTGGGGCTGGAGTTCGCGCACATGTTCGCCGCGTTCGGCAGTCGGGTGACGGTCCTGGAACGCGGCCCCCACCTGCTGCGGAGCGAGGACCGGGACATCGCCACGGCCCTGGCGGCGTACCTCCAGGAGGACGGCGTCGAACTGATCACCGACGTGTCGGTGAAGGAAGTGGTCCGGGAGGGGGAGACGGTGCGGGTGCTGCTGGAGGACGGGCGGACCCTGACCGCCGACGACGTCCTCGCGGCGACCGGCCGGGACCCCGTCACACGCGGCCTCGGCCTGGAGGCGGCGGGGGTGCGGACCGACGACCGCGGTTTCGTACGGGTGGACGAGAGGCTGGCGACCGACGCCCCGCACACCTGGGCGGTGGGCGACGTGGCCGGCAGCCCGCAGTTCACCCACGTGTCGCTGGACGACTACCGCATCGTCAAGGCCAACATCGCCGGCGGTGCCCGCAGTACGGCCGGCCGGCTGGTGCCGTGGAACCTGTTCACCGACCCGGAACTCGCCCGCGTCGGCCTCACCGAGGAGCAGGCCCGCGCCACGGGCCGTTCCATCAGGGTCGCGAAGCTGCCGGTGAAGGCCATTCCGCGGGCGCGCACACTGCGGGAGACGCGGGGTCTGTGGAAGGCGGTGGTGGACCGGGACACCGAGCAGATCCTGGGTGCCGCCCTGCTCGGCCCCGAGTCGGCGGAAGTGCTGTCCGTGGTGCAGACGGCCATGTGGGCCGGGATGCCGTTCACCCGTCTGCGGGACGGCATGATCGCGCACCCGACCATGGCGGAGGGACTCAACGCCCTGTTCGCCTCCTGGGTGGACTGAGCAACCGGCACCGCCCGCCGCCCCGCGTCGCCGACAGCGACCGAAACTCTTCGGTCGCTGTCGGCACGCCGGGCAATCCTGCACGTCAGAGCCGTCCGGGCGGGGAATCAGGGACTCAAGCGACCCAACTTCCGGATATACCGCGTGGCCCGTCGCCGGCCCCGGCGCGTCCTGCCGTGTGCCACGGCTCGGTCCGGACGGTGGTACTCCACCGGAGGCTGCTGCCGCACGCGGGCCTCGTGGGGGTCTTCCCCGGACTCGGCCCTGGCCCGCCGCTGCCGGGGCAGGGCCCAACTGGTACGACTCCCGTTCCGACGCGTCCGACTCCCGAGCCAACTCCTTGTAGCCACGCGCGATGATCGCTTCCGGTCCCGGCTCCCGGTTGCCCCGCACGATCGCGTTGACCAGCAGGCGGCGCACGTCGTAGCGGCGCAGCGCGGCCCCGGGGTCGCCGCAGGTGCGCGACCACAGCCGGTCCCAAGCCGTTCAGCGACCGCCCACTGCGCAAGGCACGCACACGTGTCATCGGAACGCCGGTGCCTGCCTGGGTGCGCACTACCGCCGGCTCACCAGCCGTGACGGCGTCCTGCCGGGCTCGGGGACGGGGCGCGTCGCCGTGCCGGTCCCGGTGCCGGACGCGTGGTCCGGTGTCCGCTCCCGGGGCTCCTCTGCGCGGCTGAGCGCGTCGTGGAGCTGGGTCCGGCTGCTGACCCCCAGCTTGGGGAACACCTGGTACAGGTGGAAGCCCACGGTGCGCGCGGAGAGCAGCAGCCGTTCGCCGATCTGCCGATTGGTGAGCCCCGCCGCCGCCAGCCGCGCGATCTGCAACTGCTGCGGGGTCAGACGATCCACCGACCCCGGGCTCCCCTCCGCGTCCCGCACCGGTACCCCGCAGGCCCGCAGCTCTCCCGTCGTCCGCTCCACCCACGGATGCGCCTTCAACCGCTCGAACACCGACAGCGCCCGCGCCAGTTCGGCCCGCGCCTCGCTCATCCGGCGCCTGCGGCGCAGCCACTCGCCGAACTCCAGCGACACCACCGCCCGCTCGAACGGCCACTGCTCTCCCACCGGGTCCCCGACGACCGTACGGAAGAGCCCTTCCGCTTCCTCCCCCTCGCACAGCAACGCCCGTGCCCGCCCCACGATCAGCCGCAGGCGCGGCGAGATTCCCCCGCCCACCCACCGCTCGACCGCGTCGACCGCCGCGACCGCTTCTTCCGGCCGTCCCACCCGGACGGCAGCGGCGGCCAGGTCCCCGACGCCGTAAAGGGAGCAGTGGTAGTGCACCGGCCGGGGATCGGGCCCCGCCGTGAACAGCCCCCGCAGCAACTCGAACTCCAGCGCGTGATCGCCCTCGGCGGCGGCCACCGCCGCACGCACCACCGCCATGCGCACACCCAGCGCCCGGCTCTCCGACATGTCGAGCCCCTGCACGGCCCGCGCCATCAGCCCGCGGGCGTCCTCCCCGCGCAACGCCATCACCATCGCGCTGACGTACACGGCCACCCAGGCCGCCGCCTCCAGCCTGTTCTCCCCCGCCACCCGCTGCGCGTCCTCGGCCGACTCGCACGCCGCCTCCCACGCACCGGCGTCGAACTGTGCCAGCGCCAGCGCCTGCCCCACCATGGCGTTGGCGGCCGTGGTCGTCTCCGTCCGGAGGCGTTCCATCGCCGCACTCAGCAACCGCACCCCCGACGCCGTCTCGTCCAGCATCCACGCCGCGGCGCCCAGCACGCTCAACTGTCCCGGTACGCCGTCCGCCTCGGCCTCTGCGCGCTCCAGCGCCGCCGGCAGACCGCCACGGTCACCGAAGGGATCACAGGAGGCGCGTGCCCACATCTGTTCGCACGCGCTGCCCACGTCGCCCGGGATACGTGCCAGCAATCCCTGCGCCTGGCGGCGGAAGGCCCCGTCACCGCTGCAGTACAGAGCGACGGCGCTGTGACTGAGCGCGTCCAGCGCCGTCACCGGCGAGGCGTCCATCATGTCGGCGGCCAGCGGCAGCAGGTGCGAGAGCGCGGCCTTCTGCCGGCCCGTCGCCGCCAGCGCCCACCCTCTGCGCAACGCCGCCTCGGCCAGCATCCCGGCGTCGTCCGTCGCCGCGGCCACCTCGCCCGTCAGCGCCTCGACCCACCACGGCTCGCCCGCGTACGCGGCGAGATCGCACGCGTCCAGCAACCGCCGCGCCCGCGCCCGCCCCCGTTCACTCAGCTGGGCCGCGCGCTCCAACGCCGCGGCCGCCACGCGATAGCCGCCCCGTCGCCGTGCCCGGTCCGCCGTCTCCACCAGCGCGTCCGCCACCGACTCGTCCGGGGCCAGGGACGCCGCGGCCAGATGCCACGCCCGCCGGTCGGGATCTTCCGCCAGCTCGTCGGCCAGCCGCAGATGCACCGCGCGACGCTCCGCGAACGACGCCGCCCCGTACACCACGGCCCGCAGGAGCGGATGCCGGAACTCGACCCTCCCGCCCGCCAGGCGCACCAGCCGCGCGTCCTCAGCGGCCGCCCATGCCTCGGCGCCGCCGCCGGGTACCGACGCCGCAGCCGTCAGTGCCGCCCTCATGTCCGGTCCGTCCGCGGCCGCCGCGAACAACAGCACCCGGCGTGTGGCCTCAGGCAATCCGTCCAAGCGTTCCGCGAAGACCTTCTCCAATCGGGCCGGCAGCGAGAATCCGGCCCCCATCGCCGTGTCCCACCCCGGAGATCCGCGCTCCGCGGCGTCCCGCGCCAACTCCACCACGGCCAGCGGATTTCCCGCCGCCAGCCGCAGCACCTGCCCGCGCACCCGGCCCCGGGGAACCACGGGCTGCGCGTCCAGCAGGCGTCCGGCCGCCTCCCCCGACAAGGGGCCGACGGGCACCGGCTCGAAATCGGACCAGCTGGGTCCGGACGCGCCGTCGCCGCGTACGGCCGCCAGCAGGCCCACCGGTTCACCGGCGGTGCGCCGCGCGACGAACAGCAGGGTCTCCAGGGAGGCGTCGTCCAGCCACTGCGCGTCGTCCACGACGACCGTGACCGGGGGGTGGGTCGCCGCCGCCAGCAGCAGGTTCAGGGACGCGAGTCCGACGAGCAGGCGGTCGTCACCGGCTTCCGCGCCGGCGGTACGGGCAGGGGCGTGCCCCATGCCGAGGGCCTGGGAGAGGGCCGCTCGCTGGGGAGCCGGGAGCTGGGGGAGGTGGTCCAGGGCGGGCCTCAGCAACTGGTGCAGGGCGCCGTATGCGAGCGTTCGCTCGGCCTGGCTGCCGGCGCAGCGCAGGACACTGGTCCCGCGGCGGCCCGCCTCAGCCGTCACGGCGTGCAGCAGTGCCGTCTTGCCCATGCCGGACTCGCCCACGAGGAGGAGGGCGCCCGCCTCCTCGGCCCGCTCCGGGAAGAGGCCACGCAGGAGACGCGATATCTCCGGCTCGCGCCCGATGATCCCGTCCAGTGGGTCCTCTTCCACGCGTCCACGGACCATTGTTCCTCCCCGGCTCCTCGCAATGGCTCGGAAGCTATCACGGAATCACCGGAAGTCCCGGATTCTTCCTTTCCGCCGAGAAGTGCGGAACGCGTCGGAGGCCGCATTTCCAGAAACAATCAAGAATTGCCGCGGACAATTGAGGGACATTCCAGATTCATTCCACAACCCGTCCGCGCGGGCCGCCGCCTGCCGTGGACACGATGCGCGATGTCCCGCGCCGAGCGCAAACCCGGGATCCCGTCAACATGGCCGGGACGCAGCGGGCAGTCTCCAGATGCCGGGGTGCGCGGCGCTCAGCCCGGCGGCCGCGGACCGGCAGGACGCGACGAAGCCCCGGGCGACGGCGGAGCTGTCACCGTCCTGCCACACGACGCTCATCCGGTGGTGCAGACCGGGCAGCGGTACGAAGGCCACGTCCGTGTAGCCGGCGAAGCCGAAGGACGCCGGTACGACGGACACCCCGAGGCCCGCCGCGACCAGGTCCGGAACGGCGGAGGGGGCCGTGGGTACGGGGGTCAGCCGTACCTGTGCGGCGGCGGCCAGCTCGTTCAGCGAGTCCCAGCAGTGTCCGCGTTCTCTCACCGGGAAGAGGAACGGGTCCTCGGTCAGCGCGGCCAGGGGCATCTCCGCCGCCCCGGCCCAGGCGTGGTGCCGGCTCACGAGTGCGCTGGCGCCCTCTTCGAGCAGTACCTGTCGGTGATCGGCGTACGGGTCCCCGCCCCAGGTGAGAGCCGCGTCGATGCGGCCGTCCCGCAGCGCCGCGGCGACATCGCGATCGTCCAGTCCCACGACCGAGACCTGTACGTCCGGGTGCGTGGCACGAAAATGACGCACCACCTCGGCCAGCAGGCCGCCCGGAGGACTGGGCAGGGGAGCGGAGATCGTCAACGTGCGCGTCCCGCCCTGCCCCGCCGCCGATCTCGCCAGGCGGACGAGCCGGCGGTTCTGGGCGACGGCCTGTTCGGCGTGCGGCAGCACGAGCCGTCCCACGCCGGTCAGCCGGGCACCCCGGGAGGTGCGAGTGAACAGGGGCGCCCCCAGCAGGCGTTCGAGTTGCTGCACCTGCCTGCTCAGCGCCGACTGGGCGACCATGAGACGGTCCGCGGCATGACCGAAGTGCCCTTCCCGGGCGACGGCCAGGAACGCCCGCAGCAGTCGTAGGTCGATGTCGGGCTCGGAACGCGTCACCTGGAGATCCGCCAGGGCGACGGGAGAGGAGTCTGTCACTGCTGACCTGCCTCGGTCTGTTGTGTACGGAACCACTTGGGAGACGGATACGCGCACGGGCGGCCGTCGAACGGTGCGTGGCCGCGGCCCCGCCCAGGCTAGGAGCGCTCACCCGGCGCTCCATCAGTCGACTGACTGTGCTTTCCGGGAGGGCGGCACCCCGACTGCGGGACACCGGGCGTCCACATGTCCTGTGTTCCGGGCGCCGGGCGGTGTGAGCCGGCACCGGAACCCCACGGCGTCGCCCTGCGCCAAACGGTCAGTCACACGACGGATGCCCGCCACGCGCCGTGGCGAAAGGGTGGCGGTAACACAGGCTCATTGTGGAGGTGGCGATGGAAGCGTTCGACGGGGCACGGTCGTGGCCCACTCCTCCGGCACTCCCGCCGTCGGGTCCGCCCGCCGCCGGGAGCCACCACACCCTTCCGGCTCCCGGCCGGCCGACGCGGTCCGGTGGGACCTCTCCGGCCTGGCAGCGGTATTCGATGTGCCGGTCCGAGGACCCCGAGCTGTTCTTCCCGGTCGGCGAGGCAGGACCGGCGCTCGGGCAGACCGAGGAGGCCAAGGCCGTCTGCCGGCGGTGCCCGGTCATCCGCCCGTGCCGGACCTGGGCCCTCGACCACCACGAGGAGGCGGGCGTGTGGGGCGGCCTCAGCGAGCAGGAACGGCGGACCATCCGCGTACGCGCGGCCCGCGAAGCACTGCGGCGCGTGGCCCCCGGACCCGCCGCCGTCGACCAGGACACGACACCGACAGCGAGGACGCTGAGCAGATGACCGAGCACGCACACCCTTCCGATCGCGCCCACGGCGGCCCCCTGGGCACCCTGGAACTCCTCACCACCCTCCGTTTCCGGCCGACGCCCCCGGAACACGACGGCGTCGAGTGCAGGTTCAGCTACAGCGCGGACGATCCCTTCGCGGTCCGCATGGACCTCCGTGTGACCGAGGAGACCTGCGTGACCTGGGTCGTCGGGCGGGACCTGCTGACCGCCGGCACCGACCGACCCAGCGGCGAGGGCGACTGCAAGGTGTGGCCCTCCACGGGACCGGGGGAGCGGCCCTCGTTCCACCTGAGGCTGGAGAGCCCGCACGGGCACGCGACGTTCACGGCCGATCTGACCGTGCTCCGCCGATGGCTGGAAGACACCTATGCCATGGTCCCCTCCGGCAGCGAGGTCGCACTCCTGGACTGGGCCGCACTCACCGAGAGCCTGCTGCCGCCCGTCTGAGCCCGGGATGCCCGCTCGCTCCGGTCACACCTCTCCCCATGGTCAAATGCCCGATGCCCCGGACCCGGCCCGTCGTCACACTCGACGGCATACGTTGCTCCCACCCGAGCGGGAAGCAGGACTCCGGCGAAGGATCCGACATGTACATCGACGCACCGAACCACGTCGTCGACGCCGCCAACGGCGTCAGATACGCCTACCGGCGCTGCGGTCCCTCCGGCTCACAGCCGCCGCTGCTGATGCTCCACCATTTCCGCGGCACCCTGGACAGCTGGGACCCGGCACTGGTCGACGCCCTGGCGACGGAACGCGACGTCATCGCCTTCGACAACGCCGGGGTCGGCCTGAGCACCGGCCGCACCCCCCGCACCATCGCGGAGACGGCCGTGGACACCCTGGCCTTCATGACCGCCATCGGGGTACGGCAGGCGGACCTGCTGGGATTCTCGATGGGGGGCTGCACGGCCCAGGAGCTGGCCCTGCTGCGGCCCGCCGCCGTCCGCCGCCTGGTGCTGGCGGCCACCGCCCCGCGCGGCGGCCCGGGCGCTTTCGCCTGGCCGGACGACGTCTTCGTCCGCGCCGACGCCGACCAGCCGAGCCTGGAGGACTACCTGTACACCTTCTTCGACCACACCGATTCCAGTCAGCGCAGCGGGCTGGAGTTCCTGGGCAGGTACATCGAGCGGGAACACGACAGGGACCTGCCGGCCGGCCGAGCGGCCAGGCAGGCGCAGTACGAGGCGATGACCGAGTGGGGCGTCCCCGATCACCGCGCCCTGCACCGGCTCTCCGCGATCAGACAACCCGCGCTCGTGGTGCACGGGGACAACGACCTCGTCACCCCGCCCGGCAGGTCCCGGCTGCTCGCGGGCCTGCTGCCCGACGCACGGGTGAGGACGTATCCCGACTCCGGCCACGGCTTCCTGTTCCAGCACCACGAGGAGGTCGCGCGGGACGTGCTGGCCTTCCTGGCCGAAGCGCACTGAAACCCGGCCGATACCAGTCGACCGACAGATGCGTCACCCTCCCGCAGGCGGCCACCATATGCACGTCGGCAGGGGCAACCGCCCTCCGGCGTGGGAGGAACGTTGTCGTTGGTGGGCCGTACGTCCGAGTTGCGTGCTCTCGAAGCACTGCTGGTCGAGGCGGAGAACGAAGGAGCAGCGCTGCTGCTGCAAGGCGACCCCGGGGTGGGGAAGACCGCGCTGCTGGACGCGGTGACCGCCCACGCCCGGACGGGCGGACTGCGGGTGCTCCAGGTCGTCGGGGTCGAGAGCGAACAGGAACTCGCGTTCTCCGCGCTGCACCAGCTCCTCTATCCGCTGTTCGACCACCTCGCGGGGCTGCCGGCCTTCCAGGGCGGCGTGCTGGAACAGGCGCTCTCCATCCGCGAGGGCTCGGCGCCGGGACGCTTCGCCATCTCGGCGGCGGCGCTGGCGCTCCTCCAGGCCGCGTCCCTGCGGCGGCCCCTGTGCGTGGTGGTGGACGACGTGCACTGGATCGACCGCTCCAGCGCCGAGGTACTGACGTTCATCACCCGCAGGCTCAAAAGCTGCCGGGCGGCCTTCGTCATGGCCGCGCGCAGCGGAGCACACGGCTTCCTCGACCCCACGGGCCTGCGCGTGCTCGACGTGGGTCCGCTGCCCGCCTCCGACGCGCTGACGCTGCTCGACAGCAGTCACCCGAGGCTGGCCGAGACGACCAGGCGGCGCCTGCTGGACGAGGCCGAAGGCAACCCGCTCGCCCTGGTGGAGCTGCCGAGCCAGCTCACCGACGCACAGCGGGACGGCGTCGAGACCCTGCCGACGAACCTGCCGCTGAACAGCCGGCTGGAGAGCGTGTTCGCCGACCGCGTCCGGCAGCTCGGCTCCGTCACACGTTTCGCCCTGTTGCTGACGGCCCTGGACGGAGAGCGCCCCGGCAATCTGGGGGACATCCGGGCGGCCTTCGGGGCGGCGGGCGAGCAGTGGGACGACGGCCTGCTGGAGACGGGCGAGCGCAACGGACTGGTCCGCGTCGACCACCTCGCGGAGCAGGTCACCTTCCGGCATCCCCTGGTCCGCTCCTGTGTGGTGCACATGTCCCCGGCCGGACGCCGCAGAGCCGCGCACCGCGCGCTGGCCGAGGTCCTGAAGGCGGAGCCGGAGCGGCGCGCCCTGCATCTCGCCCATGCCGCGGACGACCCCGACGAGGCGGTCGCCGTCGAACTCACCGGCGCCGCGGAGCGGGCCATGGCCCGTGGCGGCGCCGCGGAGGCCGCCACGGCGTACCGCCGTGCCGCCGAACTCAGCCAGGACTCCACCGAACGCCTCCGCCGCCTGGAGCAGGCCGCGTTCGCCGCCGGCATCGCCGGTCTCCTGGGAACGGCCCACGAACTGGCCGGCCAGACCACGGAGTCGTTGCGGGGCGCGGCAGCCGCGGGATACGTGCAGTTCCACCGGGAGGGCGACATCGACGCCGTCTACCGCGTCCTGCCCCCCGCGATGGAGGCAGCGCGCGGAAGCACCGCACCGAAGGACGCGGACGCGTTCGACGACGCGTTCTACGTCCTGCTCAACGCGGCCGTGTGGGGAGGCCGAGCGGAACTGTGGCCGCCCGTGTACCGCGCGCTCGACCGGATCTCCGAGTCCGCGCGCATGTGCTTCGACAGCGTCGCCGACCCGGCGCGGACCGCTCATGACGTGCGGGAGCGGCTGGACAGGGCGACGGCCGCGCTGTCTCCCGACACGCCCCTGTGGCGCGTCAACTGGCTGATCTACACGGCCATGTACCTCGACTGCTTCACGTACTACGACGGTGTGTGGCGGGAGGCCGTCGGGCACAGCGCGTACGACAGCCTGCGCTTCGGCGTGGTGGCCAGGACCCACGAGGCGTTCATGCGGGGTGAATGGGACAGGATCCAGGCGATCACGTCCCCGGGCTTCGCGGACGCCACCGAGCACGAGTACCACCTCATCCACATCATCTTCACCTACGGACTGGCCATGGTCGCGTCCGGCCGCGGGGACGAGGAAGCGCTGCGCCGGCACTGCGACACGATCACCGCGTGGGCCCAGCCGCGACGCATGCAGCTGCTGATGTCCACCGTGAACGAGACCTGGGCCCGCGCCGCGGTCGGCCGCGGGGACTTCGAGGAGGCCTACCTGCTGACCTCCGCGTTGACCCCGCCGGGAGAACTGCCCTCGCACTTCCCGCACTTCTCGCGGGTGTTCCTGGACCTGGTGGAGTCGGCGATGCGCACCGGCCGGACCGAGGAGGCCCGCGCACACGTCGAGGCAGGCCGGCAGGCGCGCCTGGACGCCATCTCACCCCACCACGCGGTCATCCTCGCCGCGGCGGCCGCGGTCGCCGCGCCCGACGACGAGGCGGGCGAGCTGTACGAGGCGGCCCTCGCGGTGCCGGACGCCTCCCTGTGGATCTTCGAGTACGCCCGTATCCGGCTGTGGTACGGCGAGTGGCTCCGCCGGCGCCGGGAGTACACGGCCGCGCGCGTCCAGCTCGGCGTGGCACTGGAACTGTTCGAGCAGCAGCTGAAGGCCCCGCTCTGGGCGCAGCGCGCGCGGGACGAACTGCGCGCGGCCGGCGTGGGCGTCGGGGTCGCGGACGCCAGGACCGGTGTGAAGATGAGCGCGCAGGAGCGTCGTATCGCGGAGCTCGCGGCGAGCGGCCTGTCCAACAAGGAGATCGGCCGGCAGCTCAACATCTCACCCCGCACTGCCGGCGCCCACCTCTACCGGGTGTTCCCCAAGCTGGGCATCACCTCCCGCGCCGCCCTGCGCGACGCGCTGAAGGCCTTCGACGAGGCCAACGGCACGTGACGGCCGCGCCGCCGGCGGTCCCGGACCAGGGCGGGGGCGCGTGACACCGTGCTCGGGACCACGGGTACGCCCGGGCAGGGAGTCACCGCGAGCCCGAGCACGCGCGGGTCCAGGGCCTCCACCCAGCCGTTTCGCACGCTCCAGCCGCACACCCGGGTACCGGCCGCCACGGTCCTGGCCACCAGAACGGCACAGCGGATCCCCTCGTCCGACAGCGCCGACGCGAGCAAGGCCCGTACATCCGCCAGCTCGCCCGCCGGCTCCGGGCCGGCGGCACCGGGCCGGCCGGCGGAGCCATGGTCCACGGCGCCCTCGGCCCGGTCGAGGGTACCGTCGCCCCACTCGACCACCAGGTCGAGACGGTGGTGCCCGGGGCCGAGGGCCGCGGGCAGGGCCGCGCAGATCGCGCCGGCGTCCGCCGTCGCACGAGCGAGCACGACGGACCGGTGTGCCGACCGGACGAACCTCCGCAGGAACATATCGGCCCCTCCGCACGACGATCGCTGACGAATGGCGGACTGCCCCAGGATCAGGCGCACTTGTGGATTCTTTGTGGGGCGGTTGCCCGATGGGGCAGCAACGGGGCGCCGGGACGCCCGTTGGACACGTGTGCCGAGTGCGCCGGCGACCGCGCCGTTATGGTCGACCTCGATCCCACCGCGCACCAGCCAGGAGGCGAAATGAGTACGTTCCCCGTGCGGCGTCTGGACGTGGCCGTGCCGTCCCTGTCCGACTTCCGGCAGAGCTACGAGGCCGCCGTACCGCCCGTGCCGGAGGAGGAGCTGGAGTCGCTGATCCGCCGGGAAGCCTCCTGGCCGGAGATCACCGCGCTCATCGACTCGGCGGCCCCGCACGGTTTCATGATCTTCGAGAAGAACGCGGCCCACCCCGTCTTCCGTCGCGCCGGACACCAGGCGATCTGCTTCTGGTACTTGATGGGCAACCACACCATCGCCGAGCGCATGTACCGCCACGACCCGCGGACCATGCTCTACGCGCCGCTGCGCACCGCGATCTGGCAGGACGAGGCCGGAGCGGCCTGGTTCAGCGTGGACCAGCCCAGCACCCACTTCGCCGGGCTCGGCATCCCGGAGGTGACGGAAGTCGGCGTCGAACTCGACCGGAAGCTCGCCGCCCTCCTCGGCTTCCTCGGTACGGACGTACCGGACGAACTGCTCCGGAGCTGACCCGGCCCGGCGTCTTCGCAACACCCGCATCGGGCTTCGCCCCGCACACGTCCAGATGTCCCGTCCGAGACACACGTATCTCGCCGTCGGACGTCTTGGGTATGCTGGCTGCGATCCCGGTCGCGTACATGTCTTTCCCCGCGTCCCGCCGGCAGACCGCGGCGGCACGGTGCCGGGCCGGGGCCTCTGGCGCCTACGACCCGACTCTTCTCCCGCGTGATGAGCACACGCCGCCCTGCGCGCTGTCGTCGTCCGCGGCGATCCAGCCCCTCGAAAGGAACCCCCGTGGCCACTCTCACCGTCTGGAAGTTCCCCACCCCCGACGGCGCCGACCGCGTCGAGGAGACCCTGCTGTCCCTGCGGAAGCAGGGTCTCGTCCAGGTCCACGACGCGGCGGTCGTCACCTGGCCTCAGGGCCGCAAGCAGCCCAGGACCAAGCAGCTCTACAACCTCACCGCCGCGGGCGCGCTCTCCGGCACCTTCTGGGGCCTGCTGTTCGGCCTGATCTTCTTCGTGCCGCTGCTCGGTGCCGCCGTGGGCGCTCTCAGCGGCGCCCTGGGCGGCTCGCTGGCCGACGTCGGCATCGACGACGACTTCATCGAGAGCGTCCGGAGCGAGGTCGGAGAGGGCACGTCCGCCCTGTTCCTGCTCACCTCCGACGCGGTCGTGGACCGCGTGCACGAGGCGTTGCCCCACGGCACCGCCCGGCTGATCCACAGCAACCTGTCCGAGCAGGACGAGGCCAGGCTGCGCGAGGTGTTCGAGGCGTAGCGCGGGGCCGGGAGGCCGGGGAGCTGGCTTCCTGGCCTCCCGCCGCGTCCGGGCCGAGCGCCGGTTCCTCCGCGAAGCCGGCCTGACGCACGTCTCCCGGGGCCTCCCCCTCCCCTCCTCCTTCCCCCTGACGCCACACCAGGAAGACACGTGAGAAAGACCCTCGTTTCATCGGCGATCGGCGTGGTCATGGTGGGTGCCACCCTCACACCCGCCGCCGCGGCCGATCCCACCGCCCACACGCCGTCGGCCCTCAGGACCGGCGAGCCGCAGCAGCGGCGGCTCGCGACGGCACCGACCGGCACGGAGACCGTGCGACGGTGCCAGGACGCCTCCGCCCTCCGTACGACACCCACGGACGGCAAGAGGGGACGTGCCGCGCGGATCACGGGCACGCTGCCGTCGACCGTCCGGTTCGTCAGCCTGCCCGCCGGCGCGGAGGACGACGGGTCCCTGGTCAAGGCCACGGACACGGGCATCGGCACCGGGCGGTCCGGCATCCGCGTGACGGGCACGGTCGGCGACGGGCCCCACGCGGGCAAGGGCGACGGGACGGGCGACTTCGACTTCTACCGGCTCCGGGCGCGCGCCGGACAGACCATCACGGCGAAGATCACCGGGGGTTCCGTGGACGCGGCGCTCACCCTGTACGACGCCTCCGGACAGGTCCTCGCCGGGGCGGACGATTCCGCGGGCACCCTCGCCCCGACCCTCATCAGCAAGGCCGCCGGGACGGGCACGTACTACCTGATGGTCGCGGGCTCGGGCACGCGACCGCAGGACCCGTCCGACTCCGGCAGCGGCAACGGCGTCAGCAGCGAGGGCACGTACACGCTCAGCCTCAGCGCGGCCGTACCGCACACCCAGTACCACGCCGTCCGCCTGCGGGCGGGAGACGTCGTCGGCGCGGCGGTGGACGGCAGCCCGGACAAGGTCGCGATCTACGGGCCGGACGGGACGGAGGACGAGGGCTCCACCGGTGACGTCGCCCACAACCACCCCGCGTCCAGCCCGCTGCCGTCGGGCAGGATCTCCCTCGACGACGTGGCGGCCGAGGACGGGTGGTACTGCGTCGCGGTGTCCGGCGACACCCGCGGCCCCTACCGGCTCAGGCTGCTCGCCACCCGCCCCCGTCTGGAAGGCACCGGTGACGAACAGACCATCTTCCTGGACTTCGACGGCGCCCGTATCGACCCCTCCGTCTTCGCGTCCTCCGGGCTGCCGGTGACCCCCGGGCTCCGCACGACGAGTCCGCTGAGCGCCTTCCTCGGCGCCTGGGGACTGCCGGCGAGCGCGGAGAAGCCCCTGGCCGACGCGATCACCGCCGACGTGCGCCGGCGACTCGGGACCGATCTGGCGTCCAGCGGCATCAACAAGCGGTTCGGCGTCCGCGTCCTCAGCAGTGAGCACGACGCGGACCCCGGCGACGCGAAGAACGTCGACCGCGTCGTCATCGGCGGGACCATCGAGGAGACGGACCTGCCGACGCTGGGCGTCACCAGTTCCATCGACCCGGGCGACTTCGACACCTCGGACACGTCGATCGTGCTGCTGGACCTGCTCAGCGGACCGGCGGGCGACACCATCTCGCTGAACCACTACATGAAGCCGACCAGCGACAGGATCACGTTCATCAGCACGGTCGTCTCCAACCTCGTCTCCCACGAGATCGGCCACGCCCTGGGCAACTGGCACACCGCCACCGACGGGACGTCCACGCTCATGGACAACGACAGCACGTTCCTCGGCACGGGGCCCGACGGCGTCGGCGGCACGGCGGACGACGATGTCCCGCAGAGCTTCGGCACCGATGCCTTCACCGATGCGGACGGACTGACGGGAGTGGAGGACACCGCGGTCCGCACGGCCTACGCGCTGTCCCGCTGACAGTGGCGCGAACACCCCGTCGCATTGCGTGTGGCGGGGTACGGGCCCGTTCCGCCGGCCGCACCCCCCAGGGCCTGGTGGGACGGGACCGGACAGGCGCCCATGTCGCCGTCGGTCCTCCGGGCGTGCCCCCTTGTCGCGGACGGCCCCGGACGCCCGGCTCCCTCCCGATCCTGGAACGACGACCATGACGACACCCGCGCCGCACCGGACACCACCGCAGCCGCGGCACCACCACCTCCACGTCCGGGCCCTGGTGACCCGGCACCGCGCCGCCCTGGTCGCCTATGTCGAGAGACTGCTGTCGGACCGTCACCTGGCCGAGGACATCGTGCGGGAAGCCTTCCTCCGCGCCTGGCGCCACACCGACGAGCTGCGCGACGGACCGGGCTCCACGCGCGGCTGGCTCCTCAAGGTGACCCGCAACCTGATCATCGACCGGTCCCGCAGCGCGCTCGTCCGCCACGAGAGCGTCACCGACCGGATGGGCGACGTTCCGCAGCGCGACCACGCCGGGCGCGTGCTGGCCGCCATGGGGGTCCAGGACCTGCTGCGGAGCCTGAGCGACGAGCACCGGGAGGTGCTCGTCCACACCTGTATGTACGGCTTCACCGTGCACGAGACCGCGCGGCGACTCGGCATACCCGCCGGAACGGTCAAGTCCCGCCGGCATTACGCCCTGTACGCGCTACGACACGGCGCCGGGGCGTAGCAGACCCGCGCCGCACCGCCGGACGCGTGCGCGTCACCGGCCGGGCGCCTTCCGTGTCGTCGGACCTCGCGGAATCCACGTGGCCACGGACGTGACATCGCGCCGACGGACGTCCTCGGCCGGGGCGCCGCCCGGCCTCACCGTACGGCGTGCTCTCGGGCGAGTGCGGCGGCCCGCTCGACGCTTCCCCGGTGCGCCGGCCCGTGCCCGGGCAGGATGACGTCGGCGTCGATCCGCTCCAGCACGTCCAGGGAGCGCAGGGCCCCGGACCGGTCGGTGTCGAACATGGCGGGAAGCAGCTGGGGGCCGGCGATCCGGGACGTCGGATGGGCGGTGACCAGGGCGTCACCGCTGATCAGAACGCCGCTGCCGGCCAGCAGATAGGCGCAGTGGCCTTCCGTGTGCCCCGGTGTGTGCACCGGCTCCGGAGCGCCCGGCAGATCCAGCGGACCCGGCGCGGGAAACGGCGCGGGCTCGGCGACCGGCACATGTGCGGTGCCCCCGGCCCGGATGGCGTGGACGGCCCAGGGCAGCACACCCGGGCGCCAGGCCTGCGTCAGCACCTGCCCGACGGACACCTGGTGCAGGTACTCCCGCCGCGCGTGCGGGACTTCCTCCTCGTGCATCAGGACCGGTGTGCCGTACGCGAGCCGCAGGCGCTCCGCGGCGCCTATGTGGTCGTTGTGGGCGTGCGTCACCAGGACCGCGCGCACGGCCTCCGGTTTCAGACCCAGCACGTCCAGGGAGGCCAGCAGCACGTCGTGGTCGTTCGGATATCCGCTGTCCACCAGTGTGGCCTCGGCACCGTCCTTGACGATCACCCAGTTGGTGTTGCCGCCCGACACCAGATGGACGTCGTCGCCGATGTGGACGATGTCGCCGTCACGCAGTCGCTTGCTCATGAACGTTCCCGTCTCAGATCGTCGCGAGGTACTGGTGGACCGAACGGACGGCGCTGGCGCCGTCACCGACGGCGGCGGCGACCCGCTTCATCGAGGCCAGACGCACGTCACCGGCCGCGAACACGCCGGGCACGCTGGTCTCGTACGGCAGCGGCTCACGCCCCAGCTCCTTCCAGCGCGGTCCGAGGTCCTCCGTCGACAACTGCCGGTCCGTCGGCACGAACCCGTCCGGGTCCAGGACCACTCCACCGAGCCAGGTCGTCGCCGGCCAGGCGCCGATGAAGCAGAACAGGCCCGCGCAGTCGACACGGCGTGCCCCGGCGCCCTCGGCCCGGGTGGTCAGGGACACACCGTCCAGGTGGGGCCTGCCGTGCAACGCCGTGACCTCGGTGCCGGTGAGCACGGTGATCCGCGGATCGTTCAGAATGCGTTCCACGAGGTACGCGGACATACGGGCGCCGAGATCGGGTCCCCGTACCACCAGGGTGACCCCGGAGGCGTACCGGGCCAGGTGCAGGGCGGCCTGGCCCGCGGAGTTGGCGCCGCCGACCACCGCGACCGGCCGGCCCGCCACCGCCTGGGCCTCCAGGTCGGTGGCCGCGTAGTAGATGCCGCAGCCGGTCAGTTCCGCCCAGCCGTCGAGCGGGAGCGCCCGGTACTCGGCCCCGGTGGCGACGATCACCGCCCGCGTCCCGATGCGGGTTCCGTCCATCAGGGTCACGACGTGGTCGCGGCCCTCGGTGCTCAGCCCGACCACACCGCACGGACTGGCGAGGTGCACACCGAACTTCAGCGCCTGCACGGCGGCACGCGCGGTCAGATCGGCTCCGCTGAGCCCGAAGGGGAAACCGAGGTAGTTCTCGATGCGTGCGCTGGTGGCGGCCTGGCCGCCGACGGCCACCCCGTCCAGCAGCACCGTCTGAAGGCCCTCGGAGGCGCCGTACACCGCGGCCGCCAGCCCCGCCGGCCCGGCACCCACGACGGTGAGGTCGGCCGAGCCGCGTCCGGTACGGCGGTAGGCGAGGTTGAGCTGCTGACTCAGCACACCCGGGGTCACCCGGGGCGTCGCCTCGCGCGACGACAGGGCCGCGGGCAGGTCCTCCTCGGTGAGACCGGACGAACGCAGCGCCTCCGCGCCCTGCGGGGAGCCGCTGTCCAGCCACCGGTGCGGCACGCCCTGACGGTCCAGGAAGGTGCGCATGGCCAGGCCCGCGGCCGATCCGGTGTCCCCGACGATCCGCAGCGTCTGCTCCGTCGCCTGGCGCAGCAGCCGGCGCCGGGCGAGGATCGCGCGCAGGAGCAGGTCGGAGAGTTCGGTCTCCTGGGCCATCAGCCGGCGGAAGGCCGCCGGCTGCACCCGGTGGACCGTGCCACCGGACACGACCCGTACGGTCAGCCCGCGCCGCTGTCCGGTGAGCAGGTTGAGTTCGCCGGCGAACTGGCCGGGGCCGTGCGTCATGAAGAGGTGACCGTCACCGCCCTCCGAGGACGGGATGATCGCCTCCAGCGTCGCCGTCCCGCACAGGAAGAGGTCGACCGAATCGTCCTCCACCTGGTAGAGGACGTCTCCCGCCCGGACCTCCTCGCGGGTCGCGTACCGGGCGGCCCGGGCGAGCTGACCGTCGTCCAGCCGCACTTCGGCGGCGGTGGCGAGATCGTCGGGACGATCACCGATCTCGGGGAATGAGGTTGCCATGCCCGAAGAATGCCACCGGGTCACACCGCCGGGCCACGGATCGCCCCGCGTGTGTGGCTCCAACGGCGCACATGTGCACGCGAGGACAGTTTGGGTGCACGAACGGTTCCACATGTACGAGGAGTATGTTCGGTGGTGCCCCTGACCCCGGGGCACGCACATCCGAGGAGTGTCTTCCGTATGTCTGCCCGACCCGTGGTGCGGGGCCTGCACCACATCAAGATTCCCGTGTCCGACCTGGAGCGGAGCATCGCCTGGTACGGCTCCGTCCTGGGCGCACGTCGCGTTCCGGAGTTCGACCACGTCACCCGGGACGGGGAGCTGTTCGCCGTCATCCTCGACGTCCCCGGTGCGGACGTGCCCGTGGAACTGCGTCTCGACCCGGCGACCGCCGGACGGCTCGCCGGCTTCGACCCGCTGACCTTCACGGTGCCGGGCCGGGCGGAACTCGACGGCTGGATCCGTCACCTCGACACGCTCGGCGTGCCGCACTCACCGGTCATCGTCGCCCTGGTCGGCCACCTCCTGGTGGTCCCCGACCCCGACGGTGTCCGGCTGCGGTTCTACACCGACGAACCCCACGGACTGGGCCCCGAACACGTCGACTTCGCGTCCCCCTGGCTGCGCCCCGACACCGTGCCGCCCACGGACGCCTGACCGCCGGCGAGGTCCCCGGCGATCGGGCACGACCACATATGCCGGTCATATCGGACGTGCCTGGCAGGACACGGGACTTGAGACCCGCGCCCTGCCAGGCACGCCATCGCCGCCGGTCAGCCGCGCATCAGCGCGTGCACGCGGTCGCTGTCCCGCTGGGCGGTCGCCCGTTCCTCGGGCGTCGGCCGCTCCAGTCGTACCGGCATGTCCTTGTGGTGGGGAGTGCCGGCGATCGGGTCGCGGTCGGTGGCGTCGGTGAGCAGATTGATCCGCGGGCCATGGGTGACACGCCCACCGCGGCCGTCGGGCACCGACATGCCGAAGCCGTGGGGCAGCGCCACCTGCCCGGCCCGCAGCGTCTCGTCGGCCTCGGCCCGCGCGACCAGGCGGCCGGTCCTCGACACCACGGCCACCCAGTCACCCGGGGCGACACCGGCGGCGGACAGGTCCTCGGAGCGGGCGCGCAGCGCGCCGTCCGGGTCGCTCCTGCGCCACGCGGGCGGGCGCAGGATCTGGTTGGCGTTGTGGCTGCGGCGCTGGCCGTTGACCAGGGACAGCGGGAAGTCGGGGTCACGGCGGTCGGCGGCCGGGTCAAGGGACGTGAGCCAGGCGAGCAGTTCCGGCACGGCGAGCGTGACGCGTTCGCTGCGCATCAGGCTCCACACCTCGTCGTACCGGTGCTCGCTGAAGGCGAGACCGCTCGGTGACCGCAGGACGCGGTCGAAGAGTTCCTCGCCGAGCGCGGTCCCGGACGCCTCGGTGCCCAGCGCCCGTTGAACGGCGGGTCCCAGCCGGTGAGCGGCGGTGTGGCAGCCGGGCCACAGGACCGCGGCGGAGGCCGCGCCCTCGGGCAGCGTTCGGCCGAGCGTGCGGTACAGCAGCGCGGGGGCGATGCCCGGAGCCTCGCGCAGGGTGGCGGCGGCGTGCCGCAGCAGGTTCGGCCGGTCGGTGCGGGCCAGCTCCGTGAGCCGGTCGAGCTCCGCCCGGTCAGGCAGGGCGCCGAGCTTCTCCAGGAGCCGGGTGTAGATCTCGGCCTCCACCAGGGTGCCCGGCAGCGGGGCGAACAGCGGCCGGCGGAGCTGGAAGTAGTTCGTCGGCCACTCGAAGTCGAAGAACGTCCACTCCCACTTCTCGTGCTGCGAGGCCGCGGGCAGGACGTAGTCGGCCAGCGCCGCCGTCTCCGTGTAGGCGACGTCGACGACCACCGACAGTTCGCACTCCGCCAGGGCGCGCTCGACGGACGCCGTGTCCGCCGCGGTGTTGGCCGGATTGGACGAGTCCACCCAGACCGCACGGGCCCGGTGCGGATGGTCGGCGAGGACCTCCTCGGCCAGGGTGTTCATGGGCAGGTACCCGCCGATGTACTCGAACCCGGTGATCTGCGAGCGCTCCCCGTGGGACTCCTTCCACAACGGGACCAGCCAGGAGTGCAGGGCATTGGTGCCCGGCCGGCCGAAGTGCCCGGTGACCAGGTACAGCAGCTTCTCCAGGTAGCTGTTGAGCGTGGAGTTGCGCCCCTGCTGGACGCCGAGTTCGACGCGTACGGTCATCGCCCGCGCGGCCAGGATCAGCTCCACGGCCCGCTCCACCTCCGACCGCTCCACCTCGGCGTGGGCGATCCACTCGTCGACGGGGATGCGCAGCAGGGCGTCGGCGACCTCTTCGTAGCCCTCGGTGTGGTTCCGCAGGAACGTCTCGTCCGCGCCCCCGCGCCGCACGACCAGGGCGAGGATCGCGCCCAGCAGATAGGCGTCGGTTCCGGGCCGCAACGGCAGGTGGACGTCGGCCACGTCCGCCGTCTCGGTACGGCGCGGATCGATGACGATCATCTTCCGGCCGGGGTCGTTCTTGATGCCGTTCACCTCGGTGCGGGCCCGGTTGAAACCGTGTGCCAGCCAGGGGTTGCAGCCGATCGCCACCAGCAGGTCGCACTCCTCGACGCCCTCGGACGTGTGGCAGACCTGCCCCCCGAACAGTTTGCCGTTGACCCAGAAGTCCCCGGTCTTCTCCTGCGACAGGGCGCCGAAGAACCGCGTGGAGTTCATCCAGCTCATCAGCGCGTTCCCGTACGCGCCAGCGGAGTGGTTGCCCTGACCGCCGCCGCCGACGTAGGCGAGCGCGCCGGGGCCTGACGGCTCGGTGGTGTCCCGGATGTCCCGCAGGCGCCCGGCGATCTCGGTCAGCGCGGTGTCCCAGTCCACGGGCTCGTGGCCGCCGTCGGGGCGGCGGCGCAGCGGGGTGGTGAGACGGTCCGGGTGGTCGCCGTACCACGTCAGCCGCTGCGGCTTCTGGCAGAGGTATCCCCGGGTGCGCGGATTCTCCTTGTCGCCGCGGACCCGGGTGATCGCACGCTGGTCGATCGCGACCTCAAGACCGCAGTTGACGTAACAGAGGCTGCACGCTGTCTTGTGCCAGTCGGTCATACGTGTTTCCCGCTTCCGCGACGGTCCCGCACCGGGTCGCGGTCCGCTCGGGGACCGGCGACGCCCGGGTGCCTGGGGGGTGCACATTCCGGAGCCCAGGGTTTCTTCACCGAACTCTCCCTGTCAAGGTGGCGATGTGGCCTGTTCCCGCGGGCGTCAGGCGCGGAGCGCCGCGGGCAGGTGCTTGCGCGCGGCCACACCTGTCTTGGCGAACACATGTGACAGATGGCTGGCGACCGTGCGACGGCTCATTCCCAGCTGCCAGCCGATCCGCTGGTTCGACAGCCCGTCGGCGGCGAGGCGGGTCACCTCGGCCTCGCGGGGCGTCAGGTCGTACTTCTCGGCCCACGCGGGACGGGACGTGTCCCCGGCCTCGCCCGCGGCCAGCAGCTCGGAGGCCGCGCGCCGCTCCCAGGCGGTCGCGCCGAGCGTGCCGAACAGCTCCCGGGCCCGCTGGAGATGGGGCCGCGCGTCCAGCACCCGGCGCCGGCGGCGCAGCCACTCACCGAAGGCGAGATGCGTGCGTGCCGACTCGTAGCGCAGGGCGTCGTCCTGCTCGGCGAGCGTGGCCGAGAAATGCCGTTCCGCGCGGGCACCCTCACCGAGCAGTGCTTCCGAGCGCCCGATCAGGTGCCGCAGGAGGGCGGAGCCGACAGCCCGGTTGGCCTCGCGCACCAGGTCCACCTGGCGGCGCACCTCCTCCGCGTGCCCCGTGGCGACGCCGGCCGCGGCCAGGTCGCCCAGGGCCCAGGCCGCGACGACCGGGTGACGGGCGTCGCCGTCCGCGGCCGACAGCATCCGCAGCTCCTCGTAGGCCTCCTCGGGCCGGCCGTGGGCGAGGGCCAGCAGCCCCCGCGCCCACCGGGCCCGGGCGGCCAGCATGTGCAGACGGCGGGGGAGCGCGAAGGCCAGGATGCGGTCGGTCAGTTCGCGGTGGCCCTCCTCGTCCCCGGTCCAGGCCCGCGTGTGCGCCACTCCGGCCTCGAACACCATCTCCGCGTGGGCGTTGGCCGCGGAACGCGCCCAGCGCAGCCCGGTCCGCGCGTCCTCCATGAGCCCCTCGCGGTCGCCGAGGTGGACGCGGGCGATCTGGAGATGGGCCAGCACCATCAGGGCGAGGCCGAACTGCCCGCGCGTGGTCAGCGGCGCGAGCACGCGCGTGGCGTACCGCTCGGCGGCGGCCGGCTCGTCCAGCGCGGACGCGGCGATGACGAGTGCCGCGTCCCGGGCGGGATCCCGAGGGAACGTTCCTTCCCGCACCGCCCGTGTCGCCTTCGCCAGCAGGGCACGGGCCGTCGCGGAGTGGTTGTCGCGGTCCGTCCAGCACAGCGCGGAGACGAGGAAGGGACAGTCCGCGCGGCCGGGGTTCTCCCGCAGGAGCGCCTCCAGCAGCGGACCGACGGCTCCACGCCCGGCCGGCTCGCACAGCTCCGGGGCGATGGCGCCGGTCAGCGGCAGGAACGGCGGTGGCCAGCCGGTGCTCCGCGCCGTCGCCGAGCGCAGCAGGAGCGACAGCGCGTGGGCCGGGACGCCCTCGCTGTCGTAGACGACGCCTGCCTCCAGCGCCGCCACGACCGCCGCGAGCGAGGCGTCCACGGGGGCGTCGGTGATCAGATCCAGCAGCCTTCGTACGTCGTTCGGCTGTCCGCCGAGCTGGGCCGCCTGGGCGGCCCGGATCAGCCGCCGCGTCCTGCGGCGGGGATCGGGCGTCAGTTCGGCGGCGGTCTCCAGGACGGTGACGGCGGAAGCGGGGTCCCTCGTGGCTCCCTTCTCCAGCGCGGCCGCGGTGGCCTCGTCCGGCTGCGCGGTCACGGCCGCGACGTACCGCGCGTGCCGGTGGTCGTCGTCGGTGTCGGTGGCGGCCAGGGCGAGGTTCATCCGCCGGCGCTCCGCGGGCGAGGCGCTCCAGTGCAGCGCGGAGCGCAGCAGGGGGCCGCTGAAGCGCAGCCGGTCCCCGTCGACGGTCACCAGGCCCGCGTCTGAAGCCGCCTTCAGCCCCCGCGCGGGCACGCCCGCCTCCCGCGCGGCGGCACGCAGGGCCGGCAGCCGGTCGGTGTGTGCCTCGGCCGTCAGCAGCAGGAAGTCACGGGCGGCCGGGGGGAGCGCGTCGAGCCGGGCTGTCACCTTCTCCTGCAACCGTTTCCCCAGCGGCAGGGCGGGGGCCAGCAGGGCCGCCGCCGTCACCTCGCGGACCTGGAGGTTCCAGGCGAGGCTCACGACGGCGGCCGGGTGCCCGCACGCCTCGCGCAGGACGCGTTCGTGCAGGGCGGGCGGGAGGCCGGGACCGTGCCGGTGCAGCAGTCGCGTGCTCGTCCCGTGGTCCAGCGGGCCCAGGGAGACGCCCGGCAGTTCCGGCAGGACGGCCGGTCCGGCCGCCGGGTCGGCGGAGAGCAGCACGCCCACCCGGCTCCCGGCCAGCCGGGGCAGCGCGTGGCCCAGGGCGTCCAGGGACTCGGCGTCGAACCAGTGGGCGTCGTCGAGGACCAGGAGCACGGGTCCGCGCGCCGTGGCCCCGGCCGAGTGGAGGGCCTGCGCCAGGGCCACCCCGGCGTCGCGCGGCACGTTCGCCGCTGCCTGGACCGCGAGCCAGCCGCCGGCCGCGTCGGGCGGGGTGTGGCCCACGGTGCCGGACCCGCACCGCAGCAGGATCCGGGTGACGGCGGCGGCCGGGAGGTCGGCCTCGGCCCGCAGGCCACGGACGTCGACCAGCGTGAACCCGGTTCCCGCCAGTCGCGCGGTCTCCTCCAGCAGCGCGGTCTTGCCGATGCCGGAGGCACCGCGTACGACCAGCGCGGCGCCCGATGCCCGGGCATCCGAGAGGAAACGTTTCAGCATGCGCGTCTCGGACTCCCGGCCCAGCAGCGCGGACCGCGCCGCCGGAGCCCGACGGTGCGCGTCGGGGTACGTGCCCGTCCCGCCGGCGCCGCCGGGCGACTTCGCGCCCCGGTCCGGGCCGGCCGGGTCGGACCGGAAGCCTGGTGGGTCGTAGGAGAGTGCTCGCATGCGCCGCCTCCGCGGGTAGGGAAGTGCGCCAGCGCTTCTGGCGCGATCCTGCCGTGGGGGGAGTTGGTTCCGGGGCCGCTGACCGGGCGCCGCCGAACACGCCGGGCGGCCCGCCGGCCCCGTGGTCCGCCGCACACCCGCACATCACTCGCGTGCGACGGCACCGAGGCCGTGACGGCGCGCCGCCGGCGAGCGCCCGTCCCGGTCAGGTGTGCGGTCGGACTTCACAAGGAAGCACGGGCGCGTCGTCTCGTCGTGCTCGGCGCCGACACGAGAGTGCTTCGGCTTCGGCGGGACCGTGCCGCACTCGACCGCGTGCCGCGGCGGCCCCCGGTCCGCGGTGCCGCTCTCACAGCGCGCCGTTGCGGATGGCGTAGGCCACCGCCTGCGTCCGGTTGCGCAGGCCGAGCCGGGTGATGACGTCGTGCAGCACGTTCTTGATCGTGCGTTCCGAGTAGTTGAGGCGTCCCGCGACCTCCGCGGTGCTCAGCCCCTCGGCCAGCAGCCGCAGGACGTCCACCTCCCGGGCGGACAGGTCGGACGAGCCCGGCTGGTGCCCCGGCAGCGAACGCAGCCGCTCGACCAGGGCGCGCACCAGGGTGGGCGGCAGCGGCGACTCCCCTTGCAGGGCCCTGCGGCTCGCCCGCACGATGTCGGCGTAACCGACCTCGCCGCGCAGCAGCACACCCACCACCCCGCGGTCGACCGCGTACAACAGGTGCCGCTCGCTGATCGAGTCCACCACCAGCAGCACCGGCACTCCCCGCCCCTCGGCCGTCCCCGCGACCTCCTCGACACGTGTGAGTGTCGCCAGGGAGACCTTGTGCGCCAGCACCAGGGCCACGTCGGCACCGTGCCGGTCCTCCCAGGGCACCACCCGCACACCCGACGCCGCACGGAGGTAGGCCTGCGCGCCCTCCTCCGTGAGCACGTCGCTCGCCGTCAGGGTGAGCGTCACCGGCTGGGCGTCCCGGTCCTCGCCCCCTCCCAGGGCCCTCATCGCCGGCGCGTCCGGCACGGACGTCAGACGGAACCGGCCGGCCGGACCCGGACGCTCCCGCACCGGCGCCTTGACGGCACTTCGTGTCATGTGTGATCACCGAGTTCCTGCAGTGCGCGGTCGAGTTCCCGGCGGGAGCTGGTGCCCAGCCGCGGAAACACCTTGTACAGATGGGAAGCCACCGTCCGTGGCGAGATGGCCAGCTGGTCCGCGATCTCCGGGTTGGACAGCCCGCGGGCGGCCATCCGGACGATCCGCAGTTCGTGCGCGGTCAGGGCGGGCCGCCCGGGGTCCACCTGCGCGACGGCGCCCGGACCGGGGAGACTCACGCCCACCGCCCGCAGTTCGGCACGTGCGGACTCCTGCCAGGGAGTGGCGCCCAGTCGGGTGAACAGGTCGTAGGCGTACCGCAGTTGACCACGCGCCCCGGCCGTCTCCCGTTGCCGCTTCAACCATATCCCGTGGTCCAGGGCGAGCCTGCCACGGGCGAAGGGGCGGGAGGCCGCCGTGGCCGCCTCGGCGGCGGAGCGGAACAGCGCCCCCGTGTCGTTCCGGCCGTCGTGGGCGGCCAGAAGCGCGCGGCCGTGACGGACCGCGAGCCGCATGTCCGCCGAGAACGCCTCAAGACCGTGCAGCGACGCACGCGCGGCCTGGGCCCGGGCCAGTGTCGTCCGGCCCCGGGCCAGCGCGGCTCGTACGGTGTCCACGTAGGCGTAGCGCGCCACCACGTCACTCAGCGGTCCGGGCGGCGGCGGCGCGTCGCTCCCGCCGCCGGCCGCGGCGGTGCCGGACCCGGCGAGCAGGTACGCGGCGTAGGACGCGATGCGGCCGTGGTGGGGGGAGTCGTACGTACGGGCCCAGCGGCGGACGTCCGCCAGCAGTTCCGCCGCCTGCCCGGCGCGCCCCTGGAAGGCGCAGACCAGGAGCAGTTGGGCCTTGAGCGAGACGCCGTACCGGGTCAGGCCCTCGCGTTCGGCCTCCCGCAGCCGCGCCGGCACCACGGTGTGCACCTCCGACCACCGCCCGGCCGCCACCATCAGCGCGACCTGGAGGGCGGAGGCATGGGAGAGATGCGTACGGTCCTCCGGCCCGCCGCGCCGCAGGGCGGCCGCCGTCAGGTGTTCACTGAGCGCGATGTCGTCGATGCGCCACGCCGCGTCCGCCAGCCAGGTCAGTTCCCGCGCGTTCGCACGGGCGAGCCCCGCGTCCGCGGCACCGGTCGCCTCGGCCAGACCCGACCTGATCTCACTCAGCCGGCCCACCGGGTCCAGGTGGGCGAGTACGGCCGTGCGCAGCGCAGCGCTGGGGACCGGCCGCGCGCTCAGCCAGTCCAGCGCCTGGCGTGCCGGTTCGGGCCGGTGGGTCAGCGAGCCGAGCAGGGCCGACTGGAAGGCGGCCCACTCACGCCCGTCCGACCCCAGCACCTGACCGTGCGTCAGGGCCGAGGAGAGGGCCGCCCGGTTCGTCTCGGCGGTGAAGGCGGTGTCGAACCCCGCGCTCGCCTGGACCATGCTGACGGTGCGGGTCAGCGCCGGCTCCCGGCCCCCCTGCGCCTGACGGCACAGCGCCATGGCCAGACCCGGGCGGCCACAGCGCAGCGCCATGGTCGCCGCCGCAGCGTACCCGCGGGAGCGGCCCGCAGGGTCCGAGCCGGCGTCGGCGGCCCGCTGCCACGCGCGCAGCGCGGCGCTCCACTGGCCCCTGGCCGCCGCCGCCCGGGCGAGCCGGTCGAAGCGGGTGACCCCGTCGGTGCCCCGGGCGGCGTGCGCCCCGTCACCCGCCGACGTCCCCCACCGTGCCAGACCGAGGTCCGTCCAGGCGGTGTGGGCCCACCGCCGCGCGGCCGGGGAGGCCGTGGAGTACGCCAGGGTCCGGAAGAAGCGGCGCGTGAAACGCACCGTGCGGTCACCGCGGACGAGCCCCGCCCTCTCCGCCGGGTCGAGGGCGTCCGGACCCGTGCCGAGCCGCTCCGCCGCGTGCGCGAGTTCGACCGTGCTCATGCCCGCCTCGGTCAGGGCGAGAAGTGCCAGGAGATCGCGGGTGGGCAGCGGCAGCGACCGGAACAGTCCGCCCAGCCTGCCGTCGAGCAGGGAGCCCGCCGGCAGGGGATCGGGAAGGGGTGTGCCGCCGTCGCGCTGCGCCGGGGTCAGCGCGTCGGAGAGGCTGAGCAGGGCCAGCGGATTGCCCTGCGCGGCCGAGATCACCGCGGTACGCACCACCGCGGCCAGGCCCGGGTGACGGCTCGCCAGCAGGTGCGCTGCCCGGTGCTGGTCCAGACCGGACAGCGGGACCTCCGTGATCTCGCATCCGTCGAAGGGGTCGCAGACATCGACCGCCGTGGCCGCCAGCACGGCGACGGCCGTGCCGGGCAGACGGTTGGTGACGAACGTGACGGCACGGGCCGAGGCGGTGTCCAGCAGATGGCAGTCGTCGACGACCACCAGGACGGGACCGCGCTGCGCCGCGGACGCCAGCACCTGCCTCAGTGCCGCGTACGTCGACAGCGGGTCCGGGGCCGGATCTCCCCGCAGCGCCCTCCGCAGAGCCGTACGCAGCAGGTCCGGCAGTCCGGCGGCCAGGTCCAGCAGTTCGTCCGCCAGCGGTTCGAACGCGCCGAAGGCACGCCTGGCGCGCGCGTCGCCGCCCGACACGCGCAGGACCCGCCACCCGCTGCCGGCCGCCCCGTCCGCGACGCTCCGCAGCAGCGTGCTCTTGCCGATTCCGGCCTCGCCCCGCACCACCACCGCGGCACCCTGGCCCCGCGCGGCCCGGTCGAGGGCGCGCCGGCAGGTGTCGAGGTCACCGCTCGTGCCCGCCGTGCCGGTGTGCCGGGCGATGCCCGAGGACGCGGAGGGACGCGGGGCCGCGCCGGCCCATGTGTCCAGGTACGGGGAAGAGGTGGTCGTCGTCACCCCGTTCCTCCCTTCGGCTCGGAGGTCAGCCGTCGACGGCGGACACCCGGCGCACGAGCCGGCGCGGGCCGCCCGCCGCCGGCGGGCGGGAACGGGTCGGCCTCGCGGTCGCGTGCCGCTCCGCCGTCCCCGAACGGGGACGCGCTCACGGCGTGTGCGCCGCGGGGGTGGGTGTCCGGCTTCATGCCGCATCTCCGGTTCGTTCGATGGCCTTCCCGCCCGGCACCGAGGCCGCCGGTCCGCACGGCAGGGCGGGTCGGGGGTCCCGGACAGCGGGACCGTTCCAACCTAGACACGTGTGAGGTCCCTGACATCTGTCATTCGACGTGTCCGGCGCCCGACCAGGCGGGTGTTCGCCTGTCCGCCCCGCCGCCTGCCGACGACGTGGCGGTGTGCCCGGGTGGCCCGCACCGCCGGATCGCGGAGTGGGCCACCGTGGCATCGGCGGTGACTACTTGGCGAGGAAGGTGAGGAGGGCGTTGTTGACTTCGTCGGCGTGGGTCCAGAGCAGGCCGTGGGGGGCGCCGTCGATCTCGACGTAGTCGG
>NZ_JBIRJA010000034.1:0-49494 GCF_044329325.1 Streptomyces sp. NPDC017676 | reverse complement strand
AAGTGCCTGGACGTCACCGACAACAACTCCGCCAACGGCACCCGGACACAGATCTGGAGCTGCACCGGCGCCGCCAACCAGAAGTGGAACGCGCCCGCGGCCGGCGGCGGCACCCCCTCGGCACCGATGGCGGTGGCGCCGTACCTGTACAACGGCTGGGGCAGCCCGCCCGACCCGACCACCATCACGCAGGCCACGGGCGTCAAGTGGTTCACGCTCGCCTTCGTGCTGAGCAACGGCTACTGCAACCCGCAGTGGGACGGCAGCCGTCCGCTGACCGGCGGAGTGGACCAGCAGACGGTCAACACCGTGCGGGCGAACGGCGGTGACGTCATCCCCTCCTTCGGTGGCTACAGCGGCAACAAGCTGGAGAGTTCCTGCTCCAGCGCCGGCGAGCTCGCCGCCGCCTACCAGAAGGTCATCAACGCCTACGGTCTGAAGGCGATCGACATCGACCTGGAGCCGACGCCTACAGCAACGGCACCGTCCAGCAGCGCACGGTCGACGCGCTGAAGACCGTGAAGGCCAACAACCCCGGTCTGAAGGTGTACATCACCATCGGCACCGGGCAGAGCGGCCCCGACACCAGCCTCATCAACCGTGCCGCCGCCTCCGGGCTGACCGCCGACGCCTGGGCCATCATGCCGTTCGACTTCGGCGGCGCCGGCCAGAACATGGGCAACCTGACGGTGCAGGCGGCCGAGGGCCTGAAGAACGCCCTGAAGAACGCCTACCACTACAGCGACGACCAGGCCTACCGGGACATGGGCATCTCGTCCATGAACGGCATCACCGACCAGAACGAGACCGTCACGGTGGCCGACTTCCGCACCATCCTCGGCTACGCCCAGCAGCACCACCTGGCCCGGCTGACCTTCTGGTCCGCCAACCGGGACCGTCCCTGCACCGGCGGGCCCGCCGACAGCTGCTCCGGCGTCGGCCAGTCCGCCTGGGACTACACGCGGGTCTTCGCCGGCTACACCGGCTGACCGGCCCGGCCCCGGGACCGACGGCGCACACCGCCAGGACGGCCCGGGGCTCCCGCGGTGACCTCACGGGAGGCGATCGGCGCGCTCGACGCGCTCGACGCGCTCGACGTCTCCCGTTCCCGGACTTCCCGGCTTGGCGCCGCGCGACCGGTCGGGCATCCGGCGTCGGAGCCTTGACGTACGGCGCCGCACGGACCGGGAAACCCGGTGGAGGAGTCACCCGGACTGTGCCTAAGGTCGCGGAATGAGTACACGAACCTTCCGGATCACCGTCCGCGGTGCCTTCGACGCCCTCACCGACGCCCAGCGCGCCGCCCTGCTGGCCGACGCCGCCGAACACGACGTCCTGCGCGCCGCCTTCACCCCCGAGGGCACCCTCACCTACGACATCGCCGCCCGGCCCGCCTTCGTCTTCCGCTTCTCCGCGACGGGAGAGAAGGAGGAGGACGTTCTGGAGGCGACGGAACGGGCCGAGGAGTCGGCGAAGTCCTGGCTGACAGCGCGCGGCTACGGCTTCAAGCACCTGCGGACGACCGCCGAGGACCTCTCCCAGACCCCCCTGGGCAAGCGACAGCGCCGCGCCGCCCGTACGACCGGTCTCTGACGTCTGCCATGAACTTGAGTACTCAAAGAAAAGGCAAGTATGCGGAGGCAAGGGATGTCGAGGCAAGGGATGCGGAGGCAAGGGATGCGAGAGGAGCTGGGGCCGTGAGTGAGGGCCTGGACGCGGTGCTGCGCCTGGTGCGGGCCCAGTCGGCGCTCGTACGGCGCTTCGACGCCCGGCTCGGCGGCCTGCACGGCGTCAGCCTGGCAGACTTCACCCTGCTGCTGCGGCTGGGGCAGGCGCCCGGCGGCCGGATGCGCCGGGTGGACCTCGCCGAGGCGCTGGGGCTGACCGCCTCGGGCGTGACGCGCGGGCTCGCTCCGCTGGAGCGGATCGGGCTGGTGACCCGGGAGGCCGACGCCCGGGACGCGCGTGTGGCGTACGCGGCGCTGACCGGGACGGGCCGGCGCCGGCTGACGGAGATGCGGGCCACGGCGGAGGAGACCGCCACCGAGGTCTTCGCCGGCCCGGCGTGGTCCACGGCGGACATCGCCCGCCTCGCGGACCTGCTGACCCGTCTCGGCGGCACGGGCCTGACGGGGCGCTGAGCGGGCGCCGCCCCGCTGCCTCAACTCCCATCGGTACGGCTCACATCGAGGGGTAGCCGGTCGCGCGCCGGCTGCGCACGGGGCTGTCTGCCCCTGGCCGCCCCCGACTTGCCGACCGGTCCGCGGCCCACCGCCGCGCGGGACGGTCCGGCACCCTGCGCCTCCGGCTCTCGGGCACCACGTCAGGCCGCGCCGCCCGGTATCCAGCCCTGGCGGCGCAGTACGGCCGCCACGTCCGGCGCCCGGTAGTGCTCCCCCTTGAGCACCTTGCCGTCGGCCCGGCGGGCGACCGTCCCGTCCGGGCCTCTCTTGCTCATGTTGGCGCGGTGGATCTCGGCGATCACCTCGTCGAGATCGATGCCGTGCACCAGGGCCGTGCCGTAGGCCACGTACACCACGTCGGCCAGCTCGTGCGCGAGCCGGTCCAGCGGCCCCTCCACCGCGACCTCGGCCACCTCCGCGGCCTCCTCGGCGAGCAGTTCACCGCGGTGAGCGGCCAGCCGCGGGTCCACCTCCGTCGGCGTGCTGCGGGCGTCGAGACCGAAGGCGTGGTGGAACTCACGGACGAGGCGGGCGGGCGACGTGCTCGTGCGGTCGGCGGGCGAAGTGGTCATACGGCGACTCTAACGGCGGCCACTGACAACGCCCCTCGGCCCGCGCGGACCCCCGCGGCGTCCGCTCCCGGCCTCCGGAGTGCCCCCGGCCCTGGTCAGTGCCGCGCGTCGCCTGGCAGGATCGCGGCATGTCCAAGGTGTTCCCCCGGCTCGGCAGGCGCCGGGCGTTGCAGGGCGCGGCCGTCGGTGCCGTCGCCCTCGCGCTGCTGCTGTGGTGGCTGCTGCCCCTGGGAGAGAGGCCGCCGAGCGGGACGATCGTGTTCAGCACCGGTACCTCCCGCGGGGTCTACCAGGAGTACGGCGAGCGGCTGCGTACCGAGCTGGGCAGGGACATGCCGGGCCTGAAGGTGAAGCTGCTGAGCAGCGCCGGCTCCCAGGAGAACGTGCAGCGGGTGGCGACCGGGCGCGCCGACTTCACCATCGCGGCGGCCGACGCGGTGGCGACGTACAAGCTGCGGCACGGCAGCGGCGCCGGGCGGCTGCGCGGTGTGGCCCGGCTCTACGACGACTACGTGCACCTCATCGTCCCCCGCGACTCGAACGTCCGCAGCATCGCTGACCTGCGGCACAAGCGGGTGGCGACCGGACTGCCCGATTCCGGGGTGCGGCTGATAGCCGACCGGGTGCTGCGGGCCGCGGGTATCGACCCGCGCAAGGACATCAAGCCGGTCGCGGACGGCATCGACACCGGGCCCGCGCGGCTGCGGGACGGGAAGATCGACGCCTTCTTCTGGTCCGGCGGCCTGCCGACGAAGGGGCTGGTCGCGCTGGCGCAGCAGGGCGGGTTCCGGTTCCTGCCGATCGATGACGCCCTCGTCGCCCGGCTGCACGGCCAGGGCGAGGGCGCGCGCTACTACCGGACCACCAACATCCCGGAGTCGGCCTACCCCAACGTGCAGCAGGGGGTGCAGGTTCCGACGATCGCCGTGTCCAACGTGCTGATGACCCGCGCGGACGTGGACCCCCGGCTGACCGAGTGGGTGACCCGTACGGTGATCAAGAGCCGGGACGGCATCGGCGCCCACGTCCACTCCGCCCAGCTCGTCGATCTGCGCACCGCCATCTACACCGACCCACTGCCTCTGCAGGCGGGTGCCCGGCGGTACTACCGGTCGGTCAAGCCGTAGGGATTCCGCAGCCGCCGCCGGTCTTGGCGGGAGCCTAGGCGGAAGCGTCCGCCGTGCCCACGCCGGTCTCCGCGTGCCGGGGCACCCGGACCGTCACCCGCAGCCCCCGCGGCTCGTGGTGGGCGTAGTCGATCGAGCCGCCGCCCGCCCCGAGCAGCGCACGGGTGATGGACAGGCCGAGGCCCGAGCCCTTCACGTTCTGGTGCCGGCCGCTGCGCCAGAAACGGTCGCCCACGCGCGCGAGTTCCTCGTCGGTGAGGCCGGGGCCGGTGTCCGTGACGACGACGGTGGTGGTGTCGCCGTCGGCGGCCACGGTGACCTCGACCGTGCCCCCTTCGGGGGTGAACTTCACGGCGTTGTCGATCACCGCGTCCAGGGCGCTGGACAGGGCGATGGGGTCGGCCCAGCCGGTGGTGGGCGGGCAGTCGCCGGTCAGCCGGACGCCCTTGGTGCGGGCGGCCGGCGCCCAGGCGGCCACCCTTTCCCCGGCCAGCGCGCCGATGTCGGTCAGCACGAGGTCGGCCTCGGCGTGCTCGGCCAGCGCCAGGTCGAGCAGGTCGTCGAGGACCTGTGCGAGACGCTTGCCCTCGGTGCGGACCGAGGCGATCTCCTCGTTTCCCTCCGGCAGTTCCAGGGCGAGCAGTTCGATGCGCAGCAGCAGCGCCGCGAGCGGGTTGCGCAGCTGGTGCGAGGCGTCGGCGACGAAGGCGCGCTGCTGCTCCAGCACCGCCTCGACGTTGTCCGCCATCTCGTTGAACGAGCGGGCCAGCCGTCTGAGTTCCGGCGGTCCGCCGGCGACCGCGACCCGGGACTTCAGGCGCCCGGTGGCGATGTCGTGGGTGGTGGCGTCCAGGATGCGCACCGGCCTGAGCACCCAGCCGGTCAGCCTGAGCGCGGCGCCGACGGCGAGCAGCATGGCCGCGATCTCGCCGGCCCCGATGAACAGCCAGCCGCGCAGGATCCGCGAACGAAGCTGCCCGGTGGGCGAGTAGGTGACCACGACCGCGACGACGTCCCCGTCCCGTATCACCGGCGAGGCGACGACGAGCCAACCGTGCTGCCAGGGCCACACCTGCCGCGGGTCATGGCTGCGCCTGCTGAGCAGCGCCTCGTCGAACGCCCTGCGCACCTCCCCCGTCCGCGGTACGAACCAGTCGCCGGGCGCGTTGGCCATGGCGGAGCCGTTGCGGTAGAAGACACCGGCGCGGATGCCGTAGACGCCGTAGTAGCTCTCCAGTTCGCTGCGCAGGGTCTCACCGCGCTCGTCCGTGGCGGTGCGGTGGGGTCCGCTGGGCCCGTCGGTGACGAACTGCGCGAGCGCCGCGAAGCGTGCCGTGTCGTCTATCCGGTCGACGACGACCCGCTGCTGCTGCGCGGCGGCCACGCTGCCGGCGAGCGGGATGCCGAGCGCGAGCAGGACGGCCGCCAGCAGGACGATGAGCAGCGGGAGGAGGCGTGTGCGCACCCGTCCCCGCTAGGCGGCCGGGGCGACGAGCCGGTAGCCGACGCCGCGTACGGTCTCGATCAGCGCGGGCATCCGCAGCTTGGCGCGCAGGGAGGCGACGTGCACCTCCAGGGTGCGGCCGGTTCCCTCCCAGCTGGTGCGCCAGACCTCGCTGATGATCTGTTCGCGCCGGAAGACCACGCCGGGCCGCTGGGCGAGCAGGGCGAGCAGATCGAACTCCTTGCGGGTCAGTTGGACGACCGAACCGTCCACGCTGACCTGGCGGGTGGGCAGTTCGATCCGGACCGGGCCGAGGAGCAGGACGCTCTCGCCGCCGGTCGCCGGGTCCTCGTGGGCGGTACGCCGGCTGACGGCGTGGATCCGGGCGAGCAGTTCCCCGGTGTCGTACGGCTTCACGACGTAGTCGTCGGCGCCCAGGTTGAGTCCGTGGATGCGGGAGCGGACGTCGGAGCGCGCGGTGACCATGATGACCGGGGTACTGGTGCGCTTGCGGATCTTGCCGCAGACCTCGTAGCCGTCCTGGTCGGGCAGACCGAGGTCGAGCAGGACGACACCGAAGCCGTTGCCCTCGGGGACGAGCGCCTGGAGCGCTTCCTCGCCGCTGCGCGCGTGGGTGACCTGGAAGCCGTGCTTCGCGAGGACGGCCGACAGCGCCGCGGCGACGTGGTTGTCGTCCTCGACGAGGAGCAGTCTCATCCCGTCCCCCTCCGGTTCAGCGGTCGTACGGTCTTGGTTCGCGTCGGGCGTGTAGATCACGCGCGCGTGCACCATGGCAGTGACGCTGATGTACAAGGACGGCGTCAAGAGGCTTCGGGTTGCCCGTCGCTTCCGTTATCCGGCCGATACGCGCAGCGGCGACAAGTGCTACGACATGTGTCCGATTGCTATCGGATCGTGATGCTCAGATCTCCCTCAGATGTGATGACGCAGGTCACAGCCCCTCACTACTGTCCTCGGAAACCCGAGGAGGACGGAGCCTGAGAGCGATGACCAATGTATCGGTGGCCAAGGAAGATGTGGCCACGTCCGACGAACTGGTCGTCCTGAGGAGCGTCAACAAGCACTTCGGCGCGTTGCACGTGCTCCAGGACATAGACCTGACGATCGCCCGCGGCGAGGTCGTCGTGGTCATCGGGCCCTCCGGGTCCGGGAAGTCGACCCTGTGCCGCACCATCAACCGCCTGGAGACGATCGACTCGGGCACGATCACCATCGACGGCAAGCCTCTGCCGCACGAGGGCCGCGAGCTGGCCCGGCTGCGGGCGGACGTGGGCATGGTGTTCCAGTCGTTCAACCTCTTCGCGCACAAGACGGTGCTCCAGAACGTGATGCTGGGACAGGTCAAGGTCCGCAAGGCGGACAAGAAGCAGGCCGAGGAGAAGGCCCGGGCCCTGCTGGACCGGGTCGGCGTGGGCACGCAGGCCGACAAGTACCCCGCCCAGCTCTCCGGCGGCCAGCAGCAGCGGGTCGCGATCGCGCGGGCGCTGGCGATGGGCCCGAAGGTCATGCTGTTCGACGAGCCGACCTCCGCCCTCGACCCCGAGATGATCAACGAGGTCCTGGAGGTCATGCAGCAGCTCGCGCGCGAGGGCATGACGATGATCGTGGTCACCCACGAGATGGGCTTCGCGCGGTCGGCCGCGAACCGGGTGGTCTTCATGGCGGACGGCCGGATCGTCGAACAGGCCACGCCCGACCAGTTCTTCAGCAACCCGCGCAGCGACCGGGCCAAGGACTTCCTGTCCAAGATCCTGCACCACTGACGGCGTGGCCGGGCCGCCCGCACCGCCCGGCCGACGCTCCGCCCAGCCGCACCGGCCGACCGACCGCACGCCCGCCCGGGTCCGCGTCACCCCTGCCTCAGGGGCTCGTTCCTCACCACTCAGAAGGATGTTCACCATGAAGCTCCGCAAGGTCACCGCCGCCTCGGCCGTCCTCCTCGCGCTCTCCGTGACCGCCACCGCCTGCGGCGGCGACAAGAAGGACGACGCCGCCGGTTCCTCCGGCGGCGACAAGAAGATCACCATCGGCATCAAGTACGACCAGCCGGGCATCGGCCAGAAGACCCCGCAGGGTTACTCGGGCTTCGACGTCGACGTGGCCACCTATGTCGCCAAGAAGCTCGGTTACAACGCCGACCAGATCGAGTGGAAGGAGTCGAAGAGCGCCGACCGCGAGACCATGCTGAAGCGCGGTGACGTCGACTTCATCGCCGCCTCCTACTCGATCACCCCGGAGCGCCAGAAGCTGGTCGACTTCGCCGGACCGTACCTGCTGGCCCACCAGGACGTGCTGGTCCGCGCGGACGACAGCAGCATCAAGTCGCCGGCCGACCTGAACAACAAGAAGCTGTGTTCGGTCACCGGTTCCACCTCGGCGCAGAACGTCAAGGACAAGCTCGCCCCGAAGGCGCAGCTCCAGCAGTACCCGACGTACTCCGCGTGCCTGACCGGCCTGCAGAACAAGGTGATCGACGCCCTGACCACGGACGACTCGATCCTCGCCGGCTACGCCGCCCAGTCCCAGTTCAAGGGCAAGTTCAAGCTCGGCGGTCTGAAGATGACCAACGAGAACTACGGCATCGGCGTCAAGAAGGGCAGCGACCTCAAGGACAAGATCAACAAGGCGCTGGAGTCCATGGTCTCCGACGGTTCCTGGGACGCGGCCGTGAAGAAGAACTTCGGCCCGGCCGGCTACAAGAACGAGCCGGCCCCGAAGATCGGCGACATCAAGAGCTGAGGCAACGCCCGCTGGATGCGCCGTCCGTGAGGGCGGCGCATCCGGGCATCCCTACACGCGAAAGCGCGGGAGATCGTGTTCGACTTTCTTGACGGTTACGACGTACTGGGCGCCTTCTGGACGACCGTGCAGCTGACGCTGCTGTCCGCCGTGGGCTCCCTGGTCTGGGGCACTCTGCTGGCCGCCATGCGGGTGGGTCCGGTACCGCTGATGCGCGGTTTCGGCACCGCCTACGTGAACATCGTGCGGAACATCCCGCTCACGGTGATCATCCTGTTCTCCTCTCTCGGCCTCTACCAGACGCTGAACATCACCCTCGCCGCGAAGGACACCGACACGATCAACTTCCGGCTCGCCGTGCTGGGTCTGATCGTCTACACGTCGGCCTTCGTGTGCGAGGCGATCCGGTCCGGCATCAACACGGTGCCGGTCGGCCAGGCGGAGGCCGCGCGGGCCATCGGCCTGAGCTTCTCCCAGGTGCTGTTCCTGGTGGTGCTGCCGCAGGCCTTCCGGGCGGCCGTCGGCCCGCTCACCAACGTCCTGATCGCCTTGACGAAGAACACGACCGTGGCGGCCGCGATCGGCGTCGCCGAGGCGGCCCTGCTCATGAAGGACATGGTCGAGAAGGAGGCCCAGCTGCTGCTGATCTCCGCGATCATCGCCTTCGGATTCTGCTGCCTGACCCTGCCGACCGGTCTGATCCTCGGCTGGGTGGGCAAGAAGGTGGCGGTGAAGCGATGAGCTCGGTCCTCTACGACGCCCAGGGACCGCGCGCCAAACGGCGCAACATCCTCTACACGGCGCTCTTCGTCGTCGCGCTCGCGGCCGTCCTCTGGTGGGTGTACTCGTCCCTGGACGAGAAGCACCAGCTGGACTGGGCGCTGTGGAAGCCGTTCTTCAGCGGCTCCGAGGCGTACTCGACCTACATATGGCCCGGCCTGCAGAACACCCTGAAGGCGGCGGCCCTGTCGATGGTCATCGCGCTGCCGCTGGGTGCCGTCCTCGGCATCGCCCGGCTCTCGGACCACATATGGGTGCGGGTCCCGGCCACGGTCGTGGTCGAGTTCTTCCGGGCGATCCCCGTCCTGGTCCTGATGATCTTCGGCAACGAGCTGTACAGCCAGTACACCGACGTCAGTTCCGACGACCGCCCGCTGTACGCGGTCGTGACCGGCCTGGTGCTGTACAACGCGTCGGTGCTCGCCGAGATCGTCCGCGCGGGCATTCTCGCCCTGCCGAAGGGCCAGTCCGAGGCGGCCATGGCGATCGGCATGCGCAAGAACCAGGTGATGCGCCTCATCCTGCTGCCGCAGGCGGTCACCGCGATGCTCCCGGCGATCGTCAGCCAGCTCGTGGTCATCGTGAAGGACACCGCGCTCGGCGGCGCCGTGCTCACCTTCCCCGAACTGCTCGCCTCGGCGAACACCATGAGCGGCTACTACGGCGCCAACACCATCGCCTCCTTCACGGTGGTGGCCGTCATCTTCGTGATCATCAACTTCTCGCTGACCTCGTTCGCGAGCTGGCTGGAGGGCCGGCTGCGGCGCGGCAAGAAGTCGACCGGGGCGGTGCTCGGCGCCGACGAGACCGTGGACATCCCCGGCCACGCGGGTACGGGCACCGCGGCCTGACGCCGGATCAGACCCGAACGAGTCACCCGGGGGCAGTGGCATGATCGCCACTGCCTCCGGTCGCTTGACGCAAACTCTGCCAATGGGTTGCATACGTTGTGTGATCGTGCACCCCGCTTCACCTTCCTGTTCACTTGTCTCCGTCAAGGCATCGCCGCGAGCAGGGGGCGCCACACCGTGGACCCGGTGATCATCGTCGGAGCGGGGCCCGTCGGGCTCACGCTCGCCCTGGCGCTGGCGCGTCAGCAGGTGCCGTCCATCGTGCTGGACGAGGGGGTCGGCAAGGAGGAGCCCCGTCCGGCGCGCACCGTCGTCCTGCGCGAGGACACGGCCGCCCTGCTGGAACGGCTGACCGGGGTCGCGCTCGCGCAGCACGGCGTGCGCTGGGCCGGCTGGCGGTCCGTCAGGCGCAAGCAGGTGATGAGCGAGATCACCTTCGCCGGGACCGAACCCGCGCCGCTGCACATCGCGCAGCACGTGCTCACGGGCCTGCTGCGCGGGGCCATCGCCATGGAGCCCCTGGTGAAGACGGCGGTGGAGAGCCGCCTGGACGCGATCGAGCAGGAGCGTTTCGGCGTCACCGCGCGCACCCGCGGCCCGAAGGGCACCTGGTGGCGAGGCAGTTACCTGGTGGGCTGCGACGGTGCCCGCTCGACCGTGCGCAAGCTCCAGGACATCCGCTTCCCGGGCCGTACGGCGGTGGAGCGGCACGCGGTCGCCGCGCTGCGCACGGAACTTCCCTGGGAGGGTCGTGCGTTGCTCCATCGGATGCCGCCGTGGCGGTCGTCCGGGCCCTCGGCCGGGGAGGTGACCGCCCGCCCCCTCCCGGACGGCGTGTGGCGCCTGGACTGGCTGCTGCCGCCGGGCAAGGACCTGGTCACACCCGAGATCCTGCTGGCCCGGATCCATGAGACCCTCACGGGCTGGACGGCCGGCGCCACACCGGTGTACGAGCTGCTCGACACCGGCGTCCACACGGTGCACCACCGCCTCGCCCGCCGGTGGCGCGCCGGCCGGGTCTTCCTCGCCGGGGACGCGGCCCACCTGCTCGGCGCGCTCGGCACCCAGGGGCTCGACGAGGGCCTCAGGGACGCCGACAACCTCGCCTGGAAGCTGGCCGCGGCCTGGCACCACGGCCCGCACGAGGCTCTGCTGGACAGCTACCAGACCGAGCGGCGCGCGCTGGTCGCCGCCCGGCTGCGGGCCGCCGACCAGGCGCTGCCGGTCCTGCGCGGCGGGAGCGGGCTGCGCCACATCGTCCCCGGCTCGGCCCGCAACCACGACGCGCTGTTCACCGACGGTCATCTGGGCCGCGGCCCGCTGGGCGCGTCCGGCACGTACGCCGAGTCGCCGCTCGCCCCCCGGCGACCGGAAGGGGAGATCCCGGTCGGCACCCCGCCCGGCGCCCCCGTCACCGACGTCCGGGTCACGGCGGAGGACGGGTCCTTCGTCCAGCTGCACGACCGGCTCGGCCGCGGCGCGCTGCTCGTCGTGCTCATCGCGCCCGGTACGGGCGTCTGGGACCGCAAGCACTGGAGGTCCGCCGGGGTCATGCCCCGGCTCGCGGCGGCCGTGACCGCGCTGCCGCACCCCGCCGAACTCCTGGTGGCCGAGAGCTACCCGGGAGCGCCGGCACACAGCGTGCTGCTCGTCCGCCCCGACGGCCACCTGGTCACCGCGCTGAGCGGGGTCCGCCCGGCCGACCTGTACGCGGCGGCCGAGGCCACGGTGGGGGGCGCGGAACAGACGCGGGAGACGGAACAGACGGAGGAGGAGAGGGAGGGGGACGGGGAGAAGGATCACAAGGCGGCGGAGGCCGGCTCGGGCGCACGCTGACGGGGGCCGCTCGTACACCGGCCGCAGCCGCCGGTGACGGCTCGCGCGCCGACCGTGCTCCACAGAGGGCTCCCGTACGCGCCGGCCGCCCCCACGCACCCCTGTCCACAAGGTGACACCCGGTTGACCGCGGTGCGAGGGCAATGCTGTACTCCGGATCGTGACCGACACCTGTGTGCGCCTGTGGCGGAGGGTCCATATGGACCTCGTCCGCTATGCGGGCTGCGTGTGTCGCCCGTCCTGCTGAATTCGCATCCCTCCCCTTTCCGGGCGCCGTCGCGCGCCCGTTCCGCGAACGCTCCTCAGGACGGTGTACGTGTCTGTCCCCTCCCCCTCGCCTTCCCTGCCCGCGTCCGTCTCCCCCGCCGCCGGCCCGGCGCCCACCCAGGCGGACCTCCTGGACTTCGTCCGGCGTACGGCGGCCGACGCCGGGCTGATCGCCTCGCTACCCCTCGATCCGGAGGGCCGTACCTGGGTACGGCTGGAGGGTCCCGGCGGCAGCGAGGCCTGGCTGATCGGCTGGCCGCCCGGCACCGGCACCGGCTGGCACGACCACGCCGACTCGGTCGGCGCCTTCCTCACCGCCTCGGGCGAGCTCACCGAGAACTCCCTCGCCGCCCGGCTGCCCACCGACGGCTGGAAGACCCTGGAGCTCACCGAGGGCGTGGACCGCGTACGCCGGCTGCCCGCCGGACAGGGCCGCGCCTTCGGCCGCCACCATGTGCACGAGGTGTTCAACGAGTCCCGCGAGCGACACGCGATCTCCGTCCACGCCTACTACCCGCCGCTGCCCCGGATCCGCCGCTACAGTCGCACGGGCCAGGTGCTCCGCCTGGAGCAGGTCGAACGCCCGGAGGACTGGCAGTGAGCGGCACGATCGAGCAGCCGGGGACCAAGGGTGCGACGGCGGCACGGCCGCTCGGCATCGACGAGTTGCTGGAGCGAGTGCGAGCCGGCTACCGGCGCGTCGAGGCACAGGAGGCGCATGAGGCGGCGCAGTCCGGTGACGCGCTCCTGGTCGACATCCGGTACGCCGCCCTGCGCGACCGGGACGGGCTCATCCCCGGCGCCGTCGTGGTCGAGCGCAACGAACTGGAGTGGCGACTCGACCCCCAGGGCAGCCACCACCTCCCCGAGGCCACCGGACACGACCTGCGGATCGTGGTGATCTGCAACGAGGGCTACGCCTCCAGCCTCGCCGCCGCCTCCCTCCACCAGCTGGGCCTGCACCGGGCCACGGACCTGGTGGGCGGCTTCCAGGCATGGCGTGCGGCGGGCCTGCCGGTGAGCCCGGCGACGCCCTGACCGGCACAGGGCACCCGAATCGGTGTGGGGCGCCCGACCCGGCACCGGGCACCTGAAACAGCACTGGGTGCCCTGACCTGGACCCCGCACGCCCGAGCGGCCGGCTACTCCTTCGCCGTGGCCACGGTCACCGCCCGCACCCGGAGCGCCGCGCGCCCGGGTACGGCACTGGCGACGACTGCGAGGAGGCCGGCCACCGCGACGACGCCGACGTAGAGCAGCGGGGTGACCGTCGGGGCGGCCCGGCCCGTCATGCCGACGCTGAACGCGGTGAGCACAGCGAGGGCGATACCGGTGCCGACCGACGTGGCGAGGAACAGGACGGACAGCGCCTCGGTACGCAGCATGCGCAGCACCTGACGGCGGGTCGCGCCGGCGAGGCGGAGCAGTGCGAACTCCCGGACACGCTCGGCGACCGACATCGCGAGCGTGTTGACGACGGCGATGGCGGTGAAGGCCAGAACGAGCCCCATGGCCAGGTAGTTGACCTCGGCGTTCGTCTGCTGCCGAGCGACCTGGAGCGCGTCGGCGGCGGTCGGCGAAAGAATTCTCAGTCCCGGGAACTCACGGAGCGTAGTCGCGAGTTGTGTCTGTGTACGGGTCGTACGGACAAGGACGGAGGAGGCGAGCGGGTTGTCCACGTGGTGGGCCACGAGGTCGTGGGCGAGGGTGAGGTCGCCGAAGCCGAGACCCCGGGCGTAGACGGCGGCGACGGTCAGCGTGGCGGGCGTGCCGTCGCCGAGCGTGAGTTTCAGGGTGCTTCCCGGCTTCAGATGCTGCTGGTCGGCGGCCAGTTCGCTGACGGCTACGGTGCCGGGGCCGAGCCGGTCGAGGGAGCCGGCCGTCACCTCCGGGTCCCAGGTGCGGGTCAGACCCGCCGGGGTGACGCCCTGCGCGGGGTACTTGTCGAGGCCGACACGGACGGTCGTACGGACCACCTCGGTGACGGTGTCCTGCCGTGCGCGCAGCCGCTCGGCGGCCTGGCCGGGGACGCCCGGCCCCTGGGCGGCGACGACCCAGTCGGCCCGGACACCCTCACGGAGTTGGGTGCGGGCGGCGTTGCCGAGGGTGTCCTGGACGAACAGGACGGTGCAGGTCATGCCGACGAGCAGGGTGAGGGGGGTGACGACGGAGGCCAGGCGGGCGGCGTTGCCGCGCAGGTTGGCGGTGGCGAGCCTGCCACTGTGACCGGTGAGCCGGAGCGGGCCGGCGAGCAGCAGCGCCGCGGCTTTGACCAGGAGGGGACCGAGCAGGGCGACGGAGGCGGACAGGACGACGACGGCGAGGAAGGTCACGGGAGTCGAGGCGGGCTCGGTGCGCAGGGAGGTGAGGACGACGACGAGGACGACTCCGCCGGCGAGGAGCAGCAGCCCGGCGGCGATGCGGCCCCAGGTGGGCCGGGTGCGCTCGGTCCTGGCTTCGGCCAGGGCCTCGGCCGGGCGGATCCGGGCGATCCTGCGGGAGGCGATCCGGGCCGCCGCCCAGGCCCCGAGGAGGGTGGCGGCGAGAGCGGCGAGCGGTGGGAAGACACCGACGGTGTGGTCGAGCGTGTCGGGTACGGCGCCCAGGGCGACGAACCTGCCGTGCAGCCAGCCGCCGAGCGGCAGCCCGAGCAGTGCGCCGGCCGTGCCCGCCGCCGCGCCGACGATCAGTGCCTCCCGGCCGAGCAGCTTGCGGATCTGCCCGGACGTGGCGGCGACGGCCCGCAGCAGGGCGAGTTCGCGGTGGCGCTGCTGGACGGTGAGCGCGAAGGTGCCGACGACCACGAGCACCGCCACCAGCAGCGAGGTGCCGCCCATGGCCCCGCCCATGCTGACCAGCCGGGTACGGGCCGCAGCCGCGTCCAGGAACTCCACGGGCCCGCGGGCGTCCCCGGTGCTGACCTGGGCCGTGGTGCCGTGCAGTGCCCGCACCAAGGCCCGGCGCACCCGCTCGGGGTCCGCCCCCTTGGCGGGCAGTACACCGAACGCGGTGACCTGCCCGGGGTGCGCGGCCAGCCTGCGGGCCTCGCCGGCGGAGAAGAACAGGGACGTCTGGTGGCGTACGGCGGTGGCCGGGGTGGCGATACCGGTGATCCGGTAGGTGCGCGGGGCCTGGGTGGACTGCACGGTGAGCCGGTCGCCGGGCCGCAGCCGGGCCCGCGCGGCGAGGTCGCCGTCGAGGACGACGTCACCGGCGGCCCGAGGAGAACGGCCCGCTGTCAGCCGGTACGGGGTCAGCGCGGCGGAGTCCCAGGCATGGCCGTAGGCGGTACGGCCGCCGGTGCCGGCCGGGGTCAACGGCTGGGCGGGGAAGGTGAGTTCGGGGACGACCCGGGCCACGCCGGGGGTGTGGGCGAGGGTGCCGCGCAGGCGCTCGGGCAGCCAGGCGCGCTCGGCGACGGGCTTCGCCTTGTGCTTGACCTTGGTCTTGCCCTTCTTGTGCTTGACGGTGGTCCGGTGCACGTACTGATCGGCGGAGACCACGACGGGAGCGGCGGCGTAGCGCTCGGTACGGATGGTGCCGCGCAGGCCGGTGTCCAGGAGGGTGCCGCAAGCGGTGATCAGAGCGGCCGCGCACATCAGGGCGAGGAAGGCGCCGAGAAACCCCGCCTTGCGGGCGCGGACCGACTGCAGGGCATAACGCAGCATCATGGGGACGGGCTCTCTTCTGTTGTACGCATCGGCTGTGTCGTGCGCTGGGCGCGCGTACAGACTCGCCGGTGCGGGGGTTGGAGAGCACTGCGGTGGCCCGGCGTCTTGCGACGGGGGCCAACCCGACCGTTCACGGCGGGGGTTGTCCCCACCCCTGGGTGCCCGTCACCAGCCTCCCGCCTCTCGTCCTTCCTCTCTGAGAAGCAGCCAGAGTCCCCGTCCCGACGAGCAGTCGGAAGCCCCGTCCCGGGCCGTCAGAAGTCCCCTTCCCCGAGGAACTCCGTGTCCTCGCCCTCTTCCTCCAGGGCCTGGCGGACGACTCTGAGGGCCATGCCCTCGGGGTAGCCCTTGCGGGCGAGCATGCCAGCGAGCCGGCGAAGTCGCTTGTCCCGGTCGAGGCCACGGGTGGCCCGCAGTTTGCGGGCGACGAGTTCGCGGGCGGTCGCCTCCTCCTGCTCTGAGTCGAGCTGGGCGACCGCGTCCTCGATCAATGCCGAGTCGACCCCCTTGGTACGCAGTTCCCGGGCGAGCGCGCGCCGGGCGAGCCCCCGGCCATGGTGCCGGGACTCCACCCACGCGTCCGCGAAGGCGCCGTCGTCGATGAGCCCGACCTCCTCGAACCGCGACAGCACCTCCTCGGCCACGTCCTCGGGGATCTCCCGCTTGTGCAGGGCGTCCGCGAGCTGCTTGCGGGTGCGCGGGGTCCCGGTGAGCAGGCGCAGGCAGATCGCCCGGGCCCGCTCGACCGGGTCCCCTGAAGACTCCCCCCGCTCGTCCCTCGCCGAGGGAGGGCCGCCTTCGTCCCCATCGGGCCCGGACGCGTCGCCGAACCCGCGCCGCCGGCCACGCCCCCGGCGACCGCCGCGCGCTCCCCCGGACCGCCCGGACCCACGACCGCCGAGGGAACCACCCCCGTACGGCTCGCCGCCCTCGTCTCCCGGGTCCGCGGCACCGCCGTCACCGTCGTGGCCGCCGGCCCCGTGGTACGCGTCATGTCCGCCGTACGCGCCGAAGCCGTCGTCCCCGTGTCCACCGCCCCCGTGTCCTCCGCCCCAATGTCCGCCGTCACCGTCCGGGGCGGAGTCCGGGTGGCCACCGGTTCCCCTCCCCCGTGGGGCACCGGGGGTGGCGTACTCGTACTCGGCCCAGTCGGTTCGTCGTGTCACCGGTCAGCTCTTGGCTGCGGCGGCCTTGGGCTTGGTGGCCTTGGCGGCTGCCGGGGCGGGCACCGACTTGGCGGGGTCGTCGGCCGCCGCGGTGGCGACCGCCGCGTCGGCGCCCGGCTCGGCGGCGGGCTCCTCCGGCCGGACTCCCACGCCCAGCTTCTCCTTGATCTTCTTCTCGATCTCGTTGGCCAGGTCGGGGTTGTCCTTGAGGAAGTTGCGCGCGTTCTCCTTGCCCTGGCCGAGCTGGTCGCCCTCGTACGTGTACCAGGCGCCGGCCTTGCGCACGAAACCGTGCTCCACGCCCATGTCGATCAGACCGCCCTCGCGGCTGATGCCCTGGCCGTAGAGGATGTCGAACTCGGCCTGCTTGAAGGGCGGCGCGACCTTGTTCTTGACGACCTTGCAGCGCGTGCGGTTGCCGACCGCCTCCGTGCCGTCCTTCAGGGTCTCGATGCGGCGGATGTCGATACGCACCGAGGCGTAGAACTTCAGCGCCCGGCCACCGGTCGTGGTCTCCGGGGAGCCGAACATCACGCCGATCTTCTCGCGGAGCTGGTTGATGAAGATCGCGGTGGTCTTGGACTGGTTGAGCGCGCTGGTGATCTTCCGCAGTGCCTGGCTCATCAGGCGGGCCTGCAGACCCACGTGGCTGTCGCCCATCTCGCCCTCGATCTCCGCGCGCGGGACGAGCGCGGCGACGGAGTCGATGACGATGAGGTCCAGGGCACCGGAGCGGACCAGCATGTCCACGATCTCCAGGGCCTGCTCGCCGTTGTCCGGCTGGGACAGGATGAGGTTGTCGATGTCGACGCCGAGCTTGCGCGCGTACTCGGGGTCGAGGGCGTGCTCGGCGTCCACGAAGGCGACCTGGCCGCCGGCCTTCTGTGCGTTCGCCACGGCGTGCAGGGTCAGGGTCGTCTTACCGGAGGACTCCGGTCCGTAGATCTCCACGACACGGCCGCGCGGCAGGCCGCCGACGCCGAGGGCGACGTCGAGGGCGGTCGATCCGGTCGGGATGACCTCGATGGGCTCCTTCGACCGCTCGCCCATGCGCATGACCGCGCCCTTGCCGAATTGCCGTTCAATCTGCGCGAGCGCGGCGTCGAGCGCCTTCTCGCGGTCGGTTCCTGCCATGGGTTCCACCCGGTTTGCTTGAGTCGATCGCTTCACGTCAAAGACGCTAACGCCTGCCACTGACAATGCGCCCCGACGCAGGCCCAGCCTGTGGATAACCGAGGAACATCTACCCGCGAATCGGGACGAAATCCCCAACCGAAAGCTTCGCCTGAGCCTCCATAAGAATGGATGTTCGATTTTTGTGTCAAGCGCGCCACCCGGCACGGGCCGGGGCTTGCCGTGGGGCGGGCCCCGGCTCCCGCAGGGCAGGGGCCGGGGCCTGCGTAAGGTGGGCGGAGATGAACGACGACGACCGGACGTCGGCGCTGCTCCACGCCCTGGACAGGCTGCCCGCACCCCATCACCTGGAGCACCCCGACGGCTTCGACCACGCCGGGGCCCGCCTCCGGGCGGCGAGGCTGCGGGACCGGCTCACCCAGGACTTCGGCCGGCCCTGCCGGCTCGACGAGGACATCCAGGACGCGAGCTTCTCCTTCTCCGTGGACATCCCGGCCGAGGCGACCGGGGCCGGGTTCCTCATCGCCGTACGGCTGAGCAACTACGGCGATCTGGCGGCGGTCACCACGCCGGCGCCCGGCAGCCACGACGACCTGGACGACGCCGTGCGCGACGGAGCGCTGTCGGAAGCGGACCGCGACCGGGTCACGGCCGCCCTGTCCGACCTGGGCTACCGGCTGGTCGCCGCTCGGCTGCTCCACCGTCCGTACGACGGCGTGACCTGGCTCGTCGACGAGGGCCACGCGACCTGGTGGACCCGGTTCTTCGACCACCTGTGACACGGTCGGGCCACCTGTGACACGGTCCGGCCTGCTCCCGGTGGCGTGCCACAGGTGTCTCCGGCCGGACGAAGTCCGCGCGGGCCGCGCCGGGAAGCCGCGGGCCCATGAAGAACCCGCGTGCCGCCGCCGGCCGCCTGTGCCACGTGACGGGGCCGCTCCTCGTGCTGCTGGTCCTCACCGCCTACTGCGTGGTGGAGGTGAGCGGCATCACCCTTCAGGCAGGGCGCCGGGTGCCCTCGGACCTGGTGAGGCGGCGCGGTCGCGTGCGGGCGGGCTACGGCCGCTGCGCCCCGCCCGAGCGGCGGCCGGCCCAGAGCCGGCGCACGCGCGTGAGCATCCCGGGGCCGCCCGGGCCGCTGCCGCGGCGCCCGTGCACCCGGGGGTCGTCCGTGACGGCGTACCGCTTCACGTACGCCCCGAGGAACGCCTGGAGCGTGGCCACCGCCGGGATGGCGATCAGTGCGCCGACCGCGCCCAGCAGCGCGGTGCCCGCTACGACCGAGCCGAAGGCCACCGCCGGGTGGATGTCGACCGTCCTGGCGGTCAGCTTGGGCTGGAGCATGTAGTTCTCGAACTGCTGGTAGATCACGACGAAGATCAGCACCCAGAGCGCGTACCAGGGGTTGACGGTGAACGCGATCAGCATCGGCAGCGCGCCCGCGAGGTACGTGCCGATGGTGGGGATGAACTGCGAGACCAGGCCCACCCAGACGCCGAGCACGGGCGCGTACGGCACGCCGAGCGCCTCCAGCAGGATGTAGTGGGCGATGCCGGAGATGAGCGCCATGAGGCCGCGCGAGTACAGATAGCCGCCCGTCTTGTCGACGGCGATCTCCCAGGCCCGCAGCACCTCGGCCTGGCGTGCGGGCGGCAGGACGGAGCACAGGGCACGGCGCAGCCGGGGGCCGTCGGCGGCGAAGTAGAAGGAGAACAGCGCGATCGTCAGCAGCTGGAAGAGCCCGCCGAGCACCTGGGCGGAGACGTCCAGGACTCCTGCCGCGCTGTTCTGCACGTACTTGCGCAGCCAGTCGGAGTGGAGCAGGCCCTCCTGGATGTCCACCCGTCTGAGGTCGGTGCGGAAGGTCTGGTTGATCCAGTGGATGAGCGAGTCGAGGTAGCCCGGGAAGCCCTCGATCATCTTGATGATCTGGCCGGCCAGCATGGACCCGAGCAGGGTGACGAACCCGGCGGCGAAGACGGTCAACCCCAGGAAGACCAGGAAGGTGGCGAGCCCCCTGCGCATGCCACGGGCCGCCATCCGGCTCACCGCGGGCTCGATCGCCAGGGCGAGGAAGAACGCGATCAATATGTTGATCAGGAGTCCGGTCAGCTGGTGGAAGGCCCAGCTGCCGAGCTGGAACGCCGCGATCAGCGCGAGCGCGAGCACCATGGCGCGCGGCAGCCAGCGCGGCATCCGGACGGCCGGAGCGACGGCGCCGGAGGCCGGGGGCCGGCCGGGCGGGGTCGTAGCGGCCGGTGCTGCGTGCCCGGGGGACGGCTCGCCGTCCTCGGGAGTGGATGCCAGGGGGTCCTCGTTGGGTGCCACGCGCCCAGTCTCGCCCACGCCACCGACAACCGGCGCCCCGCGGCGATCTTCGTGACAGATCAGTGCCGTACTGTCGACTTCTTCACCGGCAAACCCGGCATTTCGGCCGACGCCTCAGCGCTTCTCACCAGGCACGTCCATCACCGTGCACACCACGCGCCACACGTCCTTCGCCTCCCAGCCGGCGTCCAGAGCCTGGTTCACCGTGCGTCCGCCCAGTTCCGACATCACGTGATCGCGCGCGAAGGTGTCGGCGTACCCCGGACCGAAGTGTTCCGCCATCCGCTGCCAGAAGACCGTCAACCGCATGACTCCAGTATCCCGCCCCTGGGGGTGGGCCCTGCCCGGGAGCGCCTGCCGAGACCGCTTTCCGTCCTACGGTCTGACGCATGGCCGAAACAGGAGCTTCCCCACTCCCCTCCACGCCCCCGGCGCGCTCCCCGCTCTTCCGCGCCGAACAGTTCGTGTGGCTCACCGCGCGCGTGCTGGAGCAGCACCTCTTCGCGTACCACTTCCTGCGCGGCAGCCCGGAGGCGGTGGAAGCGGCACTGGACGCCTACCGCAACGAGGACGGGGGTTACGGACACGCGCTGGAGCCCGATCTGCGCGGACCGATCAGCCAGCCCCTGCACACGGCGCACGCCCTGCGCGTGCTGGACGCCATCGGGCGCTGCGGCGGCCAGCGGGTGGAGCGTGTCTGCCGCTACCTGACCTCCGTGTCCACCCCGGACGGCGCCCTGCCGGCGATCCACCCCGGTCAGCGCGGCTATCCGACGGCGCCGTTCGTCCCGGTCGTCGACGATCCGCCCAGCGACCTGCTGGCCACCGGGCCGGTGGTCGGGCTGCTGCACCGCAACGAGGTGTGGCACGCCTGGCTGTTCCGGGCCACCGACTTCTGCTGGCAGGCGGTGGAGTCCCTGGAGAAGTCCCACCCCTACGAGGTGCAGGCCGCCGTGACCTTCCTGGACTCCGCTCCCGACCGCCCGCGCGCGGAGGCCGCCGCCGACCGGCTGGGCCGCCTGGTGCGGGAGCAGCGGCTCGCGGCTCTGGACCCGGAGCGGCTCGACGCGTTCCCGGTCGCGTCCGGCTATGCCCCGGGCGAGCACCACTTCCCGCACGACTTCGCCCGGACTCCGGAGTCGCTCGCGCGCGCGTGGTTCACGGACGACGAGATGACGCGCTCGCTGGACCACCTGGCAGCCGGGCAGGAGGAGGACGGCGGCTGGCCGGTCCGGTGGCGCCGGTGGGCCCCCGCGCCCGCCCTGGAGGCGCGCTCCCTGGTGACGATCGAAGCCCTGCGCACCCTGCGGGCCTACGGGCGTTTCGTGGGCTGACCGGTCACTGACCGGTCCTGTCCACGGCCCAGGTCCGCCCGTCACGGGGCCCGCTCGGCCACCGACGGCCTTCTCACGCGCCGCCCGCCCCCCGCTGCCCCGGGCCGACCTTGCGTCTCACCCGCCGACGGCCCGTATCCCCGCCGTGACCACCACGGCCGCCGCGACGACCAGCAGGAACGGTGCGCGCAGCAGGAGTGCGACGGCCGCCGCGCCGAGCCCGGCGGCCCGGGCGTCCAGCGCCAGCGCGTGCCCGTCGCCGAACGTCTGCTGGGCCGTGAGAGCGGCGAGCAGGGCGACCGGCAGGAGGGCGGCGAGCCGTCGCACGTACGGCCGCTCGACGGCGTGCGCCGGGACCAGCAGGCCGGCGAGCTTGACGGCGTAGCAGCCGAGGGCGGTCACGCCGATCGCGATCCAGGTGTTCACCGGTTCTCCTCCGAGACGTCCAGAGCTTCCCGTCGGGTACGGCCCCCGCGCCGGCCTTCGACGAAGAGCGCCAGCGGAGCCGCCAGTGCCGCCACCAGCACCGGCACGCCGGCCGGCAGGACGGGCAGCAGACCGAGGCCCAGCAGGACGGCGAGGCCCGCGACCGCGCGCTCGGTGGCCGTCCTCAGCATCGGGGCGAGCAACGCCAGGAACACGGCCGGTCCCGCCGCGTCCAGGCCCCACGCGCGCGTGTCGCCGATCGCCCGGGCACCCAGGGCGCCGAGCAGCGTGGTCAGGTTCCACAGCACGTACAGGCTGAGCCCGGTGACGGTGAAGCCGAGCCGCGCGGCCCGCCGGGTCGGCTGGGCCAGGGTCACCGCCGTGGTCTCGTCGATCACCCACTGCGCCGCGAACGGCCGTACCGCGCGCGGGAGGGCGAGAAGCTGGGAGAGCCGCAGTCCGTAGAAGGCGTTGCGCACGCCCAGGAAGAGGGCGCCCGCGGCGGCCGTGAACGGGTTGCCGCCGGCGACGAGCGCCCCGACCAGCGCGAACTGGGAGGCGCCGGTGAACACCAGGAGGCTGAGCGCGCAGGTCTGGAGCAGCCCGAGTCCGCTGCCGGCCGAGGTCACTCCGAAGGCGAAGCCGGACAGGCCCACGGCGACGCCGACCCCGAGGGCGTCCCGTACGACGGCCGCGTCCGGCTTGTCCGCGCCGTCGGCGGTCTGGTTCGTGAGTGCTATGTGCTGTGCCACGCCCCGGACGGTACGGGCGGCCGTCAGCCCGCGTCTTGTACGTTCTTGCGCTCTCCCGGCCCGGTGCGCTCCCCCAGCTCCGTGCGCTCCCCCAGGCCGGCGCGCTCGCGCTGGTACGCGCCCGGGGGCACGCCGACGATCCGGGTGAAGTGCCGGTTGAGGTGGGGCTGGTCCGTGAAACCGACGGCGACGGCCGCCTCGACGGGGGGCGTCCCCGCGTCCAGCAGCAGCCGCGCGCGGCGCACACGGGCGTCGGTCAGCCAGGTGTGCGGCGGCATGCCGTAGGTGCTACGGAACGCCCGCAGCAGGGCGAACGAGCTGGTCCCGAGGTCGGTGGCCAGCTGTTCCAGGGTCGGCGGCTCGGCCATCCGCTCCTCCAGCACCGCACGCGCGCGTGCGGCGATCCGCGCGCCGGCCGTCCGGAGCCGCCGCTGGGGCAGGGAGCCGCCGTTCAGCCGCAGCAGCCTGGTCACGGCGACCCGCAGGAGCGTGTCGGCGGCCAGCGCGTTGCCCTCATCGGTGGCGCGCAGCACCTGGTGGACCAGGCGGGCGGCGTACGGGTCGTCGAGGACGGGACTGACGAAGCCCGGCGTGCCCCGGAGGGTCGTGGTCTCGGCCGCGATCGCGGCGACGACGTCCGGCGACGGGTACAGGGCGCCGTACCGCCAGCCCTCGGGGACCCCGGCCCGGCCGGTGTGCGGCGTGTCCGGGTTGACGAGGGCGAGCGCTCCCGCACCGGCGGAGACGTCGGAGCCGCGGTGGTGGAAGACCTCGACGCCGTCGGCGATGGCCGCGATCACGAAGTTTTCGTGGGTGTGCCGGATGAAGGTCTTACGTATGTACCGGGCCCGAAGCAGGTCGACCCCGGGCAGCTCCGCGTACCGCCAGTGCCGTGCCCGCTCCCCTGAACCCGCCATGGACCCATTGTCCGCCCCACCCACCAGCCCGCCGACTCCACCGCTCCGGGTCGGCTCCGTACGCCCCAGCACCACTCCGCACGCCCCGCCAGCTCCACCCGTCCGAGCCCCACTCCGTACCCCTCGCCCCGGCTCCGTACGCCCCAGCCCCACTCCGCACGCCCCGCCCCGCCCCGCTCCACCGACTGCGCAGGGCCCGGCCGACCCCGGGCCCCACCGCACGCTCGGTTCGGCCACAGTCACAACCGACCATCGCGCCCGAGTCGCCCCGCTGCCCCGCCCGATCCCGAACGCCCACAGCCCCCGCGGCCCCCTCACCGTCCGCGCAACCGGCCCACACCCCTCGGCGCCTCACCTCACCGCCCCGTACGTGCCCCGTTTGCCCAGGTCAGGGCGATTGTCAGTGGGTGGGTGCAGGATGGACGCATGGTCAGCTCCGCACACCGAGCCCTCAACGGCTTCTCCCCCGCGACCCGCGGCTGGTTCACGGGGGCCTTCTCCGCGCCCACCGCGGCCCAGGCGGGCGCGTGGCAGGCCATCCGGGAGGGCTCGGACGTGCTGGTGGTCGCCCCGACCGGCTCCGGCAAGACGCTGGCCGCGTTCCTCGCGGCCCTGGACCAACTGGCCTCGACCCCGCCCCCGGCCGATCCCAGGAAGCGCTGCCGGGTGCTGTACGTGTCCCCGTTGAAAGCCCTGGCGGTCGACGTCGAGCGCAATCTGCGCAGCCCGCTGACCGGTATCCGCCAGGAGTCCGTGCGGCTGGGCCTGCCCGAGCCCGAGGTCAGGGTCGGCATCCGCTCCGGCGACACCCCGGCCGCCGAGCGCCGCGCCCTGTCCACACGCCCGCCGGACATCCTGATCACCACCCCCGAGTCGCTGTTCCTGATGCTGACGTCGGCCACGCGCGACGCGCTCACGGGCGTGGAGACGGTGATCCTGGACGAGGTGCACGCGGTCGCGGGCACCAAGCGCGGCGCGCACCTCGCGCTCTCCCTGGAGCGGCTGGACGAGCTGCTGCCCAAGCCCGCCCGCCGGATCGGCCTGTCGGCGACCGTGCGTCCGGTGGACGAGGTGGCCCGTTATCTGTCCCCGCGCCGCAAGGTGGAGATCGTCCAGCCCGAGTCGGGCAAGGAGTTCGACCTCTCCGTGGTCGTCCCGGTCGAGGACATGGGCGAGCTGGCGGGCGCCCCGGCCGCCGACGCCTCCGAGGGCGGGGAGCGGCCGTCGATCTGGCCGCACGTGGAGGAGCGGATCGCCGACCTGGTGCAGGCCCACCGGTCCACGATCGTCTTCGCCAACTCCCGCCGTCTGGCGGAGCGGTTGTGCAACCGGCTCAACGAGATCGCGTACGAGCGCGCCACCGGCGAGACCCTGGAGGAGCACCACTCCCCCGCCCAATTGATGGGCGGCTCCGGCGCGGCCCAGGGCGCGCCGCCGGTGATCGCCCGCGCGCACCACGGCTCGGTCTCCAAGGAGCAGCGCGCCCTCGTAGAGGAGGACCTCAAGGCCGGGCGGCTGCCCGCGGTGGTGGCCACCTCCAGCCTAGAACTCGGCATCGACATGGGCGCCGTGGACCTGGTGGTGCAGGTCGAGTCCCCGCCGTCGGTCGCCTCCGGTCTGCAGCGGGTGGGCCGCGCGGGACACCAGGTCGGCGCCGTCTCCACCGGTGTCGTCTTCCCGAAGTACCGGGGCGACCTGGTCCAGGCCGCCGTGGTCACCGAGCGGATGCGCACGGGCGCGATCGAGTCGCTGAAGGTGCCCGCGAACCCGCTGGACGTGCTCGCGCAGCAGCTGGTCGCCATGACGGCGCTGGACACCTGGCAGTTCGACGACCTGCTCACCGTGGTCCGCCGGGCGGCCCCGTTCGCCTCGCTGCCCGAGTCGGCGTTCACGGCGACGCTGGACATGCTGGCGGGCCGCTATCCGTCGGACGCGTTCGCGGAGCTGCGCCCGCGCGTGGTGTGGGACCGCGTCACCGGGGACATCACCGGTCGCCCGGGCGCCCAGCGCCTCGCCGTCACCTCCGGCGGCACGATCCCGGACCGCGGCCTGTTCGGCGTCTTCCTCGCCGGTTCCGATCCCAAGAAGGGCGGCGGCCGGGTCGGCGAGCTGGACGAGGAGATGGTCTACGAGTCCCGGGTGGGGGACGTCTTCACGCTGGGCACGAGTTCCTGGCGGATCGAGGACATCACGCGCGACCGGGTCCTCGTCTCGCCCGCGCCGGGCGTGCCGGGCCGGCTGCCCTTCTGGAAGGGCGACCAGCTGGGCCGGCCGCTGGAGCTGGGCCGCGCGGTGGGCGCGTTCCTGCGCGAGGTCGGCTCGCTGGCCAAGGACGACGCCCGGCTGCGGCTGCTGTCGGCGGGCCTGGACGCGTGGGCGGCGGACAACGTGCTGTCGTACCTGGACGAGCAGCGCGAGGCCTGCGGCCACATCCCGGACGACCGCACGATCGTCGTGGAGCGGTTCCGTGACGAGCTGGGCGACTGGCGGGTCGTCGTCCACTCGCCGTTCGGCGCCCAGGTCCACGCCCCCTGGGCCCTCGCCCTCGGCGCCCGCCTGTCCGAGCGGTACGGCATGGACGCGCAGGTCATGCACGCCGACGACGGCATCGTGCTACGCCTGCCCGACGCCGACCTGATGGGCCTGGACCTGCTGGACCAGGAGCCCGTGAAGGCCGGCACCGAGTACGACAGCGACCAGGCCCCGGTCGGCGCGGCCGACGTCGCCTTCGACAAGGGCGAGGTCAACCAGATCGTCACCGACCAGGTCGGCGGCTCGGCGCTGTTCGCCTCCAGGTTCCGCGAATGCGCAGCCCGCGCCCTGCTGCTGCCGCGCCGCAATCCCGGCAAGCGCACCCCGCTGTGGCAGCAGCGCCAGCGGGCGGCGCAGCTGCTCCAGGTGGCGAGCGAGTTCGGCTCCTTCCCGATCGTCCTGGAGGCGATCCGCGAATGCCTCCAGGACGTCTTCGACGTGCCCGGGCTGGTCGAGCTGATGGGCGACATCGAGTCCCGCAAGGTGCGCCTGGTCGAGGTCACCACCCCGGAGCCGTCCCCGTTCGCCCGCTCCCTGCTGTTCGGGTATGTCGCCCAGTTCCTGTACGAGGGCGACTCCCCCCTGGCCGAGCGGCGCGCCGCCGCGCTGTCGCTGGACTCCCGGCTGCTGGCCGAGCTGCTGGGCCAGGCGGAGCTGCGCGAACTGCTCGACGCCGAGGTGCTGACCGAGCTGGAGCGCGAGCTCCAGTGGCTCACCGAGGACCGCCGGGTCAAGGACGTCGAGGGCGTCGCCGACGTGCTCCGGCTGCTCGGCCCGCTGACCGACGTGGAACTGGTCGCGCGCGGCGCGGACCCGCAGTGGGCTCGGGAGCTGGCCGGGGCCCGCCGGGCGATCAAGGTGCGGATCGCGGGCGCCGAGCACTGGGCGGCCGTCGAGGACGCGGGCAGGTTGCGCGACGCGCTCGGCACAGCGCTGCCGGTCGGTGTCCCCGAGGCGTTCACCGAGCCGGTCAAGGACCCCCTGGGCGACCTCCTCGCGCGCTACGCCCGTACCCACGGCCCGTTCACCTCGGCCACCGCGGCGGCCCGGTTCGGCCTGGGGGTGGCGGTCACCGAGGGCGCGCTGCAGCGGCTGGCCGCGGCGGGCCGGATCGTGCAGGGCGAGTTCCACCCGGCGGGCATCGGTCAGGAGTGGTGCGACGCGGCCGTGCTGCGCCGGCTGCGTCGCCGTTCCCTCGCGGCCCTGCGGCATGAGCTGGAGCCCGTGCCGCCCGCCGCGCTGGCCCAGTTCCTGCCACAGTGGCAGCACATCGGCAAGGGCCATGGTCTGCGGGGCATCGACGGACTGGTGCGGGCCGTCGAGCAGTTGCAGGGTGCCTCCGTGCCGGCCTCCGCGCTGGAGAAGCTGGTCCTGCCCTCCCGCGTGGCGAACTACACGCCCTCGATGCTGGACGAGCTGACCGCCGCGGGCGAGGTGGTGTGGGCCGGGGCGGGCGCTCTGCCCGGCAAGGACGGCTGGGTCTCCCTCTACCTCGCGGACGCGGCCCCGGTGCTGCTCCCGGCACCGCACCCGCTGGAGCTGACCGCGCTCCACCAGTCGGTTCTCGACGCCCTCTCCGGTGGCTACGGCCTGTTCTTCCGGCAGATAGCCGACCAGGTCCGCGCCACCACGCACCCCGACGTCACCGATCCGCAGCTGGCCGACGCGCTGTGGGACCTGGCCTGGTCGGGCCGGCTCACCAACGACACCCTGGCGCCGATGCGCTCCCTGCTGGGCTCGGGTCGTACGGCCGGCTCGACCGCCCATCGTGCCAAGCGTGCCGTCCCGCGCGGGCGCTACGGCTCCCCGACCGCCGCCGCGCGCACCGCCTCCCGCTCCGGCCCGCCGACGGTCGCCGGCCGCTGGTCACTGCTGCCCGCCGCCGAGCCGGACGCCACCGTGCGCGCGCACGCGCTGGCCCGCACACTCCTGGACCGGCACGGTGTGGTCACCCGGGGCGCGGTCGCCGCCGAGGGCGTCGAGGGTGGCTTCTCAGCGGTGTACCGGGTGCTGTCGGCGTTCGAGGAGAGCGGTCAGGCCCGGCGCGGTTACGTGGTCGAGGGACTGGGCGCGGCCCAGTTCGCCATGGACGGCGCGGTGGACCGCCTCCGCGCGGTGGCGAACGCCCGCGAGCGGGCGGAGGGCCTGCCGTCCCCTGCCCACCCACCGGGCTCCGGCTTCCCTGGTGGTGCGGACGGCTTCGGCTCCCCGGGTGCCGTGAACGGCTTCGCGGGGCCGGACTTCCCGAACCCGTTCGACGGTCCCGACGGTCCTTCAGCCGCCACCGGCACCCCGCACGGCCATACGCCCCCCGGTGCCTTCGACGGAGCCGAGGGCGGTTTGGGCCACCCCGGCCTGGACGGCGACTTCACCTGGCCCCCGGAGGACCCGTCCGGCGGCGACGGCGGCCCCACGGCAGCCCGCGACCTCGCCGACCCGTTCGCCTCCCCCGGCTACGGCGGCCCCCGCGGCGGCGGCCCCACCCACTACGGCTCGACCGCCTACGGCGCGGCCCCGTACCGCGGCTACGGCACCGGTCGCTCGGGCACCGCCACGCCCGATCCCCGCGCCGTGGTCCTCGCCGCGGCCGACCCCGCGAACGCCTACGGCTCCGCGCTGCCCTGGCCGGAACCGCCGACCGGAGCCGGGCACAAGCCGGGCCGCAAGGCGGGGTCGCTGGTCGTCCTGGTGGAGGGCGAGCTGACGCTGTACATGGAGCGCGGCGGCAAGACGCTGCTGGCCTGGCCGAGCGCCTCCGACACGGCCGCGACGGACGACCCCCGTCTGCGCACGGCCGCCGAGGCGCTGGCCGGGGCAGCCCGCGCTGGCTCGCTCGGCACGGTCACGGTCGAACGGATCAACGGCACCCAGGCCCTGACCTCCCCCATCGGCACCCTCCTGGAGGCGGCGGGATTCGTGGCGACACCGCGCGGCCTGCGCCTGAGAGCGTGAGATCCAGTAGGCCGGGCGGCGAGGACCGGCGCCGACACGGGGCCGGTCCTGATCCCGTGGCCCCGCACTCCCGCCGACCCGCACTCCCGCCGACCCGAACCCCCATCAGCCCGCGCCGCCACCCCCTCTCACCCCACCATGGCACCCTTGACCCATGCCCGAAGGTGACACGGTCTGGCAGGCTGCGCGGCGGCTGCATGAGGCCCTCGCGGGCAAGGCGCTGACCCGCAGCGACTTCCGCGTGCCGAAGTACGCGACGGTCGACCTGTCCGGCCGCGGGGTGCTGAACACCATCCCGCGCGGCAAGCACATCCTCACCCGGTTCGAAGGCGGCCTCACCCTGCACACCCACCTGCGCATGGAGGGCGCGTGGAAGGTGTACGGCACGGGTGAGCGCTGGCGGGGAGGACCGGCGTACCAGATCCGGGCGGTTCTCGGCACCGCCGACCGTACGGCCGTCGGCTACCGGCTACAGGTCCTGGAGCTGCTGCGCACGACCGAGGAGGAACGGGTCGTCGGCCACCTCGGCCCCGACCTCCTCGGCCCCGACTGGGACCCCGAGCGCGCCCTGGCCAACGTCCTCTCGGACCCGGCCCGCGAGCTCGGCGAGGCCCTGCTGGACCAGCGCAACCTGGCCGGCATCGGCAACGTCTACAAGAGCGAGCTGTGCTTCCTCCTCGGCGTGACCCCCTGGCTGCCGGCCGGGGCGCTCCCCGCGGACCTCGCCCGGCAGCTGCCCGCGCTGGCCAAGAGACTGCTGGAGACCAACCGCGACCGCCCGGTCCGGCAGACCACCGGTCTGCACCGGTACGACCTGTTCGTCTACGGCCGCGCACCCCGCCCGTGCCTGCGCTGCCACACCTCCGTGCGGGTGGCCGACCAAGGCGACGGCTCCCAGGAACGCCCCACCTACTGGTGCCCCACCTGCCAGAGAGGCCCGGCGCCCGCCCCGGGCACGCCCCAACGCTGGCGCGACAAGTACCCGCGCCGCACCGGCTGACCGACCGCCCGACCGTCCGGCGTTCATGACGGGTCGGATACTTCGCCCGAACGGGAGCGTGGCGATGCCTTGGTGACGTCCCCCGCCCGCCAGGCGGCCACCCAGCGCCCCGGGTGCACGGCGCCGGTCGCGCGCCCCTTGGGCACACAGTGCACCGGCAGCAGGCTCAGCCCCCAACCGCCGGCGGCGACGGCTCCTTCCAGCACGCCCGAGCCCTCTCCCACGGCGAGCCGGAGCACGGCCCACCACCACATCGCTCCCAGGCCGAGCGCCAGTCCCCAGCGCACTGTCCGTCCCGCCATGCCCGCCATCACCTCCAGCCGGACGCTAGACCGCCGCCCCGACCGCGCGGGAGGCGCACCGAGGGCTCACAGATGCAGCGCCGGGAGGCGCAAGCAGCCCGTCCGGCGTTCACGGCGGGCTTCCCTGAAGGGTGCCGAAGGCGTCCGTGCGGGGCAGGCTCCGACGGGCTTTCCGTACAGGGCTCCGACGGGCTTCCCCATAGGGCCGGCTCCGACGGCTTCCGCGCACGGCCGGCTCCGAAGGCCCCGACGGGCTTCCCCACAAGGCCCCGCCGGACTTCCACGCAAGGCCCCGCCGGGCTCCCGCAAAGGCCCCGACAGGCTTCCCCGCAGGGCTCCGCCCCCGGCCGCACCGCTTACGCGTTCTCCGCCTGGAACATCCAGTGGTGCTTCTCCAGGTCCGCGGTGATCCCGATGAACATGTCCTGGGACACCGGGTCGGGCTGCGCGGTCGCCTCCACCCGCTCCCGCATCCGGCTGATCACCGAGCCCAGCGCGTCCACCATCGTCCCGACCGCGTCCGCGTCCTTGATCCACCCGGCCGGGGTGGTCTTGATGCCGCTGCCGGAGGCCACCGTGCCGACGCGTCCGTCGGGCGGTATGCCCAGCGCCGAGGCACGCTCGGCCACCGCGTCCATATGGGTGCGGGCGGAGTCGACCACCTCGTCCAGCTGGAGGTGGACGGAGCGGAAGCGCGGGCCGACGACGTTCCAGTGGATCTGCTTGGCGACCAGCGAGAGGTCCACGAGATCGACGAGGGCGCTCTGGAGCGCCTCGGACACGGTCTTCAGGTCTCCGTCGGCCAACGGGCTCTTCACGACGTACATCCGCTTCCTCCGGTGGTTCGGGCGCCGTCACGTCCCTCCCACGATGACCGCAGCCCGCAACACCGGCAAACGGGCGCACATCGGGCATAGAGCGCGAAAATGCCCCGACCGGCTTCCCAGGTCTCCCTGGAGAAGCCGGCCGGGGCTCAAGCCGTATCGGACCGCTCGACCCGCACCCGGGTCGCTCCGCCCGCATCCCGGTTACACCACCCGTGTCCGTGTCGCTTCACCGGTAGCGGATCGTCACTCGTCCCGGAGCGTCAGACCGCGTCCGCGAACCTCACGCGGCGACGACGTCCACCGCTTCCGCGGGCGCCTTGATGGTCACCCGTTCCGGTGGCACGCCGGTCACCGACACGGAACCCAGCATCGGCCGGACCGGCGTGGGCACGGGCTCGGTGGCCCGGGCGGACTGGGCCAGTTCGGCGAGCGCCAGCTCGTCGCTCACCTCTCGCATGAGTTCCGACATCCGTACGTCCAGCGCGTCGCAGATGGCGGCGAGCAGTTCGGAGGAAGCCTCCTTCTGCCCCCGCTCCACCTCGGAGAGATAGCCGAGTGAGACTCGGGCGGACGAGGAGACTTCGCGCAGAGTACGGCCCTGGCGTTGGCGCTGCCGACGCAGCACGTCACCCAGCAGGCGACGGAGCAGAATCATCGGTGGCTCCCTCCTCGGACCGCGTAGCCGCATCCTTCTCGCCCCACCGTACCGCCTTGCGCCGCGGCCGTGCGGGGAGCGATGTCGTGTTCACTCAGGGCTGCAAACATCAAAACCCCCCGTTCCGTTCCGTATCCTGTGCCCGCTCATTCCCAGTCTGTTCGCCCGCAAGCTGCTCCAGGAGCACTGCGAGTACGCTCCGTACACTCTCCATACGAATTTCCGCACGGCTGCCGTTCAACCGCAGACCCTCGACTTTTCCGCCACCGGCAGAACCGGGCCGCGCGGTGAGGGGCCCGTCGACGGCCACGAAGACCGTCCCGACGGGCTTGCCGTCCTGCGGATCGGGCCCGGCGACCCCGGTGGTCGCGATGCCCCAGTCGGCGCCCAGTGCCTTGCGGACTCCGGCTGCCATCTGGCCCGCGACCTGCGGATCCACCGCTCCGCACTGGGCCAGCAGGGTGGCGTCGACACCCAGCAGCTCATGCTTCAGTTCGGTTGCGTACGCGGTGATCGAACCCCGGAACACCCGGGACGCGCCGGGTACCCCGGTGATCTCCGCCGCCACCAGGCCACCGGTCAGCGACTCCGCGACGGCAAGGGTCTCTCCCCTCACGGTCAGTAGTCGCACCAGTTCGGTGGCCCGGGAACTCACGCTTCCTTCTCCTCCAACGCTGCCGCGCGCTCGGCGATTCCCCGCCGGCGCAGCACAATGGCTTGTCTTATGTAGTCGAGGCCCGTGACGACGGTGAGGACGACCGCCGCGGCCATCACCCAGAAGCGCAGGCTGGCGAGCCACCCGGTCAGGGCCAGGACGTACATGCCGACGGCCACGCCCTGGGTGAGCGTCTTCAGCTTGCCGCCCCGGCTGGCGGGGATCACACCGTAGCGAATGACCAGAAAACGCAGCAGGGTGATGCCGAGTTCCCGGCCGAGGATGACGCCCGTCACCCACCACGGCAGATCACCGAGGGCGGACAGACAGATGAGCGCCGCACCCATGATCGCCTTGTCGGCGATGGGGTCGGCGATCTTCCCGAAGTCGGTGACCAGGTTGTAGGTGCGCGCCAGATGCCCGTCGAACAGGTCGGTGATCATGGCGATGGCGAAGGCCGCCCAGGCCAGGGAGCGCCAGGCCGGGTCGTAGCCGCCGTCGGCGAGCATCAGTGCCACGAAGCCGGGCACCAGGACCAGCCGGAGCATCGTCAGCAGATTGGCGACGTTCCAGACGCTCGCCTGGTTGACGGCCGCGGCCGCGATCTTCGCGCCGCGCGGCGACTTGCCGCCCTCGGGAGCCGTGGCCGGACCCGAAGCAGAACCGGAGACCTCGGACGGAGTTCCGCCGTCGGCAGCGGCGGCGGAACTCCGGGCGCCCTGCGCGCCGGAGGAGCCGCCCGCGGCGGATGCCGGGACTCCGGTCATCTGCCCGCCTCCTCACTACACGCGAGCGAGCCGGTCAGCGGCTCGGCCACCAGGTCGACACCTTCGGTACCGACCACCTTCGCCTCGACCATACGTCCGACGCTCAGACCCGCGCCGCTCGTGAGGAGCACCTGGCCGTCGGTCTCCGGCGCCTGGTGCGCGCCGCGGCCGTGGACGCCCTCCTCCTCGTCCACGGACTCCACCAGGACCTGGACGGTCTCGCCGACGCGTTCCTCGGCGCGCTGCGAGACGAGTTCCTCGGCGAGCCGGGAGATGTGGGCCAGGCGCTCGGCGACGACGTCCTCGTCCAGCTTGTTGTCGTACGTCGCCGCTTCCGTGCCCTCCTCGTCCGAGTAGCCGAAGACACCGATGGCGTCCAGCCGGGCGCCGTTCAGGAAGCGCTCCAGTTCGGCGAGGTCGGACTCGGACTCGCCGGGGAAGCCGACGATGAAGTTGGAACGCACACCGGCCTCGGGGGCCTTGCTCCGGATGGTGTCGAGCAGTTCCAGGAAGCGGTCGGTGTCGCCGAAGCGGCGCATGGCGCGCAGCACGTCGGGCGCGGAGTGCTGGAAGGACAGGTCGAAGTACGGGGCGACCTTCGGCGTGGAGGTCAGGACGTCGATGAGTCCGGGGCGCATCTCGGCCGGCTGGAGGTAGCTCACCCGGACCCGCTCGATGCCGTCGACCTCGGCCAGCTCCGGCAGCAGGGACTCCAGCAGGCGGATGTCGCCGAGGTCCTTGCCGTAGGAGGTGTTGTTCTCGGAGACCAGCATGATCTCCTTCACGCCCTGCTCGGCCAGCCAGCGGGTCTCGTTCAGGACGTCGCTGGGGCGGCGGGAGATGAAGGAGCCGCGGAAGGAGGGGATGGCGCAGAAGGAGCAGCGCCGGTCGCAGCCCGAGGCGAGCTTGACCGAGGCGACCGGGGAGCCGTCGAGACGGCGGCGCAGCGGCGCACGGGGGCCCGAGGCGGGCGCGACGCCCTCCGGGAGGTCGGCCGGGCCGTGCCCGGGCAGTGCGACGGACGCTGCCGACTGCTGGCGCTCTGCGGGGCTGATCGGCAGCAGCTTGCGCCGGTCGCGGGGGGTGTGGGCGGCGTGGATGCCGCCGGACAGGATGGTCTGCAGGCGGTCGGAGATGTTCGTGTAGTCGTCGAAGCCGAGGACACCGTCGGCCTCGGGCAGCGCCTCGGCCAGTTCCTTGCCGTACCGCTCGGCCATGCAGCCCACCGCCACGACGGCCTGGGTTCTGCCATGGCTCTTGAGGTCATTGGCCTCCAGCAGCGCGTCGACGGAGTCCTTCTTGGCGGCCTCCACGAAGCCACAGGTGTTGACCACGGCGACGTCGGCGTCCGCGGCGTCCTCGACGAGCTGCCAGCCGTCCGCCTCCAAACGGCCTGCGAGCTCCTCGGAATCCACCTCGTTACGAGCGCAGCCGAGAGTGACGAGTGCGACGGTACGGCGTTCAGGCATGGGCTCAAGACTACTTTGTCTCACTGACGGCCCACGTCGACGGGGTTGGCCGATCGCGGCCGACTCCGTCACACGTCCGTCCCGCGGGCCCGTCGTCAGCCCGCGACCGGGTCGCCCTTCGTGTAGGTGAGGCGCTCCACCGCGCCGGGCCGGAAGGTGTCCTCGATCTTCTTGCCGTTGACGTACAGCTCGATCGCCCCGGCGTCGCCGAGGATCAGGTTGATCTTGGAGCTGTCCTGGAAGGTCTTGGACTCGCCCTTCTTCAGCAGCCCGTCGTAGAGCATCCGGCCGTTGTGGTCCTTGGCCGAGATCCAGCTGCGTCCGTTGGGCGCGCTGACCTGGACGGTGACCTTGTCCTGGGGCGCGGCGGCGATGGCGCTGTCGGAGGGCTCGCCGGTCGGTGCGACGGGCTTCTCCTCCTTCTTCGGCGTCGGCGAGGCGGACTTGCCGGGCGTACTGGTCTGACCCTCGGCGACCTGCGACTTCGCGTCACCGGAGGCTCCGCCGCCCTTGAACGCGGTGAACCCGACGAACCCGATCACGACGACGATCGCGGCGACCATCGCGGCGGTCCAGTTCGGGCCGCGCCGCTCGGGCCGGATCCGCTCCGCCTCGAACAGGGGTGCGGCGGGGGTGGGCGCGGGCCGGCCGCCGTGCTCGGCGTCGTACTGGGCGATCAGCGGCTCGGGATCGAGGTGGACGGCCTTGGCCAGCGTGCGGATGTGCCCACGGGCGTAGACATCGCCGCCACAGGGCGCGAAGTCGTCCGCCTCGATGGCGCGCACGATGGCGATACGGACACGAGTGGCACTGCTGACGTCGTCCACGGTGAGCCCGGCCGCGATCCGCGCCTGCTGCAGCGCGCGGCCCACGGAGGGTCGGGCTTCCTGGGACTCGTCTCGGAACGGACGCTCGTCTTCAGGGGAGTTGCCGATGGACACGGGGGCGCCTTTCGAGCGTGTAGCCACCTGTGCTGGAAGCTCAGTCTAGGGGGGGTACGAAAGGGTGGGACAACCGGACGGTAGGACATTTGTGCGCCATCGGAATGGCCGGACAATCCGATGGTTTGACAGGCTGGTACCCCATGCTGGGACGCCTACCTGTCCTTTCGCTCAACTGGACGTACGACAAAGGGAAACGGTTGCCCGCCGCTCGCTAACGGGTGGGTCACGGCGGCGGCCCCGCCACCCGGCGTAACCCACGTCCGCCGAACGGCCCTTCGCGCCTCACCCGTCCGACTCCCCGCGGATCACGGCGAGCACGCCGTCCAGCTCGTCGGGCTTCACGAGAACGTCACGTGCCTTGGAGCCCTCGCTCGGCCCCACGATGTTGCGGGACTCCATGAGGTCCATGAGCCGTCCGGCCTTGGCGAAGCCGACGCGCAGCTTGCGCTGGAGCATGGACGTCGAGCCGAACTGGGTGGAGACGACCAGCTCGGCCGCCTGGCACAGCAGGTCGAGGTCGTCGCCGATGTCCTCGTCGATCTCCTTCTTCTGCTTGGTGCCCACGGTGACGTCGTCCCGGAAGACCGGCGCCATCTGCTCCTTGCAGTGCCGGACGACGGCCGCGACCTCCTCCTCCGTCACGAACGCGCCCTGCATGCGCGTGGGCTTGTTCGCGCCCATCGGCAGGAACAGGCCGTCGCCCTTGCCGATCAGCTTCTCGGCGCCGGGCTGGTCGAGGATGACCCGGGAGTCGGCGAGCGAGGAGGTGGCGAAGGCCAGCCGGGAGGGCACGTTGGCCTTGATCAGACCGGTGACCACGTCGACCGACGGGCGCTGGGTGGCGAGCACCAGGTGGATGCCGGCCGCGCGCGCGAGCTGTGTGATGCGCACGATCGCGTCCTCCACGTCCCGCGGCGCGACCATCATGAGGTCGGCCAGCTCGTCCACGATCACCAGCAGGTACGGGTACGGCTGCAGCTCGCGCTCGCTGCCCTCGGGCGGCTTGGCCCGGCCCTCGCGCACCGCCCGGTTGAAGTCGTCGATGTGCCGGTATCCGTAGGCGGCCAGGTCGTCGTACCTGAGGTCCATCTCGCGGACCACCCACTGGAGGGCCTCGGCGGCCCGCTTGGGGTTGGTGATGATCGGGGTGATCAGGTGCGGGATGCCCTCGTAGGCGGTCAGCTCCACGCGCTTGGGGTCGACCAGGATCATCCGGACGTCCTCCGGGGTCGCCCGCATCATGACCGAGGTGATCAGGCAGTTGATGCAGGACGACTTGCCGGAGCCGGTGGCGCCGGCGACCAGCATGTGCGGCATCTTCGCCAGCGAGTGCATGACGTACCCGCCCTCGACGTCCTTGCCGAAGGCGACCAGCATCGGGTCGTCGTCCTCCGCCGACTCCGCCAGACGCAGCACGTCGCCGAGGTTGACCATCTCCCGGTCGGTGTTCGGGATCTCGATGCCGACCGCGGACTTGCCGGGGATCGGGCTGATGATCCGCACGTCCGGGCTGGCCACCGCGTAGGCGATGTTCTTGGTCAGCGCGGTGATCCGCTCGACCTTCACGGCGGGGCCCAGCTCGACCTCGTAGCGGGTGACCGTCGGACCGCGGGTGAAGCCGGTGACGCGCGCGTCGACCTTGAACTCGGTGAAGACCTGGGTGAGCGAGGCGACGACGGCGTCGTTGGCCGCGCTGCGGGCCTTGCCGGGGCCGCCGCGCTGGAGCAGGTCCAGGGAGGGCAGCGCGTAGGTGATGTCGCCGGACAGCTGGAGCTGCTCCGCGCGCGCGGGCAGCTCGCGGGGCACCTCCGGGGCCTTCTTCGTCAGGTCCGGGACGGATCCGGACGTCAGCTTCTCCTGCTTGGGGCGGGCCGCCGGGACCGGCTTGGGGGCGGGAGTGGGGGCCGGCTCGTCGGCGGGCGCAGGCGCGGGCACCGGGGTGGTGTCCTCGCGTTCGCCCGCGCTCACCCCCTGGGTGAGGTCGGCGACGAGCGGGGACGGCGGCATGCCGTGCAGGACGGCGCCGTCGAGCGCGGCGGCGGCCGCCGCCGCGACGTCCACGGCGTCCATCTGCCGCTGCGGGTCCGGCTGGGGCACCGCCGAGCGCCTGGGGCGCCCGCGGCGCTGCGAGAGGGCCTCTTCCTCGGCGCTGTCGGGGTCGTACGCCCGCGGGGCGGCGGAGCGTCGGCGGGGGCGCGCGGGCGTCGCCTCGCGCCACTGCTCGTCGTAGTACTCCTCCACGAACCGGTCCTCCTCCGGGTCGCGCAGCAGGCCCAGGTGCACGCCGAGCGTCCGCAGCCGCTGCGGGACGGCGTTGACCGGGGTGGCGGTCACCACGAGCAGCCCGAAGACGGTCAGCAGCACCAGCAGCGGTACGGCGAGCACCTCGGTCATGGTGTACGTCAGCGGAGTGGCCGCCGCCCAGCCGATGAGGCCGCCGGCGTCCCTTATGCCCTGCATGCCGTCGCTGCGCGCGGGCGAGCCGCAGGCGATGTGGACCTGGCCGAGGACGCCGACGACGAGCGCGGACAGGCCGATCACGATCCGCCCGTTGGCCTCCGGCTGTTCCGGGTGCCGGATGAACCGTACGGCGATCACCGCGAGCAGTATCGGCACCAGCAGGTCGAGCCGGCCGAAGGCGCCGGTGACCAGGATCTCGACGAGGTCGCCGACGGGGCCGCGCAGGTCCGCCCAGGTGCCGGCGGCGACGATCAGGGCGACGCCGAGCAGCAGCAGCGCGACGCCGTCCTTGCGGTGGGCCGGGTCGAGGTTCTTCGCGCCCTGCCCTATGCCGCGGAAGACGGCGCCGACGGCGTGCGCCAGGCCGAGCCAGAGGGCGCGCACGAGCCGGTACAGCCCCCCGGTCGCGCTGGGTGCCGGCCTCGCGGGCGCGGCCTTCTTCGCCGGGGCCTTCCTGGCGGGCGCCTTCTTGGCCGGGGCTTTCTTCGGGGCGGCCTTCTTCGCCGGAGCCTTCGCGGGAGCCGCCGCCTTCTTGGCGGGCTGCTTCTTGGCTGCGGAGGGACGTGAGGCCATGGTGTGAGGTTACCGGGGGAGACGACAGCGGACACGTGTGCCCACAGCTTCACCCGTTCGTGTCGTGCCTGACGGGGCTTGGAACTGACGCACACTCATCCGCGACCCGGTCCCGGTGTACGTCAGTTCCGCCTGTACGTCAGTTCTGCGAGGGCACCGAGGCACCGGCGCCGCCCGCGCCCGGCTCCAGGGCGTCGAGCGCACGGCGCAACCCGGTGAGCTTGCGCTCCAGATGGGCCGCCGTGGCCACCGCGGCCGCGTCCGCGGAGTCGTCGTCCAGCTGCTTGGACAGCGCCTCCGCCTGCTCCTCGACGGCCGCGAGCCGCGCGGACAGCTCGGCGAGGAGCCCGGCCGGCTCCTTGCCGGCGGCTCCGCCCTTGGCGCCGCCCTCCAACTGGAGCCGCAGCAGTGCCGCCTGCTCCCGCAGCTGGCAGTTCTTCATGTACAGCTCGACGAAGACCGAGACCTTCGCGCGCAGCACCCACGGGTCGAACGGCTTGCTGATGTAGTCCACCGCGCCCGCCGCGTAGCCCCGGAAGGTGTGGTGCGGGCCGTGGTTGATCGCCGTGAGGAAGATGATCGGGATGTCCCGGGTGCGCTCCCGCCGCTTGATGTGCGCGGCGGTCTCGAACCCGTCCATGCCCGGCATCTGGACGTCCAGCAGAATGACCGCGAAATCGTCCGTGAGCAGTGCTTTGAGCGCTTCCTCCCCGCTCGATGCCCGCACCAGCGTCTGATCGAGCGCAGAGAGGATGGCCTCCAGCGCCAGCAGATTCTCCGGCCGGTCATCGACCAGGAGGATCTTGGCCTTCTGCACCATGGCCCGCCCTCCTCGCCCCGGCGGTACACCGGGCGCCGCCCCAGGGGACGACTCCCTTTCGCCGCCCGTCCTTGTGCCGGTCATCGTAGCCGCACCCCGCCCGTCGCCACACCCTGTCACCGCGATGTCACTGTGCACACAACGGAAACGCGGCGAGACCCCGGACGGTTCCCGGAATCCGGGATTCCGCCGCGTACCCGGCCTTCATCATGCAGCAACTCCCCGCGCCCGCCGAAGGTTCCCCCGGCGTTCACCGCACACCCGTCCGATCCGCTCACCATGGCCACCCCTCGGTCACTCCGCGGTCATCCACTGACGCATCACCGACAGCAGGTGATCAGGATCGACCGGCTTGGTGACATAGTCGGAGGCGCCCGACTCGATCGCCTTCTCCCGGTCGCCCTTCATCGCCTTGGCGGTGAGCGCGATGATCGGCAGCCCCGCGAACTGCGGCATCCTGCGGATCGCCGTGGTCGTCGCGTAGCCGTCCATCTCCGGCATCATGATGTCCATCAGGACGACCGCCACGTCGTCGTGCTGCTCCAGCACCTCGATGCCCTCGCGGCCGTTCTCCGCGTACAGCACCGACAGGCCGTGCTGCTCCAGGACGCTGGTCAGCGCGAACACGTTGCGGATGTCGTCGTCGACGATCAGCACCTTCTCGCCGCCGAACCGCACCGCGCGGCCCTGCTGCGGCGCGCGCTCCTGCTCCGGCACCGCCGTCCACTGCTCGTGCCGCTGCCCGTCCTCCGGCCGGCTCCGCCGCCGGCGCCTGAAGAGCGCGGCCGCGCCGTTCTGCGTCTCCTGGTACGACTTCACCTCGGCCGGCGTCTCGATCTCCACCGCGGACAGCTCCGAGGACAGGTGCGCCTCGGAGGCGACCAGATCGCCGGCCTCCAGCGCGGGCAGGGACTGCTGGTAGCCCTGCGGCGGCAGTTCGCTCGGGTGCAGCGGCAGGTAGAGCGTGAACGTCGAGCCACGGCCCGGTTCGCTCTGCGCGTGGATCTCACCGCCGAGCAGCTGCGCGATCTCCCGCGAGATCGACAGGCCGAGGCCGGTGCCGCCGTACTTGCGGCTGGTGGTGCCGTCCGCCTGCTTGAACGCCTCGAAGATCACCCGCATCTTGCTGGCCGCGATGCCGATACCGGTGTCCGTCACCGAGAACGCGATCAGCTCGCCGTCCGGATCGCGCAGCGAACCGGCCTCCAGCAACTGTTCCCGGATGGACTGCGGCACGCTCGCGCCCGCGGGCCGGATCACCAGCTCCACCGACCCGGAGTCGGTGAACTTCACCGCGTTGGACAGCAGGTTGCGCAGCACCTGGAGCAGCCGCTGCTCATCGGTGTGCAGGGTCGCCGGCAGCTCCGGGGAGACCCGGACGGACAGGTCCAGGCCCTTCTCCGCGGTCAGCGGCCGGAAGGTGGCCTCCACGTAGTCCACCAGCTGGACGAGCGCGATCCGCGTCGGGGAGACGTCCATCTTGCCCGCCTCGACCTTCGACAGGTCCAGGATGTCGTTGATCAGCTGGAGCAGATCGGAACCGGCGCCGTGGATGGTCTCGGCGAACTCCACCTGCTTGGGCGAGAGGTTGCCCTCGGCGTTGTCGGCGAGCAGCTTCGCCAGGATCAGCAGCGAGTTGAGCGGGGTGCGCAGCTCGTGCGACATGTTGGCGAGGAACTCGCTCTTGTAGCGCATCGAGACCGCGAGCTGCTCGGCACGCTCCTCCAGGACCTGCCGGGCCTCCTCGATCTCGGTGTTCTTCACCTCGATGTCCCGGTTCTGCCGGGCCAGCAGCTCGGCCTTCTCCTCCAGTTCGGCATTCGAGGCCTGGAGCGCCTTCTGCCGGTTCTCCAGCTCGGCCGACCGCTCCCGCAGCTGCTCGGTCAGCTCCTGCGACTGCTTGAGCAGCTGTTCGGTCTTGGTGTTGACCGAGATGGTGTTGACGCTGGTCGCGATCATCTCGGCGATCTGGTTGAGGAAGTCCTTCTGGATCTGCGTGAACGGCGTGAAGGACGCCAGCTCGATCACACCGAGCACCTTGCCCTCGAACAGCACCGGCAACACGATGACCTGCGCGGGCGGCGCCTCGCCGAGCCCCGAGGAGATCTTCAGGTAGCCGCTCGGCGCGTCCGACACCAGGATCGTGCGCTTCTCCTGCGCGGCCGTGCCGACCAGCGCCTCACCGGGCCGGAACGACGTCGGCATGGAGCCCATCGAGTAGCCGTACGAGCCGAGCATCCGCAGCTCGTAGTCGTCCTCGCCGTTTCCGACGCCCTTGCCCTCCATGAGCGGCATCGCCACGAAGAACGCGCCGTGCTGCGCGGACACCACCGGCGTCAGCTCACTCATGATCAGCGAGGCGACGTCCTCCAGGTCCCGGCGGCCCTGCATGAGGGCCGAGATCCGGGCCAGGTTGCCCTTGAGCCAGTCCTGCTCCTTGTTGGCGATCGTGGTGTCACGCAGGTTGGCGATCATCTTGTTGATGTAGTCCTGGAGCTCCTGGATCTCGCCGGACGCGTCCACGTCGATCTTCAGGTTCAGGTCGCCGCGGGTCACCGCGGTCGCCACGCGCGCGATGGCCCGCACCTGCCGGGTCAGGTTCCCGGCCATCTCGTTCACGGACTCGGTGAGGTCCCGCCAGGTGCCGTCGACGTCACGCACGCGTGCCTGACCGCCCAGCTGCCCTTCCGTACCCACCTCACGGGCCACCCGGGTGACCTCCTCGGCGAAGCTGGACAGCTGGTCGACCATCGTGTTGATCGTCGTCTTGAGTTCGAGGATCTCGCCGCGGGCGTCAATGTCGATCTTCTTCGTCAGGTCACCCTTGGCGATGGCCGTGGTCACCATGGCGATGTTGCGTACCTGACCGGTCAGGTTGGACGCCATCTGGTTCACGGACTCGGTGAGGTCCTTCCAGGTACCGGCCACACCCGGCACGTGCGCCTGACCGCCCAGGATGCCGTCCGTGCCCACCTCGCGGGCCACCTTGGTGACCTGGTCGGCGAACGAACTCAGCGTCTTCACCATGGTGTTGATGGTGTCGGCGAGCTGCGCGACCTCACCGCGCGCCTCGATCGTCACCTGCCGCGTCAGGTCACCGTTGGCGACGGCCGCGGCCACCTGCGAGATGTTCCGCACCTGCATCGTCAGGTTGTTGGCCATCAGGTTGACGTTGTTGCTGAGGTCCTTCCAGATGCCCGTGACACCCGGTACGTGCGCCTGGCCGCCCAGGATGCCCTCGGTGCCCACCTCGCGGGCCACCCTGGTCACCTGCTCGGCGAAGCTGGACAGCTGGTCCACCATCGTGTTGACCGTCGTGACGAGCTCAAGGATCTCGCCCTTCGCGTCAACGGTGATCTTCTTGGACAGGTCGCCCTTGGCGACCGCCGTCGTCACCTCGGCGATGTTGCGCACCTGGATCGTCAGGTTGTTCGCCATGAAGTTCACGGACTGCGTGAGGTCCTTCCAGGTGCCGGAGACTCCCTGCACCTCTGCCTGACCGCCGAGCATGCCCTCCGTGCCCACCTCACGCGCCACGCGCGTGACCTCCTGGGCGAACGACGACAGCTGGTCCACCATCGTGTTCAGGGTGTTCTTCAGCTCCAGGATCTCCCCGCGCGCGTCCACGGTGATCTTCTGGGACAGGTCACCGCGCGCCACGGCGGTGGCGACCTGCGCGATGTTGCGCACCTGGGCCGTGAGGTTGCCGGCCATGCCGTTCACGGAGTCGGTCAGGTCCCGCCACACACCGGCCACACCGGGCACCTGCGCCTGCCCGCCCAGGCGGCCCTCCGTACCCACGTCCCGCGCGACGCGGGTCACCTGGTCGGCGAAGGCGGACAGCTGATCGACCATCGTGTTGATCGTGTTCTTCAGCTCAAGGATCTCGCCCCGCGCGTCGACGTCGATCTTCTGCGACAGGTCACCGCGCGCCACGGCCGTCGTCACCTGGGCGATCTGCCGCACCTGGGACGTCAGGTTGCCGGCCATGAAGTTGACGGAGTCCGTCAACTCCTTCCAGGTACCGGAGACGCCGTCCACCCGGGCCTGACCGCCCAGCCGGCCCTCCGTACCCACGTCCCGGGCCATCCGCGTGACCTGGTCGGCGAAGCTCGACAGCTGGTCCACCATCGTGTTGACGGTGTTCTTCAGCTGGAGCATCTCACCGGACACGTCCACGGTGACCTTCTGCGACAGGTCGCCGTTGGCCACCGCCGTGGTCACCTGGGCGATGTTGCGCACCTGCCCGGTGAGGTTGCGGAACGCGGTGTTGACGGAGTCCGTCAGGTCCTTCCACGTACCGGCCGCCCCCGGCACCTGCGCCTGGCCGCCCAGCTCACCCTCGACACCGATCTCCCGCGCGACCCGCGTCACCTCGGCACCGAACGCCGACAGCTGGTCCACCATCCCGTTGACGGTGTTCTTCAGCTCCAGCATCTCGCCGGCCACGTCCACGGTGACCTTCTGCGAGAGATCACCGCTGGCCACCGCGGTCGTCACCGCAGCGATGTCCCGCACCTGGGTGGTCAGGTTCCGGAACACCGTGTTGACGGAGTCCGTCAGGTCCTTCCACGTACCCGCCGCGCCCGGCACGTTCGCCTGCCCGCCGAGCCGCCCCTCCGCGCCGACCTCGTTCGCCACCCGCGTGACCTCGTCCGCGAAGATCCGCAGCGTCTCGGTCATCTGGTTGATCGTCTCGGCGAGCTGCGCGACCTCCCCGCGCGCGGGGACGGTCACCTTCTGCGACAGATCACCGTTGGCCACGGCGGTCGTCACCTGGGAGATCCCCCGCACCTGCGCGGTCAGGTTGCCCGCCATCGTGTTGACGGAGTCCGTCAGCTCCTTCCACACGCCGGCCACCTCGGGCACCTGGGCCCGGCCGCCCAGGATGCCCTCCGTGCCCACCTCGCGGGCCACCCGCGTGACCTCGGAGGAGAACGCCGAGAGCTGGTCCACCATCGTGTTGACGGTGTTCTTCAGCTCCAGCATCTCGCCGGCGACATGGACGGTCACCTTCCGGGACAGGTCGCCCTTGGCCACCGCCGTGGTCACCAGGGCGATGTCCCGCACCTGGGCGGTCAGCCGGTCCGCCATCGTGTTGACGGACTCGGTCAGGTCCTTCCACGAACCGGACATACCGCGCACCCGGGCCTGGCCGCCGAGCTTGCCCTCGGTGCCGACCTCGCTGGCCACGCGCGTGACCTCGTCCGTGAACGTCGACAACTGGTCGACCAGGTTGTTGACGGTCCGGCCGACCTTCAGGAACTCGCCCCGCAACGGATGCCCCGTACCGCCGTCCGGCGCCTGCGTCCGCAGCTCCATCCGCGGCGACAGATCACCCTCGGCGACCGCCGTGAGCACCCGGCTGACCTCCGAGACCGGCCGGACCAGGTCGTCCACCAGCGCGTTGGAGTTGTCGATGGCCGTCGCCCACGAGCCCTCACAGGCTCCCGTCTCCAGCCGCTCCGTGAGTTTTCCCTCACGCCCCACCATGCGCCGCACCCGCGACAGCTCACCGGTCAGATGCAGATTCCGGTCGGCCACCTCGTTGAAGACGGCCGCGATCTCCGACATCACGCCGTCACCGGAGACCGTGAGCCGCTTGCGGAAGTTCCCGTCGCGCATCGACACGAGGGCCGCCAGCAGCCGGTTCAGGGCAGCCGTGTCCACCGTGGTGGTGCCGCCGCTCCTGCCCAGGGACGGTTCGCCTTTCGCGCGCGTCCTCGTGCCTCGCGTCGCCGCGCCAGACTCCACTGTGTCCCTCCCGGAGGGGTAGACCGTCACTGCTGTGCTCGGCCGCTTCGGCCCGGCTGCCGGTCATCGGCATACCGGTTACTTCCGCGTACCGGTTACTGCTGCGTATTCCTGCCAGACGAGATCCGGCCACACCAGGAGCTGCTGCCCGCCCTGCACGGAACCCACGCGGCCAGGCCCGACCTTCGTCAGAAGCCTGCCCAGTGTTTCACCCCGGCCGAACCAGGCCATAACAGTTCGGCAGCTTCGCACATCGTCCGCACACCCTGGGGGCGTAAACACCGGCGACCGGCATCCGCCAGGACCGCGAAGGTAAGTAACCTTGCATGCGGCTGTCCAGCCGCACCGGTTTGACCGGTCTGGGCGGTGGCACGAGTACGAGCGGGCATCGGAGGGGCGGCCGGACACCATGACCACCGGACTGATCCCCGGGGGGCAGCCCCCGGAGCCACAGCCGACGGGCGAGCTGATGCCGCAACAGCGGAGCGAGCCGGCCGGCCACGCAGCCCCGCATGTCGACAACCGGCCGAGGAGTTCTGTGATCACCGCGCGCGCGGCTGCCAGTTTCGAGCCCGTCGGACGATCGGTCGCGACCGCCCGGTCCTTCGTCCGCGACACCCTCCAGGGCTGGGGGTTCGCCGACATCGTCGACGACGCGGTCGTCCTCACCAGCGAACTGGTGACCAACGCCGTCGTCCACGCGGGCACGCACGCGGAGGTGCTGTGCCTGCGCACCGAGGACGGCGTGCGCATCGAGGTCTCCGACCGCTACCCGGAGCGCGAGGTCCCCCTCCAGAGCTCCGCCGTCGCCATGAGCAGCCCCGACCGCGAAGGCGGCCGCGGCCTCCAGCTCTGCGCGGCCCTGGCCACCCGCTGGGGCGTGGACTACACCCCCACCCACAAGAACGTCTGGTTCCAGCTCAACCTGCCCGAGCGCCCGGTCGGCACCCGCACCGCCGGCCCGGCCCTGCCCCCCGACCTCCTCCCGCTGGCCGACGGCCGCGTCCGCGTCGCCGTCCTCCAGGTCGACCGGAAGGGCGGCATCAGCGCCTGGAACGAGGACGCCGAGGAGCTGTTCGGCTACCCGGCGTCCGACGTCATCGGCAAGCCCCTCACCGACCTGGCCGCCTGGCCGCACACCCCGGGCACCGGCACCGGCATCGCCGAGGCCCTCCAGCTCTCCCGCTGGGAGGGCACCTACGGCATCCGCGGCGCCGACGGCCGTGTGGCCCAGGTGTACGCCTCCCACCTCCGGGTCCGCGACACCGGCGGCGAACCCTCCACCGTCTGCCTCCTAGTCCGCGACCACGAGCGCGCCGTCCTGCAGACCCCCTCCCGCGTCCCGGCCACCGACCCGGCCCCGTCCGCCGACGGGCAGAGCACGGACCCCTTCGAGGTGTTCATCGGCTCCCCCGCCCCGGACGACCTCGACGGCCTCCTCCAGCGCACGGTGGAACGCGCCCGCGACATGCTCGACGGCGACTCCGCGTTCCTCCTGCTCGCCACCGACGACGAGACGGAACTGGAGGTCCGCGCCTCCACCGGTCTGCCCTCCGCCCGGCAGCGCTTCGCGCGCGTGCCCGTCGAAGCGGGCCCCGGCCGCTACGGCTCCGCCCGCATGCCCGCCGTCCACGACGACCTCGCCGCCGTCCCCGGGGCCGTACCCCTGCTCGCCGGAACCGGCATGCGCTCCGTCGTCACCGTCCCGCTCAAGGTCGAGGGCCGCCTCACCGGCTCCCTCGGCGTCGCGGCGGAGGCACCCGGCCGATACACCAACGAGGAGGCGCTGCGCCTCCAGTTCGCCGCCGACCGCATCGCTCTCGCCGTCGAGTCGGCCCGCCTCGGCGAACTGGAACGGCTGCGCCGCGGCTCCCTGAGCTTCCTGGTCGAGGCCTCCGACCTGCTGGCCGGCACCCTGGACCGCGACCAGACCCTCGCCCTGATGGCGCAGATGACGGTCCCGACGCTGGCCACCTGGTGCGCGGTCTACACGATCGCCGACCAGGCCTCCGAGCCGTACCTGTCGTACGTCCTGCACGAGGACGAGGAACTCATCGACGGCATCAAGTCCCTGCTGTCGAAGGTCCCCCCGCCGGATCCGGTGCCGACGCCCGGCGCCCGCGTGTGGACGGCCCCCGGCGAGGTCGCCCACCAGGCCGCCCTGCGCACCTCCATGCGCAGCCTGGGCCTGGCCGGCGGCCCCACGCACCAGATCGCCTCCGGCATCGGCCCGACGCTCGCGACAGCCTCCGCGGTCGGCGGGGAGACGGTCGTCCTGCCGCTCGTCGCCCGCAACCGCGTCATCGGCATGCTGACCCTCGGCAAACCGACCGACGAGCACTTCCGCCAGGAAATCCTGGAACTCGCCGAGGACTTGAGCCGCCGGGCCGCCCTCGCCCTGGACAACGCCCGCCTGTACTCCGAACGCACGGCCATCAGCCAGTCCCTCCAGCGCAGCCTGCTCCCACCGGGCCTGCCGCAGATCGACGGCGTCGAGGTCGAGGTCATCTACCGCGCGGCCGGCGAGGGCAACGAGGTCGGCGGTGACTTCTACGACCTCTTCCCCATCGGCGACGACGCGTACGGCTTCGCCATCGGCGACGTCTGCGGTACGGGCCCCAACGCGGCGGCGGTCACCGGCCTGGCCCGGCACGCCCTGCGCCTGCTGGCCCGCGAGGGCCTGTCCGGCCCGGCCGTGCTGGAGCGCCTGAACTCCGCGATCCTCGACGAGGGCGACCGCAGCCGCTTCCTGACCCTCCTCTACGGCGAGATGCGCCCCCAGGAGGACGGCAGCGCCGAGCTGAAGGTGGTCTGCGCCGGCCACCCGCTCCCGCTGCGCCTGCGCCAGGACGGCACGGTGACGGCCGCGGCCGAACCCCAGCCGCTGCTGGGCGTCATCGAGGACCTGGAGCTGTACGAGGAGACGGTCACCCTCGACCCGGGTGACGTGCTGCTCTGCGTCACGGACGGCGTCACCGAACGCCGGGAGGGCTCGCGCATGCTGGGTGACGACGGCCTCGCCGACGTCCTCACGACGTGCACGGGTCTGACGGCGGGCGCGGTCGCGGCACGCATCATGCGCGCGGTCGAGCGTTTCGCCTCCGACGCCCCGTCCGACGACATGGCCATTCTGGCGATGCGCGTGCCGGGAATCCACAAGGAGGTCTGAGGAAACACGAAAAGGCCCCACCCGGAAGGGTGGGGCCTTTTTGCTGGAGCCCCCAAACGGAATCGAACCGTTGACCTTCTCCTTACCATGGAGACGCTCTGCCGACTGAGCTATAGGGGCCTGTCGTTTTCGAGGTTTCCCTCGCGGCGACGAAGAAACTGTACCCCGAGCAGGCCCGAGTTCCCAAATTCGTGCGCTGCCCGGTCAGAAGGCGGGCTGAAGCAGACCGCCCAGGGCGTTGCAGGCGGACACTATGCGGTGCATCTCCCGCTTGGTGAGCCCGGCGTCCACGGGCAGCGCGAGCGTCTCGTCGGCGGCGAGTTCGGTCTGCGGCAACGACACGCACCGACGGAACTCCGGCAGCCGGTGCACGGGCGTCTTCACCGGCACCCGGCACTCGACTCCCTTGGCCCGGACGGCCCGCGCGAAAGCGTCCCGGTCCGGCCGGCCGTTCCCCGGAACCCGCACAACGTACTGCTGATAGGTGTGCCCGTCCCCGCCGTCCGGCGTCCGTACGCCCTTCAACTTGGCGTCGAGATAAGCCGCCCGCTGCCTGCGCTGCGCTATCTCGTCGTACGGCGCCTCCGACTCGCCCTGCTCCAGCACCAGCAGTCCGTGCCGCTGCCCGAGCGCGTGCAACCGACCGATGTCGGCCCGCCGTCCGAAGCGGTGGACGACAACCACCGCGGCCGTACGTGCGGTTACGGCCACCTCGACCGCGTCCGGGTCGAGGCAGTAGGTCACGGGATCTATGTCCGCGAACACCGGGAGCGCGCCCGCCAGGGTCACGGCCTCCGCGACCTCGACGTTCCCGAAGGCCGGTACGACGACCTCGTCACCGACTCCTACGCCGGCGGCCCTGAGCATTGCTGCAGTTCCCATGTCTGGGATGCTGGGCTCGCAACGTGAACGACACGTTACGCACAACAGAAAAAGGCCGGACCCCGAACCGAAGTTCAGGATCCGACCTTTTCAAGAATTGTTCGGCGGTGTCCTACTCTCCCACAGGGTCCCCCCTGCAGTACCATCGGCGCTGTGAGGCTTAGCTTCCGGGTTCGGAATGTAAC
>NZ_JBIRJA010000033.1:50477-52238 GCF_044329325.1 Streptomyces sp. NPDC017676 | reverse complement strand
CCGACTACGTCGAGATCGACGGCGCCCCCCACGGCCTGCTCTGGACCCACGCCGACGAAGTCAACAACGCCCTCCTCACCTTCCTCGCCAAGTAGCCGTCCGCGCGCGGCCGGTGAGACCTGCTCGTCCTGGAACCCGCGTGCCACCGGTGCGCACCGCGTCCTGGCACAGCCGTCCACGTGAACGGCGCCAGGACGCGGCTGCGTTCGGCGAGGAGCCCGCCCCCTCGCCGCAGTGCCGGCCCGCGCTACGGCGTGGGAGAGCCGTTCACCGTCCGCGTGGGACTCCTGTCGGACACCGAGCAGGGGGCTCCTGGCTCGTAACTCCTGGCTCGCAGCCGGCCGGTGGCGCGCGATCTGCCGACGGCCGGCACCTCGTCGGCCCAGAACACGGGCGGCCGGCGTCGGACCACGCCGAGGTGTCGCAGTACGGCGGCCCCCTCCAACGGACCTCCCTCCAGAGGACCTTCGCATCGTGCGATGCCGATCCGGCATCGCACGATGCGAAAGTGATCCTGGACGTCGGGCGGCGCCGTTGATGGAATGAGGGCCGGGCGGGCGCCTGAGTCGCCACCGATTCTCCGGGACTCGACCCGCCCTGGAGACGGCCTCCCCCGGCCCAGGTGTCCCGCCACAGATCCGGGGCGGGGAGGCTCCCCTCGCCACGGCCCCGCACCGGCGGACATGGCTGTGAACGGTGGCGCGGCGAGCCCTCGTCGACAGCCCGGAACATGCGGGCGGACCCCCGTCCGGAGCCGGCGGGACGGCTCGCCGCCGCCCTTGCCCGACGGGGAGTCCGCGAACATGACGACCAGCGCCCACCACCGCCCGCCCCCGGCAGTACGCCACCACGCACGCGCCGAGGCCCTGGTGGCCGAGCACCGAGCCACGCTCGTCGCCCGTGCCGAGACATGGGTGGGCGACCACCATGCGGCCGAGGACATCGCACAGGAAACCCTTGTCCGTGCCTGGCAGCACATCGGCAGGCTGCCCACCGGGCGGCGCGCCGTACGCGGCCGGCTCCTGAGGACGGCACGCGGCCTCGCCGTCGAGGGGTGGCCCGGTCCGTTCACCCGGCACGAGATCGTCACCGCCGAGAGCGGCGACGTCCCGGAGGCCGATCGCGCCGAAACTGTGCTGGCGTCCGTGGTGGCACACGCCCTGCTGCGCACCCTGACACACGAGCACCGGGAGGTGCTCGTCCACACCTGCGTGTACGGATTCACGGTGCGGGAGACCGCTCAACGCCTCGGCGTCCCCGCCGGAACGGTCGTCTCACGCCGGTCGGACGCACTGCGCACACTGCGTCAGCAGGACGGCTCCCACGCGCTCCTGGAGGGCCTCTGGCGACTCCTCGAACCAGCCGTCGGCCCGGGCGGGGGGACGTGAGCGTGTCCTGCCGGGCCGTCCCACGGGGCGCGAACCCTCGCAAGGGCGGGTTCTCTCGCCAGAGCGGGCTCCCCCGCCAAGGCGGCAGCGCATGTGCGCCCCGCCCGGCAGATGCCCGTCGGTGACCGCCCCACAGAGCGGTTCCTCGGTCAGCGGCTCGCTGGTCAGGACCGCCGGCCGGGGTTTCTCCCCGGCTCCGCACGGCGTCACGCGGTGCCGAGCCGGGGCGACCGGCTGTTCGTCGGCGGAGACGTCGAACACGGCGGTCCGCGCGGCGGGGCGGGGCGGGGGGGGGGGGGCCGCGCGGGGGGGGGGGGGGGGGGCCGGGGGGGGGGGGGGGGGGGGGGGCACGGGCGCGGCCGCGCGGGGGAGG
>NZ_JBIRJA010000033.1:0-50467 GCF_044329325.1 Streptomyces sp. NPDC017676 | reverse complement strand
CCCGCCGCCCGCGGGCCCCGCGGGGCCGGCCGGGCGGCGCCCGGGGGGGCCCGGGGGGGCCCCCCCCCCCGGGGGGGGCGGGGGGCCCCCCCGGGGGGGGGGGGGGGGGGCCCCCCCCCCCCCGCGGGGGCGGGGCCGGCGCGACGCACGGCAGGGCGGGCCAGGCGCGTCGCGGCAGTGCGGCTCAGGCGGACAGGAAGCGGTTGATCTCGTGGGCGAAGTCGTCGGGGTGCTGGAAGAGGAAACCGTGCCCGGCGTCGCTGTAGAGGACCACCTTGGCGTGGGGGAGCTTCTGCGACATCGCGTAGGTGGCGTAGGCGTGGATCATGACGTCGTGGGCGCCGTTGGCGACCAGGACCGGCAGGGTCAGTTCCTCCTGCCGGTGCCAGTAGCCCTTGAAGGAGCCGATGGCACCGAGCTGGCCGCGCACCGCCTCCGGGCCGACGACCGCCCCGGAGTCCTTCAGCCGGTGCTCCAGACGCTGGAGGGACGCCCGGCCCGCGGCCGTCGCCTCCTCCGTCTCCGGGTAGAACAGGGCGAGGAAGTCCTCGGCCACGTTCACCGGCTTCGCCATGATCTGCCGGATGCGGTCCGAGGGCGGCGGCAGGTCCGGCACACCGCCCGCCGAGCTGCCCGCCACCACCAGGTGACGGACGATCTCCGGGGCCGCCAGCGCCACGCCCTGGGCGACCATGCCGCCCATGGACCAGCCCAGGACGTCGATGTCGGTCAGGCCGAGCGCCTGGATGAAGGAGAGCGAGCCCTCCACCATGTCCTCGATGGAGGCCGGCGCGTCGCCGGTGGACAGGTTGATGCCCCGGTTGTCGAAGACGATGACCTCCCGTTCGGCGGCCAGCGGCTCCAGGAAGGCGGGGTCCCAGTGGTCGATCGTGCCACGGAACCGCATGTGCATCACCAGCGGACGGCCGCCCGCCCGGCCGAACCTGCGGTAGGCGAAACGCTCTCCCGAAGGTGCTTCGACGTAACGGGTCTCGGCCGCATCGGCCACATAAGCAGACATGCTCAGGACTCCTGTTCAGAGGTTCAGGTGTTCAGGTGCAGGTGTTGAGGTGTTCAGGAAAGACGACGCCCCTGTTGGGGGCACCCTTCAAACCGGGGCGAGGCGCAAGCGCGTACGCCGCCGTCAGATGCCGATGACCATGCGGAATCGTGCCTCGCCGCTCAGCATCCGGTCGTAGGCCGCCTGCACGTCGGTCAGCGGTGTGTGCTCCACCATCGGCGCCACGTCGTGTGCCTGGGCGAAGGCAAGGTTCTGCTCGTTCTCCGCCGAGGTTCCGGTGAGGGAACCGGACACCTGCACGGCGTCGAAGATCAGTTGGCGCGGCGCGACACGCACCGGCTCCGGCGACACCCCCACCAGGACCAGCCGGCCCCGGCGGGCCAGGCCGGCCAGCAGCGGGCTCACGTCCCCGCCCGCCGCCGTGCCCAGCACCATCCGGGCACCCCCGAGCTTGGTCAGCTCCTCGGCGGCGTCCGAGGCCCTGCTGTCGACGTAGTGGTGCGCGCCGAGCCCGAGGGCCAGTTCCTCCTTGTCGGCCCCGCGCGCGATCGCGACCACGCGCAGCGCCAGGGCACGCGCGTACTGCAGGGCCAGGTGCCCCAGGCCGCCGATGCCCTGCACGGCCACAAGATCACCGGCCACCAGGCCGCCCGGCTGCCGGACGTTGTCGACCAGGGCGTTGTACACGGTGAACCCCGCGCACAGCAGCGGCGCCACCCGGGCGGCGCTCATCTCCTCCGGCACGGCCACCAGGCCGGTCTGCCGGGCGTACATGTACTCGGCGTAGCCGCCGTCGACATGCACACCCGTGTACGGCTGGTCGGTGCAGCCGACGAAGTCGCCCAGCCGGCACGCCGCGCACACCCCGCAGTGCCCGCCGAGGAAGCCCACACCCACCCGGTCGCCCACGCTCCACCCCGTGACGCCCTCACCCAGGGCGTCGATGCGGCCGACGGCCTCGTGTCCGGGCACCCGGCCGGTCTCCCCCTCGTCATGCGGATGCACGACGATCGAGTCGCTGTGGCAGATGCCGCACGCCTCCACCCGGATGCGCACCTGGCCCCGACCCGGCGGGATCAGCTCCCGCTCGGTGGGACGCAGGCTCCCGTCGGGGGCGACCTCGACTGCGCGATACGTGACCATGAGCGACTCCATGTAGGGAAAGCGAGTGTGCGCGGAAGGCGCATGGTCCGTGTGTGTCCCACGGCCATCGGTCCCAGCATCGTGGGCGGTAGTGGAATGTTTGTGGCCCCACTCTTGACCGCCGGGCGGGCGGGACGGCGCGGCCGACGCGGAGGGGCTGACTTGACTTTCCCAAGACGACCGGACACATTCATGGCGGGAGGGTAAAGGACCAGACCACGAGACCGTCCGGAGCGGGGAGCGCGGCCCAGGACGAAGGGGGAGGAGACATGTCCGGTGACACGTCGGCGTGTCCCGCCCCACCACTCCCCGTCGCTCCGGCCGCAGCCGGCCGGACCTCCTGGCGGAAGCCGTACGACGCACAGCCGGCGGTAGCCGAGCGCCATGCCCCGTGGCGCCCCGCTGAACCGTTGCGCCACACCCACCGGCGCCGGCCACACCCTGACTGTCACGAGGACGCCCGCCGGTTCGGCGCCCGTCGCCGGTGCGGTGACCGGTGACGTCGGACCAGGTGTGTCGCGTGCACGCCCATGACGGTGTCTCACGGCACCGCCGCCGGGCCTGCCGCGACCGCCGCCCAGTCCCCTGCTTCGCGGGCGCCAGCCGTCCCGCCACGTACCGCCGAGGAGCGGAGAACATGCCACAGGTCAGTGTCCGGGAACGACTGGTCGACAACGCCGAGGACGTCTTCCGCCGCAAGGGGTTCACCGGTGCGAGCATTCAGGACGTCACCGAGGCGGCAGGTGTGCCGAAGGGGTCCTTCTACAACCACTTCAGCAGCAAACAGGACCTCGCCGTGGAGATCGTCCTGCGCTACGCGCGTGCCACCGACCACTCGGGCCTGGAAGGTCACGGCCCCGCACTGGAGCGTCTGCGGAGCTACCTGACCGCGCAGGTCGAACGTATCCGCGGCTCCGGAGTCGAGTACGGATGTCTGCTCGGCACGTTGGCCAGTGACGGTGTCAACGCCGGCGAGAAGGTCCGGGAGGCGGTCCGGGAGGCCCTGGACGGCTGGACCGATGCGATGACCGCCACGATCGCGGAGGGTCAGGCGTCAGGCGAGATCACCACTGCCTGGTCGGCCGCCGCCCTGGCCGCCTTCCTGCTCGACCTTTTCGAGGGCGCCGCGCTGCGGGCCAAGACCTCGGCCGATCACGCGCACATGGCCGAGGAGATGAGCATCGCACTGGAAGCGCTGCGCCCCTGACGGCCGGGAGGGCGCCGGTGCGTTCCTGGGGCGGGGCCACCGGGTGGCCCCCCTCGCACGTGAACCGCACACGGGACGACGACACGCGCTCGTACCGGGGAACACGGTACGGCGACGTGTGCGCGGCGAGACGCAAGTGGGAACGGGGACGAACGGCGGGGCCGATCGCGCCGTTTCCCGGGAGGAACCACCCGCGTGACCGGAAGGATCGCCCCCGCTCAACCGGAAGAGATCGCCCTGCTCGACAGGGAGAACGCGGCTGTCACGCCTTGATGGCGTTGAGGGCAAGGTTGAGGGAGCGCATGGCCGCGTCCCCGTCCCTGGTGGCCTTGCCGCGCAGGCCCGCGCCCTCGAATGCGTCGATGAGGAAGGCGGCGAGGTCACTCGCGGGTTCCTGGGAGGTGATCTCCCCCGACCGCTGACCCTCCTCGATCACCGGGGTCAGTACACCGACCCACGCGGCGAGGCTGCGGCGAACGACCGTCCCGACCTCGTCGCCGACCGTGGGTCCCTCGCTCGCCATGGTCATCAGCAGGCATCCGTACTCGACGCCGGTGGAATGGGTACGCGAGTCCTGGGCGGCGAAGTGTGCGCGCAGCCGGTCCATCGCGGAGAGGCTGTCCGTGGCGAGCATGCTCACATCCGTGCCGCGGCTGTAGCGGCGGACGATCTCGGCGGCGAGTTCCTGCTTGCTCTTGAAGTGGTTGTAGAAGGACCCCTTCGGCACACCCGCGGCATTGGTGATGTCCGCGACGCTGGCGCCATTGAAGCCCTGACGACGGAACACGGTCTCCGCGTGTTCGATCAGCTTTCCTCTGACGCTCACCTGAGGCATGGCATCAATATGGCCGGTCTGCTTGGGATTGTCAAAAACCTGAAGTGCCCGCGCGGGCGCTCTGGAACATGCCGATTCGGCATGAGGCGATGACACATCCGTCTTGGACGGTCCGCTCCGCTCTCTGCTCGAATGTGACCCGAACTGAGCGGAAGCGAGGAGAGCAGTGACTTCCCTGTCCGGCAACATCACATCCCCCGTCCTGACGGACCCCGACACCCAGGAGGCGGTACGGTTCCTGGGCGGTCTCGTGCGGATGCGGGCGCGGGCCGCCGACACCGCGGGCGCCTACGCGCTGCTGGAGCACACCGGTGAACGCGGCTACATGTCGCCGCTGCACCTGCACGAGTCGGACGAGGAGACGTTTCTCGTACTCGACGGCACGCTGCGGGTGGAGGTCGGCAACGAGGTGCGGAGCGTCGGGGCGGGCGCGCTCGCTCTGCTGCCGCGCGGGCTGGCGCACGGCTTCGTCGTCACCTCCCCGACGGCCCGCTTCCTGACGCTGCACACCCCGGGCGGAGGTTTCGACGCGTTCGTGGCGGACGTGGGTGTGCCGTTCGACGGGACCGTGCCGCCGGAGGCCGGCCCGGGCCCCGACCCGGAGGAGCTGACCCGGCTCGCCGCCTCGCACGGCATCCAGATCGTCGGTCCGCCGCTGCTGCCCTGAGACATCGTCGCCGGTCGGGCGCCGTCGGCGTTGACTTATAAGACGACCAGTCATATTGTGACGGTCGAGGTCGACCCGCCCTCCTCGCCGTACCGTCACCACACCGCCCGGCTCCGGCCGCGGCGGTCGCAGAGAGGAAGAACGCCGTGTTCGAACGCATCCTGGTGGCCATCGATCCGAGTGCCGCCCGGAAGACGGCACTCCTGATGGCCGGCGAGCTGGCCCGCCCGGCGAACGCGACAGTCCACGTGCTGCACGTCGTGCCGTCCATGGTCGCCGGCGACACCGTCGTGAAGCTGGAGGGGGAAGACCAGGGAGAGGCCATCCTGGAGGAGGCCCTGGCCAGCCTCCGCGGCCTCGGTGTGGAGGCGGAGGGACACCTGGCGCACAGCCTGACGAACCAGGTGCCCTCCGTCATCTCCGCCGCGGCCGAGGACTTCAAGGCGGACCTGCTGGTCGTCACCCCCCACCACCGTGGATCGGTCGCGGCCTTCTTCACCCCCCGGGTCAGTGACGCCGTCGCACACGCCAGCGGGATCGCCGTTCTGCTGGCTCCCGAGGTGACGCTTCCCAGCCAGTAGGACCGAACGGTTCCCGTCGCTGCGTCGCAGCAGACGCCGGATCCGCCCGAGTCCGACAGCGGCCGGGGCGGGTCCGGCGGGGGCCGGAGTCATCGACACAAAGGACGCCGGGCGCATGACTGACAGACTCGACCGCAGCAACGACACTCGGCAGCCGCTCTCGGAGCTGCGCACCCGCCTCCACTTCCTGTCGGCCCCACCGGAGGACAGCACAGTCGAATGCGCCTTCCGGTACGGTGCCGACGATCCACTCGCCGTGCGCCTTGAGCTGCATGTGTCCGCGGACGCCCCGGTCACCTGGGTGGTGGGGCGCGACGTCCTCAGCGCCGGCGTCAAGGGCCTCAGCGGGGACGGCGACTTCAAGGCCTGGCCCTCGCGCGCGCGGTCCGCCACTCCCCTGCTGTACCTGAGACTGGAACGCCCCCAGGGCAGGGCGACCTTCGCGGCCGACCTGAGCGAGGTGCACCGGTGGCTGGAGCACACCTATGAACTCGTGCCCGCCGGTGCCGAGAACGCCCTGCTGGACTGGGACAGCCTCACCGGGCTCCCCCTCCCACCCGCCTGACGGGTGTGCCGGTCCCGCACCCGGCACGTATCACCCGTGGCGGTCGCACATCTCCCCGGCACTCGTCTCATGTGGGCATTCTGAGTACGATGCGCAGGTCATCCACATGCAAGGGAGTGAAGGCTGTGCCCACCAAGTCAGCCGCCGCCACGGTCCGGTCGCGGTACATGGAGCAGGCCGCGTCCGACCTAGAGGACAACCGCCGGCAGCAGAAGGAACTGCAACGTCAGCTCGATGCTCTGCGTCAGGAGGAGCAACTGCTCCTGGACATCCTCAACCTCGCGGAGCACTCCACGACGGTGCCGGAGCAGGCCCGGGGCACCGAGCCGGGGACGGCGGGCACGGACGCGAAGGAGAAGTCCACGTCGCGTCCCCGCGCGGTCAGGGCCGCCGGGCGCGGGCCCGCGCGCAAGGCCAAGGCACCCGGGGGACGCGCCGCGCGGCGCCCCCTCCTCGGAGACCTCCTGCTGGACCTGCTCAAGAACCATGACGAGCCGCGCCCGGCCAAGGAGCTGCGCGAAGAGCTGATCGAGACACACCCCGACCGGGTTCCCACCCCCCAGGTCGTGCGCAACACCCTGGAGGGGCTGGTCGCGAAGGGTCTCATCCAGCGCCACAAGCAGGACCGGTCGGTCATGTACACCCCGATCGCATCGGACGGTGCCGTTCCGGGCGGGCACTGACGCGTCCGCGGAACCGGTGGAGCGGCCGAGGCGCCCTTCGTCGTCGGCCGCCGGCCACCGTCGTCTCGCACCCGTCCTGCCCTACAGGAGCGGCGGGCCGGCACGCCCGCTCCCCGCCGTCAAGCGAGAGATCGCCCGCGCTCCCCCGCCCTCTGCCGCCGCGTACGGTCAAATGGCTGATGGCCGGCGCCGGAGACCGCGTCACACTCGACGTCGTCCCTGTGCTCACCACATTCCCGTGAGCACTTCACCGGCGCGGGAGCCCCACATGTACATCGAGACGCCGAACCGCAAGGTCGCAGCGGCCAACGGCATCACCTACGCCTACCGCCGGTGCGGTCCCGGGGGCGCACGGCCTCCGCTGCTCCTTCTCCAGCACTTCCGTGGCACGCTGGACAGCTGGGATCCGGCTCTGGTGGACGCGCTGGCGGCGGAACGCGACGTCATCGCCTTCGACAACGCCGGCGTCGGTCTGAGCACCGGCACCACTGCCCGCACCATCCGGGACACCGCCCTCGACACCCTGGACTTCCTCCAGGCCCTCGGCCTACGGCAGGTGGACGTGCTCGGGTTCTCCATGGGCGGCTACACCGCGCAGGAACTGGCCCTGCTCCAGCCGGCCGCCGTCCGTCGACTCGTGCTCGCCGCGACCGCCCCGCGTGGCGCCCCGGGCATCCACGGACTGCGGGACGACGTCCTCGCGCACGTCGACGTCGACCGGCTGGGCGCCCAGGACTATCTGTACACGTTCTTCAACCACACCGAGTCCAGCCAGCGCAGCGGCCTGGAGTTCTTCGGGCGCTACATAGAGCGGGAGCACGACCGGGACCTGCCGGTCAGCGCGGAGGGCCGCGAAGCCCAGTACGAGGCGATGCTCGAATGGGGCGTACCCGATCCGGACGCGTTGCACCGGCTCGGCGCGATCGGGCAGCCCGCGCTCGTCGCGGGCGGTGACAGCGATCTGGTCGTCCCGCCATCCGCGCTCCAGCTGCTCGGGACATCGCTGCCGGACGCCCGCGTCCACGTGTACCCGGACTCCGGACACGGCTTCCTGTTCCAGTACCACGAGGAGTTCGCACCGGAGGTCCTGGACTTCCTGCGCTGAGGCGCCGCGCGCACACATCGAAATACGTATGCGCAACTTGACGAAACCGGCTAGCACATGTCTCATGACGTGTGCGTCGTCCCTACGTGTCAGTTTCAAACATGTGCCACCACGAAGGTCGGTCGGATTCCGGGGACGACGGGTTCTCCTGAGGAGCTGGACATGACATCGCTCGAAAACGCAGTGGTCCTCGTCACCGGCGGCGGCCGCGGGCTGGGGCGCGCGCTGGTCGAAGAGGTGCTGGCGCGTGGCGCGGCCAAGGTGTACGCCACGGCACGGGACCCCCGCTCGGTGACCAACCCGGACGTCGTACCGCTGGCACTGGAGGTCACCGATCCCGCGTCGGTGGCCGCGGCGGCCGAGCAGGCCAAGGACGTCACCGTACTCGTCAACAACGCGGGCGTCTCGGTGCAGGCGTCGTTCCTCACCTCGCCGGTCGAGGACATCCGGCGCGAGTTCGAGACGAACTTCTACGGCCCCTTGCAGGTCACCCGCGCCTTCGTGCCGGTCATCGAGGCCAACGGGGGCGGCCACGTCCTCAACGTCCACTCCGTCCTCTCCTGGATCGGGGTCGCCGGTTCCTACAGCGCGTCCAAGGCGGCCCTGTGGTCGCAGACGAACTCCCTGCGGCTGGAGCTGAAGCCGCGCGGCATCGGTGTGACGGGTCTGCACGTCGGGTACGTCGACACCGACATGGCGGCGGACGTCGACGCGCCCAAGTCCAGCCCGAAGGATGTCGCCGCGCTCGCCATCGGCGGAGTCGAGTCCGGGGCGTACGAGGTGCTCGCCGACGACCTGTCGCGACGCGTCAAGGCGGGCCTGGCCGCGGACATCGAGACCCTGTACCCGCAACTCGTGAAGTGACGCCCGCGGGCCGTCGGACCCCCGGGGGCGGCCTTCGCCGACGCGTCGGCAGCGGCCGCTGACGTGCCGAGCTCCTTCGTCGGCCCGACCGCCGTCCCCTCTCCCGCATCCCAGCCGCCCAGTGAGGCTTCCGCCATGCTCGACATCATCCGTCCCGGCGACCCGCGCTACGCGGATCTGCGGCACGTCTACACCGCCACCGGCGCCCCGGCGGCGGTGGTGCGACCGCGGTCGACCGCAGAGGTTGCGGAGGCACTGGCCCATGGCCGCGACGCTGAGGGTCCCTTGTCCATCCGCAGCGGTGGGCACGGGATCAGCAGCATTTCCACCAATCAGCACGGCACCGTCATCGATCTGAGCGGGCTCGCCACGATCGAGCGGGTCAGCCCCGACAGCGATCTCGTCCGCATCGGTCCGGGCGCCCGCTGGGGGGAGGTCGCCGCGGCGCTCTACCCGTGGGGACTGGCCATCAGTTCGGGCGACTCCGGGGACGTCGGCGTCGGCGGCCTGGCGACCGCCGGCGGCATCGGACTGATGGGCCGGGCGCACGGACTGACCATCGACCGCGTCACAGCGGTGGAGCTCGTCACCGCGGACGGCAGCGTCCTGGCACTGGACAGTGAGCGGCACCCGGATCTCTTCTGGGCCGTGCGCGGGGCCGGTGCCAACCTGGGCATCGTCACCTCCCTGGAGTTCCGTGCCTCGCGCACACCTGTGGTCGCCCGGGCGACACTCCAGTACCGCGTGGACCGCCTCGCGCCCTTCCTGCGGGCCTGGGGAGAGACGGTGGAGGCCGCCCCCCGGGAGATCTCCGCCTTCCTCTATCTCATGGGTGGCGGGTTCGCCCTGGCGACCGTGGTCCACGCCGGGGACGATCCGGCCGTGGCCGGACGGGACCTGACCCCCTTCCTGAGTGTCGCGCCGCTGGTCGGGCGCCGCGCGGAACTCCTGCCGTACGCCGCCGTGGTGGCCGCGACAGGGGCTCCCCACCGGGGACAGCAGGGCGGTCGCACCCATAGCGGCCTGGCCGTCCACCTCGACGGAGAACTCAGCGAGCGGCTCGAAGGGCTGGCCCGTGCCGGGTTCGGCGAGCTGCTGCAGATCCGTTCCGTGGGCGGTGCTGTCAACGACGTGCCGGCCGACGCCACGGCCTACGCCCACCGGCACCAGAACTTCTCGATCACGGCCGTGGCGCCGTACGCGTCCCGGGATTTCGACGAGGCCTGGGCGGCGGTGCACCCTTCGCTCGACGGTCTGTACCTCAGCTTCGAGTCGGCGTTCACCCCGGAACGGCTTGCCGAGGCGTTCCCCGGCACGACCCTCCAACGGCTCCGCGGCATCAAGGGGCGGATCGATCCCGACAACGTGTTCCACCAGAACTTCCCCGTGGCCGGCGTCCCGGCCGACGACAGTGCGGGGGTGTGATCTCCGGAGGGATGCGGGCGGCGGACGACGCCGAGCTCGCCACCCCATTGGATTGTGCACAACTTAATTGCGCGCTAGGTTCTTACCCGTCGCCCGGGCGGACCGCCCGGGGGAGCGACTTCCGTCGCACGCCCACTGCCCGAGGAGAGTCACCATGGGCCTGAAGACCGCCTTCCGCCCCACCCGCAAGCGCATCGCCGTGCTGGGCGCCATCGCCGGAGTCTCGGCCCTCACGCTGGCGATGACGACTCCTGCCAGCGCGGCCAAGGCCGAGCACCGTGCGGCGGGCAAGAAGCCCACGATCGTCCTGGTCCACGGCGCCTTCGCGGACGCCTCCAGCTGGAACGGCGTCGTCAAGCGGCTCCAGCACGAGGGCTATCCGGTGGTGGCACCCGCCGATCCCCTGCGCGGACTGGCCGACGACGCCGCCTACGTCCGCAGCGTCCTGGCAAGCGTCAAGGGACCGGTCGTACTCGTCGGCCACTCCTACGGCGGTGCCGTGATCAGCGAGGCCGCGACCGGCGACCCCCAGGTCAAGGCGCTGGTCTACATCGCCGCCTTCCTCCCCGACAAGGGCGAGAGCGCGCTGGAGCTGTCCGACAAGTTCCCCGGCAGCACACTCGGCGAGAACCTCAACCCCGTCACCTTCCCCCTCCCGGGCGGCGGCACCGGCACCGACCTGTACATCAAGGCCGACAAGTTCCACGACCAGTTCGCCGCCGACGTACCCGAGCCGACCACCGACCTCATGGCCGCCACCCAGCGCCCCATCGCCGCGAACGCCCTGGAGGAGAGGGCCACCGAGCCCGCCTGGAAGACCATCCCCTCCTACGACCTGGTCACCACCGGCGACAAGAACATCCCGCCGGCCGCCCAGCGCTTCATGGCCGAGCGCGCCCACGCCCGCACCGTCGAGATCGACGCCTCCCACGCCGTCTCCGTCTCCCGCCCGGCCGCGGTCACCCACCTGATCGAACAGGCCGCCCGCAGCACCACCCGCTGACCGCGCACAGCCCGGCCGCATGAGCCCCTGACCTCGGCCGTCCGCCCGCACAGGCCCCGCTGGGAAACCGCCCGGCGGGGCTTCGGGCTGTCCGGACTTCCTCGCCCGGCACGCGGTACGGCACGTCTTTGCGACATGTCTCACGATCCCGTGCGCCCATGCATCAGACAGATCTGTCTAGTATGGAGTCGGTTCATCTACCAGACCGAGAGTGAGAGCCATGAGAAGCACGACGCAGCGACCCGCCACCGAGGGCACCTCGGTCAGGCGGTTCCCCACGCACGGAGCCCCGCGCCGCAGGGGCCTCGGGCCCATCGCCTCCCTCGGGCTGCTGTCCTCGATCCTCGTGTCGCTGCTGGCCTCGTCCAGCGCGCCGACCCCCCTCTACGCGCTCTACCAGGCACGCTGGGGGTTCTCGCCCATCACCGTCACCGTCGTCTTCGGCGTCTACGCGGTGGCCGTGCTGGTCGCGCTCCTGGTCTTCGGGAAGATCTCCGACCACGTGGGCCGGCGGCCGGTGCTGTTCGTGGCCCTGGTCGGGCAGACGGCGGCCATGGCCACGTTCATCACCGCCGGCGGGGTGGACGCGCTGCTGGTCGCGCGCGTCGTCCAGGGACTGAGCACCGGGGCGGCGGTCGGCGCGCTCGGTGCCGCGATGCTCGACCTCGACGCGCGCCGGGGCGGTTTCCTCAACTCCTTCGCGCCCACGATCGGGACCGCGAGCGGCGCCCTGGTCTCCGGGCTGATCGTGCAGTACCTGCCTGCCCCGACCCACCTCGTCTACTACGTGCTCCTCGGTGTGTTCGTCCTCCAGGCGCTGGCCGTGACCGGCTTGAACGAGACGGTCAGCCGCAAGCCGGGCGCGTTGGCCAGCATGGCTCCCGAGTTCAAGCTGCCCAGGTCCGCCCGCGCGTCGGTGGCCATCGCCGCGCCGGTGATGTTCGCGGTGTGGGCCTTGACCGGCCTGTACGGCGCACTCGGGCCGGCCCTCGCCCGGACCCTGGTGCACTCCACCTCCGTGGTGTGGGGAGGGCTGCCCCTGTTCGTGCTCGCCGGCTCGGCCGGTCTGGCCGTCGTCCTGCTGCGGGGGACGGCGACGCGGAGCGTCATGCTGATCGGCATCGGCTCGCTGGTCGCCGGCGTGGTGATCACCCTGGTGTCCATCGCCTCGGGAACCGGCGGCACCCCTTCCGTGATCGGGTTCTTCATCGGCGGCGCTGTATCCGGTTTCGGCTTCGGCAGCGGGTTCCAGGGGGGCATCAGACTGGTCATGCCTCGCGTGGAGCCGCACGAGCGAGCCGGGGTGCTGTCCCTTCTGTACGTCGTGTGCTACCTGGGGCTGGGTGTGCCGGCGGTGATCGGCGGGGTCCTGGTCGTGCACGGCGGCGGCCTGGTGCCCACCTCCCGGGAGTACGGCATCGCCGTCATCGTGCTGGCCCTCGCGGCGCTGACCGCTCTGGTGCTCAACGGCCGCCGGGCGGAGCGCGTGGCAGTCGTACGCCCGGAAGCCGGCTGCGCCTCCGAGGCGGCACGTCTGGCACAGAGCACCTCCCAGGGGTGAGACAGGCGGGTGAGACAGGCGCCCGCGCTACAATAGACAGGTCTGTCTGAGAGGGTGGTGGCCATGGCGGCCAGAAGCGCGACCAAGGTGTCCGCGCGTGAGCGCTTGCTCGAAGCGGCTGACGAGCTCTTCTACCAGCAGGGCGTGCAAACAGTCGGCATCGACCGGGTCATCGAGCACGCCGGTGTGGCGAAGGCGTCCCTCTACAACACCTTCGGCAGCAAGGAAGGGCTTGTCTGCGCCTACCTGGACCAGCGCTTCGAGCGCGCGCGGAACCGGGTCACCCGGACCCTGACACGTTTCCGCACCCCCCGTGAGCAGATCCTCGGTGTGTTCGACGCGCTGGGCGAGGCGTTCACCGACCCCGGGTACAACGGGTGCGCGTTCGTCCGGGCCAGCGCCGAGACGGCCGAGGACAGTGCCATCCGCCGCACCGCCGAGAACTACCGGTCCTGGGTGCGTGAGCTGTTCACCGAACTGGCCGCCACGTGCGGGTACGCCGAGCCGGAGGAGCTGGCCCGACAGCTCCAGTTGCTCTACGACGGTGCGGGTCAGGCGGCGCGGATGGATCGTGATCCCTCCGCCGCCACGACCGCCCGCGGTGCGGCGGCGGCCCTGCTCGACGCGGCGCCGCTCGCTCGCTGAGGTGGCGTCACCCGCCGTTCTCCGAGTGACGTTCCCCTACGAGCCCGGCCGCCACCTGGGCCGAGGGGCCACCGGTGTACGGTCGGACGGCCGGAAGGGCGCGGCGGGAGGCCGAGAGGACCGAGGGGACGGGGGCGGGCGGGATGACGAGGTTGCCGCGGTCGGGCGCGTCCGTGCCGGCGTCGCGCGGGTCCCTGCGGCGGCAGCGGGTGGCCGAACTGCGGGCGCAGGGCCGGTACGGTCCCGAGCTGCGCGAGGTTCTTCCCTCCTTCGTCGGCCTCGCCCTGGGACTGCTGGCTCTGGTGCTGCTGGCCGGTCGCCTCAGCCGCGCGTTCGGGGCCGCCGGCCTGCTGCTCTGCGCCGTCCTGTGCATGGCGGCCACCAGGGTGGGCCTGCGCCTGCGCAGGAGGTTCCTCCGCCGGCGCGGCGGCCGCTACACCGCCCAGGAGCTGGCCCGGCTGGACGACCGGGGACTGGTGGAAGCCACCACGCGCATGCTGGAGCGCGACGGCTGGCGGGTGGCCGATCTGACGCTGCGCAAGGGGGACACGCGCCTGTACGCCCGGGACCGCAGGGGTCGTGCGCTCGACGTCAGGTTCCGTCCCGTCGCGCCGTCCGACGAGGACGCCCCCGTGCCCGAGACCATACGGGAGACGGTCCGGTCCGGGGCCGAGCGGCCCGGCCGGCTCATCGTCCACCGCGGTGGCTTCAGCCGCGCCGAGGTGCGCTGGGCCTCCCGGCAGCAGACCGACGTCCACCTCGTCGACGCCCGCCGGCTGCGCCGCTGGGCGGCCGGGACACCGCTGGACAGCCTGCGACGCCGCCGCTGACGGACCGGCGCCGACAGACCGCCACTGACAGGTCCCCACTGACACACCGCCACAGACCCCACTGACAAACCGCCACTGACAGCCGCGCGCTACGGGATCACCGGCGGCCGGTCGCCCGGGGGCCACCCGCGCCGGAGCAGACTGCGCCGACCGGGCCTGCGGCCTGAACCCCGGCCCGCGCAAGCCGGCCCGGACATCGCGCGCCGCGGCCGAGCCCACGCCCCCACGCCGAAACTCGTCGGCCCGCGGAGGCGAACCCCCTTATAGTCGATCGGTCGTATACTGGTGCCATGGGACGGACAAGTGACGCCAGGAAGAAGATCCTTGAGGCTGCGCAGTCACTCATCGAGGTGCGCGGCTACTCGGCGCTGGGCGTGGCCGAGATCTGCAAGGCGGCCGAGGTGCCCAAGGGCAGTTTCTACTACTTCTTCGAGTCCAAGGAAGCCCTCGCGCTCGCCGTGATCGACGAGCACTGGGCCGCCGAGCGGCGCGACTGGACCCGCATCCTGCAGAGCGACACGGAGCCGCTCCAGCGGCTGCGGCAGCTCTTCGAGGCGACCGAGGCCGAGCACCGGGCCGGCCGGGAGTACCGCGGATCGATCGCGGGCTGCATGCTCGGCAACCTCTCCCTGGAGCTGTGCAACCAGAGCGAGGCCGTACGCGACCGGCTCCAGGAGATCTTCGAGGACCAGGTCGACATGATCGAGGCGGTCGTCACCGAGGCCCAGAGCCGTGGGGAGGTCTCCGTCGGCGACACCCGCGAATCGGCCCGGGCCGTGGTCGCGCAGCTGGAGGGCCAGGTGCTGTTCGCCAAGCTCTACAACACCACCGCACCGCTCGGCGCGCTCTGGGCCAACTGCCTGGCGCTGCTGAACGCCCGGCCGGCCTCCGTCCCGGCCGCGTCCTGACGGAAGGGCGGGACCGGCAGTCCTGATGCGACGGCGGCCCCTGGTCCCAAGTGGCCGGGGGCCGCCGTCGTACGTCCGGGGAACCTCGCGCCGGGCCGCCGGGAGACGCGCACCAGCCGCTCCGCGCATGCCACGGCGTCATCACGGTGAGCCGATGCGACCGACGAAACCAGGGCATAGGGTGTGAATCACCTGTCCGCCCGTGTCCCGGTCGACAGCCCGGCGAGGAGACGTCGCATGGTCAGGATGGCGCCGTCCGCGCCCGCACGCGCACGTCACCCCTCGAACGCCCCGCCTCCTGACACAACGCCCCGCCTCCTGACAGCCGAGCGCGCCTCCGGTAAGGGCCGGGAGACACACCCAAGCCTCAGGAGCAGTGATGAACGATGTCTCCCGCGCCTACGACGTCATCGTCATCGGGGCCGGCCCGGCCGGTGAGAACGCGGCCGACCGCACCCGTGCCGCCGGGCTGAGCACAGTCATCGTCGAACACGAACTGCTCGGCGGTGAGTGCTCGTTCTGGGCCTGCGAGCCCAGCAAGGCGCTGCTGCGACCGGTGATCGCCCGGGCCGATGCCCGCCGCGTCCCCGGATTCCGCCACGCGGCGGACGGGCCACTGGACGTTCCCGCGGTGCTCGCGCACCGTGACACGATGGCCGAGCACTGGAAGGACGACGACCAGGTCGACTGGCTGGACTCGGTCCACGTGGACCTGATCCGCGGTCACGGCCGGCTCACCGGCGAGAAGCGGGTGGCTGTGGAGACGCCCGAGGGCGAGACGGTCCGCCTCACCGCCCGGCACGCCGTCGTCATCGCCACCGGCACCGGCGCGGCCCTCCCCGACCTGCCCGGACTCGACTCGGTACGTCCGTGGACCAGCCGTGAGGCGACGAGCTCCGCCGAGGTGCCCGGCCGGCTCCTGGTGGTGGGCGGAGGTGTCGTGGCCGTGGAGATGGCCACCGCCTGGCAGGCCCTCGGCTCGCAGGTGACCATGCTGGTCCGCAGTGAGGCCGGGCTGCTTCCCCGGATGGAACCGTTCGCCGGTGAGTCGGTGGCGGAGGGTCTGCGCGAGGCGGGGGTCGACGTGCGCCTCGGGGCCTCGGTGATCTCCGTGACGCGCCAGGAGCCCGCGGTCGGCGGGGTCAGGGTCGATCTGAAGGACGGGACCGAGTTGACCGCGGACGAGATCCTGTTCGCCATCGGCCGGACCCCGCAGACGGCGAAGCTCGGGCTGGAGACCGTAGGACTGACGCCCGGCGACTGGCTGAGGGTGGACGACACCTGCCGGGTGACCGCCGTCCCCGATGGCTGGCTCTACGCCGTGGGTGATGTCAACCACCGCGCGTTGATGACTCACCAGGGCAAGTACCAGGCCCGGATCGCGGGCGCTGTCATCGGCGCACGCGCGCGGGGCGAGAGCCTCGACGAGACCAAGTGGGGTGCTCACACGACGACCGCGGACCTCCTGGCCGTTCCGCAAGTCGTCTTCACGGACCCGGAGGTCGCGTCCGTGGGCCTCACCACACGCGAGGCCGCGCGCGTCGGACGCCGGGTGGAGGTCGTGGACCACGACATCGGGCTGGTCGCGGGTGCGCGCCAGTACGCCGAGGGCTACCGAGGCAGAGCCCGCATGCTGCTCGACGAGGAGACGGGCGTCGTACTGGGCGTCACCTTCGTCGGCCCCGGCGTCGGAGAACTCCTGTACTCGGCGACCGTCGCGGTGACGGCCGAGGTGACCGTCGACCGGCTCTGGCACGCCGTGCCGGCCTTCCCGACGATCAGCGAGGTCTGGCTCAGGCTGCTCGAAACCCACCGCCACCGGGGCCGCGCGGAACCGTGCTGAACGCCCTCCCCGCCGCCCGCGCCGAGGCGGGCCCGGCCGACGCGCGGCTGGACGGACACGCGAAACGGCCGCGGGGCGGGCCCTCGTGGGCTCACCCCGCGGCCGTACCACGTGGGAAGGCGGCTCACCGCCCTGTGGCGGCGGTCAGACCTCCGCGCGCTTCGGCAGCCGCCAGTTCGGGCGCGGGAAGTGGCAGGTGTAGCCGTCCGGGTAACGCTGGAGGTAGTCCTGGTGCTCCGGCTCGGCCTCCCAGAACGGACCGGCCGGTACGACCTCGGTCACCACCGGCCCCGGCCACAGTCCCGACGCCTCGACATCGGCGATGGTGTCGAGCGCGACGCGCCGCTGCTCCTCGTCGAGGTAGAAGATGGCGGAACGGTAACTGGCCCCGATGTCGTTGCCCTGCCGGTTCTTCGTGGTCGGGTCGTGGATCTGGAAGAAGTACTCCAGGATCGTGCGGTAGTCGGTGACGGCCGGATCGAAAGTGATCTCGATCGACTCGGCGTGGTTCCCGTGCCTACGGTAAGTGGGGTGGGGCAGGTCGTCGTCGCCGCTGTAACCGACCCGGGTACGGGTCACACCGGGGAGTTTGCGGATCAGTTCCTGCATGCCCCAGAAGCAGCCGCCGGCGAGCAGCGCCCTTTCCTCGACGTCGGTCATCAGTTCTCACCCTTCCCCTCCCCCGGCGACCGGAGGAGATACAGGCCCCACTATGACGCAGATTTCGTCACCTGTCAAGCAGGTGACACCTTGGTTGCACGCCCGGCGGTCGGCGCGGCACACCTCTCACTTCGTAACCCGTTTGACTGGTGACTCAGGGCGTGAGACAGTCACTTCGCCCCGCTCCCGGCGACCGCCTCGCAGCGGGAGTTCCCCAGCGGAGACCGTCACGCCGGACCCACCACCCCGGAGGCTCACATGATCAGCAGGCGCACCTTCAACAAGGCCGTGGGCCTGGGAACGGGCGCGGCCGCCGTCTCGCTGACCCAGGGCATCCCGAGCGCCTCCGCCGCCCCGCGCCCCACCCCCGCGCCGACCGTCCCGGAAGTGACCCCCGGCACCCACACCTCGTTCGCGAGGCTGAAGCAGGTCAGGGCGGGTGTGCTCAACGTCGGCTACGCCGAGGCGGGCCCCGCGCACGGCCCTGTCGTCATCTGTCTGCACGGCTGGCCCTACGACATCCACAGCTTCGTCGACGTCGCCCCGCTGCTGGCGGCGCAGGGGTACCGGGTGGTCGTCCCGTATCTCCGCGGCCACGGCACGACGGCCTTCCTGTCCTCCCGCACGGTCCGCAACGCGCAGCAGTCGGCGGTCGCCCTCGACATCATCGCCCTGATGGACGCCCTCAAGATCGAGCAGGCCCTCCTCGCCGGCTTCGACTGGGGCTCCCGCACCGCCGACATCATGGCGGCCCTGTGGCCTGAGCGCGTCAAGGGGCTGGTGTCGGTGAGCGGGTACCTCGTCACCGACGTCGAGGCCCAGAAGAAACCGCTGCCCCCTGCGGCCGAGCACACCTGGTGGTACCAGTACTACTTCTCCACCGAGCGGGGCCGCCTCGCCATGGAGGACGAGCGGAACAGGCACGACCTGTGCCGGTTCGTCTGGCAGACGGTCTCCCCGACCTGGCAGTTCGACGACGCCACCTTCGAACGCACCGCCACGGCGTTCCAGAACCCCGACTACGCGGCCATCGTGATCCACAACTACCGCTGGCGGCTCGGCCTCGCCGACGGAGAACGGCGCTACGACCGCTATGAGCGCCTCCTCGCCGCGCGACCCGTGATCGAGGTGCCCACCATCACCCTCGACGCCGAGCGCGACCCGTTCACGCCTCCCGGCAACGGCGCTTCGTACCGCGACCGCTTCACCGGCGCCTACGAGCACCGCACGCTGTACGGCATCGGCCACAACCTGCCGCAGGAGGCGCCCTCCGCCTTCGCCCAGGCCGTCGTGGACGTCGACCACTTCTGAGGAGAGCCCCTGCTGCCGGGGTGTCGGTTCGATGCGCCCGGCGGCAGGTGAGGAGCGGTCGTCCGAGCACACCCCCCGAGTGCGAGGACGGCCGCTCCGTCGTGTCGCGGACCCCACCTCCGCCTCCGGGGGTCCGGCCGCGGCCGCGCCGGCGAATCCGGCGCGGACCGCGTCAGCCGAGCTTGGTCACCTGGTAGTGGGAGATGTACCAGCGGTCGGCCACCCGCTTGAGCACGACGCTGAGAGTGACGTGGATGTCGGGCCGGTCGGTGAAGCGGAAGTCGACGTCGAGATACCCGAGCAGGACGTCGTCCGCGAGGCTCCGCGTCTCCAGCACCCGGTACTCGGCCGTCAGCCCGATCGGCTGGGAGTCGTAGTACGTGAAGACCCCCGGCCGGCCGACGCTGTAGGGATGGAGCCCCTGGAAGACGGCGTCCTCGGTGAAGAGTGCCGCTACCTTCTCCGGCTCGTGCGCGTCGACCGCGCTCTTCCACTGGTCCACGACGCCACGCAGGACGGCTTCTTGTGCTGCTGTGCCGCTCATCGGCTTTCTCCTCTTGCTGGAGGGGCGGGCCATGGGTCCGCACCCCTGTGGGTCAGGCGGTGGGGCCGGTGGCGCCCGGGTCGTTCGGGTGCGGCTGCAGGGCGGTGATCTCGGCGGTCATCCACGGCCACAGGGGCAGTGTGCCGAGCACGTTCTGACGCAGGTCGGCCTCGTCGTCCGCGCGCCACACCCCGATGCTGCGCAGCTCGCCCACCGGGCGCCACAGCCGGAACAGGTGTCCGGTGCCGGCCAGTTCCCCGGCCCGGACGGACTCGGCGGCGCGTCGCCGGTCGACCTCGGCGGGCTCGGTCCCTTCGGGCACGGTCGTGGTGAGCACGACCAGGAACTCCTTCATCGTCGTTCGGCCTCTCTCGTCCGGGGGGTCAGGCGGCGGCCTTGAGGGCGGTGGCGATCTTCACGACCCGCTCGGCCTGGATGCCGGCGGCGAGACGGGTGACCTCACCGACGGGCTTGGTGCCCTGTCCGTCGGCGTGCGAGGTGCCGTAGGGGTTGCCGTCGACGAACTTCTGCGGGTCGGTGAAGCCCGGCGTGACCGCGATGCCGCCGAAGTGGTGGACGGAGTTGTACAGCGCGAGCAGGGTGGACTCGTGGCCGGCGTGGTCCGTGGCGGTGGAGACGAAACCGCTGTAGACCTTGTTCGCGAGCTTGCCCTCGGCCCAGAGGCCGCCGAGCGTGTCGATGAACTGCTTCAGCTGCGAGGAGACGTTGCCGAAGCGGGTCGGCGTGCCGAAGAGGACGGCGTCGGCCCACTCGATGTCCGCCGGGGTGGCCTCGGGGATGTCGGCGATGGCCGCGTGGTGGGCGGCCCAGGCCGGGTTGGAGTCGATGGCGGCCCGGGGGGCCAGCTCGGCCACCTTCAGCAGCCGCACCTCGGCGCCCGCCTTGACACCGGCGTCGTGCAGCTCCTTGGCGATCTCCGTGATCGTGCCGGTGGACGAGTAGAAGACGATGGCGAGCTTGATCGGAGTGGACACGGGATTTCTCCATCTCGGGGGGACTGCGCCGACCTGTTGAGTCGACCGGTCACCTAAGCTAGACGACCGGTCTACTTCCGTCAAACAGCGCAACGGCCGGGATCTCCCGTGCCGGTCACATGTGAGGCCCCGCTCGACAGGTGTGAGCGTGCGCGAGACGCTGACACCTGACACCTCCGCATGTGCACTCGGTCGTGGGTAGCATGCGCATCACCACCCACAACGAGGGAGTGAACGGTTGTGACCAGCCAGTCCACCGCCACCCTCCGGTCGCGGTACGTCGAACAGGCCGCGTCGGATCTGGAGGAGAACCGCCGACGACAGCGGGAGCTGGTCCAGAGCATCAAGATGCTGAAGCGGGAGGAAGCCCTCCTCGCCGACATCCTGGCGCTGGCCGAGCGGCACGTGGGCGACGTCGGCGAACCGTCGGCCCTCCCCGAGCAGGCACAGGGGGAACCCACGGTCCGGCAGGTCGGGCCGGCCAAGACCCGGCACGGCGCGGGAAGGAAGGCGCGGGGAAGGTCGCGTCAGCCTCTGCTCACGGACATCCTGCTGGACCTGCTCCGCGCGCAGGACCGGCCGCGTCTCGCGAAGGAACTGCGGGACGAACTCCTCGCCGAGCACCCCGACCGGACTCCGACCCCGCAGGTCGTGCGCAACACGCTGGAATCGCTCGTGGCCAAGGGCCGCGTCCGTCGTCACAAGAACGAGCGATCGGTGACGTACACCGTCGCGTGAGGGACGCGGCGTCAAGGGCCGCGCGGGCGGGGCGAGTCGGCCCGAGGCGCGCCGCACCACTGGTCCGGATCACTGGTTCGGGCACTTTGATATCGTCGCGTCATGACTGCTCCGGACACGGTCGACGGGGACACCTCGACGGTGACGCTGCGCCGCAGGATCGTCCTTGCCGCTGCCGACGTGCTGGAGAAGGAGGGCCTGGACGCCGTGTCCACGCGGGCCGTCGCGGCGCGTGCCGGCGTGTTCCCGCCGACGATCTTCCGGCTCTTCGGGGACAAGCGCGGTCTGCTGGAGGCGGTGGGCGAGTACGGTTTCGAGACCTACCTGCTGGCCAAGAGCCGTCTGCCCGGGAGCGACGACCCGGTCCAGGACCTGCGCCACGCCTGGGACCTGCACATCGGCTTCGGAATGCGGCAACCGGGCTTCTACGTGCTGGTGTTCGGGCGGTCCCGGCCCGGTCACCTGTCGCGTGCCGGCCGGAAGGCCGTCGCGGAGCTGCAGCACATGATGACCCGCGTGGCGGCGGCCGGACGGCTGCGCATGAGTGTGGAACGCGCGGCGGCCGTGATGCACGCCGCGGGCGTGGGCGTGGTCTCGACGATCATCAACGCCCCGCCGGAGTCGCGGGACCTGGAGGCCGTCGACACGACGCGCGACATGGTCTTCGCCGCCGTCACCACTCCCCCCGCGGCCGATCCGGGGCACGGCGGAGCGGGGGGCGGCACGGCCGGTCCAGCCATGGCCCTGCGCGCCGCGCTGGCACAGGAGAACGCCTCTGCTCTGCGGCCCGCGGAGCAGGCCCTGTTGCTGGACTGGCTCAACCGCCTGGCCGACGAGAAGCCGGGCAGCGCCTGAGGAAGGTCCCCGGGCCCGCGGGCGTACGGCCAGGGGAGCGGACGCGGTCGCCACGGGGCGGCGCCGGGCGAGAAGACCTCCTTCACCAGCGGAATCCCGGTTCTCTCCCGTCACTCCCCCGGCCGGGCGCCGCCCGGCATCGGGCGCGTGGTCGCTTCAGTCGCTGTCCAGCGGGCCGGACGCATCCGACCTGCTGATTTCGGTGGCATGTGCTGCACCCCGTCCGGGTCCGTATTCGCTAGGCTGTGCCCATTGTTCAGTCGCTTCAGTCGCTTCAGTCGCTGATTGGGGGGCGAATGCCTGCGGACCCGCAGCCTTCGTGCAGTCGCTCGCGGCGCCCCCGCACCGGATCATGCATCGTTCGTGTGTGTCTCGCCACCGGTGGCATGCGGACGTGGTACGCGGGTGGAGGGTGTTCGTGATCTCCTCCGGGAACGAGGCACTGTTCGAGTTCGGCCCCGAGGCTGTGGCCGCGCGGACGCGGGGCCAGGACACCGTGGTGCCCGTTCCGGCCCAGGCCTATCCCCGGCGGGTGCCGGTGGACGGGGTGTCGGCGGCCGGACTGCTGCCGGACACGCTCTCGGACCGCGGCAACGCCAAGCTGTTCGTGAGGTTGTACGCGAGCGACTTCCGGCACGTGCCGGGTATCGGCTGGTACCGGTGGAACGTCACCCACTGGCAGATGGACGAGGACGACACGGTCCTGTGGGCCGCCGGTGATCTCGCGGAGCACATCGCGATACAGGATCCCCGGGGTGTCTTCACCAGCAGTGCGTTGCAGCAGCACCGTCGCCGCGCACTGTCCACCACCGGTATCAACGCGATGCTGACGCAGGCGAAGTCCGCGCCCGGCATGGTGCTGAACGCGGCGCTCCTGGACGCCGACCCGTACGCCCTGTGCACGCCCGACGGCATCGTGGACCTGAGGACCTCCCTCCTGAAGTGCCCCGACCCCGGCAAGGACTTCCACTCCCGGTCCACCAGCGTGGGCCCGGAGCACCGGCCGACCCCGCGCTGGGACCGCTTCCTGACCGACACCTTCGGTGACGACGCCGAGGGACGGGAGATGATCTGGTACCTGCAGTTGCTCCTGGGGTATTCCGTCACCGGGGACGTCGGCGGGCAGGTACTGCCGTTCCTCTTCGGGTCCGGCAAGAACGGCAAGTCGGTGCTGCTCGACGTGCTGATGAAGCTCCTGGGTGACTACGCCGACGCCGCACCGCCGGGCTTCCTGATGTCACGGCCGTACGAGGGGCACCCCACGGATCTCGCGGAGTTGCACGGCCGACGGGTCGTCGTCTGTTCCGAGGTGAAGCCCGGCGACCGGTTCGACGAGGCACGTGTGAAGCTGCTGACGGGCGGGGACCGGATCAAGGCACGCCGGATGCGGCAGGACTTCTTCAGTTTCCAGCCGACGCACAAGTTGTGGTTGCTGGGCAACCACCGGCCGGAGGTGGGCACCGGCGGGTTCGCCTTCTGGCGGAGGATGCGGCTGATCCCCTTCGAGCGTGTGGTCGCCGACGACCACAAGATCGACAATCTGGCGGACATCCTGGTCACCGAGGAGGGTCCGGGCATCCTCGGCTGGCTGATCGACGGTGCCCGCCGCTATCTGGCCGGTGACCGGGACCTGGCCGGCCCGGAGCGTGTCCGCATCGCCACCACCGCCTACGCGGAGACGGAGGACCACACGGGCCGGTTCTACGACGAGTGCTGTGTCCTGGCTCCTGATCTCCGCGCCGAGCAGACCACTCTCTACGCCGCCTACAAGGCCTGGTGCCGGAACGAAGGGGCGCCGGCCATGTCCTCGCGGGCGTTCGCCGCGCGCACGCGCGAGTTGGTCGGACTCGCCTCTCCGAAGGAGATGATCCTGTCCAACCAGCGCAAGCACTACCCGGGCATCGGACTGCTCACCGAGGCGGGGCGGGGCGGCCCCCCGTGAGCTGCCGGGCGGGAGGGGGCCGAGGCGGCGGTCACCGTCGGTGCGGGTCGTCGTCGGGGAGCCATACGTCCGAGTCGTCGAGGCCGAGGTCGCCGACTCCCTCCGTGAGGGCGTCCACGGTGCTGAGCACGGCCGCGCGTTGCTCGTCGCGGCGCCACACCAGGGACCACGTCCAGTAGACCTTCGGTCCGGAGACGGGGCGCGCGACCAGATCGGGGGGCAGTGATGTCAGCTGTGCCTTGGGGCTGTTGAGGATCGGGCGGCGCGCACGGCGTACGTGGTCGAAGAAGCCCGGACCGGTGATGCCACCGTCGGAGATGCGCACCGCACGGGCTCCGGTGTCCCGGGCCAGCCGCTCGGCGTAGACGTTCCAGGACGACCATGTCGTGACGTCGGTGTCCGTCAGGACGAGGAGGTCGCGGGCGCGGATGTCGTCCGTCCGGCGGTCCGCGGAGACCGCGTACAGGCGGTCGGCGCCGATGAGCCGGGCGTTGAGCCCGCGTTCTTCCAGGTCCTGGCGGCGGACCCAGCACACCGCGAGGTCGAGGCTGCCGTCCGCGACCCGCGCGGCCTGGGTGTGCGAGGGCGCGATCCAGGCGTCGACGTGCACCCGGGCCACGGCCGAGGTCCGGGCGGTCAGGTCCGGCGGCAGCCAGTTGACGTAGCCGATCCGGACGGATTCCGAGCCGGCGATCCTGGCGGCGCGGTTGCGGAGGTCGTCCGCGCGCTCCAGCAGGTCACGTGCGAGCGGGAGGAGTGCCGCACCGGCGGCCGTGAGGGCGACCGAGCGGCGGTCGCGGTCGAAGAGCCGTATGCCGAGGTCGCGTTCCAACGCCTTGATCTGCTGGGACAGCGACGGACCGGCTATCAGCAGCCGGTCCGCGGCACGCCCGAAGTTGAGGTCCTCGGCCACCGCTACGAAGTACCGCAACTGACGCAACTCCATGAGGCCATGCTACGGAGCGGCGGTCGGCGGGACAGCCCCGGGTGCCCCGCGTGACGTGTTGGCTCCCAGCTGGTAGGCAGAGACTCCTACCGCAGGTCAGAGGGGGTGCGGCGAGGAAATGAGCGTGGTGCGGGGCGGAATTTGGTAGACCGGTCGTCTGGTTGTGCACAGCGACCGGCCGACAGGGGCCGGTCGGGACCACCACCGTCACACCGCATGTGAAGAAGGCAGTCAATGAGCAACTCCGGCAAGAAGGTCGCCGTCATCACCGGTGCTTCCCAGGGCATCGGCGCGGGCCTGGTCGAGGCGTACCGCGAGCGCGGTCACGCCGTGGTCGCCACCTCGCGGACCATCGCCGCCTCGGACGACCCGGACCTCGTCACCGTGCAGGGCGACATCGCCGACCCCGCCACGGCCGAGCGCGTCGCCGCCGCCGCGATCGAGCGGTTCGGCCGCATCGACACCCTCGTCAACAACGCCGGCATCTTCGTCGCCAAGCCGTTCACCGAGTACACCCAGCAGGACTACGACGCGGTCACCGGCGTCAACCTGAGCGGGTTCTTCCGCATCACCCAGCTCTCGGTCGAGCAGATGCTCCGTCAGGGCGGCGGCCATGTCGTCCAGATCACCACCAGCCTGGTCGACCACGCGCTCTCCGCGGTGCCCTCGGTGCTGGCCTCCCTGACCAAGGGCGGCCTCCAGTCCGCCACCAAGGCCCTGGCCGTCGAGTACGCGACCCGGGGCGTCCGCAGCAACGCCGTCTCGCTGGGCATCGTCAAGACCCCGATGCACTCCGAGGAGTACTTCGAGACGTTCGCCGCCCTGCACCCGGTCGGGCGGATGGGCGAGATCAGCGACGTCGTCGACGCGGTCCTCTACCTGGACGACGCCCCGTTCGTCACGGGCGAGGTGCTGCACGTCGACGGCGGCCAGAGCGCCGGCCACTGACACCGGGCCCGGCGGCCACCGGACACCGGTCCGACGCCGCCGCACATGGACGGGCGGCTGGTCACGGGTGTGATCAGCGGCCTGTTCGGCTGTTCCAGGAGGTGCCGTCCGAGAGGGGGCGACGGCGCGTCCGAGTGCGGGTGGGCGAACGGCCGCGTCTCCCGGACCACCCGGGTCCGCGGGGGGTCAGCTCGCCCGGCTGTGCCGGCGGGCCCGGTAGGCGGCGGCCTTGACCCGGTTGCCGCAGGTCTTCATGGAGCACCACTCCCGCCGGGGGCCACGCGAGCGGTCGATGTAGACCTGGGTGCACTCCGGGCGGGAGCACTCGCGCAGCAGTGCGCCCTCCCCTCCGCCCAGGATCTCCACCGTCTCCCGGGCGAGGACCACCAGGGCCTGCGAGACGGAGCCCAGGCGGCGGCGCGTGCTGTCGGCGGCGAGCTGCACCCTGACGGGCAGTCCGGCCGCCTGCCGGTTCACCTCGGCGAGCGCCGCGGCCGGCAGCGGTTCGCCCGCCAGGTGGGCCGCGACCAGGGCGTAGATGGCCTCACGCAGATCAACGGCGGTCGCGAGGTCGGCCTCGTCGGCACCGGGCGCCTCGTCGAGCATCCCGGACTCCACGAACCAGTCGTCGAGCGCCTCGGGACGTGCGAGCATCTCCGTCGGTGTCTCGTTACGGCGTGCACGCAGCGTTCCGACGAAGTCGAGGAAGAGCGTCCCGCAGGGAAATGCATGAGTCACGTCACCATTTTGGACGGTGACGAGGGAAAATGCAAAGGTCCCTGATCGCACGCTCACACCCCGCGTCGGCTCCCGCACGCCCCGGCCGGCACGGACGTCACGGTATCGGATCAGGCACCGCGCGACCCCGGCCGCCGACACCGACCCCGGATGAGGCTGTGATCACGGCGGCTACGATGACCGTATGCCTGCCAAACGCCCTTATGTCTCCCCCCTGCGGCAACAGGCTGCCGCCCGCACCCGCGCGGAGATCCTGCGGTGCGCCACCGGCCTGTTCGCCGAACGCGGTTACGGCAGGGTCACCGTCGTGGACATCGCCTCGGCGAGCGGGGTCTCCGCCAAGACGATCTTCGCCAGCGTGGGCAGCAAGGGCGACATCCTGAACGAGATCGTCGACCAGGGCGTGGTCGCTTCGGACTACGAGAAGACCATGGGGCAGGTCCTCACTCTGCGGGCGCCGGAAGCCGTCCTGGAGGCATTGGCCCGGGGCACACGGGCCGGCAACGAGGGACAGTTCCAGGTGCACGAGGCGATCCGGGCGGCCCTGCCCGTCCACGAGAACGGCGAGGCCCTGTGGGAACGGGCGACCTCCGCCTACCGGGAGGCCCTGCGGACGGCCGCTCGTCACCTGCACACCCTGACACCGGCGCCCGACCGTCCCGTGGAGGAGACGGCGGATCTCCTCTGGTTCTGGTTCGGTCCGACCGGCTGGCGCACCCTGGTGATCGAGAACGGCTGGTCCTGGGAGCGGGCCGAGGCATTTCTGCTGGACACGGCCCTCGCGACCCTGCTCCGCCGCACATCCGTGCCGTAGCCGGTGCGCACGTGTCCGGCCGAGCGGGGCAGGCCGTTGTGCGCGTGGACGCTCAGGACGGCCACGACCGCCTCCGGCGAGGTGCGGGCCGACTCCCCCTGCCGCTCAACCCCCTGTCCTCCGGTCGGTGTGATGCCGTCTCACCACACACGTGTCGGTCTCCTCCAGCCGGTGCGGTGCACCGAGCCGAGAACACATATGGTTCACACGGTGGTGTCGTGCGGCAGCGTCCCGGCGGCCTGGGCCGCTCGCGCCGTGACCTCGGAGGCGGCTCGTGCGGCCCGGCCGGTCACCCGCCAGGACAGCATGCGCATCCCGGCGGCCGGTCCGGGGGGAAAGACGCCGAGCTGGCCGAGCATCGTGATGTCGTCCCGCACGGCTTCGTGCCGGACGACCTTGCCGTCACGCAGGTCCAGTACGTGGATCTGCTCGAAGTCGATCTCCCGTCCGGTCGGCGGCACGACCTGGTCGACCGCCTGCTCCTTGAAGAGAACGAAGGCGCCGGTGTGACGGCCACGCATGCGCAGCCGCACCCACGCCCGGGAGTCACCGGTGATGATGTCGCCGACGGGCAGCCGGAGGTCGCTGAACGCGTACCGCATCCACGCGCTGGAGGCGAGCACTCCTGCGGGACCGGGGATCCGGCACGCCGGAGGAGACACCGCGGCTTCGCGGTTGTGGAACTCGTCGTGGACGACGTCGGCGGCCAGCGCCGGGTCACCGGTCTCCAGGACCTTGAACAGCGCGTGCCCGAGGTCGGAGGCGTGCATGGCCATGGGTCTTGCCTTCCCTCTGCGATGGGCGGACGGACGCCCGAGGGGCCCCCGTCCAATTCGGGTTACACACTACCTATTGAATAGGCAGTACAAGGCGTCGCCGGAGCGGGGCCGGGGGTGCCGGTCCCGGTACACGAGGCTCACACCGGGTGTCCCCGCACCGCTCACATCCCGTGCGGTGTCCTGCTATGACATCCCGGTGTGATCAAGACTTTCGTGAAGCGTCTCGTCATAGGCGGCCTGGCGGCGGCGATGACGGGCACCGTGACCGTCGCCGCCCCCGCGGCCGCGGCGGTGCCACCCGCACGGGTGACCGACCCCGCGAGCTACGTGGACCCGTTGATCGGCTCGTCGGGAGGCGGCAACACGTACCCCGGGGCTGTCCGGCCGTTCGGCATGATCTCCTGGAGTCCGACCAACACGGCGGGTGATCAGACGAACGCCGCGGGCGCCAACGGGTACGCGTACGACACCCCGCGCGTCCGCGGCTTCGGCCTCACCCACGTCAACGGCGCGGGCTGCCACCCCGGAGCCGCGGGCGACATCCCGATCATGCCCTTCGTCGGCGCCGTCACGTCCTCCCCCACCGCCGACGTCAGGGACGAGATCTACGCCTCCGGCTTCAGCCACGACAACGAGAAAGCCGAACCGGGTCGCTACACCGTGAAGCTCGACTCGGGCGCAACGGCGGACCTCGCGGTCACCACCCGCGCGGGCGTCGGCGAGTTCACCTTCCCCCGGGGCCCCGAGGCCAACCTGCTGTTCCGTGTCTCCAACTCCCTCAACGGCAGCGAGGACGCGGAGATCCACATCGACCCCGCCCACCGCACCGTGACGGGCTCCGTACTGACCGGCGCGTTCTGCGGCCGCCGCGCCAACGGCGGCACCAACAACCGCAAGAGCTACTACCGGCTGCACTTCGTGGCCACCTTCGACCGCGCCTTCACGAGCAACGGCACGTGGGTCGACAGCGACCTGCGCCCCGGAAGCACCTCCGCCGAAGGCGGCGAGGGCTACGCCACCGGAGCGGACCGCGCCGGCCGCGGATCCGGCGGCTACGTCGGCTTCGACACCTCCTCCGACGCCGACGTGCGCATGCGGGTGGGCATCTCCTACACCAGCCTCGCCGCCGCCGAGAAGAACCTCACCCGTGAGGTCGGCGCGCACGACGACGTCGTCTCCGTCGCCGCGGACGCCCGCCGCGACTGGAACCGTCAGCTGCGCTCGATCGAGGTGTCCGGCGGCGCCGACGACACCCGTACCGCCTTCTACACGGCGCTGTACCACGCCTTCCTCGAACCCGACGTCACCAACGACGTCGACGGCACCTACCCCGGCGCCGACCTGAAGACCCACCGGCTGGCGCACGGCCAGCACGCCCAGTACGGGAACTTCTCCGGCTGGGACGAGTACCGTGCGCGCACCCAGCTGCTCGCACTGCTCAAGCCGAAGGTCGCCGGTGACTTCGCCCAGTCCCTGTACAACCTGGCCCGGCAGAACGGCGGTGTCTGGGACCGCTGGGTGCACGTGAACGGCCCCACCCACGTGATGACCGGCGATCCCTCGGCCCCCGTCCTGGCGGGCTTCTACTCCCTCGGCGTCCGCAACTTCGACGTCCGCGGCGCCTTCGACTCGCTCGTGCGCCAGGCGACCGTCCCGCACCCCGACGGCCTGTCGGACAAGGGGTGCCCCGGGCAGTGCGAGGGCCAGCGCCCGAACCTCGCCGAGTACCTGCGCCTGGGCTACGCGCCCCAGGACGTCTGCCACTGCTGGGGCGGCGCGGCGGAGACCCTGGAGGACTCCGCCGCCGACTTCGCCCTCGCGGACTGGGCGAGGCGACTGGGCCGCACCGCGGACCACGAGTCCCTGATCCCGCGGGCGAGCTGGTGGCGCAACACCTTCAACCCCTCGGCCGGCGCCGACGGCGGCTACCAGCAGGCGCGCAAGGCCGACGGCACCTGGCAGTGGCCGTTCTCGCCGACCTCGGACACCGGGTTCGCCCAGGGGTCCAGCGCCACGTACACCTGGATGGTGCAGCACGACGTCTCCGGCCTGGCCGAGGCCATGGGCGGCAAGCAGCGGGCGGCCGAGCGGCTCGACGCGTTCTTCCACCGCGCCGACGGTTCCTGGGCGACCGGGGGCGACGCGTCGCGCTACGACCCGACGAACGAGCCGGGTATCCACACACCGTGGCTCTACAACGCCCTGGGTCAGCCGTGGAAGACGCAGGAGACCGTCCGGGCGATGGCCTCGCGTGTCTACGGAACCGGCCCCAAGGGCCTTCCGGGCAACGACGACCTCGGCACGATGTCGGCCTGGTACGTGTTCGCCTCGCTCGGCATGTACCCGCAGACCCCGAGCCGCGCCGAGATGCTGCTGTCGAGCCCGGTGTTCCCGAAGGCCCGCATCAAGCGGGACGGCGGCGCCACCATCACCGTCACCGCCCCGCAGGCCTCCGCCGAGAACATCTACGTGCGGGGCGTCCGGGTGGACGGCCGCCCGCAGACCAGGTCCTGGCTGGCGGAGTCGGTGCTCGACCGCGGGGGCGACGTCGTGGTGGACGTGGGTCCCACGCCGAACACCTCATGGGGCACCCGCCCGGGTGACCTGCCGGTGGACCACGTACCCGCCGCCGGGACCCCGGTGCCCAACCTGCCCGCCCCGTGCACCGTTTCGGGATCCTCCTGCGCGCAGGACCTGAGCGGCCAGTACGACACCGACGGTGTGTCCACCGCGGACGCCAAGCAGCAGGGGAACCTGGACGGCAAGGGCTGGAGCTTCCCGGCCGACCAGTTGCCGGCGCCCGGACTCACCTCGGTCGGCGGGCACGACTACCGCATCCCCGAGACCTCGGGCACGGCCGGGAACTTCCTCGGCCTGCGCGGCCAGCGGACGTACCTGACACCCGGCCGTTACTCCGCGCTCGACCTGCTCGTCACCGCCGTGAACGGTGACCAGCACGCCGACGTCACCATCCGGTACACCGACGGCACCACCTCCACGGTGCCGCTCGCCGTCACCGACTGGGCCGGTACGACACCCCACTTCGGTGAGGACACGGCGCTGACGGCGACCACCCGGTACCACGTCAACGGGACGGCGGACGGGCGGACCGTGCGGATCTGGCACGTGGCCCTGCCCGTCGACCCGAAGCGGACGGCGGAGTCGGTGTCCTCGACGGCGGTGAGCAACGTGAAGGTCTTCGCCCTGAGCGGCCGGGCCTGACCCCCGGGCCCCGGACGGCTTCCAGCACGGCTGCCCGTCCGGGGCGTCACCCGGCCCTGTGGACCGGTGGGCCGGCGGTCGGTCGGTAGGCGGTCGGCCGGCGGTCGGTACGCCGACACGGGCCGTCCGGCCCCGAGAAACGTGTGTCGCGACGTGTGCCCGTCGGCGACGTCAGGTACGCACTGGCACCCTCACTTGAGGAGTTCCAGCAACCGGTCCGCCAGCACCGCCGCCGAGTGCGGGTTCTGACCGGTGATGAGGTTGCGGTCCTCCACCATGTACGGCTCCCACATCGGGCCGCGGCTGAACTCCACGCCCACCTTGTCCTTCAGCTCGTCCTCCAGCAGCCACGGCGCCCTGGAGGCCAGTCCCACGGCCTCCTCCTCGTCATTGGTGAAACCCGTGACCCGGTAACCCTTGAAGGGCGACTCACCGCCGATCCTGGTGGACAGCAGCGCGGCGGGCGCGTGGCAGACGATCGCGAGCGGCTTGCCCGAAGCCAGCTGCGCGGTCAGCAGCCGGCCGGCGTCGGCGTCGTACGCCAGATCCGACATCGGGCCGTGGCCACCGGGCAGGTACACCGCGTCGTAGTCCTCCAGGCGGACGTCCGACAGCTTCAGCGGCCGGCGCATCTCCTCCGCGGAGCGGATGATCGCCTCCAGCTCCAGGGCCCCGTCCTCGCCACCGGCCATGGACGGACGCAGGCTCATCATGTCGACATTCGGGGTCACACCCCCCGGCGTCGCCACCACGACCTCGTGACCGGCTTGCGTGATCGCCTGGTAGGGCATCGCGAATTCCTCGGCCCAGTAGCCGGTCGCGTACCGGGAACCGTCCTTGAGCACCCAGTACGTCGCCCCGCTCACGATGAACAGCACCTTGGCCATCAGCGCGTCTCCTCTTCGTCGGCGATCTTTGTCCTGTCGGAGGACGCGAGCCTCTTCAGCCTAGGTACGACTCCGTCCGGGCGCACGCGGACGATGCACGGCCGTCGCAGGCCGCCCTGGTGCGGTCGAACCGACGACACCTTCGGTCACCTGCTTGACGGCTGAAGCCCCCCACGAGTGAGGGACGGGTCGTTCCGTCACAGCGGATCCCGCCGCGCGCGCGGACCGGCACCCCGGGAGGGCCGGCGCGGTGCGAGCCGCGTACCGTGCCAGGCGGGCGGGTGGCCGCACGGGTGGCGGTGGGCGGCGAGCAGGCGGTCCACCGCACGCGCACGGCCCCCACCCGCCGCGCCCACCGCACCGCACCGCCACCGGCCCGGAAGGACGAGCCCCGTGCTCACGTCGTACGCCGCCCACTTCGACACGCCCGCCGGGTACCTCGACTTCGCGCGCTTCGGACCGCCGTCGCGGCAGGCCGTGGCCGCGAGCGCGCGAGCCCTGGAGGAGTCCGCCACCGCCGACCACACCACCGTGGACGTCCTGATGCGTGCGGAAGAGGCCGCGCGGGACACGGCCGCCCGCCTCGCGGGCACCGACGCCCGGCACACCGTGCTGCTCCCGAACACGTCCACCGGCCTGTTCCACGCCGCTCTCGGCCTCCGGGAAGGCGTGGTCCTCGCGCCGCGCACCGACTTCCCCGCCAACCACTATCCCTGGCACCGCACCGCGCGGCTGGGCCGGGCCTCACCACGCTGGCTCGACCCGGCGCCCGGCTCCGGTGTCACCCCCGACCTGGTCCGCGCCGCGCTGAACGATGACGTGGTCGCCCTGTCCGTCAGCGCCGTGGACTTCCGTACCGGCTTCCGCGCCGACCTCGCGGCGCTGCGCGAGGCGATCGGGCCGGACCGGTTGCTGATCGTGGACGCCATCCAGGCATTCGGCGTGGCCGCGATGCCCTGGGACGCGGCCGACGTCATGGTCACGGGCGGCCAGAAATGGCTGCGCGCGGGATGGGCCACCGGTTTCGCCACGCTGTCGGACCGGGCGCTGGAACGCCTGGAGCCGGTCCTCACCGGATGGACGGGCGTCGAGGACGCCGGCCTCTTCGACGGAACGGCGCACCCGCCGGCCCCGGACGCCCGACGCTGGTCGATCACCCATCTCAGTCCGGTGACGGCCGCCGCGTTCGCGTCCGCGCTCGCCCTCGTCGAGCGGCACACCGTAGCGGCGATCGAGTCCGCGATCGCCGCGCGGATCGCCGAACTCGGCGACACCGTCCAGCGGTACGGGGGCCGTGTCCTCTCCCCCGCCGATCCGGCGCGGCGAGCGGGCATCCTCTCCTTCACCGTGCCGGGGCACGAACCGTCCCTCGTGGCGAAGGCGTTGCGCGCCGAGGGGATCACTCCCACGGTGCGCACCGACTCGCTCAGACTCTCCCCGCACGCCTCGACGCCACCCGAGGTGTCCGACCGGGTCGCCGCCGCGCTGTCGTCACTGCGGAACTGAGACCACCGGCGGACCACGGCATGTCGCGCCCGGCCGGCCCGCGGTCTCCGGCCACTGGATCGGGCCCGGGTGCGTCGGGTGGTGGCCGCCCGGTCGCGCCACAGGGGGCGGCGGGAGTCTGTCAGCCGGACCGGAGGGACGGCGCGACCGTGGCGGAGGCGGTACGGCCGGCCCGCCGCGCACGGTGTTTCACCGGTCCGTTCGGGGCTCGGCGGTCTCCCCGGGCTCCGCGCCCGGCACGGCGTTCGGTGCCGGCAGGGTGTGCGGGAACCCGGTACGGAGCGCGGACGCGCTCAGCGCTGAGGCCAGCACGACGGCGGCGGCCAGGAGCAGGGCCTGGTGGTAGCCGTGGTGGAGCAGGGGCGTCGCCACCAGGGGGCCGAGGATCTGCCCGACGGAGTACCCGGCGGTCAGCAGGGCCACGGCACGGGGGAACCGCAGCTGCGTACCGGCCGCCAGCGCCAGTGTGCTCACGCCGATGAAGGTGGAGCCGAACAGCACCGCGGAGATCAGCGCGGGCGCCACTCCCCCCACCAGCGCGGGCAGCGCGATGCCCACGGCCTGGACAGCGAGCGCGGCCAGCAGCAGGTCCGGCCTGGACCAGCGGCGTCCCAGTCCGGCCCACACGGCGGAGGAGGGGACGGCCGCCAGACCCACCACCACCCAGGCACCGCCGCCGATCCAGCCGGGGGACGACTGGTTGATCGCGGCGACCAGGAAGGTGCCGGCGATGATGTAGCCGATCCCTTCCAGCGTGTAGGACACGAACAGCGCGCCGAACCAGCGGTGGGTGCGCGGCCCGGCCGCCCCCGGCCCCGGAGCCGACGCCCCGGAGGCCGGCCGGGCGTCGGGCTCCGGACGCAGGCCCCACGCGGCGAGCGTGAGCGCCGCGGCCAGCGCCGCGGAGGCCCACCACGCGGCCCGCCAGGTGCCGGCCGTGCGCAGCGCGAGGACGAGCAGGCCCGAGAGGGCGATACCGGCCCCGACCCCGCCGAAGGCCCAGCCGGGCAGGTGGGGCGGGTGGTCGCGCAGATGGCCCAGCAGGGAACCGACGGCGATCACGAAGATCATCGCGCTGCAGAAGCCCGCACCGAGACGGAGCAGCAGCCAGGCGACGCCGTCGCGGGTCAGCGGCATCCCCGCCAGGGTGGCCACCAGCGCGAGCAGACAGCCACGCAGCACCACCCGGGAACGCACCAGCCGCGGGGCGCAGGTACCGGCGAGCGCGCCGGCCAGATATCCCCCGTAGTTCACGGTCGCCAGGTTGGCACCCGCTCCGGCCGACAGTCCGGCCTGGGCCTGCATCAGCGGGAGGACGGGGGTGTAGACGAAGCGGCCGACGCCCATCCCGGCCGCGAGCGCGGCGGCGGCCTGGAGGACGTGCACCCACGGCGAACGGAGCGGGCCTCCCCGGGCCGAGGTCTCGACCGGCAAGGAGCCGGTGACCAGCCGCCGGCCGGCACCGGGAGCCATCGACACGTTGTTCCGCCTGCTTCCCATGCGGACCAGGCTGCGCCCGCTGCCCGGCGGAATCCAGGACCGGTTTCCTCCCAGCTGAGAACCCCGGCCTCCCAGAGGCCGTGACACATGTCAGCGGGGAAGGTGTCCGCACATGTGCCGGTGGCCGTGTGTGGGGGATGTCACTGAGCGGCATCACGCGAGCAGTGACGTGTGTGTCTCACAGCCCCAGGTCCAGCGCGAGGCACGAGAAGTGGTTCCAGGCGCCCTCGGGGTTGTAGGAGGCGGCCGCCGAACCGTTCGGCTCCGCCTCCTTCTCCTCGACCATCTCATGGAAATGGATACGCTCGGGCAGCTTGCCGAAGCGGGCGTGACGTGCCGCTGCCGCCGCGTCCGTCGCAGACTCAGTTCCCACGGTGACTTCCTTTCCTCGTCGCGGGCCGGTTCACCGGGTTTCGATGACGCAAGCCTGCACCTGCACGCGTAACCTGTCAATATGGTGACGCGGAACCGGATCGTGTGCGGCGGTGACCGCCCCGTGTGAGACGCGCGAGAATCAGGCCATGGTCATGGCAAGGCGCTGGTACGCCTCTTCTCCCGTGGTGGACGGTCTGCCGTTGCTGGCGGAGCCGGAGTTCTGGGCCGCTCATCTGGTGGACCTGTACGACGGAGCGCTGGTGGAGTCCTTCGGCGTCGACCCGGCGGACGTCGAGGGCATGCTGGAGCGCTTGTGCGACAGGTCCGCCTGGCCGATGTTCCGGATCCCGCTCACGGGCGGGCACAGCATCCTCGTGCACTACAACAGCGGGGAGGAGTACACGTCCACCGACTGCTTCATCGTCCATCCCGACTGGTGGACCGACGGCCTGGTCCTCGCCAGTACGGACGAGGACCGCATCGGCCCCGGCCTGTGCTGGCCGGAGCTGGCCGCGCTGATCGACGCCCCGGGGGACGGGGAAGGAGTGACCGATCCGCACGCCCGGCTCCTCCTGTTGCTGCCCGCCCTGGGCGACACGGACGTCCCGGCCGAGGCCGTCACCCTGGTGCGGCGGGCGCTGATCGCCCAGGGCGCCCCCGACGACTGCGAGGTCCTGGCCCGTCACCTCCTGCAAGGACACCCCATGTGGGGAGCCGCCGCCTGGTCGTACGACGAGGACGAGCGCGCCTGGATCTGCGCGGGGGAACACAGTCCTCGCGGGACGCCACTGGGTGATCACCTCCCGGACGCACAGCGCACGGCCCTGGAGCACTGCCTCACGCCGGCGGGCGGCTGATCCGGTCAGGCGGCGCCGGCTTCCGCCGCCGCCCCGGGCCAGGGAACGCTCGGGCGCCTCGGCCTTCGGGAACTTCTCGCGAGTCCGCCGCTTCCTCCGTGGCGGCGGGGCATGCTGGGAGTCGGGGCAGGCGCTGGGAGGTACGGGGATGCGGTGCCGGTCCGCGGGATGGATGGTCGCCGGGGTGGTCGTCCTGGCCGCCTGCGGTACGTCGCCCGGTGGTGGAGCAGCCGGAGGGGCGTCCGGGAACCGCTCGACGGAGCCGCCGAGCAGTACGCCGACGAACAGGACGCCGGCGGACAGTACGCCGACGAACACGATGCCGCCGACCAGTACTCCGGCGGACAGCCCCGCTCCCGCCGCCTCGTCCTCGGCCTCCAGCGCCGGCTGCGTCGCGGGACGGACGGAGGTCGGCGTCGCGCCGGGTGATCCGCCGCGGCGGCGGTTGTGTGTGCGGCCCGGGACCCTGGTGTCCCTGGTGCTCCAACCGCGCGCGGATGACGAGCGGTGGACGGCCGTGCGGAGTTCCGCGCCGGCCCTCGTCCTGGTGTCCGGATGGCGCGTGGATGCCGACGGCACCGCGTACGCCACGCTGCGGACCGCGGGCGCGCGGGGCGGCGGCGCAAGGGTCACCGCGTCGGCCGAGGCGCCGGACGTGGCGGGAGCGGCGCGGGTCGGGTTCGTCCTCGACATGACGGTCACCCCGTACGCGCGGGAGGGGTGACCCCGGACGACCGGGGGTCACCCCTCCCTTCACCACGCGGTGTGCGTCAGCCGAGGTCGCGCACCTTGATGGTGTGGATGCCGCGGCCGTGGGTGGCCGCGTACAGGCTGCTGCCGTCGGGGCCCAGCTTCAGCTGGAGCACGGCGACGGCCGGGAGGCTGCCGACCCGCTGCCACTTGGTGCGGCCGGGCGCGCGGTAGACGACGCCCAGGTCGGTGGCGACGGCGAGGCCGCCGTTCGGCGTGACGATCGCGGAGTTGGTCGGCACGTCGGGCAGGTTCGCCGAGATGTCCTTCCAGGTGGTGCCCGCGTCGGTGGACTCGAAGACGTGGCCGACGCCGGCGCCGGGGCCCTCGGTCCAGTGCCGGGAGAAGCCGTTGACGGCGAGGAAGACGTGGTCGGCGTTCTTCGGGTCGACGGCGAAGCCGCTGAGGTAGCGGTTGGGCACGGTCCCGTCCACGGGCAGGGCGATGTCGTGCCATCCGGTCCCGTCCGCGTTGCCGACGGAGATGCCGCGGGCGAAACCCTGGTTGTTGCAGGGGCCGCACCAGGCCGCGTACACCTTGCCGCCCGAGGCCGCGACGGCGGTCGCCGTGCGGCCGGCCCCGAGGTCGTACACGCTCTTCCATTCGTCGCCGCTGCGGATGGCGTAGCCGTGGGTCTGCACCCAGATGTGCCGGCCGCCGGCGATCCACGTCGCGCTGTTCTTCGTGTCGGCCGCGAGCGGGGCGATGAAGCGGGCCTCACCGGTCGCGTTGTCGGCCGGGGCGACGTTGTACGAGGTGGCCTTGGCCGGGTCGGTGGTCCAGCTGCCGTCGTTGACCGCGCAGTTCCGGGTCACCTGGATGGCGAGGTAGACGTACTCCTCCGCGATGTCGCAGCCGTTGGCCGGGTCGGTCAGCGTGTCGCCGCCGTCGCCGCCGAAGTCGGAGCCCATGACCTTGTCGTCACCGCGCAGGATGGACTGGCCGTTGTCCTGGAGGCCGCCGGTGACCGAGACGCCGCCGTGGTCGAGGTCCCTGCCGACGCCGACCGAGTAGTACTGGAGGGTGTCGATGGTGCCGTCGTTGAGGGAGGTCCAGTCGGTGGCGTGGCCGGAGGCGTCCTGGGAGCCGTCGACCGGGCGCTTGTAGACGCCGCCGTCGTTGCCGACGTACACGAAGCTCTTGCCGTGGTAGCGGCCGATCGCGACGCCGTGCTGGTCGGAGTGGGTGGTCTGGTGGCAGTCGCCGGTCTGCTCGGCCGGGTCGATGCTCCAGCAGGGGAAGGTGAAGTTCCAGTACGGTCCCACGGTCGACCAGGTGCCGCCGCCGTCCTTGGTCTCGTAGACCTCCTCCAGGCCCGCGTAGACATGCTCCGGGTCGCTCGGGTCGACGGTGAGGAACTGGTTGTACCACGCCTGCACGCCCGGCATGTAACCGGCGGTGGTCAGCGCGGAGCCGGAGGCCGCCAGCCCCTTGTAGTCGGCGATCTTCGTCCAGGGGCCGGCCGGGGAGCCGGACCTGGAGACGAAGACGCCCTCCAGGCCGCTGTCCGGGTTGGTGTTGAGCTGCTCCGGCGACTGGTCGACGGCGTAGTAGCGCGAGCCGTCGGCGGACCGGGCGAAGGTGACGTTGCCGACGTCGTCCGGGTCGGTCGGCAGGTCGCCGAAACCGCTGGTGATACGGGTCCAGGTGCCGTTGACCCTGGTGTAGAAGCCGTTGTAGTCGTCACCGCTGCGCCAGCCGACCGCGAGCACGACCTTGCTCGGGTCCTTCGGGTCGATCGCGATGTCGTTGGCGATGTTCTTGTACGCGGCGTCGGGGTCGTCGTCCTTCGAACCGCCCGGCAGGTAGTCGGGGTTGGGCGCGTACTCCAGTTTCCAGGCGCCCTTCAGCGTCTTCGTGGAGTGGCTCCACACGCCGGCGCTGGTCGCCGCCCACACCTTCCCGCCGCCGAAGCGCAGCTCGTGGATGGTGGTGGACTCCAGCTCGTCGCCGCCGACCCGGCCGCGGGCGGAGAAGGTGCCGTCGTGCGGGTCGGACAGGACGTAGACGCCGCTGCCCAGGTAGGCATCGGCATTGGTGGTCGCCTCGCCGGTGCCCAGCCACAGCCGCCCGGTGCCGTCGAGCGCGAGCGCGCCGGTGGACTGGGACGGCAGCTTGTCACTGATCGGCTTCCAGTGCCCGCCGCCCCGCTCGGACCGCCAGACACCGCCGCCCGCGCTGCCCGCGTACACGTACCCGGCGTCGTCGGCGGCGATCGCGGCCATCCGGCCGGTCACCTTGCCCGCTCCGCCACTGGAGTTGGAGTCGATGTCCCGGTAGCGGGGGTCGTCGGAGTCGTACGGCAGGCCGGTGACGTGCCGCCACCTTCCGCCGGTGCCGGGCAGATGGGTGAGACCGCTCCAGGCGGCGCCGTACGCGCCGGGGGCGACGATGCCGGGCGAGGTGCGGGCCTCGGCGTACTGGTCCGCCCCCTCGGCTATCTCGTCCGCCTCGTTGCCGTCATCGTCCTCGGCCTTCGCCGCAGGGTTGAGGGCCCCCGTGGACGCGTCGCGATCGGCGGCGATCCGGGCGAGGGTGCGCGCTCCGAAGGGCTTCTTGCTCTTGCCGGACGCGGCGCCAGCGGGTGTCGCGACGAGTGCGGCGGATGCGGTGATGGCGCAGATCGTGAGCCATCGTCTCTTACGGGTCGGTGCTGACACCAAGTCCTCCCAGAACGGGTGGTCGTACAGCCGTCGAGGAGAACCCGACCACCGGGGACGGGAGGTGTCCGTCACTTGGAGAAGCTTTTGACCAGAACCTGCCACTGACCCCGGCACCCGTCAGCGAAGGCGCGGCGCGGCTCGTAGGACGTGTGGTCAGCAGGCCACCGGGCACCGGTGGTTCGTTCCACTGGCCCGCCCGGCCTTCGCGCAGGTGACACAGCCGCCGCCAACGGCATCCGGGACCTCGATCGCGGCAGCGGCGCCGCCCGGGCTGCCGTGGCCTGGGATCAGGAGCCGACCCGGTCGCGTCGACGTCGGCGGACAGCGGGCCGGTCGGTGTCGGTTCCGGTCCCGTTGCCGCTGCCGCGGGCGGCGGCGCGGGCGGGGCCGTCGGGCAGGGTGAAGGTGAAGACCGCCGTCGCCGCCGCGATCGCGGCGAGGGTGAGGTACGCGTGCTGGTACGCGGTGACGGGTGGCGCCGCGCCGGTGTGCGGCGGCGTGCCGAGGACGAGGGCCGTGGTCACCGCGGCCGGCGCGAGCGCGCCGCCGGTCTGGCGTACGACGGTGTTCAGCATGGTGGCCTGCGCGAGGTCCGCCCGGTCGACGGTGGCCAGGGAGGCGACCGTGGTCGGTATGAAGAAGCAGCCGATGGCGGCCCCGAACAGGAACATGTATCCCCGGAAGGTCCACAGGCCGGTGTCCGCGTCGCAGGTGGCGAGGAGGACCAGTACCGCGCTGACACCGGTCATGCCGCAGCCGACGATCAGGCGCGGACCGACCCTGACGTACAGGACGCCGACGATCTGCACGGTCAGCAGGACGCCGAACGCCTCGGGGAAGGTGGTCAGTCCCGACTCCAGCGCCGTACGGCCCTGGGCCTGCTGGAGGAAGAGAGGGCTCAGGTACAGGGCGCCCATGATGGGCACGAGGCCGACCAGATTGATCAGGTTGGTGTCGCGGAAGAGCCGGTCGGTGAACAGCCTCAGCCGCAGCAGGGGGTGAGCGGTGCGCAGTTCGACGGTGACGGCGGTGGCCAGCAGCACCGCGCCGAGGACGAGGGAGACGATCACGGCGGCGGAGGTCCAGCCGCGGTTGGGCCCCTCGCTGACGCCGAACATCACGGTGCCCAGCGCCCCCGCGCTCAGCAGCAGGCCGGGCAGGTCGAAGCGGCCCGGCCGGCCGCCGCGGTCGCCGGCCAGGAAGAGCGTGCCGAACAGTACGGCCGGCAGGCCGACCGGCAGATTGACGTAGAAGACCCACCGCCAGGACAGGTGGTCCACCAGCAGCCCGCCCAGCACGGGGGCCGCGGCCGGGGCGATCTGCTGCGGAATGATCATGTAGCGGGAGATGCGCACCTGCTCGGCCGAGCTGAAGGTGCCGAACAGCAGCGCGGTGGAGGCCGGGAAGAGGACACCGGCCGACACCCCCTGTACGGCGCGGTAGGCGACGAGCTGGCCGAGTCCCGCCGCCGCCCCGCACAGCAGCGACGAGCCGAGGAAACCGGCCAGGGCGGTCAGCAGGACGCGTTTGGCGCCGAACCGTTCGACCAGCCAGGCCGAGGCCGGTATGGCCATGGCCAGGCAGACCGGATAGACGACGACCACCCCGTCCAGCGCGGCGGTGGTCAGCCGGAACTGACGGGCGATCGAGGGCAGTGCCACCGTCGTGATCGCTCCGTCGGCGATCGCGATGAACGTCACGCTGACGCACACGACGGGGACGACCAGACGCTGGCTGATGCGGGCGGGCAGGGCGGACAGCACGGAGTGACGTCGGCGCATATGCTGAGCATACGCACTATGTGCTTACTCAGCATATGGCTTCCATACTGCGGGACAGGGGAGACTGGGCACCATGGCAGTGCAGGGCAGCAGCGACATCCTGATCGACGAGCTCTACGAGACGACGCACCGGCTACGGCAGTTCGTGGAGGCCCGGCTGAGGGAGAAGGGGGCCTCCGTGGCCCGGCTGCGCGCCATGCGCATGATGGCCCAGGCCCAGAAGCCGCTGCGGATGCGGGACCTGAGCGAGATGGCGGGCATCGCGGCCCGTACCGCCACCACGATCGTGGACAGCCTTGAGCGCGACGGCCTCGTGGAACGGGTGCGCCACCCGCAGGACCGGCGCGCCTTCCTGCTACGGCTCACCGACGAGGGGCTGCGCTGCCACCGCGAGGCGGAGGAGGTCGACCGCCTCGCCCTCGCCGAGGCGACCGCCGCCCTGGACGCGGACGACCGCGCACGACTGCGGGCGCTGCTGGGGCGCATCCGCGACCACACGGTCTGAGGGCGACGGCCCGACCACGCATGGCCGTACCGCCGGTCACATCGGCCTACGACCTGGGCGCGTCGCCGTACCGCCCACCCGCGTCGCCGTACCTCTTCGTCGGCTATTCCTGGTGTGGGCCGGGGCGGGCGGTGTCGTTCGGGGTGGTCGCGGGTTTCGTGTGGAGGACTTCGCGGGCCTGCTCGGCGGCGCGGGTGATGCTTTCGCTGATGAAGTCGAGAAAGCGGGCGATGTTCTCCAGGCGGGTGGCTGCGGGGGTGTGAGGCCCGAGCACGGTGACGCCTCGGCGTGCGGTTTCGACGAGCTGGTCGTTGGCGCGGGCGCTGGCGATCGTCGCCTGGTAGAAGAGTTCGTCGTCGACGACGTAGCGGTCGCGGCGGCGTTCGTCGCGTTCCCGGCGGACCAGGCTCTGCCCCTCCAGGAACATGATCGCCTTGGAGATGGACGCCGGGCTGACCTGGAGGCGCTGGGCGAGTTCGGACGCGGTGAGGCTGCCCGCGTCGGTGGTGAACAGGCAGGTCAGCACCCGGGCCGTCATCTTGGGCAGCCCTGAGGCCATGAGGACGGTGGTGAGCGTCTCCTCGTACTCGGCCACGGCCTCGGCGTCGCGTCCGTGCGGCTGGGGGGCCGACCGCGGGCCCCGGGAGGAGGCGGGCCTGCGCCGGCGTGCGCGGCGTTCGGTGGCGCGGTGGGCCAGGTCGGCGCGGTAGGCGTTGGGGCCGCCGTTGCGCATCACCTCACGGGTGACCGTGGAGGTCGGACGGCCGACGCGCCGGGCGATCTCGGCGTAGGCGAGGCCGTCGGCCAGCCCCAGCGCGATCTGCTGGCGTTCCTGCTGGGTGAGCCTGCCTCCCGGCAACGGGGCCTCCTCGGGGATCCTTCACGGCGGTTACCGGCTCCACCATAGCGTTCACCGCTCACTCATTGCAATGGAGCGCTGATTGACGTTGCGTTACCTGTATGCTCATTGCAACATTCTGATGCCTGGGCCTGGGTAAACGCAGATTCGACGCAACAAGCATGTTGTCGCGATATGGAAAGCAACGTAGCGTTTCCAGCGTCGGAAACAACAACGAACACGGGAGAGCCCGATGCAGAAGTTCGACACCCCCGCCCCGGTGGCCGCCGTCATCGACATCCCCGCCGGGCGCGTCCAGCTCATCGCCTCGGACCGCGCCGACACCACCGTCGAGGTTCTGCCCGCCGACCCGTCCAAGGGCCGCGACACCAAGGCCGCCGAGCAGACCACCGTCACCTACGCCGACGGGGTCCTGCGGATCACCGCCCCGGCCGGCGGCAACCAGCTCTTCGGTCCCTCCGGCTCCGTGGAGGTCACCGTCCAGCTCCCCGTCGGCTCCGGCATCGAGGGCAAGGCCGCCGGCGCCGAGCTCCGGGGAGTCGGACGCCTCGGCGAGGTCGCCTTCGACGGCGCGTACCGCCGGATCAAGGTCGACGAGGCCGCGAGCGTCCGGCTCACCGCGGTCGACGGCGACGTGGAGGTCGGCCGGCTGAACGGTTCAGCGGACATCAGCACTGCGAGGGGCGACATCCGGATCGGTGAGGCCGCGCGCGGGACGGTCGTGCTCCGCACCCAGTCCGGCGACATCTCGGTCGCCGCCGCCGGCGGTGTCTCGGCGACCCTGGACGCCGAGACCGGGCGGGGCCGCGTACACAACGCCCTCAGGAACGACGGCACCGCCGCGCTCGCCATCCGCGCCACCACCTCCCACGGTGACATCTCCGCCCGCAGCCTCTGAAGGAGCGGGGCCAGGACCGGCCGAGCGGCCCACGCCCGACGGTCCCGGTGTCCCCGGGGGTGCGCCACGACGGCCACTCCCGGGCGCCGGGATGTGACCGCTCGACCGGATGCCGGTGCTCGGACAGTTCACGGCGTACAAGTGTGTGGCCGGGCGGGCGAAGTCCCGGTCGGTGATGCCCACCGGCTGGTTACCCTGACCGACGACGGACACCGTCGAACGGCCTGCTCGGAGGGGTGAAGGTGGAGGACCCGCAGGTCACCTTCCGCTTGGAGAGGGGGGTAACCGGGTTTCGCGGCCGGAGTGAACCGCCCCTGCCGAGTACTGACCCCAAGGCATGCCGTGCCGCCTGCCATGCGGCGGCGCGGGCCGCGGGCGGGCAGGTCGAGGACTTCAGGGAGCAGGAGTACCCGCGGAACTTCCACAGCGCCACGATCGGCGACCGGGACGGCACGTACATCGCGCTGTTCCACGCTCACCACCCGCTGATCGCCTTCGCCGGCGACCGGCGCCACTGGTACACCGACGAGTTCCAGGAACCTCCCACTTGGGCCACCGTCCTCATCGAGGTCGGCTTCGTCGTCTTGAGCGCAGCACAGCTCCTGGCACCACTGACGGAGTCGGACACCTCCGCTCTGTCTCCGACGGAGTGGGACCAGATCAAGCACTGGCGGCCGGCGACCCTGGGCGCGACACTCTTCAACTCATGGGACTGACGGCCAGCCCGTGTACGTCCCCAGGGTTGCCACCAGGCCACCCTGACCGCTGAGTTCGACGGGACGGCTCGCGGTCGCCGCGCGGCGGATGCGGCGTGTGGGTCGGGAAGTCGGCCGGAGTGCTAGGTCGTCAGGACCAGCCAGCGGCGGCCGTCGATGAGTTCTCGGGCTGCGTCGAGGTGGCCGGCGTGGCACGCGGTTTCGGTGATGACGTGCAGCAGGACGTCGCGCAGGGTGTGCAGGTGCGGTTCGCCGAACAGGTCGTGGGGCCACCAGGCCGGTCCGGCGCCGGCAGAGGTGGCGGTGATCACGGCATCGGCGAGTTCCGTCTCCTGCCGGTACCGGTCGAGCACGTCCACGGCCGAGACCCCCGGGGGCACGTTCCAGGCTTCGTCGCCGCTGGTGAGACCACGGATGACCGCCTCGTCCCCGGCGACGACGGCGCGGAACCAGAACCGCTCCACATCCAGCGCGAGGTGCTGAACCAGTCCCAGGCAGTGCCATCCGGAGGGCAGCACGGACCGTCGCAGATCCTTCGCGTCGAGCCCGTCGAGGATGCCGAGAACGTGTCGCCGCTGTCCGTCCAGGACCCGGAGAAGTGCCCTGACCTCAGCGTCCGGAGTTGTTTCGCTCGAATTTTCGGTCACGGCCACCCAGGATCGCGTAATCTCCGCGGCCGTGCGGGGAGTTCCCCGAAGTCGCCTTCCACTGCGAGAGAGCCGGGAGCGACAGGACGCGTCTGCCGGCGGAAGCGCAGCGCATGGCGGTCGACCTCAGTTGCCTCTGTTCCGGTGACGTGCGGAACCTCGGGGGCGCCGTTCGAGGTTCCGCACGCCGGGTCGGCGACGGGCCCGGGGATCATCCGTCGGCGGGGCCTGTCACGGCCGGCTCTTGGCCCGGGCGTGGCGTGCGATGCTCGCCGCGTACAGCGGTGTCTCGCGCCGGCAGTGGTCACCGGAGGCGGCCTGCCGTGCGGCGGCGGCCTCCTCGAAGGTGGTGCCGTTCTTCTCGATGAAGTCCATGAACTCCTGGGTGGGGTGGCTGGTGACCTGGTTGGTGTAGGTGAGGGTGCCGTCGCCGTTGTCCTTGACCGACAGGTCCCAGATCACCTGGACGGTCGTCCAGCCGTTCGGGGTGAGCACGTCGGAGAGGGACACCATGTGGCAGTGGTGCTTCTCGGCGATCTCGGCGACGTAGTGCTGGATCACCAGCCCGGTGCCGATCATCTCGACGTTGATCGACATCGGCCTGCCGTCGTCGGTCGTGGTGTAACCCGCCGCCTTGTGATCGGGCGGGGCACACCGCTGGTACTCCTTGTCCGGCAGGTTCAGCAGCCAGTCCGCGATGTCGATCGCGTCCCAGGGCGCGTCGACCGGCGCGTGCTCGGTCGAGGTGGACAGCACCAGATCGGACAGGACCTTCTTGGAGTCGCTCATTGCTTTCCTCCCATCAGCACCGTGAGCGGGTGGTCGCCCCGCGGGGCGGGGTAGCGGGCAACGGGTCGAGTCGGGCCGTGCCCGGTCGCGAGGATCGGCTGCGGACCAGCCGTGATGCCCTCCAGTCTGGTCAGCGGTGGCGCAGGGCGCTGTCGAGCGGACTCAACAGCCACCCGTGGGCCGGACCGGAGGCAGGCTGTGGGGTTTCCCCCACACTCCGGCCCCCGGGAGGCGAGGGGGCCGGCACTCTGGTTCCCGGGAGCACCTGCCCGGCCGGCCGGGACCGAGATCCCGTCCGCGTCCGTGTGGTGTCGACGGGGCATCGGCGCCAGGAGTTCTTCCGTCACTCACTCCCTCGCCCCGTGATCTGCCGTAGCGGCCGAGAGCGGCTCCGCCCGGGCCCGTAGCCTTTGCCAGTCGCCCGACCCAGTGGCACTTGACCGTGGCCCGTCACCTGGCAGCAGCCGACCGTTGATACGGTCCCGCCATGGCTACAGCAGAAGGATCCATGGCCGGAGCGGAAGGCTCAGCGAGCGGCCCGGTTTCCGCAGCCGATGTCGAACGTGCCGTCCGCTTGGCGCTCGCCACTCTGCGTGGGGCCGAGGGACGGGACTGGAGTGTCAAGGCCGGTTCCCTGGAGTGGGATTGCTGGGAGACCGTCGAGCACCTCGCCGACGACCTGTTCTCCTACGCCGCCCAACTCAGCCCGGCGAGCCCGCCGTTGGGCACCCATGTCCCCTTCGCGTGGAGCCGTAGGAGACCGGGCGGCCCGGCGAACGCCGTCCTCGCGGACCGCGAGGCCGGTACGGCCGGTCTGCTGCACGTGCTGGACGCCAGTGGCGGCTTGCTGACCGCGGTCGTCCGCACCGCACCGCCCACGGCGCGGGCGCACCACGTCTTCGGCGCCGCCGACCCCGAAGGCTTCGCCGCGATGGGCATCGTCGAGGTCCTGGTGCACACCCACGACGTCGCCGAGGGCCTGGGACTGGAGTGGACGCCGCCCGCCGACCTGTGCGACCGCGTGCTGGTCCGGCTCTTCCCCGACGCCCCGGCCGACACCGACCGGTGGCCGACCCTCCTGTGGGCGACCGGTCGTTCAGAGCTTCCGGGCCGGCCGCGCCTGACCACGTGGCGCTGGTACGGCACACCTCGCGTCGAGGCTGAGTAGCGCGCCGGCGTCCCGCTCCCGGGGGCGTCAGGGCAGGGTCAGGACGCGGGGGCCCTGGTCGGTGATGGCGACGGTGTGCTCGAAGTGGGCGGCCCTGCTGCCGTCGGTCGTGCGCAGGGTCCAGCCGTCACCATCGGTGCGGTACGTGTTCCGCCCGCCGGCCATGAGCATGGGTTCGATGGCGAGGACCAGGCCGTGACGGAGGGGGAAGCCGCGGCCGGGGCGGCCGCGGTTGGGGACATGGGGGTCTTCGTGCATGCTGCGGCCGATGCCGTGGCCGCCGAAGTCGGCGGGCATGCCGCAGCCCGCCTTGCGGGCGACGGTGTCGATGGCGTGGGAGATGTCGCCGATGCGACCGCCCACCTGGGCCGCGGCGATCCCGGCGTCGAGGGCTTGCCGGGTGGCGTCGATCAGGTCGAGGTCGCCGGGGCGCGGCGTTCCGACGGTGAAGCTGATGGCCGCGTCGCCCGTCCAGCCGTCGAGTTCGGCGCCGCAGTCGATGCTCACCAGGTCGCCGTCGCGCAGCCGGTAGCCGGTGGGGATGCCGTGCGACACGGCGTCGTTGACGGACGTGCAGATCACGGCCGGGAAGGCGACCGGGGCGAAGGACGGCCGGTATCCGAGGAACGGCGAGCCGGCTCCGGCCTCGGCCAGGACCGACCGGGCCACTTCGTCCAGTTCCCGCAGGGACACCCCCACGTCGGCCACCTTCTGGACCGCGGCCAGGGCGTGGGCCACCACACGCCCGGCTTCCCGCATCGCGTCCAATGCGGCGTCGGTCTTGATCTCCACCATGTGTTCGTCTCCCCGGAGCACGTCGACCCAATACTTATACCGGTATTAGTATCACGGTCCTGCTGCCGGGTCCTCATCGCCGTGACGGGATGGCGGCGCCGTGGGTGGCCGTGAGGAAGTCGGCCAGGGCGCGTGCGATCGCCTCGGGGGCTTCCAGGGGGAGGAGGTGTCCGGCGCCGGGGACGGTGGTCAGGGTCGCGTGCGGGACGTGGGGCAGCAGGCATGCGCGCAGCACAGCAAGTGGCTCCACCTTGTCGTGCTCGCCGGCCAGCACCGCCACGGGGACTTGGATGCGGCGGGCCTGTTCGGTGATGTCCTGCGCGATCCCCCGCAACGGCCACTCCGTGCGGGCCTCCGGGGAGGCGGCGAGGCTGTCCCGCACGATCGCGTCCCGTACCGGCGCCGGCACGGGTACGGCGGTCAGGACGTGGTCCAGGGCGTGGCCGACGGACTCGGGCGAGTCGTAGGCGTGGGACAGCCCCTGGCGGTACTCCTCGGTCACGGCCGGAGCCGGCCGAGCCGGAGCGGGCGCGATCAGGACCGCGCCGATCAGGTCGGCCGGACGGCGGGCCGCGACCAGTTGGCCGACCTTGCCGCCCATGGAGTGACCGACGAGGACGAAGGGTCCCGTCACGCATTCCTCGACCACGCGGACGAGGTCGTCGGCGAGCTGGTCGAGGTGGTACGGCCCCGGCAGGTGCCGGGAGGCGCCCCAGCCGCGCTGGTCGAAGCGGACCGTCGCCTGCTGGGGCGGCAGGCGGCGGACGACCTCGTCCCAAGTGCCGGCCGAGCCTCCCCAGTAGTGGGCGAACACCAGCGTGGGGCCGCCGTGCCCGCCCTCGATCCGGGCCTCCAGACAGCCGCCCGCCACGGCCACGGTATTTGTAGTATTCGGCACTTGTCCGTCTCCTCGTTGTCGCGGCAGGCGGTGACTCCCGGGGGCACTCGCCCGGCCGGGCTGTGCACCTGCCGTCAGGTACGGGGACGACGCTATGCCGGTGGAGCACTTCCTTCTGGTGGAAAGAGACTGACCTGTTGTGGAAAACGGACACCTCGCCGTGCGGCAGTTGCGCTACCTTCCCGCCGTCGGGGCCACCCACGGCGTGGAGGTGCTCAGCTTCGCCGCCCTGCGACAGACCGACACCGACCGTCGGCGGACCCGGTTGCAGCGCCCCGACTTCCACGTCCTCGCCCTGATCACCGGCGGACGCGGCGCGCACGAAGCGGACTTCCGCCCCTACGAGCTGCGCGAAGGCGACGTCGTGTGGATCAGGCCCGGTGTCGTGCATCGATGGAGCGACGTCGAACGTGTCGAAGGCCCCTTGATCCTGTTCCAGCCGGGCTTCCTGCCCGATCCCGGTCTCGAATCCATGGGGGGCTCCTCTCCCGTCTGCTGGCCCCTGCCGCCGGACGCCCGCGCGCTCGCGGAGCAGGCCGCCGGCCACCTTCGGCGTGAGCAGCACGCGGCCGTGCGAACGCCGCGTCTGGCGTCCTCCGCGCTGCTCTCCCATCTGCTGGCGGCACTGCTGCTGCGGGTACTGCCCACGACGTCCCCACCGGCCTCCCCGGACGCGCCCCGGAGCCGGCGGCTGGAGGTCTTCCATGCCTACCGCGCCGCGGTCGAGGAGCACTTCGCCCACTGGCACCACGTGTCCGACTACGCCCACGCACTCGGCTACGACCCCAGGACGCTCACCCGGGCGACCCGTACCGCCACCGGAACCGGCGCCAAGACGTTCCTCGACCAGCGCATCCTGCTCGAAGCGAAACGGCTGCTCGCCCACACCGGTCTGTCCGTCGGCGGCTGCGCACACCGCCTCGGTTTCCGGGACGCCGGCAACTTCACCACCTTCTTCCGGCGCCAGACCGGCCTGGCCCCCACCGCTTGGACGGCCGCCCTCCGCTCCGGCCGCCCCGACAGCGGGTGACCGGGCCCAGGGCCTGTCGCGGATGTGGATCTTGGTCGTGGATGATCACACTCTGCGGCGTGAGGACCTGACGGACAGTCAGTGGTCCTGGCTGGAGCCGTTGCCGCCGCGGGGCGATCGGGTCGATGAGCGGCCGCGGGCGTGAGAGGCAGCCCGGGGAAATCACTTCACTACAACGTTGTCCCCGGCCGAAGTCGACGGCCCGGTGGTGGTGTTGCCGTAGTACGCCCAGCGCCACGTGCCCGTCCTGGACGCCTTCACGGTCGTCCTGAGATCACCCGAGCCGTTCGCGTACACCTTCTTCACCGTGGTGTAGGAGGTGGCTCCGGTGGGCTTGAACTGCAGGCTCACCAGACGGCCCCCGTAGGACGCGTACTTCCTGGTCTCCCAGTTGGCTCGCGTGACCTTCCCGGTCACAGTGATGGTGCGGCCCCTGGTCACCGGCTCGGGTGAGGCGTTCACGGT
>NZ_JBIRJA010000032.1:0-59521 GCF_044329325.1 Streptomyces sp. NPDC017676 | reverse complement strand
GGGGGGGGGGGGGGGGGGCGGGGGGGGGGCCCGCGGCGGGGCGCCCCCGGCCCCCCCCCGGGGGGCGGCCGCCGCCGGCGCCCGCCCCGTGGGGGGGGGGGGGGGGGGGGGGGGCGGGGGGGTGCCCCCCCCCCCCACCAAAAGGGGTGAACGGTCGTAACTTTCGCGTGCGGGTCGCGTTCCGTCGCGCTAAGGGATCAGACAGTGATCGTCCGAGCGCGAAACGTTACGCCGACCCGGGGCGCGGCCCGCGCCGACCGGCGAGGCGCCGCACCGCTACACCGCTGCCGGTTGGCGCCGGGCGGCGCGCCGCCGGGCCGCCAGGTCCGGGTCGAGCGCGGGTACGGCGGCCAGCAGCTGCTTGGTGTACGGCTCGCGGGGGCTGTCGTACACCTCGTCGGCGGGCCCGTACTCGACGAGCCGGCCGCGCCGCATCACCGCGACCCGGTCGCTGACCTGGCGGACGACGGCGAGGTCGTGCGCGATGAAGACCAGCGCGAGGCCGAGTTCCCGCTGCAGTTCGCCGAGCAGGGCGACCACCTGAGCCTGCGTGGTGACGTCGAGCGCGGAGACGGGCTCGTCGCAGACGATGGCGCGCGGCTCGGCGGCGAGCGCCCGCGCGATGCCGATCCGCTGGCGTTGCCCGCCGCTGAACTCGTGCGGGTACCGGTCGTAGTGCGCCCCTTCGAGCCCCACCCGCTCCAGCAGTTCGGTCACGCGCCCCCGGATGCGCTCCTCGTCCTGTTCGCCGCGCGCGCGGAGCGGGTCGGCGATGGACTCGCCCACGCTGCGACGCGGGTTGAGGGAGGAGACGGGGTCCTGGAAGACCATCTGGACGGACGGGTTCACGCCGGTGTGCGGGCGTCCTTCGTAGCGGATCTCCCCGGCGGTCGGTTCCAGCAGCCCGACGAGCATGCGGCCGAGCGTGGTCTTGCCGCTGCCGCTCTCGCCGACCACCCCGAGGGTCTCCCCGCGCCGGACGGTCACCGAGACGTCGTCCACGGCCGCGAACGCCCGCTTGCCGCGCCCGAACTCGCGCCGCACGCCGGTGGCCTCCAGCACGACCTCGTCGCCGGCCGGTGAGCCGGTGCGGCGGGCGTCCACGCGCGGGACTGCGTCGAGCAGCTCCCGGGTGTACGGCTCTGCGGGTGCCGTGAGGATCGCGCCGACCGGGCCGCGCTCGACGGCCCGGCCGTGCCGCATGACGAGGACGTCGTCCACGCTCTCGGCGGCCACGCCCACGTCGTGGGTGACGAGCAGCAGGCCCATGCCGGTCTCCTCGCGCAGCCCGTGCAGCAGGTCGAGGATCTGCGCCTGGACGGTGACGTCGAGGGCGGTGGTCGGCTCGTCGGCGATCAGCAGGTCGGGCTCGCAGGCGAGGGCCATGGCGATGAGGGCGCGCTGGCGCATGCCGCCGCTGAACTCGTGCGGCCGGGACCGGGACCGCCGTGCCGCGTCCGGGATTCCGACCCGCTCCAGCACCTCGACGGCACGCGCGCGTGCGGCACGGCGCGACACGCGCGTGTGGACGCGATGGACCTCGGCGATCTGGTCGCCGATGGCGTAGTACGGGTCGAGCGAGGACAGCGGGTCCTGGAAGACCATGGCGGCCTTGGCGCCGCGCAGCCGGCGCAGCTCCTCGTCGGAGGCCGCCTGCACGTCGGTGCCGGCCACCCGCACCGAGCCGCCGACCCGGGCCCCGGTGCCCCGGTGCAGGCCCAGCAGGGCACCCGCGACCGTGGACTTGCCGGAGCCGGACTCGCCGACCAGGGCCAGGGCGGCGCCCTTCGCCAGGCGGAAGGAGAGCCCGTCGACGGCGCGCAGGGCGCCGAACTCGACGGTCAGGTCCGTCACGTCCACCAGGGTGCCGTCCGCCGCTTCCACGCTCGCGTCCGTCGCTTCCACCAGGCTCATGCGAGCACCACCCGTCGGTCGGCCACCGCGTACAGGACGTCCGCGACGGCGTTGGCGAGGACCACGAAGAAGCCGGTCACCAGGACCATGCCGACGACCACCGGCAGGTCGACGACCTTCACCGCGTGCACCAGCTCCTGGCCGATGCCGGGCAGACCGAAGAGGGTCTCGGTGAGGACGGCGCCGCCGACGGCGGAGCCCACGTTGTTGGCGTTCAGCGCGATCACGGGCGCGAGGGCGCCGCGCAGGGCGTGCCGACCGACGATGGAGCGCTCCGCGACGCCGTACGCGCGGAAGGTGCGGATGTGGTCCTCGGCAAGCGTCTCCAGCATGGCCGCGCGGGTGAGGCGGGCGAAGGCCGCCGCCTCGATCAGGGCGAGCGAGAGCCAGGGCAGCAGGAGGTTCCACGCCCATTGCTCGGGGTCGTCCGAGAAGTTCACGTACTGCGGGAAGGGCAGCAGTCGCAGTTCGCCGCAGACGACGATCATCAGCACGAGGCCGATGACGAAGACGGGCGTGGCCGTGCCCGCGAGGGTGACGGCGGTCAGCACGCGCTCGGAGACCCGGCCGCGTCGCCAGGCGGACAGCACACCGGTGCCGATGCCGAGGAGGAGCCACAGCACCATGGCGCCGAGGACCAGCGACACACTGACCGGCAGCTTCGCCATGATGATGTCCAGGACCTGCTGGTCGGTCTGGTACGACTGCCCCAGGCAGGGCGCGGCGCAGTGCTCGACGGAGGTGCCCGTGGAGAAGTCCTGGCCGACGAACAGCCCCTGGAGGAAGTGCCAGTAGCGCAGGTAGAGGGGGTCGCCCAGCTTGAGCTGCTCGGCGACCTGGTGCACCTGTTCCGGAGAGCAACGCGGGCCGCAGGTGATCTGGGCGACGTTGCCGGGGGTGACGTAGAAGACGACGTAGACGATCACCGAGATGGCGAGCAGGGTGACGACCGCGCCGGCCGCACGGCGCAGCAGGAATCCACCGAAGCCGCTCATGCGGAGACCTCCTTCTCGGTAGCGCCGGTGTCCTTGCGGCCGGTGCCTACGCGCAGGCGGGAGGCGGCGCGCGGGTCGAGGGCGGTGCGCACGCCGTCGCCGAGGACGGTGAGGGCGAGAACGGTGACGAACAGGGCGCCGGCCGGCAGCAGCAGGTACTGGGGTGCCGCCTGGTACCAGACGTCCGCGGCGGTCAGCATCTGGCCCCACGACGGGGTGGGCGGCTTCACGCCGACGCCGAGGAAGGACAGCGCCGCCTCGACGGAGATGTTCGTGGGCACCAGCAGCGCGGCGTACGTGATGACGGGCGCGGCGAGACCGGGCAGGAGTTCGCGGCGCGCGATCCGCCAGGTGCCCCAGCCGCTCAGCCGGGCGGCGGAGACGTAGTCGAGGCCCTTGAGGGAGAGGGTCTGGGCCCGCACGATCTTCGCGATGTTGCCCCAGGCGATCAGGCCGATCACCAGGGTGACCAGGACCGGCCGGGGGAAGCTGGAGGGCACGATGGCCAGCAGTGCCAATGACATGATCATCAAGGGCATCGAGACGATGATGTCCGTGGCCCGGCTCAACAGTTGATCAACCCATCGGTTGCCGAGCGCGGAGGCCACGCCGGCCGTGACCCCGATGGCGACCTGGACCACCGTCGCCGCGAGCGCCACGCCCAGCGACACCCGCGCCCCGTAGACGAGCCGGGCGAACATGTCCCGTCCGGTCTGTGGCTCGACGCCCAGCCAGTGGTCGGCGCCGACGCCGCCGAAGGAGCCGATGGGCACGCCCCCGCGCGCGGAGTCGATCAGGGTCGGGTGGTAGGTGGTGGGGTCCTGGCCCTCCAGCGCGGTGAGCAGCGGCGCGGCGAGCGCGACCAGGACGAGCAGCGCGACGACGGCCGCGGCGACCAGGGCGGCGCGCTGCGCCCGCAGCCGCCGCCAGAACTGACGTGCCCCCGAGACCGCCGGGACGGAGGTGCCCGTCCCGGCGGTCTCGACGACGGCGAGTGCCTCGCTCATCGGCGCTACTTCACCGCGACCTGGGAGATGTCCAGGACGCCGGTCCAGTCGCTGATGACGATGTTCTTGACGTCCTTGCCGTACAGGCGCTTGTAGACCGGGTGGAACAGCGGCACGACGAGGGCCTTGTCACCGATCTTCTTGTCCAGTGCGCCCCAGCGCTGTGCGGCGGCGTCAAGGTCGGTCAACTTGTTGATCGCGTCAATCTCGTCATTGACCGACTTGTCGTTGAGCTGGCCCGTGTTGAAGTTCGCTCCGTCCTTGACGATCTGCCGGCCGTCGAAGATGGGGGCGAGGAAGGGGCCGCCGGAGGGCCAGTCGGCACCCCAGTGGGCGAGGAAGAGACCGGGCTCGGTCTTCACGCTGTGGATCTTGTCCCGGTAGTCGTTGTCCTCCAGGCCCTGCAGCTTGACGGTGATGCCGGCCTTCTTGAGCGCGTCCTGGACGGCCGTGGCGATCTCCGGGCTGGTCTCGAAGTCCTTGCTGTTGGAGTGGGTCAGCGTGATGGTGAGGCCGCCCGCGTAGCCGGCCTGCTTCAGCAGCTCCTTGGCCTTCGCCGGGTTGCCGGAGGCGCCCGCCGGGAACGGGTCGTACGGCGTGTAGCCGAAGGACTTCTGGTTCGGCAGGAAGGTGGTGGCGGGCTCGGCGAGGGCGCTGCCGCCGGCCGCGTTGACCACGGAGGACCGGTCGATGGCGTAGGCGACGGCCTGACGCACCTTGGGATTGTCGAACGGCTTCACCTTCGGGTTGAAGGCGAGGTAGTTCGTGTAGCCGAAGTGGCCGGTGCCCACGCGCGCGGCCAGTTCCTTGTCGCCGGTCACCTTGGCGAGTTCGGCCGGACCGAGGTTGGTGTCCGTGGTGACGGCGGCGGCGTCCGCACCCTGGGACGCGGACAGCCGCTGGTTGATCACCGAGGAGTCCAGGCCGGAACGCACGTCGATGCGGTCCGGGTACGCCTTGCGCTCCTGGTCGGTCGCCGCCGACCACTGCGTGTTGCGCTCCAGGACGAGGTGCTCGCCGTCGTTCTCGTTCTTCACGACCTTGTACGGGCCGGACGAGACCGGGTGCGACTCGTACTTGGTGCCGGTGTCCTTGCTCTTGGGCACCGGGGTGAACTGCGTCTGCGTGGCGAGGTACGGGAACTCGCCCTCGGGCTTGTTCAGGTGGAAGACGATCGTCCGGGAGTCCGGCGTCTCGATCGCGGACAGGCCCTTCTTGTCCTTGTACGGCCCCTGGTAGTCGGCGGCACCGACCAGCCAGTCCCGCAGGTAGGGGGCGCCGCCGGAGAGTTCGGGGGCGAAGGAGCGCTCGATGCCGTACTTGATGTCGGCCGAGGTGATCGGCGTGCCGTCCTCGTACTTCAGGCCCTTCTTCAGGGTGTACGTCCACACGGTCGCGTCCTTGTTGGGGCGCCCGGTGTCGGTGGCGAGGTCGGGGACGACCTTGGCGCCGGCCGCGCCGTTCTCCCGGTTGCGCGTGGTGAGGGTGCGGAAGACCAGCGAGGGAACGTTTCCACCGCCGGAGGTGTACAGGCGCGCGGGGTCGAAGTCGGACTGCGGCTGGGAGTTCAGGACCGTGAGCGTGCCGCCCTTGTGGGGCGTGGAGTCGCCACCCGAGCCCTTGGCATCGTTGTCCTCCGGGCCGCAGGCGGCGGCGCCCGCTGCCACGACCAGGCTGACGGATGCCGCTGCCACGCGGCGCGCTATGACGGACGGTTGACGCATCGGAATGACGACCTCTCGGGGTGACGTGGCGGGGTTGGTCGAGGGTTTCTCGACTGATGAGACATGTGGACGAGGAGTGAGACGTCTGCGGACAGACGTCGGCCCCGGCGTCGGGTCGTCGAAAAAATCCGTGACACGGTCACGGACGAAAGGGAGGAAACGGTCGCGACGCGAACGCCGGGGAGGCGGCGTCAGCGACAGTGGATGTCGGCCACGCAGAGTGCGGTCACGCCGATGAGCGCCAGCTCGATGGCGGCGCTGCTGCAGACGGCATGACTAGACCACATGGGCAGAAATATGGACGACCATGAGGCTGATGTCAATGTGACATAAGCGGTGCCTGTCAACTACCGGGGTAAGGCCACGGGTTGGGCCGGCAGTGGATCCCGTCGTGGTCCAGGAACTTGGTCTGCTGCTGCATGACGGGCGCCAACTCGCCGTCCTTCTGGCAGCTGACGTGTCCGTGGCCGAGCCGGTGGCCGACTTCGTGGTTGATCAACATTTGCCGGTACGCATGGATCCGGTCACCGTACGTCTTGCTTCCCTGAGCCCACCGGTACGCATTGATCATGACGCGTTCGGTCGCGGCCGAGTCGCAGGAAACGTTGTCCTCCGTGGTGTCCAGGCCCGACTTGGCGCACCACTTCGCCGTGGTGCCGGGGCTGGCCAGCGTGATCACGAAGTCCGGCTTGCCGGAGGAGACCCGCTCGAAGGTGAGGGCGCCGCCGTGGGCCCAGCTTCGCTTGTCGTTCAGGGTCCGCTGCACGGCCTCGGCGAACAGCGCGCCGTCCAGTGCGAGCCCCTTCTCCACGTCGACGCGGTACCGGTACTTCTGCCCGGCGCCGGGTGCCTTGTCGAACCCGGGCACGGTGTCGAACCTCCCCGAGCCCTTCGACGTGGCGCCGAGCGGGTACTTCAGGCCCATCTTCTGGTCGTACGTCAGCGTCACGGCGCTCGGTGCGGCGGAAGGCGTCGGCGCACCCGACAGGTCACCCGGGAGACGCGCCTCACCGGCCTGGTCGGCGGCCGACCGCGACCGCGCACCGGTGTCGTCCTGCCCCTTGGTCACCTGTCCGGCGACGACCACCGCGAGCACGGTGGTGACGGCGGCCGCGGCGATGCCGGTGAACGCCCACCCCTTGGTCCCGCCGCGTTGCGCGGGCACACCGGCGCGGGGCGCCGGGGCCTCGGCGTTCCCGGTGTCCCGCGGGCCGTCTCCACAGCCGCCGGAGCCGTCGGAGCCGTCGGAGCCGTCGAAAGCTTCCAGGTACTCCTGCCGGGGCCCGGAGCGGCGCCGCGCCCCGCCCGGACCCGGGGCGCCCGGTTCCGCCTGTCGCTGCCGGGGCAACACGACACCGGGCCCGCCGGTTCCCGCCCGCCGTCCGGCGAACTCCCCCCAGCCCCCGCCGGCTTCCCGCTGCTCGGGATGCCCACCTCGCGCACCGCGCGCCGACGCGCCACCGGGAAACCCCGGCACGCCGTGGGCCGGGGTGCCGTCGGCGACCCCCGGTACCCCCCGCGCCGGCGTACCGTCCGCAAACCTCGGCACACCCTGCGCCGGGGTGCCGTCGGCGACCCTCGGCACACCGCGCGCCGGAGTGCCGTCGGACGGGCGAGACGCACCCGCGGGGCCGCCTCCCGGCAGCCGGGCCGCGCTGCCCCCGTCGCCCCTGTCGCCCTCCGCGCGCGCAGCGCGCCCGTCCTCGGAGCGCGCGCCGCGGCGCTCCCCCCGCCGTGCGGCTATGTCCGCGGATTCGCCCTTCGGGGCCGGTCCGCGGCGGCTGTGGCGTCCCACCCCGGACCTCAGCTCCTCGCGTCCGTGACGGCGGCGTGGGCGCCCTCGCCGGCGCCGGCCGTGTGCGCCAGCAGCTCCCGGAACGCGCCCGCCACCACGTCGGGGTACTCCATCATCGCCACGTGCCCGGCGTCCGGCAGGGACAGCAGCCGGGAGTCGCGGAAGGCGCGCGCGGCCTTGCGGGCCATGCGGAAGCCGACGAGCTGGTCCCTGCCGCCGTAGATCAGCAGCGTGGGGGCCAGCACCCGCTCGGCCTGGCGCCACAGCCCGTGCTGCCCTCCGAGCGTGTAGGCGTTGACGATCCCGCGCGCGGAGCGGGTCATCGCGTCCCAGAAGTACGGCAGCCGCTGCCGCCGCTCCAGTTCCTCCACGGCGTACCGGAACGCCTCCGGCGAGACCCGCCCCGGGTCGCCGTAGCAGAGCGCCATGACACCGCGTACGCGCTGCTCGGCCGTCCACTCCCTGGTGAGCCGGGTGAAGAGCGCGGCGATGCCCGGTACGCCGAGCAGGGCGGTCGGCACCGCGCTGCGCTGCACCCGCAGCTCGGGCAGCGCGGGCGAGACGAGCGTGAGCGTGCGGACCAGGTCGGGGCGTACGGCCGCGACGCGCGTGGCGACCGCGCCGCCCAGCGAGTTGCCGAAGAGGTGGACCGGGCCGCGGCCGACCGCGTCGAGGTAGCGGATCACCGCGCGCGCGTGCCCGGTGACGGAGTAGTCGCCGTCGTCCGGGGGCGGGGAGTCGCCGAAGCCCGGGAGGTCGAGCGCCTCGCTGTCGACGACGCCGTCCAGCTCGGCCATGAGCGACGACCAGTTCTGCGAGGAGCCGCCGAGCCCGTGCACGTACAGCGCGCGCGGCAGGTCCTCGCGCGCGGGGGGCCGGGAACGGACCGTCAGGGTGACGCCGGGCAGGCCCACGGACCGCAGCCGCTCGCCCTCGCCGACCCGGACGGGCGCCACCCTGGGGAGCACACTGGCGGCCGGCACGGAGGGCGACTCGGTCGAAGACATGCGGCAATGTTACGAGGTGATCACGTCACGATTGATGTGTTCGCCGTCACAGACTGAACCGTGCGGATCCGGAGAACCGGGCACCGAACGGGCCCGACGGCATGGCGTCCGGATCAGCCGTCTCCTAGGCTCGTACAGAGGGCACCCGCGTGTGGCCCCTGCCGCTTCCAGGGACGTTCGTAGGAAGGGAGCCCACCATGGCCTATGACCCCACCGAACCCGACGCGATCGAGGACATCGAGGACCTGGAGGCCGACGCGGCAGTGGAGAGGGACGTCGAGGCGCCCGAGGTGGACGCCGCCGAGCAGCACGCGGACATCGCGCCGGACCGTGACGACCCCCTGACCGGAGTGGACCCCGCGCGCGGGAACGAGGCCGATCTCGTCGAACAGGCACGCGTGGTCTCGCTCGACGAGGACGACTACCGCTAGCCGCGCCGAGGACGGCCACCGCCGCGTCGGCGAGGGGCGATCACGTGCGCCGTCGAGGGGCGGCCCACGGCTGACCTCGCAGGACCGCATGCCCCCGCCCGACCCTGTTCGGCGGGCCGTACGGCTTTCGCCATCCGTCCGGTACGTGAAATTCTGCGCTCGCACCGCGCACACCACGGTTACCGAAAAGTACGATGGCCGCGCGGCCGACACCGCATGTGGACGACTTTGGGAGGCGGCGTGACAGCCATCGAGCAAACTGAGGCGGCACGCCCACGGGGCACCCGGCTGCCGCGCCGGGCCCGGCGGAACCAGTTGCTGGGCGCCGCCCAGGAGGTCTTCGTCGCGCAGGGGTACCACGCGGCGGCGATGGACGACATCGCCGAGCGGGCCGGCGTGAGCAAGCCGGTGCTCTACCAGCACTTCCCCGGCAAGCTCGACCTCTACCTCGCCCTGCTGGACCAGCACTGCGAGTCGCTGATCCAGGCGGTGCGCGGCGCGCTGGCGTCGACGACCGACAACAAGCAGCGCGTCCGGGCGACGATGGACGCCTACTTCGCCTACGTGGAGGACGACGGCGGCGCCTTCCGCCTGGTCTTCGAGTCGGACCTCACGAACGAGCCCGCGGTGCGCGAGCGCGTGGACAAGGTCACCAACGAGTGCGCCGAGGCGATCTGCGACGTCATCGCCGAGGACACCGGCCTCTCGCGCGCGGAGTCGATGCTGCTCGCCTCCGGTCTCGGCGGACTCGCCCAGGTGGTCGCCCGCTCCTGGCTGCACAGCGACCGCAGCGTGCCGCGCGACCAGGCGGTGCAGCTGCTGACCTCGCTGGCCTGGCGCGGCATCGCCGGTTTCCCGCTGCACGGCAGCGAGCACCACTGACGGCCTGCACGGCAGCGAGCACCACTGACGGCCGTTTGTTCCCGTGCGGTGTTCGCTCCTGGCGTTCGGGCCCGCAGCGTGTACGCCCCCCTCACCGGGCTAATGTGTGCAGCGTAGGGCGCGGAAGATCGCGCACATCACTGACCGTCGGAGGGACATAGCCGTGGAGGTCAAGATCGGCGTGCAGCACGCGCCCCGCGAGATCGTTCTGGAGAGCGGTCAGAGCGCCGAGGAGCTTGAGCGCGTGGTTGCCGAGGCGCTGACCGGCAAGACGGGGCTGCTCAGCCTCCAGGACGAGAAGGGCCGCAAGGTCCTCGTGCCGACGGACCGTCTGGCGTACGTGGACATCGGCGAGCCGACCGTGCGCAAGGTCGGGTTCGGCGCGCTCTAGGCCGCAGTCGTGAGAAGGGCCCGGCGGCCGTGTGCCGCCGGGCCCTTCCGCGTGACGTGCACACGGATGGAGCACAGGTCCCTCACAGGGCAGGATTGCAATCCGCAGGTCACGGGTATGACGGGCTACGACCGTCGAGCCAGACCGGCCGTGGGAGGGACCCCCGACATGATCCTCGAAGCACTCGGCTCCGCCGTGCTCGGTCTGATCCTCGCCTGGGCGGCGGCCCAACGCCTCGCCCACCGGCTGCCGGCCCGCCCGCTGGTGTTCTGCACGGGCATCGCCGGAGCCCTCTTCGGTGACTTCGTCACCCACACCGCCCTGGGCCCCGGCACGGCCCTGCTGAGCCTCCTGGGCGCCGCGGTGATCTCGGTCGCGTCCCTGTCCCTGCTGCTCCGCCCCGCGGGCCGCCTCCGCCGCCGATCAGCGACGGCCTGAGCCCTTCCAGCGGGCCGGAGCCGGGCGCCCCGCAAGGGGCGCGGGGAACTGCGCGATCAACCACGACGCACCCGCGGCCGCGCAGCACCCCGCAACCGCCCCCGACGAAGCGCTAGGCCGCCAGGCCCAGCGCGGCCATCCGCTTCGTGTGCGCCTCGGTGATCCGCGAGAACATCCTGCCGACCTCGGCGAGGTCGAACCCGTCGGCCACCCCGCCCACCAGCATCGTGGACAGCGCGTCCCGGTCGGCCACCACCCGCTGGGACTGCGACAGCGCCTCCCCCATCAGCCGCCGCGCCCACAGCGCCAGCCGGCCGCCCACGCGCGGGTCGGCGTCGATGGCGGCCCGCACCTTCTCCACCGCGAACCCGGCGTGCCCGGTGTCGTCGAGGACGGCGAGCACCAGCTCGCGCGTGTCGGAGTCGAGCCGGGCCGCGACCTCCCGGTAGAAGTCGCTCGCGATCGAGTCGCCGACGTACGCCTTGACCAGGCCCTCCAGCCAGTCCGAGGGCGCGGTCTGCCGGTGGAAGCCGTCGAGCGCGGCGACGAACGGGTCCATCGCGGCCGTGGGCTCCTCGCCGATCTCGGTCAGCCGGTCCCGCAGCTGTTCGAAGTGGTGGAACTCGGCCGAGGCCATCTTCGCCAGCTCCGCCTTGTCCGCGAGGGTCGGCGCCAGCTTGGCGTCCTCCGCGAGCCGCTCGAACGCCGCCAGCTCCCCGTACGCGAGAGCGCCGAGCAGATCCACGACCGCGGCGCGGTACTGCGGGTCGGCGGACGCCTGCGCCCAGTCCTGGGCGGCGACACCGGTGGGTTCGGCGGGTTCGGCGGACGCGTTCTCAGGCTTGTCAGAGCTAGTCATGAGGCGCACAATAGCCCGCTCGACGCCCCGCTCAAGCCCTGGTCAACGAGTGTGACCACGACTACGTGACCAAATCGGCCATCGCATGTGCGCGATTCCGGGGTATGGTGGTAATGCGCCTGCCAGAGTGCGTCGACGATGTTCGACGTTCCCGACAGGCCGCACGCATGAGGATGCCCGGTCGGTGGCCCGATCGGCTCCGACCCGACAGCCCTCCAAGGCCGTACGGCAGTGATCGTACGACGACAGGAGGGACCCTCAGCGGTACGAGCGCTAGAGCGTCGGCAGAGGTCCCGTGTCATACGGCTTGCCCGAGTGGCTCGTCCGTACGGCAGCCGACGTCCCCGGCACGGTCAGACATGACCCCCGCTCGCTCGCCTCGCACCGCGCACACAGAAGAGGCAGCACCCTGACTACGACGTTTCGAGAACTCGGAATCCTCCCCGAGACCGCCGAGGCCCTGGAGGCCGTCGGCATCACCACCCCCTTCCCCATCCAGGAGATGACACTCCCCGTCGCCCTCTCCGGCACGGATGTCATCGGCCAGGCCAAGACCGGCACCGGCAAGACGCTGGGCTTCGGTCTTCCGCTCCTTGAGCGCGTCACCGTCCCCGCCGACGTCGAGGCCGGGCGCGCCGCCCCCGAGGCCCTCACGGACGCCCCGCAGGCGCTCGTCGTCGTCCCCACGCGCGAGCTGTGCACCCAGGTCACCAACGACCTGCTGACGGCCGGCAAGGTCCGTAACGTGCGCGTGGTCGCGATCTACGGCGGCCGGGCCTATGAGCCCCAGGTGGAAGCCCTGAAGAAGGGCGTCGACGTGGTCGTCGGCACCCCGGGCCGGCTGCTCGACCTCGCGGGCCAGAAGAAGCTCGACCTGAAGCACGTCAAGTGCCTGGTCCTCGACGAGGCCGACGAGATGCTCGACCTGGGCTTCCTGCCCGACGTCGAGAAGATCGTCAACATGCTGCCGGCCAAGCGCCAGACGATGCTGTTCTCGGCCACGATGCCGGGTGCGGTCATCGGTCTCGCCCGCCGCTACATGTCCCGGCCCACCCACATCCGCGCCACCGCGCCGGACGACGAGGGCGCCACGGTCGCGAACATCAAGCAGTTCGTCTACCGCGCGCACAACATGGACAAGCCGGAGATGGTCGCCCGCATCCTCCAGGCCGAGGGCCGCGGGCTGGCGATGATCTTCTGCCGTACCAAGCGCACGGCCGCCGACATCGCCGAGCAGCTCCAGCGCCGCGGGTTCGCCTCCGGCGCGGTCCACGGCGACCTCGGCCAGGGCGCCCGCGAGCAGGCCCTGCGGGCCTTCCGCAACGGCAAGGTCGACGTCCTCGTCTGCACCGACGTCGCCGCGCGCGGCATCGACGTCGAGGGCGTGACCCACGTCATCAACTACCAGTCCCCCGAGGACGAGAAGACGTACCTGCACCGCGTCGGCCGCACCGGCCGCGCGGGCGCCAAGGGTACGGCGATCACGTTCGTCGACTGGGACGACATCCCGCGCTGGCAGCTCATCAACAAGGCGCTGGAGCTGGACTTCAACGACCCGGTGGAGACGTATTCGAGCTCCCCGCACCTGTTCTCCGACCTCGGCATCCCCGAGGGCACCAAGGGCACCCTGCCCCGCGCCGCGCGGACCCGTGCCGGGCTGGACGCGGAGGAGCTGGAGGACCTGGGCGAGACCGGCGGACGGGGCGGTCGCGGCCGTGGTGGCCGGGACGGCCGGGACGGCCGCGGTGGCCGTGCCGAGTCGGCCCCGGCCGAGCGCGAGCGTCCGGCGCGTACGCCGCGCCGCCGTCGCCGCACGCGCGGTGGCACCCCGCTGGACGCCTCCCCGGCCGCGCCCGCCACGGAGACCTCCGGTACGGAGGAGACGCAGGCCGCGACCCGGACCCCGCGTCGCCGTCGCCGTACTCGCGGCGGAGCGTCGGCGGAGCCGGTGACGGCCGCAGCCACGCCGACGACGGCCCCCGAGGCCGCCGTCGAGACGGTGACCACGGCCGAGGGCCCCGCTGCCCTCGACACCCCGGAGAAGCCGCGCCGCCGCCGCACCCGCCGGTCGGCCCAGGCCGAGTCCCCGGTGACCGAGGCCCCGGTGACCGAGTCCGCCCTGGCCCCGGCTCAGGCCGAGACCCCGGCGACCGAGCAGACCGAGGCCAAGGCCCCGGTGGCCGAGCCCGTCACCTCGCCCGTGATCGCGGACACCCCGGTGGCGGAGCCCGCCGCCGAGGCCGCCCCGGCCGCGGAGACCAAGCCGCGTCGCCGCACCCGCAAGGCGGCCGAGCCCGCCACCCCGGCGGAGGCGGCGCTGGACACGGCCGAGGCCACCGAGGCCAAGCCCCGCCGAACCCGGAAGACCGCGGCTGCCGCCGAGGCCGCCGTGGACACCGCGGAAGCGACCGAGGCCAAGCCGCGCCGCACCCGCAAGACGGCCGCAGCCGCGCCGGAAGCCCCCGAGGCCGAGGCCAAGCCCCGCCGCACGCGCAAGACCGCGGCTGCCGAGCCGGAGACGGCCGAGGCCACCGAGGTGAAGCCCCGCCGTACCCGCAAGGCGGCGGAGCCGGCCACGCCCGACGCCCCTGAGGCCGAGGCCGAGGTCAAGCCCCGCCGGACCCGGAAGACCGCCGCAGCCGCCGAGGCCGCCGTGGACACCGCGGAAGCGACCGAGGCCAAGCCGCGCCGCACCCGCAAGGCCACGGTTGCCGAGCCGGAAACGGCTGAGGCCGAGGCCAAGCCCCGCCGGACCCGCAAGACGGCCACTCCCGCAGAGGCCGCCGTGGACACCGCTGAGGCGACCGAGGCCAAGCCGCGCAGGACCCGCAAGGCCACGGTTGCCGAGCCGGAGACGGCTGAGGCCGAGGCCAAGCCGCGCCGCACCCGCAAGACCGCCGCAGCCGCGCCGGAAGCCCCCGAGGCCGAGGCCAAGCCGCGCCGCACGCGCAAGACCGCAGCCGCCGAGGTCGCTGTCGACACCGCCGAGGGCACGGAGACCAAGCCGCGTCGGACCCGCAAGACCACTGCTGCCGCCGAGGCCGCCGTGGACACCGCGGAGGCCACCGAGGCCAAGCCCCGCCGGACCCGCAAGGCCACGGTTGCCGAGCCGGAGACGGCTGAGGCCGAGGCCAAGCCGCGCCGCACCCGCAAGACGGCCACCCCGGCCGTGGACGCGGTCGACGGGGAGGCGGTCCCCGCTCCCAAGGCGCGACGCACCCGTAAGGCCGTCGCCGAGGCGGCTGTTCCGGAGATTCCGGCGCAGGCCACCGAGGAGCCGGAGGTCAAGCCGCGGCGCCGGACCCGCAAGACCGCGGCGTCCGCTGCCGAGACGGCCGGTGAGAGCGTCGAGACGACGCCCAAGCCGCGCCGGACCCGTAAGGCCACGGCGGCCGTGGAGGCTCCCGAGGCCTGACCGCACGCCGCGTGTGCGGCAGCGTAAGTGCCGGTCCGATGGCCGGGTTCACGACAGTGGACCCGGCCATCGGCGTCTTCAGAGGTACTTGGCGCCACCCCGCGCCATGACCCCGTCTCCGGGCCACCATCCCACCCCGCGCCACGACCCCGTCCCCGCGCCACCATCCCAGCCCGCGCTCCGACTCCGTCCCCGCGCCACCGTCCACCCCCCTCACCCGCCCACTCCCCATCAGCCGATCCCGCCCCCTCCCGATCAGCCGACCCCGCCACTCCCGATAACCTCTCCCCATGAGCCGGCCCCCCACCTTCGTCCCGCCCCCGGGCGCCCGTGCGTACGCCCTTCGGACGGCGCGCGGTGAATTCGCCGTGGTCGACGCGCCCGTGGCCGTCGGTGTCGAGCCGAAGGGTGTCGCGCTGCTGCTGCCGGGGTTCACCGGCAGCAAGGAGGACTTCAATCCCCTGCACGTCCCGCTCGCCCAGCGCGGATACCGGACCGTCGCCGTGGACGGGCGGGGCCAGTTCGAGTCGGACGGACCGGTGACGGACGAGTCCGCCTACGCGCAGGAGGAGTTGGCGCGGGACGTGCTCGCGCAGGTGGAGGCGATCGGCGGCCCGGTGCATCTGCTGGGGCACTCCCTCGGCGGCCAGGTCGCGCGCGCGGCCGTACTGCTGGACCACACGCCCTTCCTGTCGTTCACCCTGATGGCCTCGGGGCCGGCGCAGATCTCGACGCCCCAGCAGGAGCGTGTGAAGCTGCTCCGGGACGCGCTCGCGGTGCTGAGCATGGCGGAGGTCTGGGAGACGATCCAGGCGATGGAGCCGCCGGAGGAGACGGAGACGCCGGCGCTCGACGCGGGCCTGGACGACCGGGACGACCTGCGGCGCCGCTGGCTGGGCACCAAGCCCGCGCAACTGCTCGCCACGGGCCGCCAGTTGTGCACCGAGCCGGACCGCGTCGCCGAACTGGCGACCGTACCGCTGCCGTTCCACGTGCTGTCGGGGGCGCGGGACGACACCTGGCCGCTGCCGCTGCTCGACGACATGGCGGTGCGGCTGACGGCGCGCCGCACGGTCGTCGAGGGCGCCGAGCACTCCCCCAACACCGACCGCCCGCTGGAGACGGCCCGCGCGCTCGCCGACTTCTGGGACGACGCCCCGGGCACCCGGCGGTAGGGCGAACGCCTAGTACTGCGACTGCAGATGTTCCCAGAACCCGTCCCTGAGCGCCCGTCGCAGGTCCGCCTGGCCGCGCAGGGAGTACTGGAGCAGTTCCTCGGCCTCGACCAGCAGGTCCTGGTCGACGGAGCCGGGCAGATAGGGGTGGCCGGGGAACAGCTCGACCATCGCTTCGCGGCCCCGGGAGGCGAGCCACCGCGCCGCGATCTGGGCGCCGACGAAGCGCACGTCCTCGCGGCTGGGGCGGGCTCCGCCGGTGGTCTCGAACGCGGCGGCCGTGCGCCGGGAGACGTACGGCTTGAAGAACTCCAGGTCGAAGGTGCGCTGGCTGTCGACCTCCCAGAGCAACGGCTCGGCCTGGTTGCGGCCTTCGGGCGCCTCGATGCCCCAGAGGTGGACGCGGGCGCCGTAGCCCTGGGCCGCCTCGACCGCCGAGACCAGGTCCTCGTCGCCGCCGAGGAGGGCCGCGTCGCTGATCGCGCGGTGCCGGGCCAGTGACTCCAGGTCGGTCCGGATCAGCGAGTCGACGCCCTTCTGCTGGTTGTTGGCGTTGAGGTTGCCGAGGCGGACCTTGACGTCGGGCAGTTCGGCGATGACCTGCTGCTCGGCGGTGTGGATGCGGCGCCGGGCGCCGTCGTACCAGTAGACGCGCAGCAGCCGGCTGTCCGCGAAGATGGTGCGCGCCTTGTCGATGAGGGCGTCGATCAGGCCCTCGGCGTCCAGGTCGAAGGCGCGGCGGTCCTCGGTCCCGGCGACGAGTCGGCCGACGGCCGCGTACAGGTAGCCCGCGTCGACGAAGATCGCATGGGTCGAGGGTGTCTTGGCCACCTCGGCGAGCATGCGTTCCAGCAGCTCGTTCGTGCGGTCGATACGGGCGCCGAGGGCGGCCAGGTCGTCGTTCATCACCTCCATTGTCCTGGTCGTCACAGTGCGAACACAACCGGTCCCGGTCGGTCCTGCCCAGCCCAGGACATGTCACTTACCGGTCGGTAATTAGTTGTTCGAAAAATTTCTTTAGCGTAGGGAATGTTCGTAACAAGCGGCGCGTTGACTACGTACGACGCTGGATACACCAGAGGTCACACCAAGTAGTTCTCCGCAGGAGGATGACCAGACGAAGGGAGAAGCCATGCGCTTCGAAATCATGCGACTCGACGAGGTCGACGGCACCGCCGTGGACAGCACCGTCGTGGACGCCGCCTCCGTCAACCGGATCGTTCAGCAGGCCGCCGCCATCGGGCAGCGCCTGTGGATCCGCCCGGCCGAGACCCCGGCCTCGTAACCCGCACTCGGGATCACCCCGCCACTCAAGCTTTCCGGGGGAGCCGAGCCGCCGACGGCTCAGCTCCCCCGGATCACCTGAGTGACCCCGTTGATGATCTGCTGCACGGCGATCGCGGAGAGCATCATGCCCGCGAGCCGCGTCACCAGGACGACACCGCCGTCCTTGATGACCCGGATGATCAGCAGCGAGTAGCGCATCACCAGCCACAGCACCACGTGGATCGCGAGGATCGCGGACCACACCGAGAGCTGCGTGGACACGCTGTCGGCCTTCTGCACGGCCAGGATCACGGACACGATCGCACCGGGCCCCGCCAGCAGCGGCATGCCCAGCGGCACGAGCGCCACGTTCACGTCCTTGGTCTGCTTCGGCTCGTCGGTCTTGCCCGTCAGCAGATCCAGCGCGATCAGCAGGAGCAGCAGCCCGCCCGCGATCATCAGGGCGGGCACGGACACATGCAGGTAGTTCAGTATCTGGTGGCCCAGGACGCCGAAGACGGCGATGACCCCGCCCGCCACGCAGACGGCCTGGAAGGCCATCCGCCGCTGCACCTTGGCCGGCCGCCCGGCGGTCAGGGCGAGGAAGATCGGGGTGATCCCGGGGGGATCCATGATGACGAAGAGGGTCAGGAACAGAGAGCCGAAGACGGCGATGTCGAACATGGGGGAAGTACAGGCCTTGCGGGAAGAGGAACTCTGGGCGTGAGGCGGTCCGGACCGCGGGCATGAGGCACTACGGACCGCGGGTGTGAAGCGGTACGGCGGGTCGGCCCCCGGGGGGCCTCAGGCTCCGCCGGTCCCCGGCACCGGGAACGCGCCCGTCGCCCGCCGGGTGATCTCCCCGTACACCTCGGGGTCGGTCGTGAAGGCACCCAGCGCCACGGTCTTGCGGCTGCCGTGGTAGTCCGAGGAGCCCGTGACCAGCAGCCCCAGCTCCTTCGCCAGGCCCCGCAAACGGTCCCGGGCATCGGCGTCGTGGTCCATGTGGTCGACCTCGACGCCGTCCAGACCGGCCTCGGCCATCTCCGCGATCCGGAACTCGGGCACGGTGCGGCCGCGCTTGGCGGCGGCCGGGTGCGCGAACACGCAGACCCCGCCCGCGGCCTTGACCAGCCGGATCGCCTCGAAGGGGTCGGTCTCGTGCTTCTCCACGAAGGCCCGCCCGCCGTCGGCCAGCCACTCCTCGGTGAACGCGTCGCTCACCGTGGGTACGACGCCCAGCTCGACCAGCGCCGAGGCGACATGCGGGCGCCCCACCGACCCTCCGGCGGCGATCCGCTCGACCTGCTCCCAGGTGACCGGTACGCCCAGCTCGTTCAGCTTGGCGACCATCCCCTTGGCCCGCGGCACCCGGTCGTCCCGGACCAGCTCGCGCTCGGCGAGCAGAGCGGGCTCCTCGGGGTCGAACAGATAGGCCAGCAGGTGCATCGAGACCCCGTCGACCCGGCAGGACAGCTCGGCCCCGGTGACCAGGGTCAGCCCCTCGGGCAGCGCGCCGATCGCCTCGTCGTACCCCCGCGTGGTGTCGTGATCGGTCAGCGCGACGACGTCCAGGCCGGCGGCGGCAGCGTTCCGCACCAGCTCGGCCGGGCTGTCCGTACCGTCGGACGCCGTGGAGTGACAGTGCAGATCAATACGCACGACAACTCCAGGACACGGACGGAGGCAAGGGGACACCTAAGGATAGCGGTGTTTCCACCCCCCACTGTCACACCCGCAACCGGTGAGCGCCCTTTACTTCAGCGCCCCGGAAGGGGCGGGCGCGGGGAACGGCGCGAGCAACCACCACTCTCCCGCAGCCGCGAACGCACAGAACCCGGCACCCCCATGGGCGCTACGGCCGAAGCAAGCGCGGCGACAACGCTCCGCAGGGCACCAGATCCAGCTCCGCCCCCGCCTCCCGCAGGTCGGTCAGCACCAGCTCGTCGTACATCAGCAGACCGGACTGCTCGGGCCACATCACCGCCCACAGCCACATCCCGAGCGCCTCACCGGCGAAGACGGCACGGTCGTCCGGGGTGCGGTAGACGTGCCAGAGCGGGGTGGGGCGGCCCGCGGCGAGCACCTTGGCCTCCGGCGGCTTCTCCACGTTCATATACGACCCCGGGTCCGGGCCGTCGATGCCGGCGTAGTGCGCGCCGAGGCCGACGCCCAGCTCCTCGGCGATCAGGATCAGCTCGCCGGGCCCGCCGAGCGGTCCGGGGCCGGAGCAGGCCACCGCGGTCGCCCGGCCGCCGCTGCGGTCGTCACCGGCGTACGCCACACCCGTGAACAGCCAGCCGACCGGCAGCGGCCACGGCATCCACACCGGCACCTGCGTGCGGTGGACCACGACGTTGAGCGCCTCGACGCTGGGCGGGATCACGGGCTGCAGCGGATACACCGTGCCGTGCACGTCGCACTGCCACGCATCGGCGAAGAGTCCGGGAGCCCTGACCCGGCCACCACACCTCGGGCAACTGGGTTCGCCCCTCATAGGGCTCCACGGTCCTACCCCTGCCCGCCCACGTCAAGGACGATCACCCGTCCGGACCGAAGAGCCGCCCCGATGCCCCGTCCAGAGCGATAGATGCATCTTGCATTAATTAGCGGGGCTAACTTACTATGTGCATAACCCAACTATCTACGTGAGGATGGGAGAAGCACATGGACCCCTTCGACGCGGGAGCCGGCGGCCTCCTGCGACAGCCCAAGGCGGTCTGGGCCACGGCCGGCGCCTCCGTCGTCGCCTTCATGGGCATCGGCCTCGTCGACCCGATCCTGCCGTCGATCGCGCAGGGCCTGCACGCCACCCCCAGTCAGGTGTCCCTGCTCTTCACCTCGTACTTCCTGATCACCGCCGTCGCGATGCTGCTGACCGGCTTCGTCTCCAGCCGCATCGGCGGCCGCAGGACCCTGCTGCTCGGTCTCGCCTTCGTGGTCGTCTTCGCGGGCCTGGCCGGCACCTCCGGCTCGGTCGGCCAGCTCGTCGGGTTCCGGGCGGGCTGGGGGCTCGGCAACGCGCTCTTCGTCTCCACCGCCCTCGCGGTGATCGTCGGAGCGGCGGCCGGCGGCAGCGCGGCGGCGATCCTGCTCTACGAGTCCGCGCTCGGCCTCGGCATGGCCTGCGGCCCGCTGCTCGGCGCGGTCCTCGGCAACGTGAGCTGGCGCTATCCCTTCTTCGGCACGGCCACGCTGATGGCGATCGGGTTCCTGTGCATCACGGCGTTCCTGAAGGAGCAGCCGAAGCCGGCGCGGAAGACCTCGGTCCTGGACCCGCTCAAGGCGCTCGGCCACGGCGGCCTGGCCTCGGCGGCGGTCTCGGCGTTCTTCTACAACTACACGTTCTTCACCGTGCTGGCCTTCACGCCGTTCGTGCTGAACATGACGCCGTACCGCTCGGGCGCGGTCTTCTTCGCCTGGGGTGTGCTGCTCGCCGTCTTCTCGGTGATCGTCGCCCCTCGCATGCAGGCCCGGTTCGGCTCGCTGAGGGTGCTCGGCGGCTCGCTGGTGCTGCTCGCGGCGGACGTGCTCGTGCTCGGCTACGGCAACCACACCGCGGCCGTCGTCTGCACGATCCTGTCCGGTGCCTTCATCGGCGTGAACAACACCGTGTACACCGAGCTGGCCCTCGGCGTGTCGGACGCCCCGCGCCCGGTAGCGAGCGCGGGCTACAACTTCGTCCGCTGGTTCGCCGCAGCCGCGGCGCCCTACTTCGCACCCAAGATCGAGGAGTGGACCGACATCCACGTCCCCTTCGTGGTCGCGGCCGTCACGGCGGTGCTGGGCGCGCTCGTGGTCGTCGTACGGCGCAAGGCCCTCACCCACGAGGCCGAGGAGCTGGAGCCGGGACACGCCACCGAGGACGGTGTCGGCGTCTTCGCCAACTGACCGGATCCGGCCTTGTGTTGGTGAGATCGGTCACGCGCGGCCGGTGCCGTGTCAGTCCAGCGGGACGGATCCGCGGGCGGGGTCCCTCAGGTCCGTCCCGTGTCCGAGCCAGCGCTCCTGGAGGGCCTGGGCGCCGTGCACCCGCTTCCAGGCGGCCTCGTTCGGGGTCATCGGCAGCAGCGGCAGGAACCGCACCGGGTCCATCGGGGCGTCCAGCTCCAGGTCCTCCACCAGCCCGCCGGGCTCGCCCACCAGCACGGAGGTGAAGGGGGCGCCGGGCCACAGCGGCTCGCCCACGTCCAGCGAGGCGCCCGGGGTCACCACCAGGCCCTCCACCTGCGGAGTCGCGGCCAGCACAGCGAGCGGGCGGAGCACCTTGTCGGTGTCGGCGAGGCCCGCGCGGACCGACAGGACCAGCTCGGCGCGGGGGCCCTTGACCGGGTCGGCGAGCATCGCCGAGGGGTCCGTCATGGGGTGCTGGGACATGCCGAGGGTGGCGTACCGGACGACGTCCCCCTCCTGGAAGCGGAGCACCTCGATGCGGTCCGTACCGAGGAAGGTGACCGCGGCACGGGCGTCCGGCTCGCCCAGCGCGGTGGTCAACCGGGCCTCGACCAGAGGAAGAACATCAGCCATGCGCTGAGCATAGAACTCGTCAGCAGCGGGCAAAGCGGCGCCTTGACAGTACGGGCGGCTGGTACTCTGAGCCGGTGGTTCGGGGCCAGCACGCCGAAGCGTGCCGTCGGGTCCCGACGCCGATGGGACTCCCTTACGAGGGACCGGCCGGAGGAGGTGGGGCTGTCATGGATCGAAGTCGACCGTGCAGTACCACTCGCTCTTCCGGCTGCTGATGTAGTTACCGGCTGGCCGCCGCCTTCCTTTGCGCTCCGTCGTTCGGAAGAGCACTTCGTTTCGCTTTGCCTGATCTGTCTGACCTGAATCAGTTCTGCGTCAGCAGCGAAGTCGCCACCGTGACGGTGCGGTGCTCCCCGCTTTGTGGACGTGCCGAACACACGCACTCAGGACGTCCCCATTCCGGGTAGTTCCACCCGTCGCCGCGTGCCCTCGCTGCCCGCCCGCGAAGGAGCCTGCCCATGTCGATGATCCGCGACCTGCGCGCCGTGGTCCGCCCGTCGTCCCGTGTCTCGCTGCGCAAGGACACGAGCACGTCGTACGACGCCACGCGCGCCCCCGGCACGCCCTCGGCCGTCGTCGACTGCGCCGTCTACCGCGACGGCGCCCGCGTGCAGAGCACGGGGGCGCTCAGCCCGCAGGAGGCCATGCGGCTGGTGCGCCGCGACGGCGGCTTCGTCTGGATCGGGCTGCACGAGCCGACGGAGGGCGAATTCGCAGGTATCGCGAGCGAGTTCGGACTGCACCCGCTGGCCGTCGAGGACGCGGTGCAGGCCCACCAGCGGCCGAAGCTGGAGCGGTACGACGACTCGTTGTTCACCGTCTTCAAGACCATCCACTACGTCGAGCACGACCGGCTCACCGCCAACAGCGAGGTCGTGGAGACCGGCGAGGTGATGTGCTTCACCGGCCGGGACTTCTTCATCACCGTCCGGCACGGCGGCCAGGGTTCGCTGCGCGCCTTGCGGCACCGCCTCCAGGACGACCCGGAGCTGCTCGCCAAGGGCCCCTCGGCCGTGCTGCACGCCATCGCCGACCATGTCGTGGACGGCTACATCGCGGTCGCCGACGCCGTCCAGGACGACATCGACGAGGTGGAGACCGAGGTCTTCTCGCCCGGCCGCCGGGGCGGGGTCTCGCGCGGTGTGGACTCCGCGCGGATCTACCAACTCAAGCGCGAGGTGCTGGAGTTCAAGCGGGCGGTGGCGCCGCTGCTGCGGCCGATGCAGCTGCTGAGCGAGCGGCCGATGCGGCTGATCGACCCGGACATCCAGAAGTACTTCCGGGACGTCGCCGACCACCTCGCCCGGGTCCAGGAGCAGGTGCTGGGCTTCGACGAACTGCTCAACTCCATCCTCCAGGCCAACCTCGCGCAGGCCTCCGTCGCGCAGAACGAGGACATGCGCAAGATCACCGCCTGGGCTGCCATCATCGCCGTACCGACGATGGTGTGCGGGGTGTACGGCATGAACTTCCAGTACATGCCCGAGCTTCACTGGAAGTACGGCTACCCGGTGATCATGGGCATCACGGCCGCGCTGTGTCTGGGCATCCACCGCACGCTGAAGCGCAACGGCTGGCTGTGAGCGGGCCGGTACGGCCTGGTTAGGCTGGGGCGTATGACAAGCGAGCTGCTCGACCGGGCCCTCATCGAGGAGGCCGCGAAGAAGTCCGGCCTGATCTGGGTCAGGGGCGCCGGGGCCCCGGCCGCGCGTGCGCTGTGGCACGTGTGGCACGAGGGCGCGGTGTGCGTGGTCGGCGACGGTCCCGGTGAGCAGCCGCTGGAGGGGCTGGCCGACGGGGGCTCCGCCGAGGTGAGCGTGCGCAGCAAGGACAAGGGCGGCCGGCTGGTGACGTTCACGGCGACCGTGTCCGAGCTGGCGGCCGGCTCGCCGGAGTGGGAGGCGGCCGTCGCCGAGCTGAAGGGCAAGCGGCTGAACGCCCCCGACGGCGAGCGGATGCCGGCCCGCTGGGCCCGCGAGTGCCGGGTGCTCCGCCTGGCACCGACCGGGTCGGTGGCCCCGCTGCCGGACGGAAACCTGGCGCAGCGCCCGGTCACGACACCGGCGACCACCCGCAGACCGGTGCCGGCGGGCCTGCCGAAGCTGTTGCTCCGACGCCGGAAGGGCAAGTGACCGGCCGCCCTCCCGGCAACCGACCTACGCCCCCACCACTCCCCTACGACGTCGGCAGCTGTCTGCCGTAGTCCACCGTCTCCGACCTGGCCGGTTCCTCGACGGAGAAGTTCTTGCCCCAGTCGGAGAAGCGGAGCGTCCCCGCGTCGCCGGCGCGGACCAGGCGCAGGGGATAGGGCGTGCCCTGGAGGGACACGTCCAGCGTGCCGCCGGCGCCCTTGTCGCCGGTGATGCGGATCGTGCGGGTGCCCGCCCCGTCGGTGTGGTGGCCGTCCGTCGCCAGCGTGCCGTGCAGCGTGAGGAGACCGTCGAGGAGGACGTCCTTGTCCGTGAAACCGCTGAACTTCTTGTACGAGGGATCCCCCTGCGGCACCTTCACGTACTTGCCGTCCAGCTTGCCCGCGGCGCCGTCGCTGCCGTCGGCGTGGTTCCAGAAGTCCGCGTCGGCCTTGAGGTACAGCTCCTCGCCGATCCGCAGCAGTTTGAAGGTCGCCCCCTGCGAGGTCACGGACCCGGTCCCGCCGGCGTCCTTGAGCCGCATGTCCAGCCGGTACGTACGGCCGCTGGTGACCACGGTCCCGGCCAGCCGGACGGCCGACGCCGCCTGTGCCGCCGCCCGCGTCTTCGCCTGGATCCTGCCGGCGGGCAGCTTGCCCACCCCGTTGGTACCCGCGTCCGGGTCGTCGCCGCCGCACCCCGACAACGCCATCGCTCCCGTCACGGCCAGTGCGCAGGTCGCGGTCAGCAGCGCGGTCCGGCGGGTACAGGCCCGGGGCATCGCAGTCACAGGTGGGATCGCCTTCCTGACGGTTCCTGAGCGGCGTACCGCAGCGTACCGGTGCCCCGCCCGCCCGGCGGAGCCAGTCCGTCCGGACCCCCCACCAGGGCGTATCCGAGCGGTACGGGCTAGCCTGAAGCGCACCCGCGCGGGCAAATCCGAGCAAATTCCACCCACAGCAGTCCTCAGCGACTCCCAGGCAGATTCCCAGCGACTCCCAGGCAAAGGAAGCAGAGCCATGGCAGCCGGCGCCCCCCGGATCTTCGTCTCGCACCTCGCCGGGGTTCCCGTCTTCGATCCGACCGGCGACCAGGTGGGTCGTGTCCGCGACCTGGTCGTCATGCTGCGCGTCGGCCGACGGCCCCCGCGCGTCCTCGGGCTGGTCGTCGAGCTGTCCACCCGGCGCCGTATCTTCCTGCCCATGACCCGGGTCACCGGCATCGAGTCCGGCCAGGTCATCACCACCGGCGTGGTCAACGTCCGCCGGTTCGAGCAGCGGCCCACCGAGCGGCTGGTCTTCGGCGAGCTGCTGGACCGGCGCGTGACGCTGGTGGAGACCGGCGAGGAGGTCACCGTCCTCGACGTGTCCGTGCAGCAGCTGCCCGCCCGCCGGGACTGGGAGGTCGACCGCGTCTTCCTGCGCAAGGGCAGGAAGGGCGGCGCCTTCCGGCGGGCCAGGGGGGAGACGCTGACCGCCGAGTGGTCGGCCGTCACCGGGTTCTCCCTGGAGGAGCACGGACAGGGCGCCGAGAGCCTGCTCGCCACCTTCGAGCAGCTGCGCCCCGCCGACCTCGCCAACGTCCTGCACCACCTCTCCCCGAAACGGCGGGCCGAGGTCGCCGCCGCCCTGGACGACGACCGGCTCGCCGACGTGCTGGAGGAGCTGCCGGAGGACGACCAGATCGAGATCCTCGGCAAGCTGAAGGAGGAGCGCGCGGCGGACGTGCTGGAGGCGATGGACCCGGACGACGCGGCCGACCTGCTCGCCGAACTGCCCGAGGCGGACAAGGAGCGGCTGCTGAGCCTGATGCAGCCCGCCGACGCGGCCGACATGCGCCGCCTGATGTCGTACGAGGAGCACACGGCCGGCGGTCTGATGACGACGGAGCCGATCGTGCTGCGGCCCGACGCCACCGTCGCCGACGCGCTCGCCCGGGTCCGCAACCCGGACCTGTCCCCCGCCCTCGCCGCCCAGGTCTACGTCTGCCGCCCGCCCGACGAGACCCCCACCGGCAAGTACCTGGGCACCGTCCACTTCCAGCGGCTGCTGCGCGACCCGCCGTACACGCTGGTCAGCTCGCTGGTGGACGACGATCTGCAGCCGCTGTCCCCGGACGCGTCCCTGCCGATCATCGCCGGGTTCTTCGCGACGTACGACATGGTGGCGGCGCCCGTGGTGGACGAGTCCGGGTCGCTGCTCGGCGCGGTGACCGTGGACGACGTACTGGACCACATGCTGCCCGAGGACTGGCGGGAGACCGAGTTCCACCTCGATCAGGGAGAGGAGGCGCCCACGCATGGCTCCTGAGCGCGAGACCGCGACCCGCGAGCGTCATCCGGCGGGCGCCACGGCCGCCGGCCGGCCCCGGGCCACCCGGCTGGACCAGCCACGCTCGCCACGCCGCCGGATCCTGCCCGAGTGGGACCCGGAGGCCTTCGGCCGGCTGTCGGAGAAGATCGCCCGGTTCCTGGGCACCGGGCGCTTCATCGTCTGGATGACGGTCGTCATCATCGTGTGGGTGGTGTGGAACGTCGCCGCACCCCGCCATCTGCGCTTCGACGAGTACCCGTTCATCTTCCTCACCCTGATGCTGTCCCTCCAGGCGTCCTACGCGGCCCCGCTGATCCTGCTCGCGCAGAACAGGCAGGACGACCGCGACCGGGTCAACCTGGAGCAGGACCGCAAGCAGAACGAGCGGTCCATCGCCGACACCGAGTACCTGACCCGGGAGGTCGCCGCCCTGCGCACGGGCCTGGGCGAGGTGGCCACCCGCGACTGGATCCGCTCGGAGCTCCAGGACCTGGTCAAGGAGCTGGAGGAGCGCCGCCGCCACGACGGGCACCCAGGTCACGTCGTATTCCCGGCGGAACGGACGGAACGACCGCCGGGACGTGACACAGACGACCGCTGAGGGGCATCCCGGACGCCCCTCAGCGGGCCGTACCATCGACCTTATGGCTACGGAAGACGCGGTGCGCGAGGCACTGGCGACGGTGAACGACCCCGAGATCAACCGCCCGATCACCGAACTCGGGATGGTCAAATCGGTGGAGATCGGCGCGGACGGAGCGGTCGCGGTCACCGTGTACCTGACGGTGTCCGGCTGCCCGATGCGCGACACCATCACGCAGCGCGTCACCGAGGCGGTCTCCCGGGTCGAGGGCGTCACGCGGGTCGACGTCACCCTGGACGTGATGAGCGACGAGCAGCGCAAGGAACTGGCGGCGGCCCTGCGCGGCGGCCAGGCCGAGCGCGAGGTCCCCTTCGCCAAGCCGGGCAGCCTCACCCGGGTCTACGCGGTCGCGTCCGGCAAGGGCGGCGTCGGCAAGTCCTCGGTGACGGTGAACCTGGCCGCGTCGATGGCGGCCGACGGCCTGAAGGTCGGCGTCGTGGACGCGGACATCTACGGCCACAGCGTGCCGCGCATGCTGGGCGCCGACGGCCGGCCCACCCAGGTCGAGAACATGATCATGCCGCCGTCCGCGAACGGCGTGAAGGTCATCTCCATCGGCATGTTCACCCCGGGCAACGCCCCGGTCGTCTGGCGCGGCCCGATGCTGCACCGCGCCCTCCAGCAGTTCCTGGCGGACGTCTACTGGGGCGACCTGGACGTCCTGCTGCTGGACCTCCCGCCCGGCACCGGTGACATCGCGATCTCCGTCGCGCAGCTCGTCCCGAACGCCGAGATCCTGGTCGTGACGACCCCGCAGCAGGCGGCGGCCGAGGTGGCCGAGCGGGCCGGCTCCATCGCCGTACAGACCCACCAGAAGATCGTCGGCGTGGTCGAGAACATGTCCGGCCTGCCCTGCCCGCACTGCGGCGAGATGGTCGACGTCTTCGGCACGGGCGGCGGCCAGCTGGTCGCCGACGGCCTCACCCGCGCCACCGGCACGTCCGTTCCCGTCCTCGGAAGCATCCCGATCGACGTCCGCCTGCGCGAGGGCGGCGACGAGGGCAAGCCGGTCGTCCTGACCGACCCGGACTCCCCGGCGGGCTCCGCGCTGCGCGCGATCGCCGGGAAGCTCGGTGGGCGGCAGCGGGGGCTGGCGGGGCTGTCGCTGGGGATCACGCCGAAGAACAAGTTCTAGGTCGTTCTAGGGCCGCCTCCAGGTCTGCCACGGCAGGTCTGCCGCGGTAGGTCTGCTCCCAGGTCTGCCGCGGCCAAGGGGCGTCGTCTTCACGGACGGCGCCCCTTCGTCGTAGCCGGAGCGCTCGGGACGGCGCCCCTGTGCCGTAACGGCGCGCTCAGGACGGCGTCCCCACGTCGCAGGGGCGCGCTCAGGACGGCGTCCCCACGTCGCAGGGGCGCGCTCAGGACGGCGTCCCCGCGTCGCAGGGGCGCGCTCAGGACGGCGTCCCCGCGTCGCAGGGGCGGGCACAGGACGGTCTCCCTGCGCCCCACCGGCGCGGTCAGGGTGGCACCCCCGCGTCGCAGCGGCGCGCTCAACGGCCGTCGCGGTCGTCCGTGCGCCCGGGGCAGAGATCGAGCGTGGTGCAGAGCATGATCTCCTGACAGGAGCCGCCCGCGGACCCCGCGCCGGGCTCTCGGCCGTCATGCGGCACGAACCGCCACTGCGACGCTTTGGCGTGCCGCGTGCTGTCCGCCTTCTCGACATGGGCGTGCAGGGTGCGGGCCACCGGGTCGTTCGTCTCCACCAGCACTTCGCCGGCGCGGAGCGGGAAGTGGTCGTGCAACAGGCAGAGGCCGAACCGGTCCAGATTCCCGTGCTTGGCCAGCACCGCCACCAGATCCTCGACGAACTCGGCGTCTTCGGGCCCCAGTCCTTCGGCTTCCTCGAATCGGGGAAGCGGATTGCGCGGGACGCCCGTTTCGGTGTCGGTCATGGGTCCTCCGTCAATCGACTGACGGTCACCGGCTTCCATTGTCGGACGCCGAACCCGCCCTCGCAAATGCCCCTGGCACGCCCAAGCAGGTGCGTGTCAGCGAACCGCCGTGTGTCTGAGCATGACATATACACCGCTTTGTCTACATTCGCCGGGGACATGAGAGGTGTCGACCCTATGGCGATGACTCGGTGGTGGCGGCTGCTGCTGCCACTCCTGGTGCTGGTGGCATGGGTGGGTGGGTGCGACACGGCGCAGGCACGGCAGCGGGACGCCGGAACTGACTGTCTGTCGGACGGCCTCAGGGGCAGCACCGTCAGCGCCACCCTGCGGCTGGAGCAGCACAAGCGCTCGATTCCCCGGCTCACTTCCGACATGACGGTACGGGTGCCCAGGCAGTGGCCGCACGCCAGGCATCTGACGTTCGGTGAGAACTCCCCGCAGTACCGCCAGGCGATGCGATGCCTGCTGCTCGGGGACGAGGCCCCGGGGGAACGGAGCGAATGGCGCCCCCACGACCCCGTGGTGACCGCGACCGACGACTCGGTCATGGTGCACTACGTCGCCTACGACTGGATCACCTCGGAAAATCCCGTCCTCGTGGGTCCGTGGGAGGTCATCCCCACGGGCAGGACATGGATGATCTACCTGTGGCCGCCGACGCTTCAGACCATCCGGTGGAAGCAGATCGAGGTCGACCTGGGCGGCCTCAGTTTCAACGACCTCGTGGAGCACGCCTCGTCGTCCACCGAGGACCGCCTGGTGTGGAAGGACAAGCTGCCCGAAGAGGTGCAGGTCGAGGTCGATCCGCCCTGGCAGCGCTGGTTGCCGGTGAAGCTCGGCCAGTCGCTCTGGGCCACCGCGGGCATTGCCTCGTGGTGGGTGTGCGCCTCGGTCCTGATCGCTGTGGCCGCACTCCGTACCGAGCCCGCCGAGGCAGCCACCGGGGGCGGAGCGGCACGGCGACCAGCGGAGGGGGAGGGGCCCCAGCGGCCCACGGCGGACGCCTCGGACACCGACGCCGGACAGGACGTCAGCTTCACGCGCACGCTGCTGGAGTGGGCCGGGCTCAGCGCGGGGGTCGCTCTGGCACTGCTCCTGTTCGTCCCGCAGGGCCGGTTCTCCCCCCGGTCGCACGCCCTTCTGTGCATCCCCGCGGGTGTGGCCCTTGTCTTCGCCGCCCGCCCGTGGAGCGTGGGCGTGTCACGGGCCTCGGCGGACGCCGGCCCGGACGAGCCGGCCCGGCCGGCGGAGATCCGGCGCCGTCAGGCACTCGCCGTCATGGCGACCACGTGTGCGGTGGCGGCCATCGGCCTGCTGGTGATCCTGGCCCACGATGTCTTCGGGCTCCCCGCGGGCCTGGGAGCGAAGACGACGACCGACTTCGGCCGCATCGGGCTCGTCCTGCTGGGGCTGGTGACCGTGTGGTTGTGGCTGGCCGCGATGGCCGCCTGGGCCTGGCGCTTCGTGCGCGAAGGAGGATTGTTCCCCGGGCGCTGGGCCAGCCGGTGGGACGATGACCCGGCCCGGTGCGTGGCCGTCGTCGGAAGCCTGCTGGCCGCCGTCGCCGTGGCGCTCCTCGCATGCGCCTGGTGGGTGGGCGAACGACGGTGGGAGCGCGTCAACTGGCTCGTCGGGCAACCGGACCCTTCCGCTCACGACGCGTCACTGAGCCACATGTTCGCGAACTTCTTCTACACCGACCTGAGATGGCTCTTCGCCTACAGTTGGGTGCTGACCGGAATCGCCCTGCTGGCCCTGCTGCGCTTTCGCAGCGGGCCGCGGGCACATGGCCGCCCCGGACACGAGCGGTTCGCCCTGGGGCCGAGCAAGCCGGATCTGCTGCTGACGTTCTCCCTGTTCGCCTTCTTCGTCGGCGTCCGGGCCGCGCGGTTCGCGGGCGCCGGCGCGCTGTACGGCGTCTGGCTCGGGCTGAACATCCTCGCCCTGTACGCCCTTCTCGCCCTGGGGCGTCGGTGGTCCGTGCTGAGCCGGATGGGGGAGCAGTTCTGCCGGCTGCGGCTGACCGGCGAGCAGGACCGGAGCGAACTGCTGGAGAAGGCCCGCCAGTACCGGACCGCGAACCATCAGATGCACTTGCTGGATCAGGGCCGCTCCGCCGGAGTGACCTGCGAGCAGCTGGAGGAGAAGCTGGGCGGACTCCACCAGTGGGTGGTCACCGCGTACGAAGGAGCCGACCCGCCGGAGCAGATCTCGGTGCTGGACATCGCCCTGGCCTGGGGGCCGGAGGGACACTGGTGGTCCAACGCGGTCCGCGCGGCGCGTCTGGCGTTCTGGTTCGGAACGCCGGCCACCGCGCTGCTCGTCTACTACGAGGCACAGGATCCCTACGGGCGACAGCAAGCCCTGTACTCCCCCATCGGCCTTCCGGAGTTCGCGGCGGACCTGATCCTCTACCAGCTCGGGTGGACGATCGCCGGCTTCACGCTGGGGGCGCTGTGGCGTCTGCTGCCCGGACGCCGGAGCCAGGCGCGGGCCTGGCTCCTCACCGCTGCCTACGGATTCCCCGCGGTGCTGGCCGCCGCGCTCATCCACATCATGGACACGGACCCTCGCCAGCTCCTCCTGTACGCCGCGCTCCTGCTCGTCGTCCTGACCCTCACCAGCATCTGGATGGACCTGGCGACGTTCCGGAGGGAACGGAAGTACTGGCCCAGCGGTTTCGCCCTGCTGCTGTCCATCCACCAGCTGCGCGGCTTGTCCGTGGGGGTCACCTGGATCATGGCCCAGCTCGTGGCCGTCGTGACGATCTTCAAGAGCCTGACCCACTGAGCGGACGGCACGGCCCGGGCGGCGACCACCCCCGGGCCCGGCACGTCAGGCGTAGGCGGCGATGTCCTTGATCGCGGCGAAGCCGAGGCCGTACGCGCTCATCCCCCGCCCGTACGCGCCCAGGTGGACCCCCGCCTCCGTGGTGCCGGCGAGCACCCAGCCGTACTCGGACTCCCGGTAGTGGAACGAGGCGGACACCCCGTCGACGGGCAGGGAGAGCCGGGACCACTCCGGGCCCTCCAGGTCGTCGGCCAGGGCCCACGCCGTCTCCGTCTGCTGGTCCAGCCAGTCGTCCCGCAGGCTGTGGTCCATCTGCCCGGGCCATGTGAACGACAGCAGCCCCACTCCGGCCAGCCACGCCGCCGAGGACACCGATGTGGCCTCCAGCAGCCCCGTACCGTCGGCGCTGCGCCGGGACGGCTGCGCGGCGACGGTGACCACGACCGCGAACTTCTCCCGGGGCTCACCGGCGGAGCCGGTCTCGCCCCGCACCGAGGGCTCGTCGCCGTGCCCGATCGAACCGTGCTCGACGGCGCCGTCGGCGGCCGTGCCGACCTGCATCAGCCAACGCGGCCCCGTGAACGCCTCGTCGAGCCCGTACCACGGGAAGGGCGCCCGCAGGTAACCGTCGACCGTACGCCGGGCGGAGGGGAGCTGCTGTCCGCCCTCCGCGGCCGGCACCTGCGCGCCCACCCGACTCGTCGTCTCCATCTGCCCGGACGCCTCCTCGCTCTCGTCGGACCGGGGTGGCCCGCCCCCCATTCGGGCGTACGCGTCCGGTCCGCACAACAACTCGGCAGCATATCCACACCGCTGGAGGCAGCAGGGCAGGCGCTGGATGCGTGGGTCGCGCGAACGGCCTGTTCAGGCCGTGTACGACGGGCGTGCGTTATGAAACGCGTCACGTGCGTGGCGTACGCACGCGTGCGCGTGTCGGCGAGGTGGAGCGCCGGTGGACGCGCTTACGTGGCGTCCGCGTCGAAGGGCGGGCGCTCATCGCCCCCGGGCGTCTCGGGCTTCTTGGTCATGTCGACGCGCCCGCCGGAGGACGAGGGGGACGACGAGGGCGACGGGGAAGAGGACGAGGAGGACGAACCGTCGCGGCCGTGGACCGCGTCCGTGACCTCCGCCATCTCCTTCTTCAGGTCGAAGCCGTTGCGGATCTCCTTGAGCCCCAGTTCGTCGTTGTCCAGCTGCTTGCGGAGGAACGTCTTGGGGTTGAGATCCTCGAACTCGAAGTCCTTGAACTCGGGACCCAGTTCGCTACGGATGTCCTGCTTGGCGCTCTCCGAGAACTCGCGGATCTTCCGGATCGTGCGCATCACGTCCTGGATGACCTTCGGGAGCTTGTCCGGACCGAAGACGAGCACGGCGAGCACGATGATCGTCACCAGCTCCAGTGGTCCTATGTCATTGAACACCTGACGCTCCTTGCGATGTCCTCGGTCGCTCAACGGTACCCGGCGTTCCTGTCCGACCGGTACCGTCCCGAGGTGAGACTTCTGTCAGTTCTGCTCCGACGCGCCCAGCACGAGTGACACCTCCCGCTCGATGCCGTCCCGCTCGACCGTCAGCCGCAGCCGGTCCCCCGGCCGGTGGGCGCGGATCTTGACGATCAGCTCGTCACCGGTGTGGACCCGCTCGCCATCGACCTCGGTGATGACGTCGCCCGCCCGGAGCCCGGCCCGCTCGCCGGGGCCGCCCCGGGTGACGGCGGAGCCTCCGCTCGCGCTCTTGGCGTCGATACGGGCGCCGTCACCGGTGTAGCCCATGTCGAGGGTGACGCCGATCACAGCGTGTGTGGCGCGGCCGTCGTTGATCAGTTCCTCGGCGACGCGCTTGGCCTGGTTGACGGGTATGGCGAAGGCGAGGCCGATGGACCCCGCCTGGCCGCCGTCGGTCTCGGTGCCGTCGCCGGCGGAGCGGATGGCGGAGTTGATGCCGATGACCTGGGCCCGGGAGTCGAGCAGCGGGCCGCCGGAGTTGCCCGGGTTGATGGGGGCGTCTGTCTGGAGCGCGTCGACGTACGACACGTCGCTGCCGTCGCTCTTCTCCCCACCCGCGGTGATCGGCCGCTCCTTGGCGCTGATGATGCCGGAGGTGACCGTGTTGGCGAGGTCGAAGGGGGCACCGATGGCGACGACCGGGTCGCCGACCTTGACGTCGTCCGAGTTGCCGAGGGGCAGCGGGGTGAGCCCGTGGACACCGTGCACCTGGACCACGGCGAGGTCGTAGCCGCTGTCCCGGCCGACGACCTTGGCCTTGACAGTGTCGCCGCTGCTGAAGGTCACGGATATCTCGCCGCCCGTCCCGGCGGGCTCGACCACGTGGCTGTTGGTGAGGATGTGCCCCTCGGTGTCGAGCACGAAGCCGGTGCCGGTGCCCGCCGCGTCGGCCCCTCGGACGTGCAGCGTGACCACGCTGGGCAGGGCGCGAGCGGCGATCCCGGCCACGCTGTCCGGCGCCCGGCCGGCCGGCACGCTCCCGGCCTGCGGCAGCCGCACGTCGTCGCCGAAGCCCTCGCGCTGGACGTAGGCGCCGGCGGCTCCGCCGACGCCCGCGGAGAACAGGGCGACGACCAGGGTCCACGCGAGCAGGATGCGCCGCGCGCTCCTCTTGCGCTGCTGCTCCGTCGGCACGCCCTCACCGGTCTGCTGCAACGGCCCCTGGGCCATCACCTGCTCCTTGGCGGAGCCGGCGGCCCAGGGGTCGTACTGGCTCCACGGGTCGGTGACCTGCGGGGCGGGGCCGGCGAGGCCGGGCGAAGTCCCGGGAGTGACGGAGGCGGCGGACGCCGAGCCATGAGCGACCGGCGCGGCGGCGGCCGGTGCGGGGCCGGGTACGTGCGGCACGGGCGCGGAGGGAACGGGTGCCGGTGCGTGTGCCATGGCCGCGGGCGCGGGCGCCGTGGGCACGGCCGATGGCGGAGCCGTCGGCGCGGATACGGCCGTCCCGTGCGCCGGGGTCGCCGCCGGATGCTGCACCGGCGGTGCGGGCGCCCAGGGGCCGGGTTCGCCGTACGGCGGGGTGCTGTACGGGTCGGGGTCGTGCAGCGGCTTGGGCCGCCCGACGTCCGCGTCGGCCGGCCGGCGCGTCGGCTTGGCCAGCTCGAAGTCGCCGTCGGACCCGGCGGCTTCCGGTACGGCGCACTCGGCTGCCTCGGTGCGGTCGGCCGGTGTGACGCCCGCCGTCCCCTCCGGTCCGTCCACCGGCGGGACACGGTTCCCCTCGCTCATGCTCTCCCCACGGCTGGGCCGCGACCGCGCGCTGCCGCGGCCATGGAACGTTGTCCACCGCCCCCGGGTCATCGCCGCGGGAGCGGTCTCACTGGATTCAACCAGGTTCGCGGGCCGGGGCGCAGTGGCCGGTCAGGGCGACTGGTGGGGCACGGCGGGAGCGGCCGGGGAAGCCGGAACGGCGGAGGGGGCGGTGTCGGGGACGGGGGCGGACAGTAGGCCGGGGCCGGCGGCTCCGGGGGTGGTGGACCAGTCGGCGAGCGGCAGGGCGACGGTCTCGTCGAGCTTGCGTATCAGCGGGGAGACGGCGGCCACACCGGCCAGCACCGGCGCGGTCACGGCGCGCGCCGGCTCGGCCCGGTCCTGCCCGGCGGCGGGGGACGGCACTCCGGGGAGCAGCGGGGCGGACAGGGTGGTCGGCGCCGCCGGGGCCGGTCCGGGCAGCGCACCGCCCTGGGCGAGCAGCGGCCCCACCGGGCGGCGGCGCTGGGTGTCCGGCGTGGCCGCGCCTCCGCCCGCGCCGGTGCCGGCCGAGCGGCCCGGGGTCACATTGCTGCCGGCGCCGGTGCCGCCGCGGGCGTCCGTGGTGAGGTCGCCGGGGAGGGAGGTGGTGACGCCGCCGAGGGCGACCGCGGCCAGCGACACCGCGCCGGCGGCGGCGAACGCGAACCGCAGTCCGCGCGAGGCGGAGCGGCCGTCGTCGGGGCGGCCGACGGGATGGATGCGGAAGCCGCGGTCCTCGGGTGCGGCGACGCGGTCCGCGCGGGCCGGGAGGAGGCCGGGGGTGCGGGCGGGGACGTACCCGAACGGGAGGCGCTCGCCGCGGCTCACTCCGAACGGCCCGGAGGCGTCGGACGCGCCGGACGGGCCGTCGGCGGTGCCGCCGAGGAATCCGCCCCCGGGCGACGGCGTGCCGCCGCCGTCCAGGTCACCTCCCCCGGAGAGCCCCTGGAGGCGGGCGAGGAAGCTCGCCGAGGGCGGGGGCGGGGCCGCCTCCGCGAACACGTTCTTCAGCGCGCGCTGGGCGTCCGCCTCCGCTTTGCACCGGGCGCAGGTCGCCAGGTGCGCGAGGACGCGCTCACGCGTCTCATGACCGAGCTCTCCGTCCACGAGGGCGGAGAGCCGGTCTCCCAGGTGCTGCTCTGCGAGGCGCGCCTCCTCGACAGGTTTCGGCCGAGATCCACTCACGCGGTCGCGCCCCCTCCCCCCAGAGCGGGGACACGGGGAGCCAGGAAGGAGCGCCGCTCGGCCGCGCGGGCCTCCGGGGACCGGTGCGCGAGCGCCTTGCGGAGCTGGGACCGGCCGCGGTGGATGCGGGAGCGGACCGTGCCGAGCTTCACGCCGAGGGTCGCGGCGATCTCCTCGTACGACAGTCCTTCGATGTCGCACAGGACGACGGCGGCGCGGAACTCGGGCGCGAGGGTGTCGAGGGCCTGCTGGACGTCGGCGTCGAAGTGGGCGTCGTTGAAGAGCTGCTGCGGGGTGGGCTCGCGGCTGGCCAGACGCTCGGCCGCGTCCTCGCCGAGGGCGTCGAAGCGGATGCGCTGCTTGCGCCGGACCATGTCCAGGAAGAGGTTCGTGGTGATGCGGTGCAGCCAGCCCTCGAAGGTGCCCGGCGAGTACGTCGACAGGGAACGGAAGACGCGGACGAAGACCTCCTGGGTGAGGTCCTCGGCGTCGTGCTGGTTGCCCGTCAGGCGGTAGGCGAGTCGGTAGACCCGACCGCTGTGCGTGCTGACGATCTCCTCCCACGCGGGCGGAGTCCACGCCTGCCCGTCCGCGTCGGTGGCGAAGGTCGCGGTCTGGGTCTCGCCTGCGGCGAGACCGGCGGCGTGGCTGTCGGCAGCGGTGTCGGTCACGGATTTCGGCCTGCCCGCCGACCCGAGGAAGCGCCGCAGCACTCCTCCCCGATCCCCGGGCGCAGCCGCACCTCCCCTGTCGGCTCTGGTGGTGTCCAGTGGAGCCCCTACCATAGCCACCTCGCCCGTTAGCTCCGGATAAGCGGTTTTACGAGAATTTGATACACGCTGATACAGCTCATGCGTCTGCGTCAGCAGTTGCTCGGCGTCCTGATCCACCTCTCGCCCCCCGTCGCGTCCCCGGTCACCGGCTCATCCTTCTAAACGCGCGGTCCCATCTGCGGGTTCCCGCCGCCAACGGATACAGTCACGCCCAGGCAACCACGGGGACAGGAGAGGGTCATTACCGGCAACCGGCAGACGAGCTGGGCGTTCGCCGACGCCTTTGTCGCCGAGGACGAAGCGCTGCGCTGGGCCCGCGACCGGGCCCGCGAGGCAGGGCTGCGCTCGGTGTCGCCCAGCACGGGCGCCGCGCTGCGACTGCTCGCCGCCTCCGTGGACGCGAAGGCGGTCGCGGAGATCGGCACGGGCTGCGGGGTGTCCGGCATCCATCTGCTGCACGGGATGCGGCCGGACGGGGTGCTCACCACGGTGGACCCGGAGCCGGAGCACCAGCAGTTCGCCCGGCAGGCCTTCCGCGTCTGCGGCTTCGCCAGCAACCGGGCCCGGTTCATCCCCGGCCGCGCGCTGGACGTGCTCCCGCGTCTCGCGGACGCCGGCTACGACCTCGTCTTCTGCGACGGGGACCGCCTGGAGTACCCCGACTACCTCGCTGAATCGTTGCGCCTGCTGCGGCCGGGCGGCCTGGTGGTCTTCGAGGGCGTGTTCGCCAATGGCCGTACGGTCGACTCCGGGCCGCAGCCGACCGAGGTGCTGCGGCTGCGCGAGCTGCTGCGCACCGTGCGGGAGAGCCAGGAACTGGTCCCCTCGCTGCTGCCGGTGGGCGACGGCCTGCTGTGCGCCGTCAAGCGCTGAAGCCGCGCTGAGGGGTGCGGGAACGCGGCTGCCCCGGCACCGCGTACGATGCCGGGGCAGCCGGAAGGACTGATCGCTGGGGCGTCAGACGACGACCTTCTTCAGGGCGTCGCCGAGCGCCTCGGCCTCGTCAGGGGTCAGCTCGACGACGAGTCGACCGCCGCCTTCGAGCGGAACGCGCATGACGATGCCCCGCCCCTCCTTGGTCACCTCGAGCGGGCCATCACCCGTCCGCGGCTTCATGGCCGCCATGCTCGTTCCCCTTCCTGAAACCAGCTCATCGTCTGCCGACGGCCCCAGGGGGGCACCCGCCATCCGGAACGGACACGCGACACCGGCATCGAACACATTGCTTCCAAGCCATTATCCCGCATCGCAGGACCCGATGACCAACATCAGTCGGCATCGCTTGGGCAACGCGCGCGAGCAAAACCACCCAATTCGGCGATGTGGCTGCGATACTGCGCCCCCGCACGAAGATCCGCCGACGGCTTCCGCTCCGGTTTTCTTTGACGCAGGTCACACGTCCGGTCCGGTCCTCGGGCGGTGATCTCCGCCATGCTGTCCTCAGAGATGGACGTACTGAGCAGTACGTCACCAGCCGCGAACCGGAGGGGATGCGCCATGGCCGACACCGTGCTCTACGAGGTGAGCGACGGACTGGCGACGATCACGCTGAACCGCCCCGAGGCGATGAACGCGCTGAACATCGCGACCAAGGTCGCCCTCCGGGAGGCGGCGGAATCGGCGGCCGGCGACACGGCCGTACGGGCGGTCCTGCTGACCGCCGCCGGGGACCGGGCGTTCTGCGTGGGCCAGGACCTCAAGGAGCACATCGGGCTGCTGGCCAGTGACCGGGAGACCGGGGCCGGGCAGACGATGACCACGGTCAGGGAGCACTACAACCCGATCGTGCGGGCGCTCGCGGGGGCGCCGAAGCCGGTGGTCGCGGCGGTGAACGGCGTGGCGGCGGGGGCCGGGTTCGGCTTCGCGCTCGCCGCCGACTACCGGCTGGTGGCCGACAGCGCCTCCTTCAACACGTCGTTCGCCGGTGTGGCCCTCACCGCCGACTCCGGGATCTCCTGGACGCTGCCCCGGGTGATCGGCCCGAGCCGCGCCGCCGACCTGCTGCTCTTCCCGCGCAGCATCAGCGCGCAGGACGCCCTGGAGCTGGGCATCGCCAACCGGCTCGTCCCCTCCGCCGAGCTGCGCGCGGAGGCCGAGAAGGTGGCGCGGGCGCTGGCCTCGGGGCCGACGGTGGCGTACGCGGCGATCAAGGAGGCGGTGGCCTTCGGGCTGACGCACTCCCTCGCCGAGACGCTGGAGAAGGAGGACGAGCTCCAGACCCGGGCGGGGCAGTCCGAGGATCACGCCATCGCCGTCCAGGCGTTCGTGAACAAGGAGAAGCCGAAGTACCTGGGGCGCTAGTTCACCGGGCGGTTCTCGCCACGCAGGTCTCCAGGTGGTCGTCGACCAGGCCGCACGCCTGCATCAGCGCGTACGCCGTCGTCGGTCCGACGAATCTCAGGCCCCGTTTCTTCAGGGCCTTGGAGAGGGCCGTCGACTCCGGGGTCACCGCCGGTACGTCCGCGAGGGTCTTCGGGGCCGGGCGGGTCGCCGGGTCGGGGGCATGGGACCAGATCAGGGTGTCCAGCTCGCCCTCGGCCCAGTCGGCGAGGACGCGGGCGTTGGCGAGGGTGGCGTCGATCTTGGCCCGGTTGCGGATGATGCCGGGGTCGGCGAGCAGGCGGTCGCGGTCGGCCTCGGTGAAGGCGGCGACCTTCTCGATACGGAAGCCGGCGAAGGCCGCGCGGAAGCCCGGGCGGCGGCGCAGGATCGTGATCCAGGACAGGCCCGACTGGAAGGCCTCCAGGCTGAGCCGCTCGAAGAGGGCGTCGTCGCCGTGGACCGGGCGGCCCCATTCCTCGTCGTGGTACGACACGTAGTCGACGGTGGACAGGGCCCAGGGGCAGCGCAGGGCGCCGTCCGGCCCGGGAACGGCCGCTCCGGTGGTCATCGCCGCTCCTCCGGGCCCTCGCTCCGGTCCTGCTGTGCGTGGTGCGCGTGCGCGGCGGCGGCTCTCGCGCCGGCCAGCGCGGACTCCAGGTCGGCGATGCGGGCGTCCCGTTCCGCCAGTTCCGCCGCGAGCCGGCCGAGCGCGTCGTCGACGTCGGCCATGCGGTAGCCGCGCGGGGCGAGGGGGAAGCGCAGGCCCTCCACGTCCGCGCGGCCCACCGGACGGTCCTCGGGGAGGGGGTCGCGGAGCCGCTCGGGCGCCGCCTCGGGCAGCGGGGCGCTCTCCCCGCCGCCCACCACGGCCAGGGTCACCGCGGCGACCACGACGGCCAGCGCGACGACCAGGAACAAGAACATCACCATCGCCTTAGGGTCCCCACGCTCGTTACCGGACGCTGTGCCGGAAGCTGAAACTGTCAGGGTCCGATCGTGCCATGCGAGTCTGACAGTTAGGGTCGCAGGCGGCGTACTGCGGAACGTACTAGGAGAGGTCACAGCGGATGCTCAGGCTGGGCAGGCGGGAATTCGGGCCGCACGAGCCGGTGATCATGGCGATCGTGAACCGGACGCCGGATTCCTTCTACGACCGGGGAGCCACCTTCCGCGACGAGCCGGCCCTGGCGCGTGTGGAGCAGGCGGTGGCTGAGGGCGCCGCGATCATCGACATCGGCGGGGTCAAGGCCGGGCCCGGGGAAGAGGTCACGGCCGAGGAGGAGGCGCGCCGGACGGTCGGCTTCGTCGCGGAGGTACGGCGGCGGTTCCCCGATGTGATCATCAGTGTGGACACCTGGCGGGCCGAGGTCGGCGAGGCCGTGTGCGAGGCCGGCGCGGATCTGCTGAACGACGCGTGGGGCGGGGTCGACCCGGGGCTCGCGGAGGTCGCGGCCCGCTACGGGGTGGGGCTGGTGTGCACGCACGCCGGTGGCGTGGAGCCGCGTACGCGTCCGCACCGGGTGACGTACGACGACGTCGTCGCCGACATCCTGGACGTGACCGTGGGGCTGGCCGAGCGGGCGGTCGCGCTCGGCGTGCCGCGCGAGTCGGTGCTGATCGACCCCGGACACGACTTCGGGAAGAACACCCGGCACAGCCTGGAGGCGACGCGGCGGCTGGACGAGATGGTGGCCACGGGGTGGCCGGTGCTGGTGTCGCTGTCGAACAAGGACTTCGTCGGGGAGACGCTGGACCGGCCGGTGAAGGAACGGCTGATCGGCACGCTGGCGACGACCGCGGTCTCCGCCTGGCTGGGAGCGCAGGTGTACCGGGTGCACGAGGTGGCCGAGACCCGTCAGGTGCTGGAGATGGTGGCGTCCATCGCCGGCCACCGGGTCCCCGCCGTGGCCCGCCGGGGTCTGGCCTGACCGACCAGGGGGCTGAGCCGGGTGGACGTCCCGCTCAGCCCCCGGCACCGGCGCCTAGCGGCCCGCCTCCTTGGACACCAGGGCCACCGCCTCGTCCACCTCGTCCGTCACGTGGAACAGCAGGAGGTCCTTCTCCGACGCCTTGCCCTGGGCCACCAGCGTGTTCTTCAGCCAGTCCACCAGGCCGCCCCAGTACTCGCTGCCGAACAGGACGATCGGGAACCGGGTGACCTTCTGGGTCTGGACCAGGGTCAGCGCCTCGAAGAGTTCGTCGAGAGTGCCGAGGCCGCCCGGGAGGACGACGAAGCCCTGCGCGTACTTCACGAACATCATCTTGCGGACGAAGAAGTAGCGGAAGTTCAGGCCGATGTCGACATAGGGGTTGAGCCCCTGCTCGAAGGGAAGTTCGATTCCGAGGCCGACCGAGACGCCGCCCGCCTCGCAGGCACCCTTGTTGGCCGCCTCCATCGCCCCCGGACCACCGCCCGTGATGACCGCCCAGCCGGCCTGCACGAGTCCCCGGCCGAGCCGCACGCCCGCGTCGTACTCCGCCGAGTCCACCGGGGTCCGCGCCGAGCCGAACACGCTGATGGCGGGCGGGAGTTCGGCGAGCGTGCCGAAGCCCTCGATGAACTCCGACTGGATCCGCAGGACCCGCCAGGGGTCGGTGTGGACCCAGTCCGTGGGGGCGCGCTCGTCCAGCAGCCGCTGGTCCGTCGTGCTGGCCGTCACCTGGCCCCGCCGTCGGAGGACCGGTCCGAGCCGCTGCTCGTCCGGCGGCTGCTTCTTCCCCTCGGGATTGCCGGTAGGCATGTGCGCTCCCTCCGCTTGCCGGTAGTTCGATCTCAGACTAGATCTACGCGGGTTACGGCGGGGGGACCTGGGCGTGTCCGGCGTGCAGCGGCGCGCCCCGCACGGGCTACGCGGTGAGCCAGTTCCGCAGCCGTTCCTCGCCCGCGAGGATCTTCGCGGCCTCCACGCGCTCGTCCCGCTTGTGCGCCAGGTGCGGGTTGCCGGGGCCGTAGTTGACCGCGGGGATGCCGAGCGCGGAGAAGCGGGACACGTCCGTCCAGCCGTACTTGGGCCGCGGGGTGCCGCCCACCGCCTCGATGAAGGCGGCGGCGGCCGGCTGGGAGAGGCCGGGCAGCGCGCCGGGGCTGTGGTCGTCCACCACGAACTCCTCCACCCCGCAGTCCGCGAACACCTCCTGGACGTGCGCGATCGCCTCCTGCTCGGTGCGGTCGGGGGCGTACCGGAAGTTGACCGTGACCACGCACTCGTCCGGGATGACGTTCCCGGCCACTCCCCCGCTGATGCCCACCGCGTTCAGGCCCTCGCGGTACTCCAGCCCGTCGATGACCGGCCGGCGCGGCTCGTAGGAGGCCAGCCGGGCCAGGACCGGGGCCGCCGCGTGGATGGCGTTGGAGCCCATCCAGCCGCGCGCCGAGTGGGCCCGCTCGCCCTTCGTCCTCAGCAGCACCCGCAGCGTGCCCTGGCAGCCGCCCTCCACCTCGCCGTCGGAGGGCTCCAGCAGGACCGCGAAGTCGCCCGCCAGCCACTCCGGGTGGGCCTCGGCGACGTGCTTCAGGCCGTTGAGGTCGGCGGCGACCTCCTCGTTGTCGTAGAAGACGAAGGTCAGGTCGCGGTTGGGGTCCGGGACGGTGGCCGCGATGCGCAGCTGCACCGCCACGCCCGACTTCATGTCGCACGTGCCGCAGCCCCACAGCACCCCGTCCGCGTCGAGCCGCGAGGGCACGTTGTCCGCGATCGGCACGGTGTCGATGTGCCCGGCCAGGATGACGCGTTCGGCGCGGCCCAGGTCCGTCCGGGCGATCACGTTGTTGCCGTAGCGGTCCACCGTCAGGTGCGGCAGGGCGCGCAGCGCGGCCTCGATGGCGTCCGCGAGCGGCTTCTCGGTGCCGCTCTCGGAGGGGAGGTCCACGAGCCGCGCGGTGAGCGCGGCGGCGTCCAGCGTGAGGTCAAGCGAGGTGTCGGCCATGGCCACGACCCTAACGCGCCGCCCGCCGGGGCCGGGGGCGCGGAGGACGGCGCGGTCCCCGCGGACCCCGCGTAAGGGGGCCGGGGTGCTCCAGTACCTTGTACGCGTGTCAGAGCCGTCCCCCACCCGTCCCAAGCGCCGCGGGCGCCTCTTCCGTTACGCCGCGGCCCTGTTGGTCCTGTGCGGCGTCGCCGCGTACCTCGTGGTGCAGTACGTCACCGGAGGCGGCGGTGCGCGCGGCTGCACGGTGGTCTCGGCCTCGGACGACGGGGCGTCGTACGAGTTCACGCCCGAGCAGGCGGTGAACGCGGCGACGATCGCCGCCGTCGGCACCGGGCGCGGAATGCCCGAGCGGGCCGTGACGATCGCGCTGGCGACCGCCCTGCAGGAGTCGGGGCTGCGGAACATCGAGCACGGCGACCGGGACTCGCTGGGCCTGTTCCAGCAGCGGCCCTCGCAGGGCTGGGGCACCGAGCGGCAGATCATGGACCCGGCCTACGCGGCGGGCATCTTCTACGCGCACCTGGCGAAGGTGCCGGACTACACCGACCTGCCGCTGACGGTGGCCGCGCAGCGGGTGCAGCGCAGCGGCTACCCGGAGGCGTACGCCAAGCACGAGCAGGACGCCACGCTGCTGGCGGCGGCCCTGACCGGGCGGGCGGCGGCCACGCTGACCTGCGACGGGCGCCCGCAGCGCACGAACTCGGCGACCGGTCCGGACGCGGTGCGGGCCGCGCTGGTACGGGACTTCGGGCGGGACGCTCTCCAGCAGACCGGCGCGGTGGTGGGCGGGACGCCCGTGCCGTCGCCGTCCCCGTCGCCGAGCGTGACCGCGACCGCGCGCGGGCGGACGGTGACGGTTCCGGTGCCGGAGGGTGCGAAGACGGACGCGACCGGGCGTGGCGAGCGGCAGCGGGGCTGGCAGCTCGCGCAGTGGGCGGTGGCCAACTCCTCGGCGCTGCACATCGAGCGGGTGTCGTACGCCGGGCGGGTGTGGACGGCGGGGAGCGACGGCGACGAGTGGCGGACGGCTGGGCCGGACGGGGCCGGGGGCGCGCAGAGCTCCGCGGGGAACACCGTGGAGACGTCCGCGGGCTCGGTGCGGATCGTGGCCGGACAGTAGTACGGACGGTCACTCCGGCGGGTTGTGCCGCGCCGGGGCGCACGACGGCTCGGGCGGGTGGTGCGCCCGCCCCGGGAACCCTTGGCAATCAAGGGCGGGAAGGATTCTGCGCGATTTCCGGCGGACGCTCTTTGCCCGTTTTTATCCACACCTGATAATGCGACGCGTTATCCATTCTTTACCTGGGGCGTCCGCAACCTTCGCGGGCTTCGAGCGGTAGTCACGGCGTCCGAGCCGGAGACGGGCTCGGACACAGACACCGTTCTCTCCCGTCGAATGGAGCATCATGTCCCTCCCCCTGACCCGCCGGATCGCCCGTGCCGCGCTGCTCGTCGCAGCGGGAGCGGCTGCCGGGGTCGGTGCGGCCGGCTCCGCCGGAGCGGCCACGAACCTGCCGGTGGCCACCCCGAACCTGGGTGGTCTGACCGCCCTGGACGGCGCGCAGGTCGGCAACACCGTGGACAGTGCCGCGCAGAGCGTCACCGCCGCCGCGGGCCACACGGGCGGCAAGGCGTTCGAGCAGGCGGTGCCGGCCGCGGGCGCGACCGGCGGCAGTGCCGTGAAGAAGGCGGCCCCCGCGGCGCAGCAGGCCGTGGGCGGTGCCGTCGGAGCGGCCGGAGGTGTCCTGGGGGACACGGCCTCCGGTGCCACGAAGGGCGGGCTGCCGACGGACTCCCTCGCCAAGGGCGGGCTGCCGACGGCGTCCCTGCCGACGTCCTCCCTGCCGGCCAAGGGTCTGCCGCTGGGCGGCTGAGCGCCCGGCTGTGCACGCCGACGGGGTCCGGGTTCCTTTCCCGGGCCCCGTCGGCTTGTGCGCCGGCGGGACGAACGGGTGGCCTAGGCGGTCAGGCGGGCCACCGCTGCCCGCACTCGTTCGTCCGTCGCCGTGAAGGCCACGCGGACGTGGTTCCTCCCCGCCTCGCCGTAGAAGTCGCCCGGGGCCACCAGGATGCCCCGGTCGGCCAGGTGGGCGACCGTGGTCCAGCAGGACTCGTCGCGGGTGGCCCAGAGGTAGAGGCTCGCCTCGCTGTGTTCGATGCGGAAGCCGTCGGCGAGGAGCGCCTCCCGGAGGGCCTCGCGGCGGGCGGCGTAGCGCTCGCGCTGCTCGTGGACGTGGACGTCGTCGCCGAGCGCGGCCACGACCGCCGCCTGCGTCGGCGCGGAGGTCATCATGCCGCCGTGCTTGCGGATCTCCAGCAGGGGACCCAGGACGGCCGGGTCGCCGGCGACGAAGGCCGCGCGGTAGCCGGCCAGGTTGGAGCGCTTGGAGAGGGAGTGGACGGCGACGATGCCGTCGTAGGAGCCGCCGTTGACGTCCGGGTGCAGGACCGAGACCGGGTCGGCCTCCCAGCCCAGCTCCAGGTAGCACTCGTCGGAGAAGACGAGGACGTCGTGGGCGCGGGCCCACGCGACGATGTCCGTCAGCTCCTGCCGGGACAGGACCTTGCCCGTCGGGTTGGACGGAGAGTTCAGCCAGAGCAGCTTCAGGCCGGCCGGGTCCAGGTCGCGCGGGTCGTCGTAGACCTCGTACCCGGCGCGGGCCAGGCGGGCGCCGACCTCGTACGTGGGGTAGGCGAGGCGCGGGTACGCGACCTTGTCGCCGGGGCCGAGGCCGAGCTGGGTGGGCAGCCAGGCCACCAGCTCCTTTGAGCCGACGACCGGCAGGACGTGCCGGTGGGTGATCCCGCGGGCGCCCAGGCGGCGCTCCAGCCAGCCGGTGATCGCGTCGCGCAGGGCGGGGGTGCCCCAGACGGTCGGGTAGCCCGGGGAGTCGGCCGCGTCGATCAGGGCCTTCTGGACCAGCTCGGGGACCGGGTCGACCGGGGTGCCGACGGAGAGGTCGACGATGCCGTCCGGGTGGGCCGCGGCCGTCTTCTTGTACGGCTCCAGCTTGTCCCAGGGGAAGGTGGGAAGCCGGTCGGAGACTGCGGACACGGGAATCAGGCTCACTTTCGTACGGTGCGGCAAACGCCTCGGTCCCGTGCGGCGGTGATCAGGGTGATCGGGCCGTACGGGACCGAGGCGGCGCGGCGCTGTGTGGCGGGCGGCCGCTTGATGCTCAGACGGTCACTCGCCCTGCGGCGGGAGCGCGGCGACGAAGGGGTGGTCGCGCTCGATCAGCCCCAGCTTGCTGGCGCCGCCGGGCGAGCCGAGCTCGTCGAAGAACTCGACGTTCGCCTTGTAGTAGTCCTTCCACTCCTCCGGGACGTCGTCCTCGTAGAAGATCGCCTCGACCGGGCAGACCGGCTCACAGGCACCACAGTCGACGCATTCGTCCGGGTGGATGTACAAGGACCGCTGGCCCTCGTAGATGCAGTCGACCGGGCACTCCTCGATGCACGCCTTGTCCTTGACGTCGACACAAGGCTGCGCGATGACGTAGGTCACGCTGTCGTTCCTCCTCGATAGGGCGCTGGCGGGCCTCCTCAGGCTCCGCCGCCTGGCGCGCGGGAGCGCGGCGTCGTCGATGCCCGCCCCTAGTATCTCCGTTCCGGAGCATGATCCGAACAGGAGGGGTGAACTGACCAGTGGAAATCTCGGCGAAAGGACGCCCGGAGGTCCGAATCACCCCTGCTGACGTGGGGAAACGGGTCTCTGTACGGCGGTTGGGCGAACCCGGTGACGGACCGGAGAAGTTCACTGACACGGTGGGTGTTCTCACATCATGGGACGGGGGCGTGCTCATGATCACACGGCGGGACGGCGAACGGGTCCGGATCCCGCAAGCCGCGCTGGTCGCCGGGAAGGTCGTGCCCGCCGCCCCGGCGCGGCGCAGGGGGCCCGCCGCCACCTACCCGGAGCTCGCACGGGTCGCCTCCCGGGCGTGGCGGCCGGTGGAGAGCGAGCGGCTGGGCGAGTGGGAGCTGCGGGCGGCGGGCGGGTTCACCCGGCGCGCCAACAGCGTGCTGCCGCTCGGGGACCCCGGGCTTCCGCTCGACGCGGCCCTGGCGGCCGTACGACGCTGGTACGGCGAGCGCGGCCTGCCCGCGTACGTGCAGACCGCGACCGGCGCCGAGGGGACGCAGGAGATGCTGTGCGCGGAGCTGGAGCGGCGCGGCTGGGTGCGGGAGGTGACCGCCGAGCTGTGGACCGGGCCCCTGGCGCCGGTCGCGGACCGGGCCGGAGGCGCGGGCGTGGTCCTGTCCCGGGCGGTGGACGAGGCGTGGCTCGCCCGGTACCAGCGCAAGGGGGTGAGCGAGGTGGCCCTGCGGGTGCTCGGGTCCGGGCCGTCGGTGTGGTTCGCCTCCGTGCCCGGCGGGGAGGGCGAGCCGCCGGCGGCGATCGGGCGGTGTGTCGTGGACGGGCGGTGGGCCGGGTTCGCCGCCGTCGAGGTCGACCCCGGCCGGCGGCGGCAGGGGCTGGCCACCGAGGTCATGGCCGCGCTGGCCCGGCGCGCGCTGGAGGAGGGCGCCTCGGCGGCCTGGCTCCAGGTGGAGACGGACAACGACTCCGCCCGAGCCCTGTACCGCGCCCTCGGCTTCACCCCGCACCACGCCCACCACCATTACCGGGCCCCCGAGGAGCAGGACGCACCGGAGGGACCCCCCGCCTCCGCCGGCCGCCCGGCACCGGGGGACACGCCTGGGACGCGCTCCCTACCGGAGGACACCCCTGAGACCGGGTCCCTGCCTCAGGACGGCCCTGGAACCCGGTCGCTGCCCCAGGACAGCCCTGAACCCCGGCCCCTGCCCCAGGACAGCCCTGAACCCCGGCCCCTGCCCCAGGACAGCCCTGAACCCCGGGCCCTGCCCAGGAACGCCCCCGAGACCCCGGACCCAGGCAAGTGACGCTCCCAGCACCCGCCCCCAGCAGAGCGGCATGCCCAACGGCCGGACCCACGCGAGCGGCCACCCCGGCGACCGAACCCAGCCCGCCGACACACCCAGCACCCCGACCCGGCCGAGCAACCACCCCGGCGACCGGAACCGGCGCGGCGGCCAGCCGGCGTGCCGAGCGCCGCAGGCGTCCCGCTTCGGGGGCCGTAGAACTCCCCGTGGAAGGGCATGAGGCTGCCATGAGTCATCCGTATCTGCCGCCCCCGTATCCGCCCCCGGAGGACCGCTCCGCCGAGCTGCGGCGGCGGTTCGCCGAGGAGGCGCGGTCGGAGCGGCCCGACCTGTCGGCGCTGTGTCTGCTGATCGCCGCGGAGACGGACGGCTCGCTGGACGAGGCCGGCATCGACGCCGCGCAGGCGGAGCTGGACCGGCTGGCGGGCGAGCTGCCGTACCGGCCGGACGGGCCGCGGGCGTGGGCGGAGGCCGTACGACGGCTGCTCGGCACCCGCTACGGGTTCCACGGGACGCCGGGCGACTACCAGCGGCTGGAGTCCTCCCTGCTGCACGAGGTGCTGCGGCGACGGCGCGGGCTGCCGATCCTGCTGTCGGTGGTGTGGCTGGAGGTCGCGCGCCGGGCGGGCGCCCCGGTGTACGGGGTCGCACTGCCGGGGCACTTCGTGGTCGGGTTCGGGGCGGCGGCGGAACAGGTGCTGGCCGATCCGTTCGACGGCGGCCGGGTGCTCACCGGGACGGACGCCGAGCTGCTGGTCGTGGGTGCCACGGGCACACCGCTCGACCCCGCGATGCTGGAGCCGGCGGCGCCCCTGGAGGTCGTCCAGCGCATCCTGAACAACATGCGGGCGTGGGCGGCGGCCCGGCCGGAACGGTCCGACGTCGCGCTGCGGGCGGTGGAGCTGGCCCTGCTCATCCCCTCGCACCCGGCGCGGCTGCGCTACGAGCTCGGGCAACTTCTGGTGCAGCGCGGCGAGTTCGTAGCGGGTGCCGAGGAACTGCAGCACTACGCCGACCTGATCGAGGTGGTGGACGAGTCGGCGGCCCACAAGGTCCGGCAGGAGGCGCGCACGGCGAGGTCCAAGCTCAACTGAGCCGGTTCCTCAGAGCCACCCCTTGTCCCGGGCGATCCGTACCGCCTCCGCCCTGTTGCGCGCGGCCAGTTTCTGGATGGCGGTCGACAGGTAGTTGCGGACGGTGCCCTGGGACAGGTGGAGGGCCTGGGCCAGTTCGGCGTTGGTGGAGCCGTCGGCCGCCGCGCGGAGCACCTCGCGTTCGCGCTCGGTGAGCGGGTTGGCGCCCTCGGCGAGCGCGGCGGCGGCCAGCGTGGGGTCGATGACCCGCTCGCCGGCCAGCACCTTGCGGATCGCCTCGGCGAGCTGCGCGGCCGGGGCGTCCTTGACGAGGAAGGCGTCGGCGCCCGCCTCCATGGCGCTGCGCAGATAGCCGGGGCGCCCGAAGGTGGTCAGGACGACCAGCTTGACCCGCGGGTGTTCCCGGCGCACCCGGGCCGCGGCCTCGATGCCGGTGCAGCCGGGCATCTCGATGTCGAGCAGCGCGACGTCCACGCCGTGCGCGCCGACGGCCGCGAGCACCTCGTCGCCGCGCGCCACCTGGGCGACGACCTCGATGTCGTCCTCCAGGCCGAGCAGTGCGGCCAGCGCCTCGCGGACCATCGACTGGTCCTCGGCGAGGAGGACCTTGATCATGCTCGTCATGCCCCGGATCCTACGTCCGCCCCGGCGGCCGTGGGCACGCGGGCGACGAGCCGGAAACCGTGCCTGACCCGGCCCGCCTCCAGGCTGCCGCCGGCCTTCTCCAGGCGCTCGGTCAGCCCGGTCAGTCCATTGCCGGGCCCCTTCCCGGAGCCCCCGCTCCCGTCGTCCTCGACGGAGAGTTCCAGCACCGGTCCGTCCAGCGTCTGCCGCCGCAGCAGCCGTACGGCGCAGCGCTCGGCGCCGCTGTGCCGGACCACGTTGGTGACCGCCTCGCGCAGCGCCCAGGCCAGAGCGGACTCGGCCTCCTCGGGCACGCCGGCGAGGTCGGGTTCGGCGGGCACCTCGGCGACGACGCCGGCGGCCGTCAGCGCGACCTGGGCGCCGGCGAGTTCGGCGGCGAGCCGGGGCCGACGGTAGCCGGTGACGGCCTCGCGGACGTCGACCAGGGCCTGCCGGCTGACCTGCTCGATGTCGGCGACCTGCCGGGCGGCCTTGTCGGGGTGGTCGGGCAGCATCCGGCCGGCCAGCTCGCTCTTGAGCGTGATCAGCGACAGCGAGTGGCCGAGCAGGTCGTGCAGGTCGCGGGCGAGGCGGAGCCGCTCCTCGTTGGCGGCGAGCTGGGCGACGGTGGCCCGCGCCTTGCGCAACTCGATCGTGGTGCGCACCAGTTGTCCGACGCCGACCATCGCGAAACCGATGAGCCCCACGAGGAGCAGCAGGCCACGGGCCTCCTTCTCGTTCGAGTGCAGCCCCACGAGGTACATCAGCGCGGCCGTCGCCGGGATCGCCCAGTACGACGCCCGGACCGGCAGGGTGGCCCCGCAGGCCACCGACAGGTAGACGAAGAGGCCGAGCCAGGCGCTGCCGAGGGTGTAGGCGAGGACGGGGGCCAGGACGGCCAGGACCGCGATGAGGCCGACGACGGTCCTGGGCGCGAAGGGCCGGCCCACGTTGCGGAAGACCAGCGCCAGGTAGACCCCGACGAACGCGGCCAGGCCGAGGGAGCCGGCGAGGGTGGCGCGCGCGGTGTGGTGGCCGCTGACCAGGTCGTCGACCGGTGAGCTGAGGAAGACCAGCCACACGCCGATCCACAGCACCTTGGCCAGCACGTCCCGCCGGGTGCGGGGGCCCTGGCCCAGCCGCACCTGGTGTTCCGGCCGCTTCTCGCGGGTCAGGGGGTCTTCCGTCATCGCGCTCACGCCTTCAGCGTGTCCTTCCGGTACAGCCAGGCCGCGCCGCCCGCGAAGAGGACGAAGTAGACGGCGAGGACGGCGATGTCCGCCGCGTGGGGCGCCTGGCTCTGCTCGATCGCCCGTCCCAGGGCAGCGTACGCGTGCGTGGGGAGCCACTTGGCGATGTCCTGGAGGAGCTGCGGGAAGGTCGTGGACGGCATCCACAGGCCGCCGAGGATCGACAGACCGAAGTAGACGATCATCGTGATCGGGCGGACCGCGTCCCCGGACGCGAGGTAGCCGAGGGCGACGCCGAGCGCGGCGAAGACGAGGCTGCCGGCCCAGATGACCCCGGTGAGCGCGAGCCACTGCCAGGCGTCCAGGCGTACGTGCTTGATGCCGGCGGCGACGGCGAACACGACGACGATGGCCGGCAGGCTCACCACGGCGGCGCTCGCGGTCTTGGCGAGGACGTAGCCGCGACCGGGCAGCGGGGTCAGCCGCAGCTGCCGTACCCAGCCGCTCTCGCGTTCCTTGGCGATGCGCTCGCTGTTGCCCATCAGGACGGCGGTCAGGGCGCCGAAGGAGGCCATGGAGACCATCAGGTAGGTGGCGACGGTCAGGCCGCTGCCGTCGACCCGCTCGTTCGCGCCGGCGCTGCTGGAGAAGATCAGGTAGATGATCGAGGGGTAGAGCACCGAGAAGAACAGGAATTTCCTGTTCCGCAGGGCGCGGGCCAGTTCGAGCTTGATGAGTGCGTTCACGACTGCTTGGCCTCCTCGGCCTCCGTGATGGCGACGAAGGCCTGCTCCAGACCGAGCCCGGCGACTTCGAGGTTGCGGGGGTAGACACCGAGGCCGTACAGGGCGTGCACGGTCGCGTCGGCGTCGGACGACTGGATGCGGACGGTCTGGCCCGAGACGTCGACCGAGGTGAGGAACGGCAGCCCGCGCAGGGCTGTCTCGTCGATCTCGCCGGCCAGGTCGAAGGAGATCCGCCGCGCGCCCGCCCTGGCCTTGATCTCGGCGGCCGTGCCGTCGGCGAGGAGCCGGCCCCGGTGCAGCACCAGGACCCGGTCCGCGATGGCGTCGGCCTCTTCCAGGTAGTGGGTGGCGAAGAGGACCGTACGGCCCTGGTCGGCCTGTTCGCGCATGGTGGCCCAGAAGGTCTGGCGGGCGGCGACGTCCATGCCGGTGGTCGGCTCGTCCAGGATGATCAGATCGCTGTCCCCGGCGGTGGCGAGGGCGAACCGGACCCGCTGGGCCTGGCCGCCGGAGAGCTTGTCGACCTTGCGGCCGGAGATCTGGGCGATGCCCGCGCGGGCCAGCACGTCGGAGACCGGGTACGGCCGCGGGTGCAGCGAGCAGGCCAGCTTCACCAGTTCGGCCACGGTGACCCCGTCCATCAGGCCGCCGCTCTGCAGCATCGCCCCGACCCGGCCGGCGGTGATCGCCTCGCGCGGGCTGCCGCCGAACAGGCTCACCGTGCCGCTGTCGGCGTGCTTGAGCCCGAGGAGCAGGTCCAGGGTGGTGGACTTGCCGGCCCCGTTCGGGCCGAGGAGGGCGACGGTCTCGCCCGGGTGCAGGCGGAGCGAGAGGCCGTCGACGGCCCGCACGCTCCCGTACGTCTTGGTCACCTGGTCGAACCCGACCACCGGGGTGGTGGTGGCCGGTGCCGCTGTCGTCGTCATGCCGTCCATGCTGGCGGCAGGGGCCGGGGAGCGGGCAGTGTCGGGGGTCCTGAGTGCCGCATGACAGATGTCACGGGGATCAGGTGACGGACACGGCGAGGGGCGCCCCCTCGGCGGGAGCGCCCCTGGAAACGGCCGGACTAGCTGGGGTTGGTGTCGATGACCCCGACCCGCTGCGCCTCCGTCTTGCCCCGCAGGGCCTGGCGCAGCGCGCCGACCACGTCCTGCGGCAGCACGCCGCGCTTGCCGGTCGCGGTCTGGATCTGTACGCCGTCGAAGGTGCTGCCGTAGGCCTCCTTGAGCGCGTTGAGGTCGTACGTGTCCACGAGCTTGCCGTCCACGGCCTTGAAGCCGAGGATCTTCGGCAGCGACAGCGGACCGAACCGGATGACGTGCGCCGCGTCGGTCTGCACCTTGACGATGCCGGACATCGCGGGCTTCGCGAAGTCGTTCATCACCCGGTCCACCTCGGCGTTCGAGACCGTCGGCTGCTTGATGGTGGTCGGCACGGTGACCGGGGAGGTGCTGCCCGTCTCCACCAGCGCCCGGTACGCCTGCTCGACCGCCGTGGTCGAACGGCCGGCGTCGATGGCCTTGCCCGCCTTGCCGTAGACCGCCACGGCCTTGCCGCCGGCCTCGAACTTGATGGTGCCGTCCGTGGCCGAGCCCGAACCACCGCCGGCCTGCTGGAGCGCGGCCTGGAGCTTCTCCTCGTCCACCGGCATGACCGGCTCGACCACGCGCTTCTGCCCGAAGAGGGAGCCGACGACGTGGACCGGGTTGTAGTCGCTCTTCGCGGCCCCGCTCACCGTGGCCTGGTAGTCGAACTGGAGACCGGCGTTCTCCGGCGTGAGGGTGACCGTCTTGCCGCCCACGGCCAGCTTCAGCGGCTTGTTCACCCGGCTGCCGAAGGCGTCGTCCAGCTTCTTGACGGCGTCGTCGCGGGTGCCGCCGCCGATGTCGACACCGAGCACGGTGGTGCCCTTGGGCACGTCGGTGCGGTTCATCAGCAGTCCGGCGCCGTAGGCACCGCCCGCCACGACGAACACGCCGACGACGAGCAGCATCAGCTTGCTGCGGCCCTTCTTCTTCGGCTTGCCCGCCGCCTTGGGCGCGGCGGCCGGCTCCGGCTTGGGCGCCGTGGGCGCCGCCGGGCCGCCGGGCTGGGTGCCGAACGGGGGCTTCCCGGCGTTCGGGACGACCGGGATGCCGCTGGTGACGGTGTGTCCGGAGACGTTGTCGGCGGACGGGGAGCGGTATCCGGGCGTGCCGGGCTCAGGGGCCGGCTTCTGCGGGGTGAGGATCGCGGTGTCGTCGCTGAGCCCGCCACCGGGGACACGGCCCGCCGGGCCGCCGGGGGTGACTCCCGGAGCACCCGGACCGCCGGGGGCACCGGGACCGCCGGGCCGGCCGGCACCGCCGGGTCCGTCGAAGCCGCCGGGACCGCCCGGGCCACCGGCGGCGCCGGGCCCGTCGAGAGCGGCGATGTCGGTGAGGGCGCTGCGCGCGGGTGAGGTGCCGTGGCCGCCGAAGCCGGCGCCGGCCGGGCCGTCGAAGGGCTCGCCCGGCCCCATGCCGACGCCGCCGGTGGCCGGCGGGACGAGGGTGCCGTCACCGGTCACCGGACCGCTGGTGGGACCGGCCGGCCCGCCCTGCGGACCGCCGGGGCCGCCAGGGCCACCGGGTCCGTCGAAGCCGCTGGCGCCGCCGGGACCGCCGTTGCCACGGGCACCGCCCGCGGCACCGCCGAAGCCGTCCTGGCCGCCGACGCCCGCGGCAGCGCCGCCGAAGCCGTCGTGCCCGGCTGCCCCGGCACCGTAGCCGTCCCGGCCGCCGGTGCCCGCCGGGCCCGTGCCGAAGTCGTCCTGGCCGCCGTTCTCCGAGAAGTACGGCAGGTCGCCGCGGCGGGGCTCGTCGGAGCCGGTGGAGCCGGGGCGGGAGCCGCCGCCGAGGGGGCCCGCGGTCAGGGCCTCGGTCACGTCGAAGGAGCCGGTGCCGCCGCCGTGACCCGGGGCGACCGGGCCACCGGTGGCGCCGGGCAGCCCCTTGCCGTTCGTACCGCCGGGGCGGGGACCGCCCGGCACGCTCATGGAGCCGACCACACCACCGGGACGGCCGCCGCCGGGGCGTGCGCCGGTGGTACCGGCCGCACCGGAAGCCCCCGGACCACTCGAACGGGTGCCCGACCCGCCGGAGGAGGCGGTGGCGGCGGAACCGCCGGACGTTCCGGCGCCGTTCGCGCCGCCGGCGCCCGGACCGCCCTTGGGCGCGCCGGACTTGCGCGGCGCGAACCAGTCGCTGGTCTTCTCCTCCGCCTGGGCGGCGGGCTCGGCCGGGGCCTCGGCGGCGCCGGCGGACGGCCGTTCGGCCACGGGCAGCGGCTCGGCGGCCGGCGCCTCCTCGGCGCCCTCGCCGTCCCCGACGGGCTTGCGCACGACGACCGGCGGGATGGGCCGGGACCCGGGGATGTTGATCCGGATCCGGGTCGTCAGCGTGGTCTCGGTCTTCTTCTCCTCCGGCCGCGTGGCCGAACGGCCCGCGCCCGTACCGTCGTCGGAAGCCATGGGGGTCCCGTACGGCGGCGTGCCGGAGGGGTATGCGGCTCCGCCGCGCCCGTTGGGCCCGGAGGACGGAGTGTCAGTTTCACGACTCAAGGCAGGTTCTCCCGGTTGGCTCCACCGCCCGTTTCGACCTCAGCTGGGGGCACCCCCTGTTCGAGCGCAGTCGAGAACTTGGGGGAGGCTCGGCGGCGCGCACCACCATACTGGCCACTTCTGGCGCGTATCCCATGACCGCCGAGGAAACCCACACCGGACTCGCACGCGCACGGCACGGCGAAGTGGTACGTCACTTGCCAAGTCGGGCGGAGCCGCCGCGCGGTTGCCGCCCCGCGCCAACGGTGGCGCAGATCACAGCGAGGGCCATGCCGCCGAGCAGGTACAGATAGGAGCTGCCGCCCGCGCCGAAGAGGTAGTCGCCCTCCGGGCGCGTGGTGGTGAGCAGGATGACGGCGACCACCCAGCCCGCCGCCGGCGCCACCGCCCCGCCCCGGCCCCCGGTGGCGTACGCGCCGCCGAGGAAGAGCCCGGCGGCGCCCGCGAGGGCGAGCAGCAGTCCGCCGGGGAACCAGGCGGCCTGGAGCAGGGCCCCGGCGAGGCCGGTGACGGCGCCGAGCAGGAGCAGGCCGACGAGGGCGGCGGCCCGTCCCGCGGAGGGCGGACGCAGCGGCTGGGCGAGCAGGGAGCCGTTCCCGCCGTCGCTCATGACGTCTCCCCGAGGCCGAGGCCGGCGAAGAGGTCGGTCTCCCCGCGCTGTCCGGGCCCGCGCACCAACTCGTAGTACTCGGTGGTGAACAGCGGCTGGGCGAGTTCGTTGGAGAGCGCGAAGTACGGCTCGGCGACCTGGATCTGGGTGGCGTGCGCGCGCATGGCGGCGGCCTTGGCGGCGGCGTACGCGGTGCCGTCGATCGTGGTGGTGATCCGCTCGTCGGCCACCACGCCGGGCACGTCGTCCACGGCGGCACCCTTGTCGAACGGCAGACCGGGCAGCTCGTCCTGAAGGCGGGCGAAGGCGGCGTCGGCGACGGAGCGCGGGACGCGGTTCCAGTACACCTTGGCGATCCGGTGGCCGCGCTCGGCCGCGAGGTCGACCGCGCGCATGGCGACGCGGTGGGCCTGGATGTGGTCCGGGTGGCCGTAGCCGCCGTCGTCGTCGTACGTCACGAGGACCTGGGGGCGGACCTCCAGGATCACCTCGGCGAGCCTCCCGGCGGCCTCGTCGACGTCGGCCTGCCAGAAGCAGCCCGGGTCGTCGTTGTCGGCGAGGCCCATCATCCCGGAGTCGCCGTACCGCCCGGCGCCGCCGAGCAGCCGCGCGTCCGTGACGCCGAGCGCGGACACGGCCGCGGCCAGCTCGCCGCGCCGGTGCGCGCCCAGCGCGGCGCCCGTCAGGTGCCGCAGCTCGGGCGGGATGACCTCGCCCCGCTCCCCCAGGGTGCAGGTGACCAGGGTCACGTGGGCACCCTCGGCCGCGTACCTGGCCATGGTCGCGCCGTTGTTGATCGACTCGTCGTCCGGGTGCGCGTGCACCAGGAGAAGACGCCGGGAGGGCAGTTCCGTCATGGCCACCACCCTACGAGGTCCCCGCGCCCGGCCCCGCGACGCCGGCCGTCAGAACTTGATGCTGCCGATCATGCTCGCGACGTTGGTCGTCAGCTCGCTGATCGTGGGAGCGACCGTCGAGGAGGCGAGATAGAAGCCGAGCAGGATGCAGACGACCGCGTGGCCGCCCTTCAACCCTGACTTCTTGATCAACAGGAAGACGATGATCGCCAGCAGCACCACCGCCGAAATCGAGAGTGCCACGGCGGCTCACCTCCAAAGATCCCAGGGACGCGGGTTCAAAGATCAGTAGAGCAAATCCATGCAGACACCAGCAGGTTCATACCCACTCTGCGGCAGTGATCATAACTATCCGTGCTCGCGCATCGGTCGGCGCACAGCCGCACAAGGGGGCGCATGGCCAATATGGTCGGGGTATGACGACCGAGGCTGACTCCTTCCCCCGTCGGCACGCCCGGACCCAGCGGTTCACGCTCGGCGCGCCGCGTGCGTTCACCGTGGCACCCGACGGTTCGCGTGTCGCGTTCCTGCGTTCCGGCTCGGGCACCGACCGGGCCAACTCCCTGTGGGTCATGGATCTTCCGGGGGGTGCGGAGCGCCTGGCGGCCGATCCGCGCGTACTCCTCCGGGGCGCCGCCGAGGAACTCTCGGCCGAGGAGCGGGCGCGCCGCGAGCGCAGCCGCGAGGGCGGCGCCGGGATCATCGGCTATGCCACCGACAGCGCCGTGGAGTTGGCGTCTTTCGCCTTGTCAGGGCGGCTTTTCGCGGCGGACCTGCGCGCCGGCACGGCACGTGAACTGCCCGTCCCCGGGCCGGTGATCGACCCACGTCCGTCCCCCGACGGCCGGCACATCGCGTACGTCGCCGGGGGCGCGCTGCGGGCGGTGGACGCCGAGGGCGGCGGCGACCGGGCGCTGGCCGAGCCGGAGTCGGCGGACGTCTCCTACGGCCTCGCGGAGTTCATCGCGGCGGAGGAGATGGCACGTGCGCGGGGCTTCTGGTGGGCGCCGGGGTCGGACCGGCTGCTCGTGGCACGCGTGGACGACACGCCGGTACGGCGGTGGTGGATCTCCGATCCGGCCCACCCGGAACGTGAGCCGGTCTGCATCCGGTACCCGGCCGCGGGCACCCCCAACGCGGACGTCCGCCTGTTCGTGTGCGGGCTGGACGGGACGCGCACGGAGGTGGTCTGGGACCACGCGCGCTATCCGTATCTGGCACGTGTGCACTGGTCAGAGGCAGGTGCGCCGCTGCTGCTGGTCCAGGCGCGGGATCAGCGCAGCCAGCTCTACCTGGCGGTGGAACCGGATTCCGGGGCCACGCGGATGGTGCACGCCGACGAAGATCCAACTTGGCTGGAACTGTTCGCTGGTGTGCCCTGCTGGAACCCCTCCGGGCAGCTTGTCCGTATCGCGGACGAGGGCGGCGCACGGGTGCTGGCGGTCGGCGAACGTCCCTTGACCAGCGGTCAGTTGCATCTGCGCGCCGTGCTGGACGTGGGTGCGGACGACGTACTGGTTTCCGCCTCTTCCGGTCCGGAGGCCGAGGCGCCGGAAATTGGCGAAGTCCATGTGTACCGGGTGAACGAACTGGGCGTGGAGCGCCTGTCGCGGGAACCCGGTGTGCACTCGGCGGTGCGCTCCGGGAACGTGACCGTCCTCGTGTCCGCCGCGCTGGACCGGCCGGGCGCCCGGGTCGAGGTGCTGTGTGACGGAAAACCGACGGCCACTGTCCGGTCGTACGCCGAAGATCCTGGTTTGTCCCCCCGGGTGACTCTCACCCAAGGGGGCGCACGCCGAATTCCGTGCGCCGTGCTTATGCCACGGGACTACCCCGGTGACACTCCCCTGCCGGTCCTCCTGGACCCCTACGGCGGTCCGCACGGCCAGCGCGTGGCCGCCGCCCACAACGCCCACCTCACCTCCCAGTGGTTCGCCGACCAGGGCTTCGCGGTGGTCGTCGCCGACGGCCGGGGCACCCCGGGCCGCTCGCCCGCCTGGGAGAAGTCGATCCGGGACGACGTGGCGGCGGTCGTCCTCCAGGACCAGGTCGACGCGCTGCACGCCCTCGCCGAGCGGTTCCCGCTGGACCTCACCCGGGTGGCCGTCCGGGGCTGGTCCTTCGGCGGCTACCTGGCGGCACTGGCGGTGCTGCGCCGCCCGGACGTCTTCCACGCGGCGGTGGTCGGCGCGCCGGTCACCGACCTCAGGCTGTACGACACCCACTACCAGGAACGCTATCTCGGCGACCCGGACGAGCAGCCGGAGGTCTACCGGCGCAACTCGGTGATCGACGACGCGGGCCTGGTCGACCCCGCCGAGCCGCACCGCCCGATGCTGGTCATCCACGGGCTGGCGGACGACAACGTGGTCGTCGCGCACTCCCTGCGCCTCTCCTCCGCACTGCTGGCCGCCGGCCGCCCGCACGAGGTGCTGCCCCTGTCCGGAGTGACCCACATGACCCCGCAGGAGACGGTCGCGGAGAACCTGCTCCTGCTCCAGCTGGACTTCCTCCGACGCTCCCTCCCGAGCCGGGCGGGCGGGCCTGAACTGCGTTAACACGCAGGCAACTTCACCGAAGCGGTACCGATATACGGACACGGGAGGCTGATCAGCGTACGGCCGTGCGGGTGCCGTGAACGGGCCGGGGTGCGCCATGTCACCCCGGCCCGTTGCCGTTCAGCCGGGACTCCTCCGGCGGCACCACTTGTTTCTCCTCCGCGAAGTGGCAGGCCGAGGGGTGGGCGGCGGGGTCGGTCGTGTCGCTGAAGGCGGCCGGGACCGCGAGCAGTGGGTCTTCGTGGGTGCAGCGTTCCTGCGCCTTCCAGCAGCGGGTGCGGAAGCGGCAGCCGGTGGGGATGTTGGTGGG
>NZ_JBIRJA010000031.1:0-62839 GCF_044329325.1 Streptomyces sp. NPDC017676 | reverse complement strand
CCCGCGCCCCCCCCCACTTTGACGCCCACCCCCCCCCCCCCCCCCGCGGGGGGGGGGCGGGGGGGCCCCCCCCCCCCCCCCCCGGGCCCCCCCCCCCCCCGGGGGGGCGCCCCCCCCCGACCCACGAGCTGCCACGCCCCCGAGCGGACGTGGCGCTCCCGCTCCCCTGAAGGCCGGGCGGATCCGCTTCACCGGCATCAGCCACATCGCGAGGTGAGGAACAAAAGCAGGTCCGGGGAACAAGGGGAGCGCCGGTGGGGAGTTTCAAGGCTCTGTCCGCAGTTCCGTGAATCCCCAGGTCAGCGGCAGGAACGCGGGATCGTTTCGGCAGCGTACTTCCTGCCGTGGCGAGCAAGACGGTAGAGGATGTGCTGTTTCCCGGGATCGATGTGCCGGTGGAGGGGGTGAGCGACTCCTCCGACATCCTGGTGGTGGAGGCAGTGGCGACAGCCCGTCCAGGCCGGTGCCCGAACTGTCGCAAGCAGGCCCGCCGCGTGCACAGCACGTATCAACGCACCCTGGATGAGCGGCCGTTGGGCTCACGCCGAGTCATCGTCCGGCTGCGGGTGCGCCGGTACTTCTGCGACCGGAAGAGCTGTTCCCCTACGACGTTCGTCGAGCAGGTGCCGGGCCTGTCCACGCGCTACCGCCGTTCCAGTACCGGGCTTGCGGGCTGGCTGCGGTCGATCGCGATCGAGCTTGGCGGCCGTCCCGCCGCCCGGCTGTGCCACCGACTCCGGCTGACCGCGGGCCGAACCCGGCTGCTCAGGCTGCTGACGGCGCCGGCGGTGCCGGACCGTGCCCCCCGGGTGCTGGGGGTGGACGAGTTTGCCTTCCGAAAGGGCTGCACCTACGGCACCGTGCTGGTCGACGTCGAGGCCGGCCGGGCCGCGGACGTACTGCCCGACCGCGCCTCTGAGACGTTCGCGGCCTGGCTCACCGAGCATCCCGGAGCCGCGATCATCTGCCGGGACCGGGCCACTGCCTACACCAAGGCGGTCAAGGAAGCCGCCCCCCATGCCCTCGAAGTCGCGGATCGCCGGCACCTGCTGCAGAACCTGTCCGCCGCGGTGGAGAAGACCTGCCACCAGCACCGCGACTGCCTGCGCAAACGCGAGGAGGAGACGGCGGCCGAAGTAGCCGAGGTGCCGGCGGTGACCCCGATGCTGTTACCGCCCGCGGAACATCCCTGCACCCAGATCATCGAACGCACCCGCCACCGCTACGAGGACATCCACCGCCTGCTGGAGAAAAGCTGGACGATCAGCGCCATCGCCCGCCGTCTGAACCTCGACCGCAAGACCCTGCGCCGCTTCCGCGACACCGACCTCGACAAGCTGCCGGCCTCCGCCCGCGACCGCCGTCCCAACGGCGTCCCGGAGCCCTTCAAGGCATACCTCAACGCTCGCTCCACCGAGGCGCAAGGCCAGGTCAGCGGCACACGCCTGTTCCTGGAGATCCAGGCCCGCGGCTACCACGGCAGCCGCCAGGTCGTCCGCGAACACCTCGCCGCCCCCCGCGCGGGCACCGCCGAACCGGTCCGGGCCGACATCCCGAGCCCTCGCAAGATCACCTCGCGGATCATGCGGCCCCGGGAGACGCTCACCGAAAGCCAGAACGAGCGACTCCTCCAAGTCCGGCTCGCCCGCCCGGACATCACCCGGGCCTGCGACCTCGCTCGGGCGTTCGCCGATCTGGTCCCTCACCAGCGCGGACACCTGTTGCTGGAGTGGATCCGGCAGGCCGAGCAGGACGCACCCAAGCCCATGAAGGGCTTCGCCGGCCTCCTTCGCCAGGATCTCGACGCGGTGACCGCCGGGCTGACTCTGCCGTGGAGCTCCGGGGCCGTCGAAGGGCACGTGAACCGGGTTGAAACGCTCAAGCGAGCCATGTATGGCCGAGCCTCGTTCGCCCTCCTCCGGACCCGGATTCCCACCCAGCCATGAGGGCTGTGCCTCATGCTCGCCTCATGCGACGAGGCCGGTGCCAAAGGCCGCTATCAGCGTGTCCGCCCTCAGCAGCAGCTCAGGGCCGGAAGTTCCCGCCACGCGGACAGAAACCTCACTGCCACCCACGGCCTGCGCGAGCTGCACTTCAAGGCGATGGTCCGATCCGACGAGTGGATAGCTGTACCAGCGATCCGGGTGCTCATCATCGGTGGCCTCAAGGCCGAGCTCGACCGCCTGCCAGTCGGCGTCATCGAAGTCGTAGCCGGCGTAACGCGCCAAGAGAGCCAAGAAGGGCTGGACGTTCTCGTTCCAGATCCAGCCCTCTACCGCGCGTTCCCGGTTGCTCTCTGCCACCCACCCAGAGTGCCACACGCGGGACCTTCGCTCCCCGCCATAAGTCCGTTCCCGGAACTGCGGCCAGAGCCCAGAAAGCGACCCCTTGTGCTCTCCGATCCGCAGTCGGTTGCTGAGGTCAACGAGGACTGGATACACCGCCAGTTCGGTGCCGCTGACGAGCGTGTCATGGCACCAAACAAGATGTAGATCTTTGGTGGAGGAGGACGGGACGGCGTCTCCTCAGGAGGGAAAGAGCCTCCAACGCCCCTCGGAGACGACCTCGACAGTGCCGTCGATCACCTTGATGGCGGTGTCATCGTCGATCGCGTACGCCGGACCCGGGATGCCTGCTGCCCATCTTTCCGCGTCGGCCATACTGTTTTCCGGCAGCAGCTCGTGATCCAGGTGCGGAAAGATCGAGAAGTCGACGATCCCCAGCGTGCTGTCGCCACCGGTGGGGGGCTTCCACTCGACGAAGTCCTCACCGATACGTGGGGTCATCACCATGCTCCCGGCGCTCAGCCCCACCCAGACCGTCTCGCGCAGCGACGGCAAGACATCCGCCAGCCCGGAATGCCGCATCCAGTGGCCCAGATACAGAGCGTCGCCGCCATTCACCAGCAGGACGTCCGACTCCCGGACCCAGGGGACCCAGCGCTCCTCACCGATGCTGGGCAGCGCGGTAAGCTCCAGCACTCCCAAGGACTTCCAACCCAGCTCACACATGGGTGTCGAGGACCGGCCGGTGATGAAACGCCATGCCCCACCCGGACTGCCCATGGGGTGCCCGTACCCCGCAGTGGGAATGCATAGGGCGTTGGAGTCGGCGATCGGTTTGCTCAGCAGGTCGACCAGCGCGTCGTGGATGCTCGGGTTCTTGATGCCCGCGGACGTGAGAAGCAGCTTCAAGATGCCTCCTGATTCGAGTGCGGTGGAGCGGTCTAGCGTGTAGACCTGGGACCACCACGAGACTCATCGCTGCCGAACGGGGCAAGACCTCCTGCACCAGGCCGCTCGCCCGGTAGATCAGGATCCAGCGCACCTGGCGTCGCACGCACGCACGGGCTCCGCCCTCCCTGGACGGCTCGTCCGGCCCCCAGGGCGGGCTGGCTGTCGGGCCAATCCGAAGCTGCAGGGCTCCGCCACAGGCCAAGTGACCTATGTCTGGGGAGTCTCGGTGAGCAGGTCTGTCCCACCCCTGAGCCCAGGGTGGGGAGATTGGAGCCCCATCAGCCCCGTCGGTGGCAACTATCGGGCCCCGGTACAGCCAACGCCCGCCACCCCTCGCACCCCGAGCAGCCGTGATACCACGAACCACGCCGCGCGATGATCTTCGGTCATCCGCTGGTCTCCGAGCCCCCGCAGGCAAGCGGTCGGGAGAGCATGATCGACCCCGGTTTCCTCCGTCGCAACCTCACCGCCGCCGAGCATTACTGGCAGACCAGCACACGGCGCGATCTGCAACGCGGTGAGGCCGGCGACCACTCGGGCGCTGGAACAACGCCTCCGCTGCCGCCCTGAACCTCGCCGAGGCCCACATCATCGGCCAGGCCGCCGACGCCTTCGCCACGGCCATCGCCCACACCACCGACCCCCACGCCCGAGCGGTCCTGGGCGACCTGCACGTCCTGGTCCTGCTCAGCCAGGTCCACTCACGCAGCGGGCTGCTCCTGGCCGAAGGCGCCCTCAGCCGCGACCACGTTTCGAGCACTGCTCCGCACTCAGCACGCTCTGACCGCCCGGTTCGCTCCCCATCTGCCGGCTCTCGAAGACGCCTTCTTCATCCCCGAGAAGCACCTGTCCTCCCTGCCGATGCTGACGGCCACCTGACCTAAGACCGCTCGGAGACAGTGCGGGTGCGTTGGCTGGACCGTAGGTGAAGACCGCGCCGACGTGTCAGGCCAACCAGTGAGCGGTTCGACCGCAGCCGCGGGGCGCCAGGTGCAAGCCGGCCAGACAGTCAAGTCATGGGGGGCAGGGAGTGGCAGGGCGATGGCCAGGGTTCACCCCGATGGATGCGATGAGCACCGAGGCAGATCATCTTATGAGGCAGGGAAAGGGTGCCACGTCAATGCCTTGCGACGATAGCTCCGTGAGCTTCGGCGGCTGTGTCTGGTCGGCGGCCTGGCAGGCCAGCGCGCAGGAAGCCAACCTCCCCGGCGCGTGCCGTTCTTCTCCTCGTATTCGGCGATGAGGACGGGCAGCGCGCGCAGCTCGGAGCGCGCCGCCGGCACCGAGGGGGCGGTCTCCCAGTAGGGGTGCCACCACAGCCGTATGGGCTCCGTGACTACCACCGGGGCCGAGGGACGGCCGGGCTTGGGATCGCTGAACCAGCGTTGCAAGCAGGACAGGGACCGATCCGGTCCCTCGCCTGTGAACGCACGGGTCGGGGAAGCCGAACTGGCCTGTTCAGGCGACAACAGGTTCGCCGCTCAGCGCGACGCCGGCCCGGCGCAGCTCGTCGAGTGCGGTGCGCGTGGTGTCGGAGGCGACGCCGGCGGTGTAGTCGAGCAGGACCCGCACCGTGAAGCCCGCGCGGACTCCGTCCAGTGCGGTGGCCTTCACGCAGTGATCGGTCGCGATGCCGACGACGTCGAGGTCGGTGACATCGCGGGTCTTCAGCCAGGCGGAGAGTGTCGTGCCGTCCTTGGTGAAGCCCTCGAAACCGCTTTTTGAGGCGGAGTGCGCGCCCTTGAAGACGACCTCGTCGACGTGCCCGGCGTCCACGGCGGGGGCGAAGGCCGGATGGAACTCGCCTCCTTCGCTGCCGACGACGCAGTGGACGGGGAACGAGTTCTGGAAGTCGGGGTTTTCGGAGAAGTGGTCGCCCGGGTCGATGTGGTGGTCACGGGTGGCTACGACGAAGGCGTACTGTCCGTCGGCGTGCTCGACCAGGTCGGCGATGGCGGCGGCCCGGCCCGCGCCGCCCTTCACCGGAATGCTGCCGCCCTCGCAGAAGTCCTTCTGCACATCGACGATGATCAGTGCACGACGCATGGAAAAGCCCCTTCCCTGGGATGAACCACTTCTGGATGGTTGCCCGTCCGCCAGCTGGCGGGCGCGCCGCTCACCGGTCGTTCACCCAAACGTGCGCGGGATGCACGCCAACGAGGTGCAGCGCCTTCTCCCCACGGGGAGCACAGGGTGCCGGCGACGGCCGAGTTCGACCGTCGCCGAGACAGGCGGTCGGTACGGAAGCCGGTGAGGACGAGGGCTGATCCCGCGAAATCCCGTGCGGATATCCGACGCGGCGGCTTCAGGAACGGGCTCCCTGTGCCCGACGGGGCGGGGTGAATACGGTGTACTCCACGGATGCACCGGATGGTGTAGGTAAGACCTCGTTTGGGCGTTTCGCGTCCTTCCTTGCTGATGATCGAGAAGCGCCCGATGAGACGGTCGGTCTCAAGAAGCGGTTTGTCGCGATCAGCCAGTCCATCCGGAGCATCGTCAAGAGCGACATGAAGCTGAACGACGCGTTGCCCGCCGGCCTTGAAGTCGACCACAACAGCTTCGAGGTGACCATCGGCGGCGCGACGACGCTCGACGCCCGCACCGAAATCGACGGCGTGACCATTCCGCGCGCGTACGTCAGCGAAGTCCCAATGGCACAACGGTATTTCCTTTTCTGACGCCTTGGATCCGACCGAGGCCCGGCGGGGGCAGGCTTCGGGTGCCTGCCCCGGGCCACCGCCCGCCCTGCGACCCTGTGAAAGACAGCCGCTCGCCCATGAGCCGCGCAGCCCTGCTCCTGCTGGCCGACGGCCGCTTCCCTGCCGGTGGGCACGCCCACTCCAGCGGTGTCGAGGCCGCCATCGCTCACAAAGCCGTACACGACACCGACAGCTTGGAGGCGTTCTGCCGCGGGCGTCTGCACACCACCGGTCTGACCGCGGCCGGGCTGGCCGCCGCAGCCGTCGCCGGGCTTGACCCGCTGCTGCTCGATGACGCCGCCGACGCACGCACCCCCGTCCCCGCCCTGCGTGCCGTCGCCCGCAGGCTCGGCCGGCAGATGATGCGCGCGGCCCGAGCCACCTTCCCTACGGCCGAACTCGAAGAGTTGGCCGCCGCGCGTCCGCAGGGCGCGCACCAGCCCATCGTGGTGGGCCTCGCCGCCCGCGCCGCCGGACTCGCCCCGGTGGACGCCGCCTATGTCGCCGCGTACGAGAACATCGGCGGCCCGGCCAGCGCAGCGGTGCGCCTGCTGAGCCTCGACCCGCTCGCCGCCTCCGGGATGCTCGCCCGCCTCGGGCCCGAGACCGACCACGTCGCAGCAGCCGCGGCCGGCGCCGCCGGCCGCGCCATGACCGAAGGCATCGACGCCCTGCTGTCAGCCTCCGCACCCCTGCTGGACGTCACCTGGCAACAGCACGCCGCCTGGACCGTCCGTCTCTTCGCCTCCTGACCACCACTCGGACACCCGCAATGCCCTACGGAGTTGCCATGCACCTCGATCAGTCCCTGCCGCACCAGCACACGCCCAGTGCCTCGGCGACCCGGCGCGACGGCAGCCGCCGCGCCCTGCGCGTCGGCCTGGGCGGACCCGTCGGCTCCGGCAAGACCGCGACCGTCGCCGCGCTCTGCCGCACCCTGCGTGCCCGCTGGAGCATCGCCGCCGTCACCAACGACATCTACACCCGCGAGGACGCCGAGTACCTGCTGCGCGAAGCCGTCCTGCCGCCCGAGCGGATCACCGCCGTGGAGACCGGCGCCTGCCCGCACACCGCGATCCGCGACGACATCTCCGCCAACCTGGAGGCCGTCGAGCACCTGGAGGAGACCCTTCACCCCCTCGACCTCGTGCTCGTCGAATCCGGTGACGACAACCTCACCGCCACCTTCTCCAAGGGCCTCATCGACGTACAGGTCTTCGTCATCGTCGTAGCCAGCGGTGACGACATCCCGCGCAAGGACGGCCCCGGCATCACCACCGCCGACCTCCTCATCATCAACAAGACCGACCCCGCCCCGCACGTCGGCGCCGACCTGGACACCATGGCCACCGACGCGAAACGACAGCGCGGCGACCTGCCCGTCATCTTCACCGACCTCACCTGCGACGACGGCATCCGCGACGTCGCCGACCGGGTCACCGGCCCCTCACCCAGTGGCGCGCCGAGGCAACCGCATGAGCGTCTCCGCCCAACTCGCCGCCGCCCGGGCCCCCGCAGCGGACGGCCAGGAGCCCGTCGGACATCCGCACGGCGTCCTTGCCACGGCTCTGATCCGCGCCGCGTACAACGGACGCGTCACCACCCTCCCGCAGCGCCACTTCGCGACGGATGGCGCGCACGTCCCCAGTCGCCCGCCTACGGCGTCCCCTCCCCGGCCCTGCTGAAGATCTGGCATAAGCGCTGGGCCGGGGGCATATCCGGGGATGGTCAGGCGGTGACCTTGCCGAAGATGTGGTTGGCGGGAGCGTCGGGGTCGTTGCCGTAGAAGAACTCTTCGAGTGCCTGGTGGAACTCGTCACGGCTCAGTCCGCCGGAACCATCGAGGTCCAGAGCGGCGAAGACGGCGGCGCAGTCCTCGCCGGGGACGGCGGCGACCGAGCTGAACATCTGCTGGAACTCGGCCTGGTCGATCTTGCCGTCTCCGTTGAGGTCGACGAGGTCGAAGAAGCAGTTGGTGACCGGCGCAATCTGCTGCGGGTAGAACGCGCGGTCGGTCAGGACACTCTTGAAGCCTTCGGTCATCTCCCGCACATCGACCTTCCCGTCACCGTCCTGATCCATCGGGGCGATGACGTTCGACCAGAACTGGTCCATCCCCTCGATGAGCCGGCGGACGGTCTCGGCATCAGGCGTGGTCTCGCGGGCGCTGATGTAGCGCTCGCTCATCTTGCGGACGTCGTGCCGGGTAATGAACCCGTCGCCATCGACATCGGCGCCCCTGAACCACTGTCCGTACTTGAGGTCTTGAAGTGCAGTCATGACTGCGTACCGTATTCAAGCAGTTACGGCGACGCAAAGGTCCGAGTGGAGGCTGGGCACCGGTCGGACCTGCCGACCGGGCGCCCGACGAGGGTGAACACGGCATACCGTTGAGTTGGCTTCGTTTCAGTGTTCGAGGTGTGGTGGTGTGAAGGCGAGTACCTCCTCGACCGGGCCGTCGTAGACCTCGACGTCGACGAGCGCGCTGTGCGCACTGGGTCCCTGGGACAGACGCGAGCATCCACGGTCCCCGGTGAGGGTGTTGGGATTGCCGTGGCGGTCCAGGGTTCCGCTCCGGCCCGGCTGGGCTGGGTCCCACCACGCTCCGGTGGACAGCTGGATGACGCCGGGCATGACGGCGTCCGACAGGATCGCGCCCGCCAGGCAGCTGCCTCGGTCGTTGAAGACACGCACGATCATGCCGTTCTCGATACCGCGTGATGCCGCGTCCTGCGGGTTGATCGTCACGGGCTCGCGGCCGTGGATCTTTGACTTGAGGCTGTGGCTACCGTTGTCGTACTGGCTGTGCAGGCGTGAGGCAGGCTGATTCGAGATCAGGTGCAGCGGGAAGCGGTCCGCCAGGTCGGCGCGAAGCCATTCCACGGGTTCGAACCACGCCGGATGTCCGGTGCAGTCGTCGTAGCCGAACGAGTCGATCTCCTCGGAGAAGATCTCGATCCGGCCCGACGGCGTCGTCAGGGGGAAGCGCTGCGGATCGGAGCGCAGTGCTTCGAAGCTGCCAGGAAACGGACCGCTGAGTGCCGGCAGTTCGACACCGCAGGCGCGTTGCCAGAAGTCGTCGAAGTTCGGCAGGGCCGCGTCGTCGCCGAGGTTCGCCCGTGTCTGGTCGTAGAGGTGCCGGACCCATTCGATCTCGGAACGCGACTGGGTGAACTCGCGCTCATAGCCGAGCCGGGCAGCCAAAGCGGCGAAGATCTGGTGGTCGGTGCGTGCCTCGCCGGCCGGCTCGCGGACCTTCGGCATCGCGACCAGGTGAGGGTCGGAGAACCCCGCGGCGAAGTCGTCGCGCTCCAGGCTGGTCGCGACGGGGAGCACGATGTCGGCGAACTTCGCCGTGGTATTCCACCAGGCTTCATGGACCACCACCGTGTCCGGGCGCTGCCAGGCTCGGGTGAGGCGGTGGAGGTCCTGGTGGTGGTGGAAGGGGTTTCCTCCGCACCAGTAGATCAGGCGCAGGTCCGGCAGGGTCAGACGCTGACCGTCGTAGTCGATGGTCGCGCCCGGTTCCAGCAGGGTGTCGGCGATCCGGGCGACCGGAATGAAGTCCGCAACAGGGTTCGCCACCCGCGGCATCGACGCCACAGACGGTCGGCCCGGGGCAACTCCGGTCGCGTCCATTGTCGCGTAGCCCGCGCCCCAGCCGCAGCCGGGCCGGCCCAGCGAACCCGCCATGGCCGCCAGCACGACCGACATCCAGATCGGCTGCTCACCGTGGTCCGCCCGCTGTATGGCGTAGTTGACCATGATGAGGGAACGCTGTGTGGACAGGCGACGGGCGAGATCGGGGATCGTGTCGCGGCTGATGCCCGTAATCCTCGCGGCCCAGTCGGCGTCCTTGACGACGCCGTCCACGTCGCCGGTCAGGTAGGAGGCGAAGCGGTCGAACCCCTCGCAGCAGCGGGTGAGGAAGTCCTCGTCGTGCCAGTCGTTGACCAGCATCGTGTGCGCGATGCCGAGCATCAAGGCGGTGTCGGTGTTGGGGATGACCGGCAGCCACTCGGCGTCGAGGAAGTCGGCGGTGTCACTGCGGATCGGGCTGACGTTCACGAACCGCACCCCGGCCTCACGGCACTTCCGCTGCAGGTCCCGTGTCTGGTGCCGGGCCAGCCCGCCAGGGTTGACCTGGCTGTTCTTCAGAGCCAGCCCCCCGAAGGCCACCACGAGCTCACAGCTCTCGGCGATCTCGTCCCACATCGGCATCCGGGACTGGTAGCTCCACGGAGCTCCGCCGATCACATGCGGAAGGATGACCTCAAGAGCGGCGGTGCTGTACGTGTTGCGCGAGTCGGTGTAGCCCCCGCCCAACGCCAGGAACCGCTGGAGCTGACCCTGCGCATTGTGGAAGCCGCCCGCACTGGCCCAGCCGTACGAGCCGCCGAACACCGCGCTGTTCCCGTGCTGTGCGCGCACTCGGCGCAATTCCTCGCTCACCAGCGTGAGCGCGTCGTCCCAGCTGACTTCTACGAAGGCGTCCGCACCTCTGGCCGTTTCATCGGCGCGCGGCAAGCCATTGAGCCACCCTTTGCGCACCGCGGGTCGCAGCACACGCGCACTGTCCTCAGCAGCCGTGACCATGCCCGGGCCGATCGGCGACGGCGCGGGGTCATCACCCCGGGGTTCAATGCGCACCAGCTGACCCGAATCGACCACGGCTACGAAACTGCCCCAGTGCGTTGCCACCGGCATGCGTCGTTCCACCGTGCACCAACTCCATCCCTGAAGTCTCTCCGGCTCTCGAACAACGGCCGCTACACCATAGGGGTTCCGCGTCAGTCAGCGGCCCGCGGGACACAGGCTCCCCCTGGCGGATGCTGCCCAACCCTGACGGTGCGCACGACTCCCACCGCCGCCACTCAGCCGGAGCCCGGAGCGCCTCTGTCGACCGCGACCTGACCGTCGTACGGCCGATGCCGGACTCGGGCTCCAAGGGCGGGGGACGGTCAGTCTTCGGGCCGGTGCGGAACGGCCGCGGGTGCGACCTTGAGGCGGCGGGCACCGCGACGGCGTACGGCCGGGGGCGAGAGCCCCGGCGCTCCGCTCGCCGCGCGGCGCGGACCCGGGCGGCCAGAGCGCCGGCAGCGAGGCGGGCCCGCTCGTAGGGCGCGGACCGCTTGCGGGTGGCGCCACCCCGCACGCCTGCACAGTGCCCGCCCCGAGCCGGGTGCAGGCCAGTTGTCACAACTCGGTGCGCGCGGCCGGCACCGATCGAGCGGGGTTCCAGTACGGCCACACGTCCTGCGGCGCCGTGCCTACCAAGGCCTGTGAGCAGGGTGCTGACTGGCGCTGCACGCACACCCGGGGTCTTGCTGCTCAGCGGCTGGGTGCTGCCGACGGGCCGGCATCCTTTGGGACCGGTGGCTGTGGGAAAAGACGCTCTTCAAGAGCGGTCACTCCGAACAGCAGAGCCATCATCGCCACGGGCATGAGCAGGGCGAACAGATCACAGTACCTCCCGGAGGGTCGGTCTGTGGCACCTGACGGAGCCGGCTCCAGGATGCGGCCGAACGGGGAAACGCGCACCCGGTCCCACGGGCCGCACGACAGCCTAGGCACCGGTGAGCCCACACCTCCGCGATTGGGGCAGGACGGCCGTCGTCGGCCGGGCGCTCTGCAGGCAGGGCACTCTGTCCAGCCAAGATCATTTTCTTGTCGGGGTGGTTTCCGTTCGCGGGTCTGCATCGTTGGTCCGGGCGTGATGATCAACAGCACTCCTGCAACCGACACTTACCCGGATCTCGACAGTGCCAGGCTCGCCGACGTGCTCTTCGCTGACGGCCCTGAGGGTGCTGATGTCCACGGCATGTGGCGCAAGGCGGTCTCGACCGGCCTGTTCCGTCACCGCAGCGATGCGGGCACGAAAGAGAGGTGGCAGCTCTCCTACGATCGGCTGCGTGCCCTGAACGAGGAGCTCCTGTGTCCTGAAGACCTGGCGCGGGATCCGCGGGGGCTGGCGGCTCTGCACGAGTGGGCCGCGGTGGTGGACGGTGCGACGGCGACCGTCGTCGGCATCCACTACAACCTCTTCCTCGGCAGCCTGCTCGACGACCACCTCTCGCCGCCGCGCGACCTCAGCGCGTTCTACTGCCTCGATCGCATCGGCACGTTCCTGTGCACCGAGCGCGCCCACGGCAACGACGCGGCAGCCCTGGAGACCTGGGCCAGGTACGACCGTGAACGCCAGGAGTTCGTGCTGCACACCCCGCACGAGGGTGCACAGAAGTACATGCCCAACACCAGTGCCGTCGGCGGGCCGAAGAGCGCGGTGGTGGCGGCCCGACTGCTGGTCGGAGACCGGGACCACGGCGTCTTCCTGTTCCTCGTCCCACTGAGCGACCACCGCGGGACCCTGCCGGGCGTCACTGTGACCGTGCTGCCCGAGCGCGTCGGGAGCCCGGTGGACCACTGCGTCACCAGCTTCGACCGGGTACGCCTGCCACGGACCGCCCTCGTCCAGGGCGAACACGGCCGGCTCCTGCCGGACGGGACCCTCGTCAGTTCCGTGGGCAGCGCGCGCAAACGGTTCCTGCACGCGATCGGCCGGGTGACGGTCGGAAAGCTGTGCATGAGCGCCAGCACCCTCGGCGGCTGCCGGGCGGCGCTGGCGATCGCTGTCCGCTACGCGCACACGCGGCACATCTCCGGCCCCGTCGCGGGCCGGCGCGTACCGCTGGCCGCTCACCGCACGCACCACGCCCGCCTCCTGGACCGGGTGGCCACCGCCTACGCGATGACCTTCCTCCACCGGGCGGTCACCGAACACTGGATCACTCACACGTCCGAGGACCGGGCGGCAGCCGAGCGTCTCGTGGCCCTGGCCAAGGGCTGGATCACCTGGCAGGCCCGGGAGATCGTGACCGAGAGCCGGGAGCGCTGCGGCGCCCGCGCCCTGTTCCCCGTGAACGGGCTCGCGGAGTACCCCGCCAACGCGGACGGGGCCATCACCGCGGAGGGAGACAACCTCGCCATCTGGTGCAAGGCCGCAGCCGAGATGATCTTCGGTCATCCGCTGGCATCCGAGCCCCCGCAGGCAAGCGGTCGGGAGAGCATGACCGACCCCGGTTTCCTCCGGCGAAACATCACCGCCGCCGAACGCTCCTGGCACATCCGCGCCCGGCGCGATCTGCGACGCGGTGGGACCGGTGACGCACTCGGGCGCTGGAACAACGCCTCCGCCGCGGCCCTGGACCTCGCCGAGGCGCACACCGTCGGCCGGGCCGCAGGCGCCTTCGCCGCGGCCATCGCCCGTGCCTCCGACCCCCGCACCCGGGCGGCCCTGACCGGCCTGTACACCCTGTTCCTGCTGAACCAGGTGAACTCACGCAGCGGGCTGCTCCTGGCCGAGGGCGCCCTCAGCCGCAACCAGGTCCGCTCCCTGCCCGGCACCCGGCACGCCCTGACCACCCGGCTCGCACCCCAGCTGCCGGCCCTCACGGACGCCTTCTCGATCCCCGAAGAGCACCTGTCCTCCCTGCCGATGCTGACAGCCCCCTGAAGGGTGTCGCCGAGATCGGCCGATCCGGGCCTGTGCAGCAGGATACGGCCGTGCGCCACTGGATCCCGGAGGATGGCCAACTCAAGCGCCATGAGCGCCCGTTGAGCGATGAGAAGGCCGAACGGCGGGAGGGCGGGGGCCTGGGGCGACGACCTCACCGACGACGAGCTGGAGGAGCTGCAGCGGAACGCGGCCGGCGCAGGGCGGGGCTCCCTTCGCGCCGAACTCGCCGCGCACGCCCAGGCGGCGGGCGAGCCCGGCGGCTGACGATCGCGGCCGTCAGTTCGGGGAACGGTCACCGTGACCGTTCCCCGAACCGGGATGCCGACGCCGGCGTGGCACGGTCCGGCCTGGTGCGACGAGGTCAGAGCATGGCGACGGTGAACGGCCTGTCTGCGGACTTGCCCTCGCTGTCGCTCGTGACGATCGTGATGGTGTCGGTGGCGTTGCCGCAGTAGCCGTGAGGTCCGCCGATGGCGGTGATCTCGCCCCGGCTGTTGTTGAGCGTCACGACGATCGCCGCGCTACTCAGGTCGATGTTGGAGTCCGAGACCTTGACGCAGTACACACCCGCCTGGTTGGTGCCGGTTCCCCGGGTGACAGCGTCGACGTTCTTGGATCCCAGCAGTGAAGCGATGCCGCTGACCTTCACGGCGGCGCGGGCGTACGGGGCGTCCAGGTTGCCGGCGGCCGCAGCAGTGCCGGACAGGACGGCCGGTGACGTCACGGCGCCGAGAGCGAGCGCGACGACTCGGCTGGGACGGGAGGCGGAAATGCGCATGTGCCTGCTTGCTTCTCGGTCACGGGCACGCTGTTGAGCCAGCGTCGACCGGGGAGTTCGATCAGGACGGTTGTGCCGCCAGCCAGCGGAGGAGCAGAGGCACCTGCGACCGGCGTCACCACAGGAAGCCAAGCAGAGTTCTGGGAGAGGAAACGGTGCTGCTTGCGCTGCTCCATACCAACGCGTGAAGCAGCGCTCCCAAACATCAATGGGGTGCACCACCCGCGCACTTCGCACTCCCGGCGCTCCCGCCGACCGGCGCCCTCGTCTGCGGTCGGCGGGAGTGCCACCCGGACCGACCAGCTTCTCTTTCGGGGGACCCGCTGGCCGAGTGCACAGCCCGTGCGGCGTGAGCGGCGCATCCTGAGCCGGCGGGACGCGTTCGACCGCGTCCCCCGTAGAGCAGGTTCGGTCTGCCCGAGACACGCACGCCGCTACCGACGGAGACACACGGTCGACTCACTCACGCCGAGTTCTCCGGCTTCCAGATGGAGCCCTACAAGTCGTCGGTCGCTCCTAGGCTGGCCAAGCTTCTGGCGTAACTGACCGCCGACTCGGCATGGCACGGCCCCTGTGGAGGGCCGTGCCAGCCGAGTGGTGTCCGCTGCGGCCAGTCGCCCGGCAGGCGCCTGGGGCCGGTCATTGCCCTGGCAGAAACGCTGTCACCAGCGGCAAACGCGGGCGTCACGTCCGGCGGCGTGCGGCGGGCCCGCGCTCGGCGACATGGCGGGCGACCGCGTCGACGCCGGGGCGTGCGTACCGCTCCAGGAAGCGGACGAAGGCGTGGCGGGAGCGGGCCAGCAGCATCGGGGTCGAGGTGCCGTCCTCGGCGTCGTGTGTCAGGGCGCTGTGGCGGGGCCGGTGGAGTATCCAGCCGTCCCCAGGTCCTCGACGTCCTCGGGCGGGGCGAGCGGGGCTGGCCAGGAGCCGGGTGTTCTCTTCGAAGATGTCTTCGGCCCGGCGGTAGGAGAGCCGGACCCGGCCGGTCTACTGGGCACACGTCCGACATTGGCGCCCCGGTCGGGGCCCTTGTGGTCGGTGAGGAAGAGTGGGCCACGGGTGCGCCGGGCGATGAGGCGGGGCAGCAGCTGGGCGGCACCGGACTGCCAGTGAATCCACTCGGTCGCCCTGCCCTTGACGGTGGTCTTCCCACGCTTGTCCTGCGGGTACAGGCCCTCCACGTTCAAGTACAGCACCTCGTCGACGCACGCTGCCTACTCGTGGAGCATCTTCCAGAACGTCTTCTCCCTCGGCCCGACGTCCAGCCGCCACAGGGCGGCGATCTGGTTCTCTGCCAGGGCCTGCTCGGGTACAGCCCAGCGAAATCCGCGTCCGAGAAAGCTCGCCCAACTCGTCATGGACCCGCATGGCCAGGCTGCCCTTCGGGAACGGAGCAGCCTGCGCCACCCGGGCCGTCTCCTTGGGAACCCGGCCGATCTTCCTGGCGTGCAACGACAGCGACACTCTGCCCAGACACCACGTCGACGCGTTACGACCACAACGCGTCATGCGAGCTGTCGTCACATTCAACCTCTGTTACTGCGCCGTTCCTACTTGGCCGCGCCAATGCGCCAGGAGCGTCAACTTCGCCGGTGGCCGATTCACTCTGGCCAGGGATAACCGCGAAGGTTCAACGGGGATCTTCGGCCATGACGGGGTGGGCTGGAGAGAGTTGGGAGGCATGTGTGGTGGCTGCGATTGCCTTGACCTCATGCATGACGGCGTGGAGGGAGCAGCTCCGGGGGGTGGATTCCGCAAACGTGTCTCGCGGGATTGGCCAAACCCCGCCACTCGTCACTTTACGTGTTCGCTCGAATGCGGTGCGCTACGGGATGTTTCGGCTCCGCCACGGCACGCAGTTGCGGCCGGCCAGCGGCGCATTCCAGACGCGTCGACTTCGAGGGGAAGAACCATGACCACACCGCCCGCTGCTCCGCTCCGCGTTGCCTTGACCAACGGCAGCTTCGAGCAGCCCGCCGTGACCGATTATGAGGTCCTGCCGGACGCCTCGCAGACGCAGGCATCCAAGCGGGTCCCGGGCTGGCTCACCACCGCCTCCGACCACAAGATCGAGCTGTGGCATTCGGGCTACCAGGGTGTACAGGCAGCCGACGGCGTCCAGTTCGCCGAGCTCAACGCGAACGAGGTCTCCACGCTCTACCAGGACCTGCCGACCACCCCCGGCACGAAGCTGTACTGGCGGCTGTACCATCGCGGCCGCCAGGGGCAGGACACCATGGCGCTGGACATCGGTGCGCCGGGCTCCGTGGTGGAGCAGAGGCGCTTCACAGACGGCACCACCGCCTGGGGCTACTACACCGGCACCTACACCGTCCCGGCAGGCCAGACACTGACGCGCTTCGCCTTCCGTTCCGTCTCCGCCGCCGGCGGCAACCGCGCCGTCGGCAACTTCCTGGACGGCATCTTCTTCGGCACCGCCCCCTATGTGGAACTCGCCAAGACCGCCATTCCCGCAGGGCCGCTGGAGGTGGGCGACGTCGTCACCTACCGCATCACCGCCAAGAACGAAGGCGGCGGTGGGGCCGAGAACCTCATTCTGAGCGATGTCATCCCGCCGGGCACGACGTACCTGCCCGGTTCCCTGCGCATCGTCGACGGCCCGAACGCCGGAGCAAAGAGCGACGCGCAAGGCGACGACCAGGCGTACTACGACGCCGCGGCGAACAAGGTCGTCTTCCATCTCGGCGACGGCGCTTCCGCCGCGGCGGGAGGCAGCCTGCCCAGCACCGAGACCCTGCCGGCAGGGACCACGGTGGAGTACCGGGCCGTCATCGACCGGGCCAGTGGCGGCAAGCAGATCAGCAACACCGCAACCGCCTCCTACGACAACCGGCTCGGTGACACGCCGGAGCCCCTGACAGCCACCTCCAACGAACAGGTCACACAGGTCAAGCCGGCCGCCGACCTGAACGTGACGAAGGCAGCCGACGCCACCAACGTCACCGTCGGCCAGACCGTGACCTACCGCATCACCGTCCGCAACACCGGCCCGAACGACGCCACCGGCGTCACCGTCACCGACCAGCTCCCCGAGGGCCTCACCTTCCTGTCCGCCGAGGGCACGCCCGCAAGCTACGACCCGGCCACCGGGCAGTGGGCCGTGGGCGACCTGGCCGACGGCGCCACCACCACCCTCGTGCTGCGGGCCAAGGCCACCAAGGCCGGTCTGATCAGCAACACCGCCACCGCCACCAGCAACGAAAAGGACCCCGACACCACCAACAACACTGACGCCGTCAGCGTCTGCGTCGAACCGGCCCCCTCCTGCTGCGACCCCTGCGCCAGCTAGGAACGGTTCCCCAGCCAATCGCCACGAGGGCTGCCGACAACCACTACCGGCCCATCCCTGCGGAGGTACACGGCGGAGGGTAGGGCACCGGGGCCCTACCCTCCGCCGGCAAAACCGTCATCCGCACGCCCAGGGTTTTCCGACCCGCTCATCCTGCTGCAGCGGGCCGTGAACCCGTCCCAGCAGGCAGGCGACGGCACGAGAGCCGGGCCCCGGCAGTGCCATGCCGGGGCCCGGCCCGTGGCGGCCCGATCTGACTTACCCCTCGTCAGGGTGATGCTGCCCCTGGTTCCCGGGCGTGCCGCAACGCGGGCTCGCTACCAAGAGGCACGACCTGTTTCGTGCTCTTCGTCGAGGAGCCGCCGTGCGCCCTGCCCTCCACGTCCTGGCCGCCGTCCTTCTCGCCGTACTGCCCACCACGATCGCTCCCTCCGCGCAGGCCGCGCCGACCGCCGACACCCTGCCACGGGCCGAAGCGGTGGAACAGCTCCCCGTCGCCGCGGAGGACCGCACCGGTTACGACCGTGAGCAGTCCTTCGGCGGCCGGATCGATGCCGACCGCGACGGCTGCAACACCCGCATGGAAGTTCTCCTCGAGGAAGCGGTGGAGCCGCCGACGCTCACCGGCCGGTGCACCCTGTCCGGAGGTCGCTGGTACTCCTGGTACGACGACACCTTCATCGACGTTCCCCGCGGCATCGACATCGACCACCTGGTCCCGCTCGCCGAAGCCTGGGACTCCGGCGCCTCCGCCTGGACCCGGCAGCGCCGCGTCACCTACGCCAACTACCTCGACGACCCACGCCACCCCGAGGCAGTCAGCGCCCGCTCCAACCGCCAAAGAGCCGACCAGGACCCCACCACCTGGCTCGTGCCGACAACCCCACCGAACGCTGCCACTACCTGGCCAACTGGACCGCCGTGAAACTCCAGTGGAACCTGACCGTGGACCCGGCCGAGCAGGACACGCTGGCACTCGGCGCCGCCGAGTGCCCCGGCACCCACGTCACCATCAACCCCGTCCCATGACCCAGCCGGCCCAGGGTTCCCGCACCGACGGATAGCGGGAACGCCCGCGGGATGGGGGTCGGCACGAAGTCGCCGGGATGCTCAACGGGCCGCTGGAAGTCGCCATCGACACAGTCCGCGACAGCGTCGGGCGGTGGCGGCACCCAGCCCGGCCCCCCGTGTCCCGCACGCACCGGACTACGGGGAGGCACCGCCGGGCGCGCCGGTTCTGGATCTGGAGCGCGCACTGGACGCGGCGGAGCACCCGGGCACCCGGCTGTGTGTGCTGTGCGGTTGCGGCCAGGAGTTCACACCGATGCTGCGCGGCTTCGACCACATCGGTGACGCCGACGCCGCCCACTCCTGCCCAGGGGCGCAGGCCCGCAGCAGCCGCACGGGGCCGCCGCGGCGTGGGGGCAGGCCCCTGCTGGGCTGGGGCCTGCCTCTGTCGGCCTTCCTTGACCGGGGAGGTCAGGCGGCCGACCGCGGGTCGATCTTCCAGCGCATGTTGGTGGGCGCGTTGGTTCCGGTGAAGTGCTTGAGGGTCACGTACACATCAGGGTGGGGGTAGTTCTGCGACTGCGAAGTGATGGCCCACTGCCGGAAGTTCACTCCGGCCGGGGTGATGGTGTAGGTCTCGGAGGTGCCGTCCTCGCGGACGATCCAGTCCTGTGCCGGACCGCCGTTGCAGCCGGTCACGGTCAGCGGGCCGTTGTCCTTCGCGTTGTCCGGCACCGTCAGGCAGGCCGGGGTCGGGTTCTTGATCGGTTCGGTCTCGATGACGTAGTGGTCGCCGTACTTCTGCTTGAGCCGCCAGACCGACCCCGAGCCCTCATTGGCCAGCGGCCAGGGGTACCACACCTGGACGTACTGCGGCCGGTTCTCATTCTGGTTGTCGGTCTGCAGGTAGAAGCCGGTCGAGGCGTTGCTGATGACCACCGCCTGGTCGCTGGGGGGGTAGCCGGGGCCGTTGGCTGCGGCCGGGGCGACCGCAGCCACGCTTGCGGAGAGTGCCAAACCGAGCAGGAGAGCGATCTTGCGCATGGACGGTCCCTTTCGTCGAGCGGCATCTGCCAGTGGGTCGTCGGCATCCCTGCTCCATACGGTCGACGGCCAAAAGTGCCCACCCTGAATGACTCCGAATGAGGGAGGGGTGTTCGGATTGGCGTACGGCTCGACGGCTCGCCGGTTCTGTATCCACGGATAGGTTCACCGGGGCGGTGAGATCACCTGACAAACGGTCACGATCACATGGAACGGGACAACAGGGTGACCCCTGACGGGGGATCTTGACCGTATGCCAGGAGAGTTTGACGACCGGCTGGTTTCCACACTGACCGCGGACGTATTGGCCCCTGGGGCAGCGTCGTCTGCTGCCGCACGGCCCGGCAACCGACTCAGCTCCGGGCCGGCAACAGACGCTTTCCCTGATCCGGGGCTCAGGCCTCCGCCACAACCTCGTCCGCCTGCATACCCTTCTCGCCCTGCACCGCGATGAACGACACCTTCTGGCCTTCCTTGAGACTCTTGAAACCGTCCCCCCTGATCGCTCTGAAGTGCACGAAGAGATCCGGCCCGGTCTCAGGGGTGATGAAGCCGAACCCCTTCTCGTCGTTGAACCACTTCACGGTGCCGGACTGCCGCTCCGCCATATTCACTCCCTCGAATCACGTACTCGGACTGGACGTGCAGGACGCCCAATGAGCTGATCATTCCCGATGTCGGGGACGATCCTGGGAATCCCCGACCTTGTCGCACAAAGAGAACGGATCCAGGCGATCAAACTCACCTGGCAAACGGTCAAGGTGTCTCTCCCTGGATCGCTCCGGGCATGCTCATTCCGATCAGTCTGAAGCCCAACGAGGACACCAACCTGTGGTGGACGGTCTACGAGACCCGGGAGGAATGGAGCAAGGACGAGAAGTTCACCGCCCACCACAGTGCCTCGAATCCGGCGCTGGCCGAGCACCAGGGCAAGCTGCACTGCGCCCACCGCGGCTCCCCGTCCGACTCCAGGCTCTGATGGACGGTCTACGACCCGGACAAGGGATGGAGCGAGGACACTTTGTTCGGGGCGCATTCGAGCGAAGGCGGACCGGCACTGGCCTCCTTCGAAGGGCGGCTCCACTGCGTGTACCGGGGCAGCGGCAACGACAAGGACCCGTGGCACACCACCTTTGATCCGGCCACGGGAAGGTGGAGCACAGACACCCGTCTCGGCGCCCACTCCAGCTCCGTGGGCCCAGCCCTGGCGGTGTTCGGCACCAAGCTTCACTGCGTCCACCGGGGCAGCGGTTCGGCGCACCTGTGGCACACCACCTGGACCCCGTCTACGGGACGGAGCCGCGACGTCAAGCTGAACGTCGGTACCTCGGCAAACCCGGCCCTGGCGGTCTACAGCCTCCACTGCGTGTACCGCGGCAACAACACCACAGCCTGCAGCACATCAGCTACAGCACCAGCGCCGGATGGGGTACCGAGCGCCAGCTGCCCGCCCATCACAGATTGGAAGGGCCGGGCCTGGCAGTGTTCGACAGCAAGCTGTACTGCATCCGTCGCGACCACGGCGGCAACGACCAGAAACTGTGGTGGGCCACCTACACCACCAACGGCGGCTGGAGCACCGACAAGCAGTTCCCCGCCCACTCCAGTGGAGCCGGCCCTGCGGTGATCGCCTACCGCGACAAGTACGGGGACAAGACAAGAATCAGCTCCTCGTCGTCCACCGCGGCTACGGAAACCGCGCCGCCGGCACCGACACCGCCGAAGACGAAGCACGCCTCACCGAAGAACGACGCGCATGGGCCGCGGGAAGCGGCCACATCTTGATCCGAGCTGAGCAGCTCGGCCGTGATCCGGTCACGGCCGAGGCGAAGGGGGCGGGGTCGCCCCCCGGCGCAGCCATGCGGTTGGCCGGGGTGCGCCCGCTGCTCACCGACCGGGTCCGGGAACAGCGTCCGGCTCAGCCCGACACCGGGCTTTCCACCTGTGAACCGGAACCACCCGCCGACGGCATGCTGTTGTGACTTCGCCTTTCGAGGAGCACAGACTCTTTGAACCACTCACGCAGTCCCCTTCGCCGTCGGGAGGGATTGCGGAGGCCCTGGACGCTTCAGCCCCTTCCTTGCGGACGAAACCACACTGGCCTGTGCTTTCGTCCGGGGGCTTGAAGGGGTGGCACGGGCTGGATGAGGCAAGCGGTGAGCGCCCCTCAGTCCCGTCTCCCCGGCGGGAACTGAGCCGCAGGCCCGGCGGCCAGGGCCCTCTTCCACGGGGCGACGTCGGGTCTGCGGCGCGCGTACTCGAATCCGCTGCTGCGACGGGCCTTGGCGAGGCGGGCCACCCACAGGCGCACACCCTCCGGTGTCCGGCCGCAGGGCTTCAGCGGGCTGGACCGGCAAGGACTGGCTTGAGTTCGGCTGCGACCGCGGTGGGGGTCAGTGCCCGGAGGATACTGTCCGCGTTCTGGGTCATGAAGTTGGGGCAGGAGTCCTGCGGGTCGGCGTTGCCCTGCAGTACGACGGTGGTGACGAGGTGCCCGGTGTCCGCCGCCCGGACGGTGACGTCGTAGGTGGTGTCGACGACGTCGATGCGCTGGGGCGCGGAAAGCAGTGGGCCGTAGCACACTCGCCAACTGTGCGACCGATGCTACGCGGGGTTATGCAGATGACCAGTTGGGTGTCCTCCCGGCCGTTGTGCACGCCGGGTGCCCATGGCGAGGGAAGCTCTTGGATGGGCCGGGGGGTGGGGAGGCTGCCGCTGGGGTCGTCCAGCTGGATCAGGACCGCCGGGTGCGGTCCCTGGCCGGCGTAGTGTGCCCCGGTGTTGTAGGGGACCTTTCCGTCGCACCAGTTCACGCTCATGCCGCCCAAGGTGGTCGCCGTGGGGCTGGGGCTGGGGGTGTCCGGGACCGGTGACGGCGATGCCGAGTCACCGCCCGCTCTGCCGCAGCCGACGAGCCCCACGGCCAGGACCACGGCGACCCACGGGACGGTCGCCCACGTGCGGGCGCCGCGGGTGCGGCGTGGTCCGGTGATGTGCTGATCTTCACGTGTCAAGACGAGAACTCCCATCAGTTCAGGCCGGCAGACTCGATGCCTCGGCGAGCATGATGCGCAACGCGACGTAGTCCGTGCCGGGACGATGCAACAGGTCCCAGACCTCGAACAGGTCACCCTCGGTGCGGTAGCCCGCCTTGGTGGCCTGGGAGACAGAGCGGTGCTGCCGACGAGCTTGGCGGGACCGGCCACCCGCAGCTGCACACCATCCTCCGGATTCGCCTTGACGAAGCCGCCCCGGAACCAGGGGACGACGTCGGTGAACGGAGGGATCGTCATGCCGGCCCTGGTGAACGCCATCGGCCCGAGGTGCGCTTCACCACCGTCGCGCAGCTCGGCAAGACACCGTGCCGCCCGGTCGGCACCGACACGCCAGGCGGCCTGGGCGACGAGGCCCTCGACGGTGTCGCGCGCGCACCACAGGCTCTTGCCCGGTGTGACCGCGAGAAGTCCAGCGCCTGGAACCGGATCCGGGGGCCCGCGTAGGGCACGATCACCGTCTTGAGTACGTCCTGCGAGTGGGAGAAGCCCGTGAGGACCCGGACCCGCTCCGACTTGATCGCGGCGATCTCCCGCCACGTGTGCCCGACGGGCCCCCGTCCCGGCCGCTCGATCCGGAAGCCCCCCTCGTGCAGGTCGGTCCAGATCCGGGTGTGCCGCACGATGAGCGCCACACACAGCACCATGACCGCGATGACGACGGTGAACCCCGTCAGGAACCCCCCGTCCGAGGAGTAGTCGCCCCACATGGTGCACAGCTCGATGAAGACAATGACCGCGACGACCATGACCCCCAGGACCGCCGGGGCGGAACACCCCGGTAGGACCGCACCAGTTCACCCGGCCGTTGCGCTCGTTCCGGCCCCGTCAGCACACCCACCTCGCGAAATCTCCGGCTCTACCCGACGACGAGTCTCGGCGTGACCGTCCCGGCGGGAACAGGGGAGGAATACTCAAAAACAACAGCCACTACAGTGATCGCGCATGGGAGCGGGAGCACTCGTGACGACGGCCGGCGGCGTGAGCGCCGAACTGAGCACGCTGATCGGCCGACGCGCCGAGACCACCCGGGTCCGACGGCTCCTGTCGAGCACCCGCCTGGTCACGCTGACCGGGGTCGGCGGCGTGGGCAAGACCCGGCTCGCCCTGCGGGTGGCCCGTAACGCGGGCCGGATCTTCCCCGACGGCATCCACGTCGTCGAACTGGTTGACCTGCGGGAGGCCGACCTCCTGGCGCAGAGCCTCGGCACCGCGATCGGCCTGGCCAACCCGGGACGGGACAGGGCCGGCGCGACCGAGGCGCTCGTGGCCCACCTGCGCGACAGACAGGTTCTGCTGGTGCTCGACAACTGCGAGCACCTCGTCGACGCCTGTGCCCGGCTTGTCGAAACGCTGCTGCGCACGGCACCCGGAGTGCGCATCCTGGCGACCAGCCGTCAGGCGCTCGGCGTCACCGCGGAACACGTCTTCCCCGTGGAGCCGCTGCCCGTCGTGGACCCCGACCGGCAGCACTCCCTCGGCGAACTCCTCGGCTGCCCGGCGGTCGTGCTGTTCGCCGAACGGGCCGCCGCCGTATGCTCCGGTTTCACCGTCACCGAGCAGAACGCCGAGGTGGTGGCCCGGCTCGTGCACCGGCTGGACGGGCTGCCGTTCGCGATCGAACTCGCCGCTGCCCGGCTGCGTACCCTCACCCCGCGGGAGATCCTCGATCGGCTCACCGACCGCTTCGCGCTCCTGACCACCGGCAGCCGTACCGCCGTACCCAGGCAGCGCACCCTGCGCGAGCTGATCGGCTGGAGCCACGCCCTGTGCAGCGCCGAGGAACGCGCGCTGTGGGCCCGGGTCTCGGTGTTCCGCGGCGGCTTCGACCTGGAGGGCGTCGAGGGAGTCTGCGCCGACGACGGCCTGCCTGCCACCGCGTTACTCGACGTCCTCGACGGACTGGTGGAGAAGTCGGTGCTGATCCACCGGCAGTACGACGGCCGGTCCCGCTACCGGATGCTGGAGAGCGTGCGGGAGTACGGGCTGGAACGCCTGGCCGAGTCGGGGGAGCTGGCCGTGCTGCGCCGCCGGCATCGCGACCACTGCCTCGGCCTGACCACGCGGGCCGGGGACGAGTGGTTCGGCCCACGGCAGGTGGAGTGGTTCACCCGGTTGCGGCTCGACCACGCCAATCTGCGGGCGGCACTGGAGTACTGCCTTGAGCAGCCCGGCGAGACGGCGGCCGGCCTGGCCCTCGCGGTCTCCCCGCGGCACTACTGGATCACGGCGGGCTCGCTCGCCGAGGGCCGGCGCTGGCTCAGCCGCCTGCTGGCCGCCCCGGACGCCTGCGCCGCCCCGCTGCACTCGCTGGCCCTGGGCACCTACGCCTACCTGGGTATCCTGCAAGGCCACGTGGACAGCGGGACAATCGCCGCTCTGGACGAGTCCGCGAAGGTCGCCGAGCGCCACGGCGATGTGGACGCGGCGTCCTGGGCCCTGCACCATCGTGCCGTGCTCGCCACCTGGCAGGAGGAGTACACGTGCGCCGCCGAGCTGTTCGAGGAGGCGTCCACGGCGTTCCAAGCGGCGGGTCATCTCGACGCGGCTGTCGAGTGCACCGTCAAGCTCGCCATCGTCCACGCCCACGCGGGCGACATGAAGCGGGCTGCGCGGCTGTGCCACGAGGCTGAGGCGGTCACCGAGGCGCACGGCGAGTCGTGGCTGAGGGGGATGGCCCTGTTCGCCGGGAGCCTGCTGGCCCGGCGGGCCGGCGACGCGCGGGGGGCGGGCGCGCTGGCCCGCCGCGCCAGCCGTCTCATGCGTCCCTTCCAGGACTGGTGGGACATCGCCATGTGTGTGGAGGTCCTCGCCTGGAGCAGCGCCGAGGACCCACGGCACGCGGCCCGGCTGCTCGGCGTGCTGCACCTGCTGTGGGAGTCGATCGGAGGGACCCTCAGCACCGCTCCGTTCATGCGCCACGAGCGCCGCCGGTTCGAGGAGCGGGTGCGCACGGCCCTCACCTCAGCCGACTTCGACCGGGCCTTCCGGCACGGCGCCGACGCCACGGTGGCCCAGGCCCTGGCATACGTGCTCGACGAGTCGCCGCCCGCGAACGGCGAACGCGATCCCGGCTCGGGGCCGCCTCTCACCCGGCGCGAATGGCAAGTCGCGGACCTGATCGCGCAGGGCCTGACCAACAAGCAGATCGCCACCCAGCTCGTGATCGCCCAGCGCACCGCCGAGAACCACGTCGAACGGATCCTCACCAAACTCGGCTTCTCCTCCCGGTCCCAACTGGCGGTCTGGACCTACGGGCGAAGACAGGAGGGCCGTGCCCGCACCGAGTGACGTCGCGCGCAGCCGTGCCCGAGCCTGACGACATCACGTACGACGCGCGTGCCCGGTCGGTGAGCCTTGGACATCGGCAGCCGCACCGCCACCAGCGTCGCCCGGTCCGATCGCCGAGAAGGCGGCGACGCAGACCCACGGGCACATCCGCTCACCTGGCTCGACACACTTTCGCGGCCGAACGTACTGAGGGCCCTGACTGCGTAGACGGTCTGTCGTGATCCGCTGCGCACCATGGTGAATCGGTCCAGCGGTGCCCCGTCCGCGCATGAGTTGAACGCCAGGCGTTGGCCGGCAGACCACAGCCTGTGGCTCCGGGCCCACCGGCCGGCCAGGTCAGCGCGCGGTTGATCGCCGCCCCGCACGCTTCAACTGTCAGCGAAAGGAAGGCGAAGAGTACCGCTGGCCGTCGTCACGGAGCGCCATCAGCCGTGGAAGTGCTCGCTCGGCAGGTCAACGCGTTTTTGCCGTCGGTCGTAGCCACGACCTGTCACGGACTCGGATACTGCGACGAAGGTTTTCACGAGGGGACGGTTGTCTCCGTGACGGGTGGCCATGAAGATCCGGCTCACTGCGGTAGACCCGTCGAGTTCGAGACGTCGGGCGCCTGCGGGGAGCAGCGTCGTGACGCTGTAGGGGGCGATGGTGACGCCAAGGCCGGCGGCGACGAACATGATGATGGTGTGCCAGTGCGAGCACTCTTGCGCGACCTGGACGTCGATGCCGGCGTCCCGCAACGGCTGTGTGTTCACGTCGAACGCTTTAGCCCCTGCTGTACGTGGGAAAAGGATCAGCGGGTCAGCGGCCAGCGCCGTTGCTTCCACACGGTCACCCCTTGCTGCGGGGTGCTCGGTGGGGACGACGGCGACAAACCGTTCCGTCATCAGCGGGGAAAGGTCGATATCGTCTCGCTCCTCGGCATCCCGCACGATCCCGATGTCGGCTGTGCCCCGCTCCAGGGCCGCCAGCACGTCGACCGTGAAGCCGTCGTGCAGCTTGATCTGCACGTCTGGGCAGCGGCGGGAGAATTCACGGAGCCGTTCACTGACGATCGCAGTGGCGGACGTGATGAAGGCGAGATCCAGGCGACCGGCCTCGCCGCGCCCGACACGGCCGGCCTCGTCGAGGTCGGCCGCCAGGCGGCCCAGAAGGTCCCTCGCCCGTGGCTGGAACGTCGCTCCCGCGTCTGTGAGGCGGACGCTTCGAGAGGTCCGCCGGAACAGCTCAACACCGACAATCTTCTCAAGCTGCCTGATCTGCTGGGACAGAGCGGGCTGGGCGATGTTCAGCCGCTGGGCGGCACGGCCGAAGTGGAGTTCCTCGGCCACAGCCAGAAAGTACCGCAGGTGGCGGAGCTCGATACGCTGATCCATAGTTCAAAGTTATCGATCGAGGCTATCGCTTGTATTGGACATATGAGTGGCTGGGGCCGGAAGCTGCTCACGGGAAGAGCCGCACCCGAAAGGAAACCCGCCTCATGCGCCACACATCCGCCCCGACCGTGGTCTCCTCGATCGCCTCACAGAGTGATGCCGACGCGTTCCGCGCGTTGAACGAGGAGTGGATCTCGCGCCTGTTCACGCTGCAGGAAGAGGACCGGGCGGTTCTCGGAGATCCGTTCGGCCGTATCGTGGACCCGGGCGGCGACGTGCTCCTGGCCCGCGAGCCCGGCAGCGGCACCGTCGTCGGGTGCGTCGCCCTTCTGGCCTACCCGGACGCCGTGCTCGAGTTGGCGAAGATGGCCGTGGCCCCCGCCGCGCAGGGAAACGGCATCGGCCGCCAACTCATAGCCTCAGCGATCGACCGCGCCCAGGCACTCGGTGGGACCCGGCTCTTCCTCGGCACGAACAGCAAGCTGGCTCCCGCCATCCACCTCTACGAGGAAGCCGGGTTTGTCAGGATCAACCGCAGCAGACTCCCGGTGGCCGACTATTTCGCCCGCGCCGACACCCTCATGGAACTGAAGTGACGCCCCGGCCCGAAGCCCGTCATCTGCTTCGCCACGGTTGGCCGCGAGTACCTGCGGCGCCGGGGCATCCGGCACACGATTCGGGAGAAGACCGACAGCCAGGCCGCCCGACTGCGCAAAGGGTCACGCGGCGGACGGCCACCCGGCTTCGACGAAGAGCGGTACAAGAAACGCAACACCGTCGAACGGGCGATCAACCGGCTCAAGCACGCTAGGCCCTGTCGTCAAACTCCCGTCTGCCGCGCGACGCCATGCACGCACTCTCGCCGCACCGGCCCCAGACCCGAGTACGCCCAGTACGAGGGCCTGTGGCCGGCACGGCGAGAGCACGCACCTGACGCCGCACGGCCCGCCCTCCGGGCGGACGACGGGAGTTTGACGACAGGACCTAGGGCCGTGGCCACCCGCTACGACAAACGCGGCTACGTCTTCCTCGGGACCGCGACTGCCGCAGCCCTCGTCATCTGGCTTCGTGCATGATCGGCCGGACAAGTCCTAGCCGCGCGGTCCGCTGCGGGCGGCGGAGCGGTCGGTCCGGTCACCGGGTGGGGCGAGCGGACTCACGGAGCGCTGAGGTAGGTCCAGTGCTCCACCAGCTCGAACCCGAGCGACGTGTACAGGGGGAGGGCCATGTCGGTGGAGCGCAGGTAGGCGGTGCCGGCACCGGCGACCCGTCCACGGGACACCACTTCCTCGGTGAGCGCGGCGCCGTAGCCGCGCCTGCGGTGGTCGGGGGCCGTGGAGATGTTGAAGACTCCGACGTGGCCGTCCGTGACGATGCTCATCGCCGTGGACACCGGCTCTCCCCCCACCTCGCCCACGTAGGCGGTGATACCGGGAGCGTCCATGACCGCTGCGGTGAACAGCGAGGCGAACATCTCCGCGGGCGCTTCGAAGCCGGCGCCGAGAGCACGGACGTAGAGGTCGTACTCGGCCCCCGTCAGGACGCGGACCCGCAGCGTGCCGCCGGTGTCGCGGGCCGGTGGGGCGGCGTTCAGGTCCCGCACCAGGAACGGCTCCCAGGACGTCTGGGTCATGCCATGGCCGCGGGCCACCGCACGGACCCGCTCGTCCGGCCGGTCACGCACCTGCAGGCACCAGGGCACCGGTTCCGGGAAGGACTTGGCCGTCTCGGCCGCACGGTCCGCGAGTCGGCCGATCTCCTCGGGGTCCGGGGACCTGCCGAAGGAGAAGACACCGTTGGTGCTCTCGGCCGGGCTCCCGGTGAACACCATGTACGTCTCGTGCCGGCCGGCGTACTGGCGCATGCGGGGTTCGGCGGCGGCGATACGACGCAGTGCCTCGCCCCAGGCGGTGACGGCGGCATCGACCCGCGCGCCAGGAAGAGCTGAAGTCATGATGTCAGTCTAGTTACCTTGAGAGTTACTCATGTAAGTGACATGAGACATACCTGACTGAAGGTTGAGTCAATGCCGCTGGTCGGTTGATGTCGAGCAGCATCAGTATGGCCAGTCCCCTGTTCGGTTCGGTCGTCAGGGGGCGCCCATGGGTGGTTGACCTGCCGTGCGCGGGCTCTGACCGCGGCGCAGGAGGCGGTGCCGAGGCCGGCGGTGTCTTACGGGCTGTGGCGGCCACGGCCGTGGCGGTGGGTTGTGGCGAGGAGCTGGAGGGCTGCTGCGGAGGGTGAGTCGGGTGCGGCGTGGAGGACGACGAGGCTCTGTCCTGGGTCGGTCGGCAGATGCATGACTTCTTCGTCGAGGGTGAGGGCCGATGAGCGGGTGGTGGTAGCGCTCGGCGGTGGAGCCGCATACCCCAACCGGATGTGCGGCCCACAGGTCGGCGAACTCGTCGCTCAGGACGGCGAGTTCGCCTACGAAGCCCAGCAGGTCCCGGTCGTCGGGGCGTCGCGCGGCGGTCCGGCAGAGGGCATCCATCGCGTCGCCGGCCCGGCGGTTCCAGTCGGGGAACCGGCGATGGTCCAGGCGTTGACGGAGAATCCGGCGGTCACCGCCACGGTCGTGACGTCGACGGTGGGGAGTTCCTTGGGAGGTGTGAGTGACTGGTGCCTGGTGCCTGGTAGCGGTATGGGGAGGGGAATTTTGATCTACTGCGGAATCGACTGGGCCGAACGAACCCACGACGTCGCCCTGGTCGACGACACCGGCCAGCTGCTGGCGAAGCGGCACATCACCGACGACGCGGCCGGTTACAAGATCCTGCTGGAACTGCTAGCCGAGTACGGCGACACCGCCGAGAACCCGATCCCGGTGGCGATCGAGACCTCCCGCGGCCTGCTGGTCGCAGTCCTGCGGACGGGCACGCGCAGGGTCTTCGCGATCAACCCGATGGCCGCCGCCCGCTACCGCGACCGGCACAGCGTCTCCCGCAAGAAGTCCGACCCGGCGACGCGCTCGTCCTGGCCAACATCCTCCGTACCGATAGCACGCCCACCGGCTGCTGCCTGACGACTCCGACCTCGGCCGCGCGATCGCTGTCCTGGCGCGTGCCCAGCAGGACTCTCTGTGGAACCGGCAGCAGCTCGCCAACCAGCTCAGGTCCCTGCTGCGCGAGTACTACACGGCCGCCCTGGCCGCCTTCGCGGCCTGGACGAACGGCCTGTGTCGGCGAGGCCCGCGAACTCCTCAAGACCGCCCCGACTCCGGCACGGGCAGCGCGGCTGACCCGCACCCAGATCCACGCCGCGCTCAAGCGAGCCGGCCGCCAGCGCGGCCGGGACAGGCCGCCTGGCTGAACGCACCACCCACTGCGCCCCGCCGACACCGAGCGCCTGCACCTGAACGACCACCATGTGGAGCTGCCGCCCCGCATCTCGGCCCTGGTCCGGCAACGCCTGGAGCAAGCCGAAGCGGCCTGGCAGAACAACCGCTCCGCCAGCACAACCCCATGGCTCTTCCCGAGCCACAACCCGGCTCGTCCGCTGAGCCTGCAGTCGATCGTCATTCAGCTCCGCAATCACAACCTCAAGGGACTTGCCGGTCGCAACGCCGCCCGCCTGGTCTTGGCCGCCAACGTTCCTGCGTCAATCCTTGCTGAAGTCAGGGGTACCAGCGTGAGCAACGCGTGCCGGTGGGCCACCCTGGCCAAGCGCGACTGGACGGACTACATCGCCAACCGCGCGCAGGACTGTCCACAGCCTCGTCCATTCGGACTCAACGCATCCCGGGCAGGCGACGCAACTCGCTGACCTTCATCAGCCGGGCGAGAAGGAGATATCCCATGGCTGTTGCGAGCGCCCCGGCAACCAGTGCGATGGCCGTAGGCCACGTTCCACCTCCCAGGTCCGCGCACGCACGCGCTGTGAACCACCCCAGCCCTGCAGCCGGGCCCGCGGCGCAGAACAGTTTCACGTAGGTGCGGCGCAGGCCGCCGTCGTCGATACGGCTCCCAAGTCTCCTGCGCAGCCGATGCGCGGTGAGTGCGAGACCGGCCACATAGGAGAGGGTGAAGGCCCCGGCCATGCCGACGACCGCCCAGCGGGCGGGCAGGAGCACATGACAGGCGGTGGCCAGGGCGATGTTCACGCCCGCGATCCAGGCCGCCATGAAGGACGGTGTGCGGGTGTCCTCGAACGCGTAGAAGCCGCGCAACAGCAGGTACTGGGCGGAGAACGGGATGAGTCCGAGTCCGAACGCCTGCAGCAGGTACCCCAGCGGGCGGGCTGAGGCGGCGTCCGCCGCCCCGTGGGCGAACAGCAGCGATGAGATCTGCGGCCCCAGAGCGAGGAAGAGGAACGCGGCGGGCACGATGACCACGCCGCTGATCCGCAGCACCCGGGACAGGTCCGCGCGTAGATCTGGGATACGCCCCTCAGCGACGGCCCGGCTCATACGCGGCAGCGAGGCCGTCACCAGGGACACCGTCACGATCGACTGTGGCAGCATCCAGATGGTCTGCGCGTACGTGTAGGCCGAGTAGCCAGCGCCGGCTTGCGGCAGCTCCTGGTCGGCGGCATTGGCGTAGTTCGTGACCACTGTCAGGACGACCTGGTTGGCCAGGACGGACAGCAGCGTCCACTTTGCCGCGTGGATGCTCTTGCCCAGGCCGGTTCCTCGCCAGTCGAACCGCGGGCGGAAACGGAAACCGGATGCCCGCGCGAACGGGATCAGCGTCAATGCCTGCAGGGCGATGCCTGCCGTCGTCCCGATCCCCAACAACTTCACCTGGTCGGCGGTGATGTCCTCCACCCGGTCGGGAACCGTCATCAGCCCCAGGTAGGCGGCGAACATGGCGACCAGCACGACGTTGTTCAGTACCGGGGTCCACATCATCGCGCCGAACTTCTCGCGGGCGTTCAGCACCTGCCCCGATGCTGAACAACCCGTAGAAGAAGATCTGCGGCAACAGGAAGCGCGCGAACGTCACCGTCAGCTCGAAGGCCCTGTGACTGTCCGGGGTGTCCCGCATGTACAGACCCACGATCTGCGGAGCCGCCCACACCGCCAGTGCCGTCCCCACGCCCAGTACACAGACCACGAGCGTGACCAGACGCTGCTCGTAAGCGCGTCCGCCATCGGGCCCTTGTCCTTCTTCCGCCGGGCGGCCTGCCGCCCCTTCCTCTGCTGCTCCCGCGGCATGGTCTGCGCCGCTGAGTTCGCCCCCTCGACCATGCCGTCAACCTATGTCCTCACGGTCCCACGTCCCCGATTTGCCGGCGTCACGCAACAAGCCCCATCCCTGGCGCTGCGGGCCGTTCTCGGCAGACAGCAGCACGGGCGAGCGTGCGCAGGCCGAAGTCGCCGCCAGAGGAGTGCGGCAGTCGGTCAGCCCCCGGGCCGCTGAGAACGAGCTTGTCAGTGGCGCCTCGTACGGTCCTCACCATGGGTATCACCTCGGCCTGGTCCATCAGCGCCCACGACGACGACTTCATCAGCGCTCTGGCTCCGCGGCTGCTCCCGCTGATCGCCGCGGAGCGGGACGAGCCGCTCGCACGCGAACGCTGGGAACGCTGGCGCCGCGAACCTCTGCCGGACTTCAGGACCTGGTGGAAGCCCTTCGGTCAGTTCAGCCGAAGCCAGGCGGACGCGCTGGAGTCCTTCCTTGAGCTGACCACCTCCGGGGAGCACGTGCAGAAGCTGTACGACGGCCTGCCGCCCGAGGACTTCTCCCTGCTCAACGGTGTGTGGGACCGGATCGCCGACGCGGAAGACATCTTCCTTTCCGTCCAGAGCAAGGAGTACGCGCTGAGAGTCCTCTTCCACGCCATAGGCCCCGACCGAGCCGTCCTCCTGCCTGGCTGGTGCGGCAACTTCCTCCTCACCTCCGCCCAGGTGCGCCGGACACTTCCCGCCGTCGAGCAGGCACTTCGCTTCACGGCGCACGAACGTGCGCAGGCCGAGGACCAGGACTGGCTGGCCTACGGCGACGATGAGGAGAGCGTCCTGGACGGTCCGCTGCGGATGTGGCGGCAGGCCGCGGCACAGTCTCGCGGCCTGTGCGGGGTGTCCGTCACCATCTACTGAGTCGCGCTGCCCCTCTCAGCGGGCCGGACGTTGCCGGCCGTGCGGCCGGGCGGGGAGGCGTGAGGCGGGCGTCAGGAGGGGTGGCACGTTCGGGGCGGTGCGGGCCCGCATCTGTTCCAGGCGCCGTTGGACGGCGGCGTGGACGGCCCGCTGCCCGTCTGCTTCATGGCGCGCTCCGGTGATCGCCGAAGTGGCGCCGGGTGGTTGTGGCGGAAGGCGGCGGCCGGCCCCATCAGGGTGGGGCCGGTCGCCGACGGGTTGGGCGGGCCGGGTCAGCGCTGCAGGGTGAGGACGCCCGGCCGCCACGGCAGCTGGTTGTAGTCGCCGCTCGCGTTGGGGGACTTGCCCTGGTAGAGGAACTGCAGGTTGCAGGGGTCGATGGTCATGGTCTGGTCGGGGTTGTTGCGGACCAGGTCACCGTGGCTGATGTCGTTGGTCCAGGTGGCGCCGCTGTTGGCCTTGCCCGCGAAGGGGTTGCTCTCGGTGGCGGCCTGGGGGGTCCACGAGCCGCTCAGACTGGAGGCGGTGAAGGAGCGGAAGTAGCGGCCGTTCGCACCCATCGCCTCGACGATCATGAGGTACTGGTTCTGGCCCTGCACCTTGTAGACCTGCGGCGCCTCGAAGAGGTTGGCCTTCGTGTCGCTCATGACGGTCGTGTACGACGAGCCGAAGTTGCCCGGGAAGTTCCCGATCGGCATGCTCGCCCGGTAGATCTTGCCGTTGTCACCGGCGAAGAACAGGTACATGTTCTGGCCGTCGGCGATCAGGGTCTGGTCGATCGGGCCGGTGTCGGAGCCGGAGATGCTCCCGGTGAACAGCGGCTGCGGAGCGGACCAGCCGTTGGGGTTGGTGGGGTCGCTCGACGTGCGGTAGATGAAGGGCCAGGCACCCCACTGGTACGCCAGCACCCAGATGTTCTTGGGCGCGAAGTAGAACAGCGTGGGCGCCACCGCGGCCTGGCTCATGCCGGTCTGGCCGGTCGACGCCATGTCCGACCAGTTCGTGAAGGGACCGAACATCATCGAGCCGTAGGAGGACCCCGAGACGTTCGACGCGTAGACCAGGTGCTTGCCGTTGTACGTCACCGTGGTGAAGTCCTTCACCGCGGTCCACCCGTTCGCCGGCTGCGCCAGCACACCCGTCGACGTCCATCGGTACGTCGACGGAAGAGCACACGTGCCGTCCGGCGGGGTCGAGGTCCCGGACAGGCCGGTCCACTTCTGGTTGCTGCCGCCGTTGCACGTCCAGATCTGCACCGCTGTCCCGTTGGCCGTACCGGCGCCCGCGGCCTCCAGGCACAGCCCGGACTCAACGCCGACGACCGTGCCGTCGGAGTTCACCCGCCACTGCTGGTTCGCCCCGCCGGAACAGGTCCAGATCTGCACCCGGGTACCGGCCGCGGTGGCGTGGCCGGGAACGTCCAGGCACTTGTTGCCGTAGACGGTGAGCTGGTTGCTGTCCGTCAACGTCCACTGCTGGTTGGTCCCGCTCCAGCAGTCGTAAATCTGCAGGTACGTGCCGTCGGTCTGGCCGGCGCCCGGCACGTCGAGACACCTGCCGGAACCGACGCCTCGCAAGGCGCCGCTGGAAGCCGCCTGAGCCGGGGAGGCGACGAGCATCGCCGCCAGCGCGGCCAGAGCCGCGACCACGGCGGCGAGCACCGCAGACGGATGCCTGCGGCTGAAACTTCCTCTGGGCATGGATTACTTCCTCAACCTTGAGTAGGCGGTGTCGGCCGGCCTCGTCACAGGCCGGCCGGACTGTCGGTGTGGTGTGGTGTGCGGCCGTCCGCGAGCACCACGGCGGACCGCTCGTGGGACGCGGACCGTGCCGCCGAGCGTCCGGCCGGCATGGCCGAAGACGGCGCTACGTAGTAATTGGCGGGGCCATGACATTCGCATGCGCTACGGCTCCTTGCGGCTCGACTTCAGGCGGCGCCACCCGGAATTACCCGGTCGTGCGATAGAGCGACTCGACACGTTCGTCATTTCGAACAAGAGTCGAAGGGTCGAGCAACCCGAATGATAGAGAATCGGTGAACGACGTCAACACCTCTCGCATGTATCGCTACCTATGTCGAAATCCTTCGTAATGGCATGCGCCGCACCGCACACGTCAGAGCCTTGGACGGGTCGGCTCGAACGGCACTTGACTCGGACGGCAGCGATGTGCGGACGGTACCGACGCCTGATCCATCCTGTCTGCGGTGATTCACCGTCCGGCTGCCCCCGGTTCCGAAAGTTTCGTAAGCCGATCGGAAATTCCTCCTGTGAGGAGTATTGACGACCCAGGGTCGCCACCTCGATCATCGCGTTTGGGAAACGGTCCTTGGTTCGGAATTCCGAGCCATGTCGGCCTGGGCGATCCGTGCTCTGCACGGCCACCAGCCGGCACTTCCGGCGGATCCAGGACCAGCCGACGATCAGATCCGCGCTCCACAGCACCTGCGCCACCTCGTTTCGTTCCGGTGAGGTTCGCACCAGCGCATCCTGGCTCTTCGCACAGTCGGAGAGATACGCGACGCAGGGTGACGACCCCCCGGCTGAGCCGCGATGGAGTACCCCATGCCTGTGTCGAGACGCCGCCGTCGACTTCTGCGCCGCCCGGGCTCCGGGCCGCCCCGTCCGCCTGCCGCACGGGAGCGGACGCGGCGATCCCCCGCACTTCAGTCCATCCGTGATTCCTACCTCGGAGGCACAGTCATGGGCTCTTACGCCCTTCCCAGACCCGTTGTCCGCCGGAAGATCCGCGGCCTGCTGCTGGCGCTGGTCGTCGGCGTCCTCGGTGCGGTCACCGCACTGGTCACGCCGCCGACCGCACACGCCGCCGAGAGCACGCTCGGCGCCGCGGCGGCACAGAGCGGGCGCTACTTCGGCACCGCGATCGCCTCGGGCAGGCTGGGCGACTCGACGTACACGACGATCGCGGGCCGTGAGTTCAACATGGTGACGGCCGAGAACGAGATGAAGATCGACGCCACCGAACCGCAGCGGGGCCAGTTCAACTTCACCGCCGGTGACCGCGTCTACAACTGGGCGGTGCAGAACGGCAAGCAGGTGCGCGGTCACACCCTGGCCTGGCACTCCCAGCAGCCCGGCTGGATGCAGAGCCTCAGCGGCAGCACACTGCGCCAGGCGATGATCGACCACATCAACGGCGTGATGGGCCACTACAAGGGCAAGATCGCCCAGTGGGACGTCGTGAACGAGGCCTTCGCCGACGACGGTTCGGGCGGCCGGCGCGACTCCAACCTGCAGCGCACGGGCAACGACTGGATCGAGGTCGCCTTCCGCACCGCGCGCGCCGCCGACCCGGCGGCCAAGCTCTGCTACAACGACTACAACATCGAGAACTGGACCTGGGCCAAGACCCAGGGCGTGTACAACATGGTCCGCGACTTCAAGCAGCGCGGTGTGCCGATCGACTGCGTCGGCTTCCAGTCGCACTTCAACAGCGGCAGCCCCTACAACAGCAACTTCCGCACCACCCTGCAGAACTTCGCCGCCCTCGGCGTCGACGTGGCCATCACCGAGCTCGACATCCAGGGCGCCTCGTCGACGACCTACGCCAACGTGACCAATGACTGCCTGGCCGTCTCGCGCTGCCTCGGCATCACCGTCTGGGGCGTGCGCGACACCGACTCCTGGCGATCGGGGGACACGCCGCTGCTGTTCAACGGCGACGGCAGCAAGAAGCCCGCCTACACGGCCGTCCTCAACGCACTCAACGGCGGCACCACCACGCCGCCCCCGGCGGGTTCCGGACAGATCAAGGGCGTCGGTTCGGGCCGTTGCCTGGACGTGCCCAGCTCCAGCACCACCGACGGCACCCAGCTCCAGCTGTGGGACTGCCACAGCGGCACCAACCAGCAGTGGGCGTACACCGACGCCGGCGAGTTGAGGGTCTACGGCAACAAATGCCTGGACGCCGCCGGCACGGGCAACGGCGCCAAAGTCCAGATCTACAGCTGCTGGGGCGGCGACAACCAGAAATGGCGCCTCAACTCCGACGGATCCATCGTCGGCGTCCAGTCCGGCCTCTGCCTCGACGCCGTCGGGAGCGGCACCGCCAACGGCACCCTGATCCAGCTCTACTCCTGCTCCAACGGCAGCAACCAGCGCTGGACCCGCACCTAGCACCGTGTTCCTACGTAGTGAGGCATAGAGGCTCACGTCTCTCAAAGGTCCTGACGTCGATGCCGGCAGCCGGCGTCAGGACCGAGCCCGCATCCTGATCGAGGTCGGCGACGGCAGCACCATTCCGATCGCCGGCCACCTCGCTGCCTACGCGGGTCTCGCCCGAAGGAGCCTTCTTCCGCTCCGCGCTCGCCGCCCTGGCCGACCCGGCATCCCGGCCCTCCTGCGACAAGAAGATCGCCCAGGGCAAGCATCACACCCCGGTCCTGCCCTGCCTCGTCGGACGGCGAGCCGATGTCCTCTTCGCGACGCTCCGCGACGGAACCTCTCCGACGCCTTTCGAATGCCGGCTCTTCGCACAGCTCTGCCGCGTCTGCCTGCACTCCCGGAGCGCACCTCTTACGGCACTCCGGGACGAGTCGCTCGTCGTTGATCTGTTGCCCGAGATCGTCATTCGCCTCCGACGTTCATCCCCCCTTCACCCGCGTTTCTGGGCTGGGTGGGCTCCGAAGGTTCCTCCAGCCACCCCCGGCGAACGGCCTGGACCGCGGCCTGGAAGCGGGTGCTGGCGCCCAGTTCGGTCATCAGATGGCGGATGCGGCGCTGGGTGGTGCGCTGACTCCAGCCCTGGGCGCGGGCGATCGCCGCGTCCGAGCAGCCTGTGGCGAGCAGCTTGACGAGGGCGAGGTGGTCGGGCTGGCCGGAGGTGGCGGGTGGGACCGTGGGCGGCGCGGGGGCCTGGAGGGGCGATCCGCGGTCCCACTCCGCTTCGAAGAGTGCTTCCAACGCGGTCAGCATCGGTGAGCGGTTGATCAGGTACGTGACGAGGTGTCCGCCCGGGGCGAGGCTGAAGGGGATGACCGCCTGCGCGTCGTCGGCGATCACGAGTTTGATCGGCAATGCGGTCGTACGCGGGCCTGTTCGCCGGTGCGTATGCTCGGCAGGATGTCGTCCCGGAGGCGGCCCGGCCAGGCGACCGCGTCCCGGTCGTACAGTACGCGGTGGATGACGCCCGAGCGCTGTCTGCGGCGCTGGTCGTCCAGATTGCTGCCGGGGCGGTCCACGTAGGGCGGCCGGTCGAAGGTGCGGATCTGACGGCGGGCGCCGGCGGTGAGCCTGCGGACGGCGGCGCTGATGTCGTCACGGCCACGGAGCACTTCTACGGCGACGTCCGGGTCGGCGATCCGTTGCGCCTCGCGGTGTCTGTCGGCCAGTTGGCGCACCAACGCGCGAGCCGTGTCGAGCTGCCGTTCGCGTTCCTTGATCAGTTCGGTGACCGCGATGTCGGGGGCGGTGGCGGCGAAGCGTGGGGGGCGGCCGGCCGATCTGGTCGCGAGACCCGCTTTCACCAGGATGGACAGCAGCCGTCCCGCCGCGCTCGTACTCGTCCCGGATGCGCGTGCCACCTCGGAGGCGGTGCTGTGGGGCAGACCGATCAGCGCCGTGTAGACACGCTGTGCTTCATCGCCGAGTCCGACGACGTCAAGTTCCATTTTCCCCTCCGTGGTCCGGCCGTCGACCGTAGGGCCGCCGTCCTTGTCGCATGTGTGCGCACGGGCGCCAGTCCCGCGGCCCGACCGCTGTGCTGAACGGAGACTGGCGGTGTCTTGTTCCGTTCTCGCCGCTGGTTCCGCCATGCCGGCCATGATCGGCGGTCGGCGGGACACCGGGCCTCGGCCCAGGACCAGGAGCGCGGACTGGACGTGCCGCTCCGCGGCCGTTCGGCGACACGGGCGCGCCGACGCGTTGGTGCCACGAGCGGGCCGCCGAGGGCTCGGCCCGTACGCTCCAGCGCGCCGACACGTAAGTGCCACGCCAGCGCTACCGCGGACTCGGCCCATACGTTTCGACGCCACGATGGCGCGGCAGCTCGGTCCGATTTCCCCTCCGTGGTCCGGCCGTCGACCGTAGGGCCGCCGTCCTTGTCGCATGTGTGCGCACGGGCGCCAGTCCCGCGGCCCGACCTGAACGGAGACTGGCGGTGTCTTGTTCCGTTCTCGCCGCTGGTTCCGCCATGCCGGCCATGATCGGCGGTCGGCGGGACACCGGGCCTCGGCCCAGGACCAGGAGTGCGGACTGGACGTGCCGCTCCGCGGCCGTTCGGCGGCACGGGCGCGCCGACGCGTTGGTGCCACGAGCGGGCCGCCGAGGGCTCGGCCCGTGCGCTCCAGCGCGCCGACACGTAAGTGCCACGCCAGCGCTACCGCGGACTCGGCCCATACGTTTCGACGCCACGATGGCGCGGCAGCTCGGTCCGAGCCGTGTACACGCTCTCGGTTTCCGACGACGTCATGTTCTGTTTCGGCTCCGCCAGTTGCTGGCCGATCGATGCCGTCTGGCGCTAACCAGCCACCTCGACACCCTAGCGCCGCTTCCGCATGCATTGGCATCTTCGCTGCGGTGAGGCGGCGTTGGCCGTGGGGTGGCCCTCGGTGCACGTTCCTCGGGATGTGCAGTTGTGAAAGTGGACCGCTGGTGTGTCACACGTCTGACGTCCCGTCACCGAGGCCGTGGCCTCCGGCCTCCTCGTGACAGCGGCCGTCCGCACCGGCAGACGGCCGAACGGAAGGACTCTTGGGTTGAATCACTCCCGCAACAGGGCCGCGTCCCCGCAGGGTGCGCGCAGGTCCCGAGGGCGCCTGGCCGCGACCGTGGTGATCACGGCCGCGGCACTCGCCTTCTCCGCGCTGCCCGGCTCGGCCGGCGCCGCCTCCATGTCCGACGCCCACGAAGGCGTCAGCACCATGGGAGCGCTCCGACAGGTCAAGACGGCGGCCGGGCCGGGGTCCGGGAACGTCCGGCTGTCGTCCGGGCAGCGTCGGCGGCTGCTCGACCAGGCGGTCAAGGCGGCGCCGGGCACTGCCCGTTCCCTGGGTCTCGGCCGTCAGGAGAAACTGATCCCGAAGGACGTGATCCAGGACGCCGACGGCACGGTTCACACCCGCTACGAGCGCACCTATGCCGGACTGCCCGTCATCGGTGGCGACCTGGTCGTCCACCAGCGGCAAGGAGCCCGCTCCGTCACCTACGCCTCCAAGATGAAGCCGGCCCTGCCGACGACCACGGCCAAGGTCCCGGCCGCCACGGCGAAGAAGGCGGCCCTGGGGAAGGCTGTGGCGAAGGGCACCCGCAAGGCGGCCACGCGCACGGCCCCGCGCAAGGTCGTCTGGATGATGGGTGACGAGCCGAAACTGGCTTGGGAGACGGTCGTCACCGGCGTGCAGCGGGACGGCTCCCCCAGCGAGCGCCACGTCGTGACGGACGCCGTGAGCGAGGACGTCCTGGGGAACGCCGAACACGTGGAGTCCGCCCAGGGCAACAGCCTCTACAGCGGGCAGGTCACGATCGGCTCCACCCGCCAGGACGACGGCACGTACGCCCTGATCGACCCCCAGCGCGGTGGCCACCGGACGCTCGACTCAAGTGTCACGTCCAACGGTGTCCTGTTCACCAGCGATGTCGACGTGTGGGGCGACGGAACGGCGGCGAACCCCCAGACCGCGGCGGTGGACGCGGCGTACGGCGCACGGACGACGTGGGACTTCTACCTCGACCGCTTCGGCCGCAACGGCATAGCCGACGACGGCCGCGGCAGCTCCTCCCGAGTCCACTACGAGCAGCAGCCAGGAGTCCCCCTCGCCAACGCCAACTGGCAGGACGGCTGCTTCTGCATGAGCTACGGCGACGGCGCGGACGGGCACCATCCCGTGACGTCCCTGGACATAGCCGCACACGAGATGACGCACGGAGTGACCTCCTCCACGGCCGGACTGGGCGACTACGGCGAATCACCGGCGCTCAACGAGGCGATCAGCGACATGATGGCCGCCGCCGTGGAGTTCTACGCCGACAACCCGAACGACGTGCCCGACTACACGATGGCCGAGCTGGACGATCTGCACGGGGACGGCAAGCCCATCCGGTACATGGACCTCCCCTCCAAGGCCGGCATCAGTGCCGTCGGCTACGCGCCCCTGGACTACTGGACACCTCAGGCGAAGTCGGACGAACCGCACATGGCGGCCGGGGTGGGAGACCACTTCTTCTACCTGCTCGCCGAGGGCAGCGGGAAGAAGACCATCAACGGGGTGACCTACGACAGCCCCACTTATGACGGGCTGCCGGTGGCGGGCATCGGGCTGGCCGACGCCGCGGACGTGGTGTACCGCGCGCTCACCGTCTACATGACCAGCACCACCGACTACGCCGGTGCTCGCACCGCGACGCTCCAGGCCGCCGCCGACCTCTACGGTTCGGGCAGCGACGCCTACGAGGCCATCGCCAACGCCTGGGCGGCCGTCAACGTGGGGACGGGCTTCGTCCACCACATCGCCGTCGAGCCGCCGCCGACCGAGCCGGTGGCGGTCGGCCAGCCCGTCAGCCGCCGGATCACGGCGTCCAGCAGCCGTCCCGGCAAGCTGACCTACTCGGCCAAGTCGCTGCCCCGGGGGTTGTCGATCGACCACGCCACCGGTCTCATCACCGGTACGCCCGACAAGGCCGGCGACTACAGGTCGGCCATCGTCATCACGGACGCGGCCGGGGACACCCGGAACCTCTCGTTCACCTGGACCGCTCTGGAGTCCGGCGGACACTTCTTCGTGAACCCCACCACATACGTGATCCCCAAGTGGGGCACCGTCGAGTCCCCGCTGATCGTCCGGGGGAAGCCGGGCAACGCACCGAGTGACCTCAAAGTCAGGGTCGATCTCGACCACGGGTTCAGCAACGCCATGGTGATCGATCTGATCGCACCCGACGGCACCGTCATCCACGTCAAACCCTGGGGACCCTGGGTGCTCACGCCCGAGCTGCACGAGACCTACACGGTCGACGCCTCGGCGGTCAGCACGGTCGGCACCTGGAAGCTGCGCGTGACCGACGGCACCCCGGGCTTCTACGACCTGGACCCGGGTCATCTCCAGCGCTGGAGTCTGGACTTCTCGGGCGGCCCCGCGGCCACGACCGGCTCGTCCGCCCGGTAGGGCGCGCGACCGGTTCCACGAGGCGCGGCGCCTGCCGGCGGACGTCAAGGGCGTCGCTGCCCCCGCGGCGTGCGTCTGGTCCGTGCGATCGCGGGAGCCGGAGCGCCCTCGATCACGGGATCCCCCTCTTCCCGCAGGAGTACGACCGCTGTCGCCACATGAGCATCCGAAACAACCTGTAACGCATCGATAACTGACGTCCAGTTAGGTAGTGACGCTCCCCCCTCACGTCCCGGGAGGGAGCGTCGACGTTCATGGGATCGCTCCCATCGGGGAGCTGCTGGAAGGAGTCTCGTGGCTACGAGCACACGAACCCGGCGACGGAGGCTGGTCATACCCCTGCTGGCCCTCGTCCTGGCCGGCGGCGGCACGGTCGCCACCGGGGGTACGGCAACGGCGGCACGCGCCGAGCCGGACAGCTCGGTGGGCAGCGGTGTCAGCTCTGGACTGCGACCCGGAGGAGACCGGGTCGACCTGACCGGGGGCGCCGGCCGGTTCAGACCGCACCAGACCGGTGAGCCCGATGCGAAACGCCAGCAAGTGCCCTCCGGTCGCACTCCGTACATCGTGGAACTCGCCGAGGAACCGGTGGCGACGTACACGGGCCGGCTCTCGGGGCTGGCCCGGACCCGTCCGGCGCCGGGTGAGCAGTTGGAACCGCAGTCGGGGGCGGCGAAGGCGTACCGGAAGCACCTGGGTACCCAGCGGACGGCCGTGGCCGAGGCGGCCGGCGTCACGGTCAACGAGGTCTACACCACGGCCTTCAACGGATTCTCCGCCACGCTGACTGCCGCTCAGGTCGAGGAGCTGAAGGCGGACAAGCGGGTCCGTTCGGTCACCAGGTCCCATGTGGTCGGTACCAGCGAGGCGTCCCTTGGTGACACCACGCCGCAGCCGACGACCGGCTCGGCAACGGGCACAGCCGGCACAGCCGGGACGGGGGCATCGGGCACCGGCGCCCGGGCAACCGGCTCGCCGGCGGCCAGCGCGCGGAAGTCCGCCGCGCGGAAACCGGGCGGAAGCACCGGCGCCGGGGTCGTGATCGGCGTCCTGGACACCGGGATCTGGCCGGAAAGCCCGTCGTTCGCCAAGCGGATGCCGACGGCCCCCGCGGGCTGGCACGGCACCTGCCAGACCGGCTACACATTCGCTGCCCAGCACTGCAACGGCAAGATCGTCGGTGCCCGGTACTTCGCCGACACGCTGCTCGCGGCGTCGGGCGGCACGCTGCCCGAGGGTGAGGTGCTCTCGCCCCGGGACATGGTCGGGCACGGTACGCACACGGCGTCCACCGCGGCCGGCCTGCCCGTCGACAACGTCACCATCTCGGGGCGGAACTTCGGGTCGATCTCCGGTGTGGCCCCGGACGCGCAGATCGCCGTCTACAAGGTCCTCTGGGGCGGCTCGGGATACGACGCCGACATCATCGCGGGCATCGACGCGGCGGTCGCCGACGGCGTACAGGTGCTCAACTACTCGATCGGAACGCAGTTGGGGGACAGCGAGCCCAACACGCCGATCGGCAAGGCGTTCCTCAACGCCACGCTGGCCGGAGTCTTCGTCACGGCCGCGGCCGGCAACAGCGGCTTCAGCGGCGCGGTCAGCAACACCCAGCCGTGGGTCACCACGGTCGGCGCGGCGGTGACCCACGTGAACGAGGGAACCGTCCGGCTCGGCGACGGCACCTCGATCACCGGCGCGTCGCTGGACGTGCTCCCCGGTGGCCGGTCCCTGCCGCTGGTCTTCGGTGAGCAGGCCGGCACGCTGGAGGAGGGGTCGGCGTACTGCGAGCCCGGCAGTCTGGACCCGGCGAAGGTGAAGGGCAAGGTGGTCGCCTGCGCCCTGGACAGCCCGTACGGCGCGGTGGAGGAGCTCAAAGCCAAGGGCGCGGCGGCAATGGTCCTCTTCGACCCCAACGGCAACTTCCGGGTCAACAGCATCTACGACTTCCCGGTGCTCTATCTGAACACCAGGGAACAGGCCGGCAAGATCTTCAACTACCTGATGAGGCACCCGGCCGACGGCACCGCACGGCTCACTTCGAGCAGCCACGGCTCCGGTGCCCCAGGTGCGCCGACCATCGCGGACTACTCCGCGACAGGGCCGGACAAGACGCACCCCGGGCTCATGAAGCCCGACCTGGTCGCCCCCGGCAGCGACATCATCGCGGCCGTCTCCCCGCCGGGAAACTTCGGCCGGCAGTACGACGCGTACTCGGGGACCTCGATGGCGGCCCCGCACGTGGCCGGTGAGGCCGCGATCCTGCGGGCCGAGCATCCCGACTGGTCGCCCGGCGCGGTCGCCTCGGCGTTGCACACCACAGCCGGCACGGTGGGCGACGCCGGCCCGCTGGCCCAGGGCAGCGGGCTGCCGTCGCTGAAGCGGGCCGCCGATCCGGGGCTGGTCATCGAGCCGGACGCCAAGAGCCTGACCGCCTTCAGTGAAGCGGCTCACCCCGACGGCCGCGAGCTGAACCTGCCGTCGATCGGGCTGCGCGACTACGACGGCACCAAGCCGTTGGTGTTGACCCGCAAGCTGACCAACGTCGGCAGCAAGCGGGAGACGTACCACGCCTCGACGAGCGGGCTGGAGGGCATGCGGGTGAGCGTCGCACCGGCAACGGTGACGGTGGCACCGGGCGAGACCGCCTCGGTCACCATCACCCTGCGGCGCGGCAGCGCACCGTGGGACCGCTACGTCACCGGCGCGATCACCTGGCGCGGCACCGCCCACCAGGTACGGATTCCGGTCGCCGCGCGGCCGTGGGGCATCTCGCCCCGGTCGTACGACGACAACCTGGAAGAGTTCGGCCGGCTCGCCGACGGCGTCTACGGCATGTTCGAGCCGGGCTTCACCGGCCCGGTCTCCGGCCGGTCGACCGGCTACACCCCCGTGCAGCGGCGGTCGTACTCGATGCGGACGGGGGTCAGCGGCGGGGTCTTCGACCGGAAGGGCCTCGGGGTGCAGGCGCACTCCTTCAAGGTGCCGGCGGGCAGCGCCGGGATCGTCGTGGACACCTCGACCGACGACCCGGACACCAACCTCGACCTCTGGCTGTACAAGGGCGACAAGCTGGTCTACCGGAGCGCCGCCAGCTGGAGCAGCTCCGAGCGGGCCTGGGTCTTCATGCCGGAAGCGGGCACGTACACGGCGTATGTCTTCGCCCAGGACTCCGGTGGCCCGGTCGTCGACTACCGGCTCGGCCACGTCGTCCTCAGCCGGAACGGCCACTACGAGCCGGCGACGCTGGAACTGCCGACCGCAGTGGAGCGCTGCACGACACCGCCGTACAAACTGCGGCCGGACGCTCCGCTGAAGCCTGACGTCGAGTACTGGGCGTACACCGAGCTCCGTACCAAGGGCCAGGTGATTCCAGGCCAGTTGGTCTCCACGAACCAGAACTCTTGGGAGTGACGCGGTAATTCCCCCGGGGCCGTGAGTCCCGAGCAGCCGGTGGGGTGGGGCGAACGGCTCCCGCCCCACCGGCTCGTTCACGTCCCGGACTCCGGGGAGCCGGCATCCTCCTCCTCGACGCAACGGCACAGCGAGTCGTGCGCGGCGGGCCTACAACCAGCCGGGCGGTAGTGGCGGCTCCACGAGGGCGCACTACCAACTGGCCCCGGCAGCCATCGAGGTGGCCGACCCGGCATGACGCACCGCCGGCGGGCCGTCAGCGGGGAAGGAGCACGGCCGTGCCGGTGACCCGGACCCGGGCGTCCTCGGGCGTCACGCCGATGACGAGGTCGCTCGGGCGACCCATGTCCTCGCCCTGCCGCACCGCGATGTCCGCAGGCTCGGTGACCAGCCCCAGGGCGCGGAGGTAGCCGCCGAACGCGGCCGCCGCCGCGCCCGTCGCCGGGTCCTCCACGACACCGCCGACGGGGAACGGGTTGCGGGCGTGGAAGCGGCGCGGCGACTCCCGCCACACCAGGTCGACGGTGGTCCAGCCGTACCGGCGCATGACGTCGGCGAGCGCGTCGAAGTCGTAGTCGAGCGCGGCCAGCCGCTCCCGGGAGGCCGCGGCCAGCACCAGGTGGTCGTTGCCGCCGAAGGCGACGTGCGGCGGCAGCGCGGGGTCGAGGTCCGACGCGCTCCAGCCGAGTGCCGCGAGGGTGTCCTCCAACTCGTCGGCGAGCGCCTGACGGGACCGGGTCGGCACACTGGTGAGCGTCGCCCGCACCGCCCCCGCGCCGTCGGTGGCGGTCGTCACCGCGATGACACCAGCCGGGGTGTCCAGGGTGAGGTCGCCGGGGCCCAGCCGATCGGCGAGGGCGACGGCCAGGGCCACCGTCGCGTGCCCGCAGAAGGCGACCTCCGCCAGCGGGCTGAAGTAGCGCACCGTGAAGCGCCGGGCGTCCGGATCGGCGGCGGTGACGAAGGCGGTCTCCGAGTAGCCCACCTCGGCGGCGACGGCGAGCATGGCCGCCGCGTCCAGCCCGGAGGCGTCGAGCACGACCCCGGCGGGGTTGCCGCCCTCGGGGGTGCGGGTGAACGCGGAGTAGCGCAGGATCTCGGGGGCCGCGCCGGAGCCGCCGTGGGCCGGGGCGGTGGCCGCGGTGTCGGTGGTCGCGGTGTCGGTGGCGGCGGTCGTGTCGTCGGTCATGGGGAAACCCTGGCACCCCTGTCGCCATCGCGTCCAACGATGGATCGTGATGCATGCCATCGACATTCCGCATAGGCTGCGCGGGTGGACACGCGACTGCTGACGACCTTCACCACGCTCGCCCGCACCGGCAGCTTCACGGCCGCCGCGGCCGAACTCCACCTCGCGCAGTCCACGGTCACGGTGCACATCCGCACCCTCGAACGCGACCTCGGCGTGCCGTTGTTCGACCGGCTGCCCACCGGTGCCCCGCTCACCGACGCCGGCCGACGGCTCCTCGCTGAGGCCGAGGAGGTGCTCGACGCCGTGGCACGGCTCCGCTCCGCGGCCGGCGAGGACGGCCCCGTCGCGGGTCGGGTGGTGGTCGGCACGCCCGAATCGCTGTGCGCCACCCGGCTGCCGGCCGTGATCGCCGCCCTGCGCACCGAACACCCCGACGTGGACGTCGACCTGCGCGCGGCCGGCACCGAGGAGTGCGTACAAGGGCTGCGCTCCGGGCACCTCGACCTGGCGCTGCTGATGGCCGAGGACGCCGCGTCCCCCGAGATCGCCACCGAGCCGGTCGCCCGCGAGGCCCTCACCCTCGTCGCCTCCCCCGGCCACCCGCTGGCCGGCCGTGACCGCCCGGCGGCCTGGGGTGATCTGGCGGCCGAGCACTTCTTCCTCCTGGAGGAGGGCTGCGCGTACAGCGACGCCTTCGAACGGCGGCTGCGCGCCGCGCCCGGCGCGGGCCCGCGAGTCACCCGCTTCGGCAGCGTGGACGCGGCCCGCTCCTGCGCCGCGGCGGGCCTGGGCCTGACCCTGCTGCCGGCGACGACCGTCGCCGAGCACCTGAGCGACGGACGGCTGCGCCGGATCGTCCTCGACGGCCCGCCCCTCGCCGACGTACCCGTACGGCTGGCCCGGCACCGCCGGCGCTGGGCGGCGCCCGCCGTTCGACAGGTCGCCCGAGCCCTCGTCCGGCACCTCGCACAGGCCGGGGACGGGGACGGGGACGCCGGGCACCGAGCGGCCGACGCGGCAGCCGGGGAGGCGTGATGTGCTGGAGCGCGACGGCCGGCCTCGTGGCAGGCATCGGCATCGGGGTGGTGGGCGTGGCCTGTGTCGCGCGTGTGCGCGTGGCCGCGACCTGCCCCCTTGCCGCGCTGACACCGACGAGACGAAGAGGGACGGGCGCGATGGCCGTGTGACGTGCGCAGGAGTTCCTTCGGGGCGCTGACCGTGAGCGGGGCGCTGACCGTGAGCGGACAGGCGAGAGCGAGGCGCGGGCCTGTCCAGGTCTGCCCATCCAGGTCTGCGGAAGGATGCGATGTCGCCGGGGAGAGGCCGAGGCGGGTTTGGATCCATCAGGCACCCACGACAGGCGAATGCCGCCTACTTCGCATACCTACCGGCTACCAGCGGGGAACACGGTGGCCGAATCTTCCTCACCGGACCGTTTCCTCATCACCGCCCATCCCGGATCACATGTCCTGCCGAGTGGCCCCTGGGTGGCCGGGGCGCAGGTCGCGGAAGAACGCGGTGATGTCGGCGGCCAGCAGGGCGGGTTGCTCGTGGGCGGCGAAGTGTCCGCCGCGGGGCATGTGCGTGTAGCGCGTGAGGTGGTACGTCCGCTCGACCCAGCTTCGTGGCGGTTGGGAGAGGTCCGCGGGGAACAGGGCGAGGGCGGTGGGTACGTCGACCCGCTGTACCCGCCGGGTCAGGTGGTGCGCGTACTCGTAGTACGGGCGGAAGGACGTGGAGATGGTGCCGGTGAACCAGTAGAGGGATGCCTGGGTGAGGAGGAAGTCGTCGCTGAAGCATGTGGACGGGTCGCCTCCGCAGTCGCTCCACGCGCGGTACTTCTCCAGGATCCAGGAGAGGAGTCCGGCGGGTGAGTCGGTCAGGGCGGGGGCGAGGGTGAGGGGGCGGGTGTTCTGCAGGTGCATGTAGCCGCCCTCCTCCGCCTGCCATGCCGCGACGGAGGAGAGGTGCTTCTGTTCGTCGGGCGTCAACGAGGCCGGGTCGTGGTCGGCCGGGGCCGCGGCGGCGAGCAGGTGGATGCCGACGACGGACTCGGGGTGCGCTTCGGCGAGGCGTGAGGTGATGCCGGCGCCCAGATCTCCGCCGTGGGCGGCGTAGTGCCGGAAGCCGAGATGGTCGTGCATCAGCGTGTGCCAGAGGTCGTGGGTCTGCTCGGTGCCGGTGAGAGTGGGCCGCTGGGGGGAGAAGGGGAAGCCGGGGAGTGCGGGGACGATGACGGTGAAGGCGTCCCGGGGATCTCCGCCGTGGCGGGAGGGGGCGGCCAATCGTTCGGCGAGGGTGGTGAGTTCCAGCACGGTGCTCGGCCAGCCGTGGGTGAGCACGATCGGCAGGGCGTGCGGGTGCTCGGCGTCGTAACGGAGGTAGTGCACAGGTGTGCCGTCGATGTCGGCGAAGTGCGACGGCAGGGCGTTGACGGCGGCTTCATGGGTCCGCCACGCGTAGTCGGTGGCCCAGTACGTGACGAGGCGGCGGAGTTCGGCGGCGTCGGTACCCGCCTCCCAGCCGTCGACCGGCCAGGGCTCGGTCCACCGGGTGGCGCGCAGCCGGGCGCGGAGGTCTTCCAGTTCGGCGTCAGTGACCTCGATGACGGGGGCGGCGATCGGCACGGTGTGCTCCTTGGTGTGCTCAGGGGGTGGGCGTGACGGACGCGGCGTCGGCCGGCTCCTCGTGCCTGGGCTGCGGGGAGGTACGAGCGGCGCCGGCGAGGGTGAGCGAGGCGGCCGGCACAGCGGCGACCACCAGCAGGGCCGGTGCGAGGCCGGTCCGGTCGGCGAGGGCTCCGATCAGCGGCGGGCCGCAGACGAAGCCGCAGTACCCGATCGAGGTGATCACCGCCACCCGGGCGGCCGCGTGGCTGGGATCGTCCGAACCGGCGCTCAGGCCGAGGGGGAAGCCGAGTGCGGCGCCCGCTCCCCACAGCAGTGCGCCGGCGAAGCCCGTCCAGAGACGGGGCCCGGTCGCGATCAGGGCGACCCCCACACAGGCCGCACAGGCCGCCGCGCGCAGGGCGCGGGGCCTGCCCTGGCGGTCGACGATCAGCGGTCCGAGCCAGCGGCCCAGGGTGACGGCCGTGAGGAAGGCTGCATAGGCGAGCGTGCCGATGGCCGCCGTGGTGTGGTGGCGGTCGATGACGGCGAGGCTGATCCAGTTGCTCCCCGCTCCTTCCGCCGGTGCGAAGGCGGAGGCGACGAGACCGAGGGCCACCGTGCGCGGGTCGCGCCAGGCGTATGGTCCGGACCCTCGTGCCTTCGCCCGCGACGACGGCGCCGTGGGTACGGGCCGGGGGAGGAAGTGCCGGACGGCCGCGGGTGTCACCGACGCGACGAGCAGGGCCACCGCGCCGATGTGCAGGCCCACCGGAACGCGCAGGGCCGTCATGAGCGCGCCGAGGCAGGCACCCGTGACGGTACCGAGGCTGAAGCCCGCGAAGAAGCGGGGCATCATGGCCCGGCCGAGCCGCCGTTCGAGACTCGCGGCGTGCACGCTCACCGCGACGTCCCAGAAACCCGTGGCGGTGCCCAGCACGAAGAGGCCGGTGAGGAGCAGGGGGCGCCAGAAGACGAATCCGGACGCCACCGCACCGAGACCGGCACCGACGAGGACGGCCACCGCGGTGACGGCACGGCGCGGCCCGGCACGTGCGACGAAGGGGCCGGCCAGAGGCAGCGCCACCAGACCGCCGACCGCGAGGAGCAGCAGCAGGAAGCCCACCGACGCGGCGTCCAGGTCCATGCGCCCCCGGATCTGCGGCAGGCGAGACGCCCAGGTCGCCCCGGCCAGGCCCAGGAGGGCGAAGACCAGGTACGTCGACCGTACGGCGCTCCTGGTCTCGTGCGCGCACGGGCCTTCCACGGCGCGGGTGTTCACATACCCGATGCGGCGGCCGGGCCGAGCACCTGCACGATGGCTGCCCGGGTCTCCTCACGCGGTTCCCGGTTCGTGGAGAGCAGCGCGTGCATGATCATTCCTTCCAGCAGGGCGTCGAGACGGGCGGCGGTCTGCGGCCCGGTGAAGCGGGCCAGCACCGCCCGGCTGGACCTGGTCCACTCCTGGGTCAGCGCCCGCAGCGCGGGATCGCGCAACGCGGCCAGGTGCAGTTCGAAGCCGAGGACCGCGCTGCGGTGCCGGGACGGTCCTGCCCGGACCAGCTCCACCAGGATGTCGATCAGGTCCTCGCGCGAGCTCACGTCGGTGAAGAGCGCCTCGTACTCGGCGGTCTGCCGTTCGACGTACCTGCCGAACGCCTGCGTGCGCAGTTCGGTGAGGCTCGCGAAGTGGTAGGTGACGGAGCCCAGCGGTACGTCTGCACGGGCGGCGACCTTGCGGTGCGTGATCCCGGCGACCCCGTCCTCGACGAGCACCTCCAGCGCGGCATCGAGCACGCGCTCCCTGCGCCACGGATCGTGGCGGCGTGTGCGTCGCCCGTCAGGTGTTTCCTTCTCCGGCATAAGAACAAACGTACACTACTAGGAACGGATGTTCTTATCCTTCCTGACCTACTCCTTGCGGTGAGCCTCCGCCGCCTGGAAACCGCAGGTGAACGGCTGGCGTGACGGCCTTTCGGGGAACTGGCGCCGGCCGCCGAACGGATGCGGAACGTGCCGTCCGGGGGCCCTCCCCACCCCTGTGGGCCCGCTGGCCGGACCTCGGACAGGCCCACTGACCGGATGGATCAGTTCCTCTTGATCGCGGAGGCTGGGCGCATCACACCTGCTCGTCCGATCGGAGAACCAGTGTTCAGCTTGAAGTCCTCGCGCCGCACGGCGCGCACCGCCGCGGTGGCCCTGGCGGGAGCGGCGTGCGCCGCCATGATGACCGGCAGCGCCGAAGCCATCGTCAACGGGAAGGAATCCACGCAGGGTTACCCGTTCATGGTGTCCATCCCGGTCACAGGTGTGGACGACCCTTCGTTCAAGGGTGTCTGCGGGGGATCGTTGATCGACTCGGATCGGGTGCTCACAGCCGCCCACTGCGTGGACCCGACGATCGTCACCCTGGACGGCACCGTCCGGATCGGCAGTGAGTGGAAGGAGTCCGGGGGCACGGTCCGGTCCGTCGCGAAGACGGTGTCCCACCCGGGCTACAGGAACGGCGAGGGCACCGGCCCCAACCGCAACGACATCGCTCTGATCCGCCTGAACCGCCCGGTCCCCGAGGAGCCGATCCGCATCGCCGACAAGCCGGGGCGGCCCGGCACCCCGACCCGGATCCTGGGCTTCGGCACGATCGACGACGCACCCGACCCCACCGAATGGGTCTTTCCCGACCGGCTCCAGGAACTCGACACACGCAGGGGTACGGTCTCCGAGTGCGCACCGGGCTACGCGAACAGCACCCGTCTGTGCACGATCAGCCAGGCGCCCAAGGCCATGGCATGCAACGGCGATTCCGGCGGCCCCCAGCTCCAGCAGGACCGGAAGGGCCGTTGGGAACTCATCGGCGTGACCTCTGGCCCCGGCGCCCCGGGCGTGCGCTGCAGCGAGGGCCCGGGGCTCTACACCAGCGCGCCCGCCCACGCGCGCTGGATCCACAAGGTCACAGACCGCAACAGCTGATTCGGGACGCCGGCACGTCGTCCCTGTGGTCTCCCCCACCACGGCGGTCCGGCCCGCCGTGAATCCCGCCCCATGTGCTCAGTCGATACAGAACTCGTTGCCCTCGATGTCCAGCATCGGGATGCACGAGTCATTGCCGTCGTACAACGTCTGCACGTGCACTGCGCCGAGCGGAATCAGTCGTGCGCATTCGGCCTCAAGTGCGGCGAGTCGTTCCGCGCCGACGAGTCCGGTGCCGACCCGCACATCAAGGTGCACCCGGTTCTTGACGACCTTCCCTTCGGGGACGCGCTGGAAGTACAGCCGCGGGCCCACACCTGAGGGGTCGACGCAAGCGCACCATGAACCCCGCTGCTCAGGTGGCTGCGCACGCTGGTAATCGTCCCACGTGGCGAACCCCTCGGGCGGCGGCGGTATGACGTACCCCAACACCTCGCACCAGAAACGAGCGAGGCGCTCAGGTTCCGCGCAGTCAAAGGTGACTTGGAACTTCCTGATCTCTGACATCGGTGCACCGTACCAAGGGGGTCTTGGGCTCTGCCGGTGATTTCCGCAGCGAGATCCGCCCGCGATTCCGTCGGGTCCCGGGCCACGTTGGGCACCGAGTGATCAGGCCGAGCGGATCAGGAGGGCGGTGACCTTCCAGCAGAGGAGCCCCAATCCGTACGCGGTCGTGGAGCTGGGCGGCATCCAGCTCCACTTCTTCGCGTTGAGGCAGTACGAGCCGGCCGAGTCGTACAGCACCTGCTACATCCGTCCCGACGATGTCGATGCGCTGCACTCGGCCTTCCGCGCCAGGCTCAAGGCGGCGTACGGCAGGATCCCGACCCGGGGGCTGCCGCGCATCGGGTCGCTGAAGGACACGTCGTACGGCACACGGCAGTTCCTCGTGACCGACCCTGGCGGCAACCGCCTACCCGCGACAACGAGCCGCCCACGCCCGTGCAGCTGCTCCGGCTCCTGGTACTGCGTGCGGATGTCGCCGGGCGCCTCGGCGACGAGGACACCGTGAGGGCCGCGCTCACCCGGGCCACCGCCATCCAGCTCACCGACCAGGAGCGGGAGTCGGTCCGCGACGATCTCCAGCGTCTTGAAGAGCTGGGCGCTTGAGGCGACTGGAAGTACTGGTCCACCGCCGCCCGCACGCGGACGCCGACCGCCCGACCCGTCAGGCGTGGGCCAGTGCGGCGGCGACCGTGCGGCCGAGTACGTCGAACGCGCGCTGTGTCGCCGGAGCGAGAGCGGAACTGTCGACGAGACCGAGCCGGTGCACGGTGGCGTCGTAGGGCACGGAGCACACGCTCCCCACGACATCGTTCAGTCCGCCGGCGCGCGTCGGACCCTCTTGGTGTCCGGCTGGGCCCTGCACGTCCGAGACCACCAGTGTCGCCGCCCGTACCAGTTCCTCGTAGCCGTGCTCGGACAACCAGTCGATCTGCCTCGCGACCGCGTCCAGGTGCTCATGCCGCGGGGTCGACGTGACGACCAGGTGGTCGACCCGCCCGAGCAGGGTGCGCAGGCTGTCCTGCGGGGGCAGAAAGGTGCCGCTCGCGTCGACGACCAGGGTGCCGACGGACTTCAGCCAGTCCACGCCGCGTCGAACGGCCGACGCGTCGAGGCGGACGGGAGTACCGACGGGTACCTGCCCGTACAGGAAGTGCGCGCCGCGAGAGTCGGTGCGCGTGCCCCAGCCCCGCGCGTGGGCGGGCATGCGCCCGTGGTCATCGGGAAGCCTGGTGGCGACGGCGGAGGCGTCCACCGCGGCGAGCAGGCGGTAGCCGAAGACGCCGAGCGTTCGGTCCAGCGGCAGCATCAGGACACGTTTCCGCCCGCCGCGCAACGAGCCCGCCCGTGCGGCGAGTGCGGACGCCAGCTGCGCCGCGACGGTGCTGCGGCCGGAACCGGGCTCAGCGCCGATCACCGCGACGCAGGGGGCGAGCGAGCCGTCCCGGGGCTCCAGGACCGGCATCGGAGAGCGGCGCACCAGGCGTTTCAGCCGGCCTGGGGCCGGGACTGATCCCGGGAGGACGTCCCACTTGGTCGAGGTGGTGCCGACCCGGGACGGCGTGTTCTGCGCGGCGAACTCCTCCGGGGTGATGGGGACTTGCGGGCCTTCACGCCTGCCCGGTCGCCGCGGCGGGGTGCGCAGCAGCTTGGCGTCACCGATCAGTTCCAGTGCGGAGGCGGACAGCCAGGCCCGCAGGGTGGTGCTCCTGTCCTGGGGCGGCAGCCGGTCGCGCAGCAGTGCGAGGACGCCCGTGGCCGAGGCGGGTGTGCCGTCCGGGGCGTGCAGGCACCGACCGATCAGGGCGTGGAGCACGGGATCCACGGACGCGGGCGGTTCGGGAACCGACCAGAATGCCTCGTCGAGGGGGTCGAGGGTGTCGGAGGACCGGCGGTAGCCGGGCGCGGGCCATTCGGTGCCGAGCGCGGCCTGGGCCAGGATCGCGGCAAGGGCTCTGAGGTCGTCCTCGGGGCGTGCCGGGGCCTGGCCCGGCCGCGGCGCGAGGCCGTCGATGGTCGCCCGGTGCCAGCCGACGATGACGGGCTCGTCCCGGGTCAGCAGGATGTGCCGGGGTGCCAGACGGCCGTGGACGACGCCGATGCCGTGGCTGTGGTCCAGCGCGGAGGCGAGGCGGCGGGCCAGGGCCAGCGTGGCGTCAGTGCCCAGGGGGCCCGTGGCGGAGACCACTTCCGCCAGGTGCGGAGCTCTGCCTCCGTGGCTCGCGGTGGCGGGTGAGACGGCGGTCCACGGGAGGGGGGCGTCCGCCTCGTGGTCGAACAGCACCGGCAGACACGGATGATCGAACCTGCTGAGTGCGGCCACCTCCAGGAGCAGGGTCCAGTTCGCGCCCGGGGCGTTGCGGGCCGGACGGCGCACCGCGGCTTCCACTCCCTCGGGGTTGCGGCCGAGGTAGACGTTGGTGGTCCCCGAGGTCGGCGCCCAGCCGAGCAGGTCGTAGTCGCCGATCCGCCGGGGGTCGTGTGCGGACAGCTGCCGCCAGGGGAAGGGCGACTGGCTGGTTGTCGAATACCCCACGTAGGGTACGTGCAGGTGCAAGGGGTCCCGGGGGCTTTCCGGTTCCTCCTGGGGAACCGGAGGCGGCCAGTCCCACTCCGGCGCCGTCCCGCCCGTGAGGCCGAGGCGCCGCAGCAGGGCGGGCCCCAGCCAGGCGAAGTTCTGGGCGTGCTCCGGCAGCAGTTCGGTGCCGTCGGGCCGGTGCAGCCAGGCGGCGAAATCGGGTGAGGTCCCGATGAGTTCGCCGATCAGCGCGGACACCTGACGGGCCGTCGCGACGACCTCCGCCGTCGGCACCGCCTCCTGGAGGATGTCACCTGCCTCATCGGTGAACGAGAAGACCCTCTGGCCGTGCTGGAAGCTCAGGCTGCCCTGTGCCGCGGGCGATTGCGGGGGCGCGTTCTCGGCGATCCGCATCAGCCCGCTGAGGAAGACCTCGGCCAGATGCGTCGTCGTGGCGCTCCACGGCACGGCCTCCGCGACCAGACGCATCACCGGCACGGTGAGGGGCGCGATGGCCGCCAGATGTGCCGCGAGCCGGTACGCCTCGGGAGAGGCGGTGCGACGGAAGTGCCGTACCGCCTCGGCGCTCGTCATCTCGGGACGCCCGGTGTCCGGGCGGGCGGCCTGCGGGTCCCACAGCGAGAGCACGGTGCTCGTGCCGCCGGCCACGACGGCCCGTGCCCAGGTGGCGAGCTCGCGTGGTCGTGGCTCCAGCACCGGAACGGCGATCCCGGTGAACCGGCTGAGTTCGCTCGGCAGGAGCGTGTCCCTGACCCGCCACTCCCTGTTGCCCGCGCCCGGACGCGGCACGCGCACCGTCCATCTGCGCGTCGGCAGTGCCGAACCCGGCCACATCCGCGGGGGCAGGGTGTGGATGACGGCTGTGGGGCCGCGCGAGGCCCAGCGGGTGAGCAGGGCCGCCATCGCCCCCGTGCGCCATGCGCGGTTGGCGCCGTCCGAGATGACGAGGGTCATGGTGCGTCCCGACGGGTCGTCGGCCACTGCGGGGGACAGCAGAGCGAGTGACGCCCCGAAAGGCTGCGGGGACAGCATGGGCGTGCGGCCCGGACGAAGCCTCAGTCCCCAGACGCGGATCTGGCGGAAGGCTCCCAGCTGCTCCATGACCCGGTGCAGTTCGGCGCAGAGCTGCTGCCACAGCAGCATCGATCCGCTGTCGTCGACGATGAGCGACAGATCCAGCCAGCGTTCGCGGGCGGGATGTGTGACGACGTCGAGTACGCCGGTGTGTGCGTATCTGGCCGCGGTGGCGGCTTCATCGATCTCGCGCCGGCGGTGGTCGGGCCGGTGGCGCTTGAGCGGACGCAGTGCCCTGGCCGTCGACAGTGATCCGGACAGCGAGCGCGGCTGCGCGATACGGATGGAGAGGGCCCTGGGCGGCTCTGGTCCGGGCGGGGGCGGGTGAACGGGGCCGTCGCCCCGCGCCTCGTCGTCGACGCCGTCATCCGGTGCGGAGCCGTCGTCACCGTTCTGTTCCTCCACGGTGCCGGGCGGCTCGGGTGCCGAATGCAGCTCCGCCGACGTCCCTTCGTCCGGCTGCGACGGTGGGGTGTACGGCGCGGGTGCGGCCGGTGCGCCGGCCGTGTCGTCGGCGGAGGCAGCGGGACATCCGGTGTCCTGGGCCAGGCGTACGGCGAGTGGAGCGTGCTCCCCCTTGGGCAGGCGTTGTGCCAGCCACAGCACGTCGGCCAGCTCCTCGGCGGACAGTTGCTCGCCGAAGAGCCGCAGGACGTCGAGGAGCCGTTCGGACATGCCTAGAGCGCACCTCCGAGCTGGTGGAGCACCGCTTCGAGCAGTCCTTCGGCGTCGAGGTCGACTCCGCCCAGACGCAGGTGCGCGGCGTTGAGCAGCTGGTCGGTGGCGAGTTCGCCCGGCGCACGGCGGGCGAGGAAGGTCTGGATCAGGTCGTCCACCTGTGCCACCGAGTCCGGGCCGAGGTGGGCGGCGACGATGGCGCGCAGTCGGCGCTCGTCGGGATCGGGTAGGTGCAGGCGCAGGCAGCGGCGGAGGAAGGCGGGCGGGAACTCGCGTTCGCCGTTGCTGGTGATGACCACGATGGGAAACTCACGGCAGCGCACGAGGCCCCCGACGACCGGGTGGGTTTCCGTACCGCGGATGGTGTGCACGAATGCCGCGTCCTGACCGGCCGGCAGCCGGGAGAGTTCGGGAATCTCGAATTCACCCTCCTCGAAGACGGTCAGCAGGTCGTTGGGCAGGTCGACGTCCCCCTTGTCGAGCTCGTCGACGAGGAGCACCCGGGGCCGGTCGCCGGGCAGAAGCGCGGTGCCGAGTGGGCCGAGCCGGATGAACCGGCCGATGTCCGGTGGCTGGTCGCCCCGGTCCTGGCTCAGGGTCGTTTCCCTCAGCCGGCCCACGGCGTCGTACTGGTACAGCGCCTCCGCCAGCGTGGAGCGGCTGTTCACCGGCCAGCGCAGCACCCTGCCCAGGTCCAGTTCATGGGCGATGGCGTATGCGAGGGACGACTTGCCGGTCCCGGGATGTCCGGTCACCAGGAGCGGGCGTCGCAGATGCAGGGCGGCGTTGACGACGTCGACCTGCGGCTGGTCGATGAGGTAGGGCCGGTACGGGTCACTCGGCACCGCGCCGGCCTGTCCCGCGTCTCGGTGGCCGAACCGCCGCCAGGGGGGAGCCTCGGGCATCCGGACCCGGCGCACCTGCCCGTCACCCTTGAAGAGGCTCCAGTCGTCGCGCTCGGCGTCGTGTCGTGTGTCGGTCACATGGGCTCCTCGCCGGTCGGATCGATCCACAGCGGACGCGGGGGCGGGCGTGAGGCGTCGTCCCACATCAGGGCGGGTGAGAGTACGGCGGTCGCGGTCCCGTCGCTCTCGGCGAGCGCCCGTGCCCGGTGCCGGCGCACCCGGTGGGGCAGACCTCGTGCCGGTCCGTTCAGCAGGAGCCCGATCAGTTGGTCGCCGCGGCTCCCGGCGGGCTCCTGCCGGTCCCAGACGATCACCGGGACTCCGAGGGCCAGACAGACCGCCCGCAGGGCGGCCCGGTGCTGCGGCGCACAGTCGATGATGACGCGGGCCACCGTCAGGTCTTCCTTCAGCAGTCCGTACACCTGCAAAGGCTTGGTGTGCCGCTGGTCCAGGCGCAGGACTCTGCCGTTGTCGAGTTCCGCCCAGCGTGCTTGCCAGTGCCTCAGGGACTCCGGTGCCCGGCGGCGCGCGTCGGGGCAGCGCACCACCACGGCGTACTCCGCGCCCAGGACGACGGGGAACTCATCGGGCGAGGCCGCGTTGTCCCACTGGTCGACTGCTATGTCCAAGTGGTCTGGTTCCAGCAGGACTTCGAGGAGCGGGACCACTGAAGCGGGCCCCAGGGAGCTGGTCTCCCGGAAGAGGATGCGATGCAGGAGACGCACGAGCTCCGCCGGGGCGCGCGGCTCGTCCTCGACCAGCACCTGTCGTTCGTCGCCGCCGGTCCCGGAGTCGTACCACGCCTCGCAGCGGTAGGTACTCGCCGAGCAGGGGGTGAGCCGTACGGTCAGCCGCGGACTGGGCGGCCCCGCGGCCTTGCGCCGTCGGCGTGCCCAGCCGGCCGCGTCGTCACGGCGCTCGCCCAGTGCCTCACCGGCCACTCCCAACCGGCGGGCGACCTGCTCGGACCACTCCCAGAAGCGCTGCATCCGGTCCGGCACACAGGTGGCAGCCAGATACTCCACCGCGCGCAGCAGGGCGGGCACGCGCGGTGATCCGTCGGGTACCGGCGCACTGTCGCCCCAGAACTCCTCAAGTGCCGCGATCAGCGCGACGGTGGTCCTGTCGTCATCGGCCCGCGCACCGGCGGGGTCCCACGGCTGCGCGGGTGCGTGGGCGAGCGCGGGCAGGTCGTCGAAGAGCGTCGTGTGAGGAAGCGCCTCACGGGCCGCCTCCGGGAAGCGGTCACGGACGTCCTTGGACATGAGGTCCAGCAGCCAGTCGTACTCGCGGACGGACAGCAGGCCAGGAACGGCGGCGGCCCGTCCGAGCGCCAGGAGTCTGCGCGCCGCGGCGCGGTCGGACGCCGTCAGCCCTTCCACGAAGGTGGCGATCGCCCGGTGCCGGGTGAGCAGGACCTCCACGATGTCGTCGACGGCGGGCACCTGGGGTGTGACATCGAGGCCGAGTTCCTGAGCGAGCCGCAGTCCGTGCTCCGCGCATCTGCCGGGATCGGCGAGCAGATCGGCCACCAGCGCGGTGCAACTGTGCCGGATGGCGGGGTCCACCACGCTGAGCGGCCGCCCGGCGTCCGGGTGAGCGTCCGGACCGGCAGGAGAAGCGCCGTACGCGGCCGCGGGGTGATGCCCGTCGACGGCGCCGAGCTCGGCCTGGACGGTCTGCCAGGGAAGGACGATGGTCCGGCGGATCACCTGCTGGGAGTGGAACCCCCCGGTGGGCGGCTCCATGACGCCCAGGACGATGCCCACCGCCGCTTGCTGGTCCTCGCACCACAGAGGGCTGCCACTGTATCCGGGGTTGATGGCGGCGCCCCGCAGCGTCGAGTCGACGAAGCCGACCAGCTCGTCACAGGACTGGACCGAGCCGTCGGCGTAACTGAACGGCTGGCCGCTTCCGTGCCAGGCCCGCACCTCTTGGCCCTCGGCCATGCGGGCCCAGTTCATGGGTCGCACCGGCGCCGGGACCGGAGTTGACAGTTCCAGGAGCGCGAGGTCGCCGGACCAGACGAAATCCCCGGTCCGGGCGGGCTGGGAGGCACCGTTCGCCGACGCGCGGCGGGCAGGGATCCAGGCGACGGTCCGCGCGGGGATCGCCACGCCGGGCTCGGCGTGCGGGAATGCCACGCCGACGGCGGTGCCCGTCGGCTCGTCCTGGGCGAACGGGTCCCGGCCCAGCGCGTCGTTCACCACATGGGAACAGGTCAGGATCCGGCCGTCACCCAGATAGACACCACTGCCTACGACCACACCCCGGGCGGTGTCGAGCACACAGGCGAGTGACTGCCGTGCCTCGACAGCGCCCGCGCCCCCTGTGCGCAGCCAGCGGCGAGCTTTAACCCGCATGAGGGCCGGAGGGGGAGCCGGGCGGGGCGGAGCCGAGTGAGGCGGAACCGGGTGAGGGGGAGCCGGGCGAGATGGAGCTGGGTGGCGCGGAGCCGGGCGGGGACACCGTGCCGGTGACTGATGCCGGCGGGCGAGACGGTGCGGGCACGGCAGGACTCGGCAGGCGCCAGGTCGCGGTGATCGTCATAGTGGCCTCGCCGGTGGCGCCGACCACGCTGAGCTTGAGGTCCGCGCCGACGCGCACCCCGAAGCCCACGGCCAACTCGTCAGGCGCGTTCGGCACGGCGGCGACGGTGTCGTGAACGCGTTGCAGCAAGGGGACGAGGGGGGCCAGCACCGCGTTCAGGGCTCCCTCGGTGGCCGCCACCACCCGGCTGCCCCTGGCCACCGGACGGGACCTGCCGAACCCGGGCACGCTCTCCTGGCCGTCGGCCTCCTCCCGCGGGCCTGCATGCGCGGACGGGAGGGCGTCGAAGACCTGCAGAGCCAGAGCCGTCCCGTCATCGAACGTGAATTCGACGAAGTCTGCCACCTTGTCAGTCTGCCTCAACTGCGTTCAGGCGGACGCCCGTTTGCGAAAACTGACCGTCTCCGAACAGAGACCGCGCGCCGCTCCGACTTTCAGGTCGTCGGCCCGGCGCCGGTGGCCGCGGTATCACCCTCATCCCGCCCTGCCCACTCCGCATCCGCGTCGGTAGCACCTCTTCCTGTCCTGGAACTGGTTGGCGAGCCGGGCACCGTTCTTGACTGTGTCACCGTCGATGCGGGTGGCCTCGTGGGCGGCGGGGGCGCGGCCTGTGCGGTGCAGGAACAGCTCCAGCGGCTGGACGGTCCACTCGAAGGCGCGCCGGGCGCGGTGTGCGCCCCCGGGTGCGGTCTGGAGCCGATCCTTACGTCGGCGAGCTGGGTGTCCCGGATGAACGCAACGCGGCCGGGTCGGCGCAGGCGCCGGCGGGGGAGGTGAGCGCGCAGCAGGCGGGGGCCGGTCTGGCTGGACCGGTCCGCGAGTCTGGATCGGTCCGCGAGTCCTGATCGGTCCGCGAGTCTTGATCGTTGCCGAGCCGGCTGATTGGTTGGCCGGCATGACTGAACTCGGACCCGTCGCCTGGCCGCCTGTCCCGATCAAGACCGACCGGCTCGTGCTCCGCGAGTCAGAGGCCCGGGACCGCGCGGCGTTCATCGAGCTGTACGCCTCGCCGGAGGTGCACACCTATCTTGGCGGCCCCCGGCCGCGTGACGAGCTTGAGCGCGAGATGCCCGAGGTGCCCGGGCGGCGGCCCGGGAGTTTCGTCGTCGAGCTCGATGGGGCGATGATCGGCCAGATCCTGCTCAGGAGAGCGACGGAGCACCGTCGCCCGGCTGCCGTGGGCAAGGCCGATCTCGGCTACCTGTTCCTGCCGCGGGCATGGGGATTCGGGTATGCCACTGAGGCGTGCGCGGCGGCACTCGACTGGTTCGACGGCGTCCTTCCCGGCGAGCCGGTGGCGCTCACCACCCAGACCGCCAACGCCGGCTCGATGCGCCTCGCGGCGAAGCTGGGGTTCACCGAGGTGGAGCGGTTCCAAGCCTGGGACGCCGAGCAGTGGCTCGGCGTGCGGTCCCCGGTCACGCCGCCCGCTTGAACTCATGGACGAAGCCGGGTTGCGGGCCCGCCGACCGTCGTGTCGGTGGGCCCGGTGATCGTAGACGGTCAGCCGGTGCTCACTGGCAGCGTCTGAGCGGGGTGATGTGTCGGTGACGCGGTTGGCGATCGTGGGACGGGCGGCTTCCAGAGCGGCGAGCAGGGCGACGATCGTGACCGGTCGGTCGCGGCGGCACCCGAACCCCCGCGCCGGCCCCGGTGTCAGCTGGGCTGGGCCGTCGGCATGATGAAGACCTGCGGGAGGTTGACCCGCAGCGGCAGAGAGGCGATGAAACCGACCGTCCGCGCGATGTCGTCCGGAACGAGCCAGTCGATGGTCTCCTTCGACCCCTCCAGCCACTCGTTGGCACCGGGGTCCGTGACATGGTCCTGGAGCTCCGTGCCCACGATCCCGGGCTCGATCGCGGAGACCCGCACCTTCTTCGGGCCCAGCTCGATGCGCAGGTGCTTGGACAGGTGGGAGACGAACGCCTTGGTGCCGGCGTA
>NZ_JBIRJA010000030.1:0-66943 GCF_044329325.1 Streptomyces sp. NPDC017676 | reverse complement strand
GGGGGGGGGGGGGGGGCGGCCCCCCCCGCACACCTCGGGTGCTGCGCACCCGAGGTGACGGTCCGTCCGCTGCGCTCCCGGACCGGCGGGACTGCGTCCCGCCTACCGGCCTCCGCTTCACTCCGGCCGGGGCAGGCGGGGCCGCTGCGCTCCCCCGCCTGACGGTCCTTCCGGCTGCGCCTCCAGAACCGTTGGGCCCGCTGACGCGGGCCGGGCTGGCTACGAGGGAGGGGGGCCACTCGTTCGTGTCGGGTTCCAGTGTAGTGGCTGCATCAGATTGATGCAGCATGTACCGTTGGCGGAAACACGAGACACCCCCTAACCACCCGGGCGGGGCGCGCCTTTTGATGAAAGGTCAGCGTTCGCAATTTTGCCACTCAACCACGCAAGGAATAACGAATTGAGCCGCTTCGGGCCTCAGTCACAGAACGGCACCCCGGATATCGGAAAGCATGAACTCCGGCGTGCGGAGGTACCGGAGCCGAACGGCCCCTCGGGCCGGGCGGCGGAACTCGCCACGGAGGCTGGCCCCGCCTCCTGGTGCTTGTTCGTCACGGCCAGCACCACCCGAGACTCAGAGCCGATGGTGCCGCCCACGGTCTGCGTGGGCCCACGGGCCCGCACGCGAAGCTGCCTCAGCCACGAGGGGTCCGGCCGGCGGCTGCGGGTGGACCTCAGCCACCTTAATACTTACGCAGATCAAGAACCCGCTGGTCAGCGGCCTGCACATCCGGCGATCTGTCACCCGAGGAGGTACACAACGCGTGCGATGTGTACCTCCTGAGTAGTCACATCGCCGACCGAATGTCAGCCAGGCCGACAGTTTTGGGCTCGAAACGTCAGCGAGGCCGACGTTCGCGACGGCGTCCCGTCGAACGGTCTGCCGTCGCATGGAGGGGGGAGATCTGTCCCCCCTGGGGGGACACAACACGCCGGAATGTCAGTGAGGCCGACATATTTGTCGGTGTGGCTGACATACTGCTGGCGTCCAAGATCAGCGGAGTGGAGAGCAGCCTCGTGACACCCGAGCCACAGCGCCGTCGTCCCGCACCGAAGCGCGCAGCGCGCCGTACGGAGCTGCCCCTCGGTGAGGAGATCCAGGCGTGGTCCAAGCCGGTGCAGCCGGTTGAGGACCTCGACTCGGTCGCTCGCCGCTACCCACGCCGGCAGCTCTCGCTCAGCAGCGAGCGCAAGCCGATGGAGTTCTACGACACGCCGGAGCGCCCCAAGGCGTTCTCCATGGACTCGCTCGAGTTCTTCTTCCTAATCGCGCAGTACTTCCGCGAGGCCCTGCCGTTGCGGCTGATCCTGCTGCTGATCGCCTGCCAGAAGGCCGGCGGGCAAATCCGGCTGACGCAGGAGGAGATGGCGACTGTCCTGGACGTGCCCCGCGCGAAGATCAATGAGGCGCTGCAGGAGGTCATGGGCCATGGCATCGTCTTCAAGGTGCGCCGCGGTATCTACCAGTTCAACCCGCCCTACTCGTACCGTGTAGCGGAGTTCATCCCGGGCACGGAGCTGGTGGAAGCCGAGTACGTACAGGTCGACCAAGACAAGACGATCGCGAAGATCCGCAGGGACGAGAGCCTGCCGGATCTGGTGCGGTTCCCGTCGCTGGAGCACATGCGCGAGGCGATCGAGGAACTGCGCAAGAAGCGGGCCGAGGAACGCGCTGCACGCCGACTGGCCCGTGCGCAGCGCCAGGAGGAGGGATCAGCCCAGTGAGTACCTTGAAGTGGTCGGCGACCAACGCCGACGGTCTTCTCGCCGACCTGGACCTGCCGCCCGCCGCCTACCGGGCGCTGCTGAAGCTCCGGGCCCGCAGCGAGGCCGGCGGTCGCATCGCGATGGACCAGGCCACCCTTGGTGAGCTGCTCGGGCTCAGCCGTCCCAGCGTGAACGCTGCACTGCGGGAGCTGGAGCTGGCCAAGCTCGTCAAGAAGGTCCGCAACGGCGTCTACCAGATCAACCCGATGCTGGCCGGCTACAACTCCCCTGAGGACGCCATGGACGCCGTGAAGGCGATGCCCAAGGCGGACCGGCTGGACAGCAAGACCTACGTGGCGGACTACCACCGGGCCGTCGCCGCCTACCAAGACCAGCTCGCCGAGCAGCGCAAGAAGCGGGCGGCCGCCGCTGCTGCCAAGAAGGCTGCGGCCGCCAAGAGGCGCGGTTCGCTGCACGCCGTCGGCTGACCCGCCGGGCACCCTCGTACGGACACCGGCGCTGCACCCTCCACGGGTGTAGCGCCGATCGCGCTCCCGGTGTCGGTGCCGACACCGAAGGTCCCCGCCTGGGTGGACAAAGGTTCTCCTGGGCAGGGCCAAAACGGATCGTCACCAGCTCGGTCGGCGTAGCTGGAACGATCGAGGGCGGGCGGCTCGCGGCGAGAGGGCGGTAGCACCAGGTAAACCGGTTCGTTCTGGTTCTCCAGAACAAGAGGCGGCCTAATCAGCGCGGACGACCTCACGATGCGTGCGAAGGCACACGTGACGGCTCGTACTCAACGACAGTGACCGGCTCGCCATTCACGATCTTCTGCAAGGCATCTGGGAACGGATCCGCAAAGTCGAGACCGATCGAAAGCAGATCGCCGCGAAGGCAAGCCATGTGGTTCCTAACGCGCTGGAGGCGCTGGTGCTCTGGATACCGGCAGTAGACCTGGAGTGCGGACGGGCCAGGGATGGTGGAGCGAGGGGAGACGCTGAGCACATCACCTTCGAGACCAACGCTCAGGCGGAAACCTCGCTCACCGATGGACTTACTCCAGGATGCGCCCTCGAGAGCGTTGACCGTGTGTTGGAGCGCGGCATGGGCGCGGCGGCGCTTGACGCTGTTCATAAGTCCTGTCCTACCAGGGCTGTGGCGCCTGGTAGGGGAACTCGTTGCCGACATCCGCGAAGGCTCGCAGGTCGCGAGTTCAAGGCTGTCGAGTGCTGACTGGACCGTGCGAATGCTGCGCTTCCTTCGAAGCCCCATACGGCAGTCGGGCAGCACGACCAGGAGACGGGCAGCACCAGGAGCAGTGAGAGGGCAGCGGACGGCTGCTACACCTCGATGAAGGCGACGACCACCACGGACTTCAACGCGGTCACCCAGTACACGAGCCGGACGCGTTCGACGTCGTCGACGTACTGGCGCAGCCGCGGTCCACTGCTGTCGCCGGGGATCGGCTCGCCGACCTCGGGGTCGACGGAGACGACGACCAGGGCGCGGTCCAGGGCGTGGATCTCCGCCTCGCTGGTGATGTTCTCCAGCTGCTTGGCGGCGGAGTCGGAGAACGCGATCCGGGCGCGGCGGGGGCCGTGCTGCGGGGCCATCAGGCGACGGCCGGACGCTGCCGAGCGAGGCGGGCGAGGTGGGCCTCGCGCAGCTCCTCCCACGGGGTGCACTGCTCGGGGTCGGGCAGGCCATTGGTGGCGATGTCCTCCAGAACGGCGGCGAACCGGTCGGCGTCGGCGCGGGTCTTGGCCGCGTACGCGCGGACCGCGTCGGCGGCCGCGGGCTCCAGCTGCCGGGCGGCGGTGTCGGCGGGGGCCGGCTGTTCGCTCATCGAGGGCTCCAGAGGGCAGAACTGGCGTTGCTCACCACGGTATCGCCAGGCAACAGGGCCCGGGACCGCTCCAGCTGAATTGAGCATCGGTTGCGCTCCGTAGCCGCACCCGGCGGGGTGTCACGCTGTTCGGTGCGAGGCCGAAATCCGGATATCGGCCCCGTGATCAGGGGCCAGACTGGCAACGTGACACCCCAGCGTGACAGTCGAATCAAGGGTGCGTGACACACGTGACAGTGTGACAGTCACCCTCGGTGATCAACAGGTGGGGCGGGCGCGGGTGAGGAACGCGGCGAGCGCCTCGGCGGCCGCCAGCTCGTCGACGTCGGCGCCGGGGACCAGGCGGGCGAGTTCAGCGAGCAGCGCGGCGTGCGCGAGGACCGGCGGCGAGAGAAGGCCGGCGGCGGCCTCGCGGTAGTGCCCGCGGCGCGCAGCCAGGGCGTGGGCGAGCCAGGCGTCAACGTCGGTCTGAACGTACCCGCCGGCTCGCCGGGTGAGCTCGTCGCGGACGGCTTCGTCGCCGTCGCGGGGCTCGGTCTGCTCCAGGGTGCCGAGCTCGCGCAGCGCCTGGAGCTCATCGGCGCGGGCCGCGATCCGGGCGGCTTGCCTGACGTGAGGAAAGGCGAGGTGGGCGCGCAGCTCGGCTTCCCGGGCAGCGGCGGCCGCGGCGTCGGCGGCGAGCCCGGCCTGGACGACGTCGTCAAGGGCGGGTTGCCCGGATCACCCGCCACCGCACCGATACCGCGACCGGGAAGCGGACCCGCGAGACTGTGTACGTGATCACCGACCTGCCCTCGGCACGAGCGAAGCCCGATCGGAGCTCGCGGAGTGGGAGCGCCTTGCCCAGCGAGGACATCACCCGGGCCGTGCGCGGGCACTGGGGCATCGAGAACAAGATCCACTACGTGCGGGACACGGTCTGGGACGAGGACCACTCCCAAGTCCGCACCGCGCGTCCAGGACGCCCGGTTCTTCGCCCGGCAGGACTCCCGGCACGAGAGACGGTGAGGACCTGCACGACGCGGGTCTCGTTGCGGCCGTGGCCCCGGCTGCGGTCGTAGTACTTCGCGGTGGCCTGCTTCCACGGCAGGGCCCGGCAGCTCGCGTACAGAGTCGGCTGGTTGGCCTTCACGGTCAGCAGGTAGTGCGCCTTCTTCTCCTCGACGAGGAAGCGGGCGGTCTCGACCTGGGTGTGCAGGGCGTCGGCGGTGACGACCGCGCCGGTGATGTCCAGCGCCTCCAGCAGGTCGCGCAGGCACGGGATCTCGTTGGTCTTGTCCGGCACCCGCAGCTGGGCGAGGAGGCAATCGTCCTGGTCGACGACGGCGAGCAGGTGTGCGGCCTGCCGATCGCGGGTGCGTGAGCCACGGGCGCTCTTGCCGTCCGCCGCAAGCCGGTGCGGCCGGGAACTGGGACCGTCCGCCTGGCTGCAGCAGGGCGGCGAGTCCGGCAGGGCTCAGCCTCTCGACCACGCGGCGCACGGTGTCCATCGAGGCCGCCGGCCGCACGCCCAACGCGCCGCGCGGCAAGAAGCCCAGCCGCTCCAGTGTGTGCTGCGGGGCCCGCCGCAGCCACTGGCCGATCGCCGCGTACGAACGGGCTCCGGCCACCACCGCGCACGCCGCCGCGCGGACCAGTGCTAGGGCCTGTTGCGAAAGTGGATTTCTGCAAGAATCACCCCTCACTTGCGCGAACGCGGCTCTGGGCGGCGGCGAGCGCCGCCACGCAGCGACTTTCGGACATGGAGCAATCAGATGGGGTACTGGGGTTCTCTTGTCGTCGTCCGTCATCGGGGTCCGCTGGGTGAGGTGGCGGCCTTCACTGACGGGGTGCGCATGGAGCTGCTCCAGGAGCGCGCTGATGACTGGCGGCTTTGGTCGTTGGAAGGGGAGTCCTCACTCGATGAGGAGAGTCTCATCGAACTGGTTGACGTCACTGGGCACCCGGTCCTTGCCGGATTCGTGATGGACAGCGACTGCCTGGTCCTGGAAGGCCGGACCAGGGACCAGGAAACCTGGCGCGCATGTCTTGATCGGGCGGCTATGTCTGCCTACATGGCAGAGGATGGCCAATCCGTCGACGACTGGTTCTTGGGGCCGGAGGAGGCCGCGGAGCGTGCTGTGGCCTGGGCACGGGCGGCTGGCCTGACTCCCGTTCCGAAGGCGATCGCCGATGTCCTGTCGAAGCGGTCCGACCCGTTCGTGGAGGATCTGTTCCAGGAGTTCCTGGCCGGCTTGGGCATCGATCTCTGAACTGCCGCGGGCGAAGCGTGCCGATCACAGCCACTCGTTGATGGCCGCTACGAGGACAGTGGCCTCGTAGCGGACCGCGAGTTTGTCGTACCGGGTGGCGACGGCGCGTTGTCTCTTGAGGCGGTTGATCCCGCACTCGACCGCATGACGCTCGCGGTAGTCGACCGGGTCGAAGTGCGGTGGCCGGCCACCGTGAGAGCCTCGCTTCCTGCGGTTACGCGCCTGGTCGGCCTTGTCGGGGATGGTGCAGCGGATCCCGCGCCGGCGGAGGTAGGCGCGGTTCTTTCGGGAGGCGTACGCCTTGTCGGCCCGGACGCGGTCGGGGCGGACGCGTGGCCGGCCCGGCCCGATGCGGGGCACGCGGACCTTTTCCAGCACGGGTTCGAACTGCGGCGCGTCTCCGCGCTGTCCTGCCGTCACCACGATCGACATGGGCTTTTGGCCCTGCTCGACGGCGAGATGCAGCTTGGTGGTGAACCCGCCGCGCGAGCGGCCCAGCCCATGATCACGGGGCTCAGTGAAGATGCCGCCCGGTGGTTCCTTCTGCAGGTCGCCCTGCTTGCGGGCCCCGGCGGCATGCTGATGGGCGCGACAGACCGTGGAGTCGACGCTCAGGTCCCACGTGATCGCACCCTTCACATCGGCCAGGGACTGGAGTCGGGTCAGGATGCGGTGCCAGGTGCCGTCTCGCTGCCATCGGCGGAACAGATCGTAGACCCGGTTCCACGGCCCATACTCGACAGGCACGTCCCGCCACGGAACACCGGTCCGGACCCGAAACCGTATGCCGTCGATCAGCCGCCGTCGCGGCCAGACCGGCGGCCGTCCCGCCTTCATTCCTTTCGGCAGCAACGGCTCCAACACCGCCCACTGCTCGTCCGTAAGATCTCCCCGACCCATGAGCCGTGATCATTCAGCGCTCAAGATCCACTTTCGAGACACGGCCTAGTAGCGGATACCGGCGCCCGCGACGGTCCCGTGGATCCCACGCCTCAGGCCCGTCACTCACACCGGTGACCACGCACGACAGCACGGCGGCGGGCATGGAAGACTCACAACGCATCGAAGCTCCGTTGGTGACAAGCGACTTGAAGAATCGCTCACACCAACGGAGCTTCGGTCTATCCGGTCACACCCGGCCTGACCAGCCCCTCACAAGATCACACCGACCTTGCAAGAGCACTGCCGCCCACCAGCCCTATTGCTTCGGACACCCACACCGACCAGGCAATATATGCAAGATCAAATAACTTTGCATCAGCCCTGGCGGGTGAGGGCGGTCTGCTTAATACAGCAGCGTACAGGCGGTACGGGTGCAGAACTTCTCGGTCAGCGGGTCGATATTCTCGTCGTACATTGCGATGTAGACCCCCTGGACGCCGCCCGGCAGCGCAATCTGCAGCGATCCACTGAGGGACTGGTTCGGCCCGCCCGCATACGCCCACGGGCTGCAGATGGCGCTGGTCGTTACGTTGCCGTTCTCCCCCCAGGCGCAGATCATGCGGGCGCCGCTTGCCGCGTGGACGGTGCCGGACACGCTGGCGGAGTACCCGTCGGTGAAGTGGATCGTTCCGGAAGCGGTGCTGTTGCCGTAAATCAGGCTGAAGGGCCTGTCCACGCTGTTCACAGTGGCTTGCGCGGGGGCAGCGAAACCGATGGCCGCCATCATGGCCACAACCACCACCATCAGGGACTTGCGCACGACTCTTCCTCTCCGTCTGACGAGCAAGCAGCGAACAGGATCTGCCGCCATGCTAGTCGCGATGGTCGTGGACGCGTCAATATGGTGCGATGTTCCGCCAGGGCTGTTGCAAAGTCGCGTGATCCGGTGAATGCGCTGGTCAGGGACGTGGTCGAGGAGTGCGTGTCCAACGCAACGAAGCTCCGTTGGAGCAAGTGAACTTCCCAAGTCGCTTGCGCCCCAACGAGATTCGATGTGCCGACAGTCTGCCGCGCCCTGCCTTGTGAAGTCTCCCGCCCTCGCGGGAGTGTCGGAGCTGTCGGTGGCCGAGCGGCTGGTCAGACTGCCAGACCCCCGCCACCGTCGAGGGTTGCGCCACCCGTTCGTGAGCGTGCTGCTGAGCGCCGCCTGCGCGGTGCTGGCCGGCGCCCGCTCGTACGCGGCAATCGGCCAGTGGGCCGCCGAGGCCCCGCACCACACCCTGGCCAGGCTCGGCGCGAGATGCGCCACCGTGTTCGCCGTGCGGATCGCGCCGAGCGCCGCCACCATCCGCCGGGTAATCACATCCGTATGCCCTGGCGGCCTGGCCGACCTGCTGGGAGGAGAACATGGCCACCCTGCGGAACATCGCGATCAGCACCCTCCGCCGAGCCGGACACCGCAGCATCGCCGCCGCCCTCCGCCACCTTTCCCTACCAACCCCACACCCGACCGCTCGACCTCATCGGCCTGCCCTGACCAGCCCACCTACAAGATCACACGACTTTGCAACAGCCCTGGACGGCGGGCGGTGCGCCGGGGCGTGGGCATCGTCGGCCTCGTTTTCGTGAGCTGATTGAGGACGGGCCGCCGCCAGAGCGCTGTACGGCGGCCCGCCGGATACGTTTCTAGCAGGTCCCGAATTCAACCGGGTCAGAACCGGAACTCAATTTCCGAGACGTGTGTGAAATCCGCGCGCAGGCCAACGGCGCGGGTGCCCCATTGCGTGAAATACGACTCGGTGATGGCCTCAGCGACGATCGGGTGCAGCTCTTCCTCCGTCGCACCGGCCTCCTGGAGCTCCAGGATCTGCTTCGCGTAGGTGGGCGAGATCGCCGTGGTGATGGTGCGCTCGCGGCCATCGTCCGAGCTGCCCGTGCAGGTGAATCCGAAGTACGCGGTGACATCCACCATCATGCCGCTGGAGGTGGCCGCCTGGTGCCGCGCCTGTGCTCTGACCTGCGGCTGCCACTCGGATTCCGTCTCCTCCACCAGGGCGGCCCGGAGGCGCTTCTGCGGGGTCGTCAGCGTCCCGGCGCGGTAACGCTCCACCGTGCGGCGCGAGACACCCAAGCGCTCCGCCAGGGCCTGCGTCGACCCCTTCGCCCGCGTGAGAAGGAATTGCACCTGAGCCTTCGCGGATTTCGGCGCGGGCCGGGTGAACACCTTCCGCTCCGCCCGTGCGAGGGCCCCCAGAACCTTGCCGCGGCCCGGGGCCGGCTGCTGCGATTCGTTGATCGTCATGGCCGCAGCGTCGGCCGTCTCCCCTGTGGACAGAGTCCGCGGTCATGCAGGTCATGGCGGGTGCTGCTGGCGGCGGTATCTACGGTGGAGGCATGTCGACGTCTCCTCCGCCCGCCCCTGACCAGCCCCCGGTGCCAGTGCGAATCCTCCTGCCCGGCGGCCAGGAGGTCGTCGCACGGCTGTGGGCACGCCGCCAGCTACCCGACGAGTGGCGCTACGACGTCGGCATCCCCGTCTACGAAAACGGGCCCGGGGACAGCGTGGAAGCGGCCGAGTACCGGGTCTGGGTGCGGGCGCCGGACCACGTGCGACCCGTGGCCGGCGTCTCGTACGACCAGGTGCCCACCGAGTACCTGCCGAAGCCGTCGGTCGTGGACCAGGTCCTCGGGCCACGCCGCCCGCCGGGGTGGGTGATGGCGAAGGCCGGCGGCCGCGGTCCCGGCCGGGGCGGTGTCGTGCACGCCGTCGACTGCGAAGAGGCCCCGGCCGGCGCACCGGTGCTGACGCTGGAGCGAGCCCTGGACGTGGCCCAGCAGCCGGGCGTCCGGCTGTGCTCACTATGCGACGCCGCCGCCGAACTTGACCCCGTCCTCAAGGGCTTCGACCACGGCTTCGAGGACTGATGTCTATGACGGGCTCCCGCCTCAGCCGCCCTGGACGAGGCGCCGGAACTGCGGGCAGCCGACGGCGTGCCACTCCCTGACGAGGATCTCTCCCTCAACGACCACGACTTCCGCGTGCCACGGCAGGCAGTCGTGGCAGGCATGGATCTCGTACGACGTGCCATCGTCGTCGAACGCCCTGAGATCGACGGAGCCGACCGGCGTTCGGTAGGTCACGTCCTGTTGGTGATCTGCGCCTTCTGCCATGCCGGTCAGTATCTCGTTGTCACTGTCTTGTGCCACCATCCCACCGTGCCCACTTGGCCGGGAGACCAACTACTCCCGGCCGCCTTGTAGTCGTACTGCCTCTGAACGGAGACCAGGTGTGTCCATCCGAGCCATAGAGACCAGCTACGCGGGGCATCGCTTCCGCTCGCGGCTGGAAGCGCGTTGGGCCGTCTTCTTCGACAAGCTGGGCATCCACTGGCAGTACGAACCACAGGGGTACGCCGTCGGCCCGGACGGCGGGCGCAGGCCCTACCTCCCCGACTTCTGGCTGCCGAAGGAGAAGCTCTGGGTCGAGGTGAAGGGCTCCGAGGAGCAGCTCGATGTGGAGTTGCTTTTCTACGCCGCGATACCTCACTTCGGCCTCCCAAATCCGGCCGGCCCTCACCTCGTCAACGAACATCAGACCCGACTGCTTATCCTGGGACCGATCGACCGCGTTGGTGCACTGGCCGACTCGAACACCGGCGAGCACGTGGGTTACTCGCAGCCTGCCCATACGGTGCTGAGCTTCCGCAAGGGCGACGTGTTCCAAGGCACGGCCTGCTTCTTCGCCAACGGCATCGACATCACGCCCCAGGGCGGTCTCGTCGGAAACGATGGACCGTACATTGACTGGGAGACGCGCGGATCCCGGTGGGGCAACTGGGTCGGTGGGGGTTTTCTCATCAGCGAGGACTGCGATGAAGCCGCGCACGCGGCCTACCGGGCGGCCCGCTCTGCCCGCTTCGAGCACGGTCAGACACCGTAAAGCCCCCCCATCGACGGCGCGTGCACGAGCGAGCCCCGGACCGCAACGGTCCGGGGCTCGCGAGCTGTTCGGGGTGCGGCTGCTACAGGTCGAACTCGAGGTGCTCGATGTCCGTGAAGCGCACCTCCTCCAGCTGGCCGGCGCGGCGGCCGCTGTCCTGGAAGTAGACCTCGCGCAGCGCGTCGGCGGCGATCTGCTGGAGCTCCTGGTCGCTGGAGCCGGCCTCCTGGGCGTCGAAGAGACGGGCGGCGTACTGCGGGGGCAGCGCCACGGTCAGGTGCCGCAGCCGGGTCTCGTCGGTGGAGCCGATCGGCGCGGTGTAGCCGAGCCGGGCCCGGGTGTCGATGACGATGCCGCCGGTCGTCGCCGCGCGCTCCTTGGCCCTGGCGCGGATCTGTGGCTGCCACCGCTTCTTCACCTCGCGCTCCAGGCGCGCGGCGAGGTCCGGGCGGGGTTTCTTGATCTGGTCCTTCACGTACCGTTCGACGGTGCGCTGGGAGATGCGCAGCATCTGGGCGACCGGCTTGGTGCCCTTGAGCTGCTTGACCAGGTAGCGCATCTGCGCGCCCGCGCTCTTGGGTGCCGGGCGGGTGAACGCCCTTTGCACCGCGGCGTCCAGGCCGTCCCCGAACAGGCTCATCGCGGTCTACTCCCCGCTGCTCTGGTGGTCTGTGATGTGGGTGATCTCGATGTCGGCCCACCCGTCGGCGGCGTAGTGCCAGCTTCCGGCGCTGCGGGCTTGGCGTTCGGCGAGGAGTTCCAGGCGGGCCAGGAAGCGGTTCCAGGGCGCGTCCAGGGCGTCGCCTTCCTCTTCGGTCAGGTTGGCCAGTGACTGCTCGGCGGCCTTGGAGACGGTGGAGTGCAGTTCATGGAAGGAGGCGGCCCGGGCGGTTCCGGTGGTGACGCCGGATGCCGTGGTGAACGACCAGCGCGCCGCCCAGGAGCGTGTGTCAGCCTGCATGGTTGCGTCCCTGCCTCGCATCTCGGCTCCTACTCTCCGTTGTCGATGTCGGTGACGGTGCCGTCCTTGATGTAGCGGGCAAGGTTGAGCTCCGGGGCGTTGAACCGCTCGCGGACCTCTTCACCCCACAGAACCGTCTGGGTGCCTTCGTGCTTGACCAGGCCGGGGTTGATGCCGAGCTTGAAGCCGCCGAGCAGCGGCTTGCCCTCCCGGTACGGCAGGAAGTCCAGCGGGCTAGTGCCGTTGGCCGCGTAGATGACGCAGTCGGACAGGATCGCGATGGGGTACTGCCCGGTGAACGCCGCGTGCTTGACGATCTTGCGGTGGAGGTTGATCCGGGTGCGGGAGATGACCGCCGCGCGGATGTCCGGCCGCCACGTCGGCCGGGACAGCGCCCGCCACGGCTGCCCGGGCCGCCAGCCCTCACCACGGGGCCGCTCGCGAAGCTTGCCGATACCTCCCTTTACGGTTGCTTTGATCGCTGAGACGACGATCGCGAGGTCCGGGTCGCGGTCCTTGTAGCCGTCCATCGCTGCGAGGAAGTCGGCCGGTTCCATGTCGGCGTGGACGCCGAGGTCGGCCATCGTGGCCAGGTAGGCGTCGCGGAGCCGGTTGTACCAGCCGTCCAGGTAGCGGCCGTTCTCGTACCGGACGTACGCCTCGATCGGCTGCACCTCGTAGCCGAGCTCCACTGCGTACGCCACGGTGGGAGTGGCGTACCAGGCTGGCCCTTCCGGGCGCTCGCCCTTCGGCGTGAACGGAGAGGGCAGCAGCGAGCCGTCCAACTCCAGCCACTCCTTGCCGACCTTCACGCGGGACAGGTCGACGTGGGAGAGGTCGACCAGCCACGAGCCGGGCAGCTTCGAGTCGAATGCGGGGGCCTTGACGAGCGTCGCCTCACCGAGGCCGACGTTCAGACCGTTGGCGCCGGCGGCGAAGGCCATGTTCACATCGATGCCGACCAGGTGCCGCAGGGTGCACTCGGCATCGGTCATCGGCCGCGCCCAGTCGTACGCCTCCTCAAATAGCTTCTCGCCGGGGCCGCGCACGTGGAACCGAGGCAGGTCCTTGAGGACCGGGTGGCCGTCGGGGACCTCGCACGGCGGCCAGTTCATCGGGTCGACCGGGTCCTTGCCCAGGCTGCCGGGGTTGTGCTCGGGGTGCCGGCGGCCTTCGGCGTCGGGTTCGGAGGCGCGGGTTGGCGGCTGCAGGGCGGTCATCAGTTCCAGGCCGGTGACGGCGGTGGAGCCGCGCGGTGTCATCACCCGGGACGCGTAGGTGCCCAGGAGCCGGGCGAGGTCCGCCGGCGGAAGCTGCGCGGCGTGGCCCCAGTGGCGGGAGTCGAGCGCGTGCCAGGACGGGATGCACAGCTGCACGCAAGCGCGCTCGGAGCCCTTGGCCGGACGGTAGATCCGCGCCCACGGGCCGAGCCCGCGCTTCGTCAGCTTCCACTCGGCACGTGCGAGCTGCTTGACGACCTTGTGGCCCTCCGGGAGCCGCCCGGCGAGCCGCTCCTCATCGGTGAGGGCGACGGGGAGCCCGTAGCGCTCCAGCGCAGACTCGGTAAGCACGAGCAGCGGGTCGGCGTCCTTGCCGGGCCCGGCGAGCTTCGGCTGCCCGAGCTTGGCCTCCTTGAGCGTCCAGTCCACCAGGGACGGCAGGGACTTGGCGGGCACGTCCAGGACCAGGCCGCCGGTGCAGTACGCCAGCACCTGCCCGTCGGCGTCGACGTCGACGACCGCCAGCGGCCCGTTCTCGAACCGCGGGTCGGGGCCGCCCGCCGGAGTGCCGGCCGGGGCCGCCTTCTTCGCACCCGGACGGCGCGACGTCGACGACGTCCTGGTGGTGCGCGCCGGGCGGGTTGCGGCGGCAGGAGCAGCGGCGACAGGGGCAGGGGGCTGGGTGTTCTCGGTTGCAGTCATGGCCGCAGCCGAGGCCGGGTCTGTGGACGGAGTCCGCGCTTTTGTCGGGGCGGGCTGGCCGGTGAACGTGGAGGGCACCGGGTCCGGGGTGGCGGGCGCGGGGTAGAGCTCCGCGAGTTGGTTCAGCAGCCGCGCGTACGCCTCACGCTCCGGGCCGCGGGGCTCGGTCGGCTTCTTCAGCGACTCCCAGCCGGACACCGTCGCCCGGCGCACCTTCAGCGCGGCGGCCACTTCGTCCAGCGTCAGCCCGTGGGCCTGGCGCAGCCGCTTGCGCTCCTCCGCCGGCGGCAGCGGTGCGCGGGACGCGACCAGCGCGTCGACCGCGTCGAACAACTCGGACATGGAACACCTCCTGACCGATACTCTACCCCATGGACCGTACGAACAGCGTAAGTTTTGCGTACATATACCGTACGAAGGTCGTTCAAGTGCGACCGAGAGGGGCCCAGGGAAGGGCTGGAAACCATCGCGTCACGCGAACTCTTTCTGGGGAGATTCGAGCGGTCGCATGCTCTGAGTAGCCAGGGGGTCACGTGGGGTGGAAAGACGCGTTCCGCGACGCCATGAAGGAACTGGAGGCGATACGACAGCAACTCGCCCATCTCGATCGTCTCGATGACCCGACGGTCGGGCTGACCGCGCTGCACGGTGACGTCACGCAGAGCCGTCTGAAGATCCTCGAAAAGATCGAGGGGGGCATCACCGGATTGCGCGAGGAAAACCGGGAGGTCCGTCGCCGTCAGGACCGGATGATCAGCGACCTGAACGAGACACGGGGCGAGCTCCGGCAGCTCCTGGACCTTGTCGACGTTCTGCGTACCTTCGTGCCGCCCGAGGGGACAGGTGACACCACCGGCGAGGGCACGCAGACCCCTCCCGAGAGGACTGCACAGCCCGAACCCGAAACCGGCTACGACTCGTCCGCCGGCGCCGAAGGCCATCCATCCGTCTCAACCGACACCGACATCTCGGGGGGAACCATGGAGAACACCGGGCACCGGCCGCAGCCCGCAACCGGCGAGGACCAGGACCTCGCGCTGAAGAGTGCCATCGAGGCCGCCTACCAGGGCACCGGCACCTCCGCTGGCCAGCCCTGGGCTGCCACGCCGCAGGCCTCCGCCGGCGCGGAGGACCCGCGGGTCGCCCACGGCGTCCTGCTGTTGAAGGCCGCCGGTGTGGCCTCCGCCGAACTGATCGCGCACCGCGACACTTGGGAGTGGCTCGCCGCCCTGGCCGTCGACCACAGCCACTTCCGCACCCCGCCCGCGGTCGAGGACTTTAAGGAAGGCCGCGTCCGGACTGTCCTGTCCGGACGGTCCCTCATCGCCCTGCTGATCGAGCTGTGGAAGACCCGCTCCACCGTCACCCCGCTGGAGGGCGACTGGGCCATGGCCGTGACCTCCTACAACCGCATCGCAGCCGAACTCACTGACGTCACCGGACAAGGGGAGACCATCCGCATCGTCCTGGACGACGGTCTCCCCCACGGGGCCGGTGACTGACCGGCATCTCACCGAGAAGCAGACGACGGCCGCCCGGAACGATCCGGGCGGCCGTCCTCGCCCACCACGAAGGGATCTGACACCTGTCCCTCGAGGCACGCCGGGACGATATCCAGACCGTACTCGGCTTCATAGCGCCGGCCGCCGCGACGTGGGTCGCCGACGCCTCCCGCATCGACGACGTCCTCGCCCGCCGCCCCTGACGCACTGGGCTTTGTTCTCTTCACGCGGTCCTGCCCAGCGGCCCCGTCGGCCGGGCGAGCTCGCTGCGGTGGCCACCATGGCGGATCGCTCGCGCGCCGCGAGCAGCCAGCCACTCCCGCCCGGCTGCTGCGGATCGGCGGATCCGGCCGGGCGCGGCCAGTACGGTGCCCACGAAGACGTCGACAGCAGCAGGGGGAGAGCGTTGCGAAGGTTCGAGACCGTGGCGAGGTGCTGGGCTTCGGGGTGCCGGCCGCGCTCTTCCTGCCCGGGGTGGCCTACCTCGGGATCACCAACGGCCACCAGTTCATCGCCAACGACTTCTTCGCCTTCATGTACTGCCTGGCCTGCGTCGGCTTCGCCGCGGTCCCGCTGATGGCGTGGCGCCGGGGCGGAGGCCGCTACGCCGACCCGGGCTTCCTCCGCTCCGCCTGGTTCCCGGGGCTGTTCACCACCGGGCAGGGCGTCGCCTACAGCTCCGCGCGCGGCGACGCGAACGTCTTCGTGCTGATCGTGGGCTGGGGCGCCTTCATCTACGCCGGGATGATCGCCCTGTACTTCCTCGCCCGCGCGCTCTGGGCCGTCGATGACCAGGCCGCCCCGTCCAGCAAGGCAGCGTCCGGGGCCGGAGCGCCGGAGCTTCGCGCGCTGGAGTCCGACGGCTGATCAGTCGATGACGTGCACGGTGACGTACATGTCTCCTGGCGCACCGCCGTGCTTGCCGGGACCGCCGAGTTCGCGGATCCGGACCTTCTGGCCGTCCCTGATGCCCGCGGGGATGCGGACCTTGTAGGTGTGTTGCTCCCGGATGAGCCGGCCCTCCCCCTTGCAGGTCGTGCAGGCCCGCGCCGCCTTCTCGTCCGTCCTGGTGGCGCAGGCGGGACAAGGCTTGTGGGCGGTGATCCGCAGGGGGATGATCGCGCCGTCGGCGGCTTCCTCTTGGGTGACGTCGATGTCGTGGGCGATGTCCTTGCCGCGGCTGGGCGGGGTGGATCCGAAGTACCGGTCGTTGATCTCCTTGAGAGCAGCCCACACGTCTGCGCTGGCCGGCCGCTGGGCAGGGTCCTTGGCCATGAGCCGGCTGACGAGCCGCTCCAGCTCCGCAGGAGCGTCCGGACGCAGGGTGCGCAGCGGCGCCGGCTGCTCGTTGAGGTGCTGGTTGACCAGACGCCAGGAGGTGCCGGCGAAAGGCCGCTGCCCGGTGACCATCTCGTAGAGCACGCAGCCCAAGGAGTACATGTCGGAGCGGCAGTCGAACGTGCCGGACAGCGCCTCGGGGGCCATGTAGGCGGGGGTCCCGATCAGGACGCCGGTCGTGGTGATGTCGTGCCGGGCGTCGCTGCTCCTGGTGATGCCGAAGTCGACGACCGAAGCCTCGCCGCTGGAGCGGACGATGATGTTGGACGGCTTGATGTCCCGGTGGGTCAGGCCCGCCTCGTGCGCGGCCTCCAGGGCGTCGGCGACGCAGGCCGCCGCATACATGGCCTTCGACAGCGGGAGCCGCCCGGCCTCGAGGACGGTGCTGAGCGACTTGCCGGGCAGCAGCTGCATCACCAGGTAGGCGTGCAGACGCCCGTCGTACATCGCGGATCCGAAGTCGTGAACGGTGACGATGTTCGGGTGGGACAGGCCGCCCGCGACCGCAGCCTCGCGGGCAAACCGGGCCACCTGCCGGTCGTGGTCCGCACCGCCGTCGCCAGCGAGGACCTTGACCGCCACCAGCCGGTCGACCTTGGGATCGTGCGCTTTCCATACCTGGCCGAACCCGCCCGCGCCGATGGGCTCGATCAGCCGGTAGCGCCCGTCCAGCACGGCCCCTGCTTGCACGACTCCCCCTCTTCCAGCGGTCACCGCGACGGCAGCGCACGGTGTACCAGGCGTGTACCCGTCACGCTACGCCGTGACAATCACCAGTAACAGGGGGTGTTGGTCTGCTCAGGCCGTGTCGCGCAGTGCAGTCGGCTCCCGGACGTCGGCTGCCGTCCCGGCCTCCCTGGCCGCGCGCTCCGCACGGGCCCGGCGCAGGGCCGCGGCGTGGGAGACGTCGGCCTGGCGGCGGCGTTCGATGCGGGCCTGCTCAATCGGGGACGGCTGGTCGTCGGCCGCCTCCGGCTCGGGGAACGCCTGGAGACTGAGTGCCCGCATCGCCCGCGTCTGCCGTTCCACCGCCTCCGCAATCGACGGGTCGACGCAGCTCGGAGGCATGACGGCCTGGTGCGCGGCGAGCGCCTGGTGGAAGCCGGCCGATCCCATCTCGCGGGCCTTCACCGGCGCCTGCGGAGCGTCCGGTGCGGCGGCCGGGCCCTCCGGCGCGGTCCGGGGCGCAGGCGCGGCCCCCGGGGGCAGGACCCGCACGGCGCGGACCGCGTCGGTGCCGACCGTGCTGTTGGTCGTGGCGACGATCCGCGCGGTGATCAGACGGAGCTGCGTGGCGTAGGCCGAAGAGTCTGGGCGGAGGTCAAGCTGGCCGGTCTCCGGGTGGAATGCGACGGCCGCGACGTGGTGGGGCAGTTGCGGGGCGACGGCCGCGGCGATGTCGGGCCAGCGGTCCAGGATGCTGCCGCCGGCGGCCGGGAGCTCCCAGGCCCGGTCGGCCATCAGGCCCTGGAGCACGGCGGCGAACCCGGCCGGCTCCCGCCCGTCCCGCTTCACGGTCGTCACCCGGCGCCGGCGCGAGGCGCGGGCCTCGCCGCCGTTATTCCGCGCGGCGAGGCGGGCCTGCTGCAGAGCGACCCGGGCGAGGTCGACGCCGGACAGCTCCGGGGCGTCGCCGCTGCCGGTCTGGTCAGTGGTGGTCTGCTCGGTCACGTCGGCCTCCTACCGGCGTCCGTAGGTCATCAGCGAGCTGCGGGAGCCGCTCGCGATCTGGCGGGCGCGATGCACCAGCTCCGCGCCGTAGATGCGTTCGGCGGCGGCCGGCCCCATGGCGTTCACGGCCGTCATGACGAGGTCCGTCTCGCCTGCCATGAACTGGCCCCAGGCATCCGCGCGCAGCTGCGCCAGCTCCTGCTCGCTCAGCTCCGCATCGAGGGCCTGGTCGTCGGCGACGTCGTCCTGGTCCTGGTGGCGGCCGCCGTTCGCCGCCTCCCTGACCTTGGCGAACGCGGCCTCCACCTCACGCTGAACCGCGCGGCTGGTCGGGGCGTCCCAGTCGCCCTCGTACCGCTCGGTGCGGGCGCGGACCTGCTGGATGCGATGGCGGCGGGCAGCTTCCTGGGCGCCGCGCCACTGCTCAACGGCGTCGGCCCGCTTGGCGGGGGTGTCCAGGATCGTCTCCGCACCGGCCAGCAGCACGGCGAGCAGGCCCGAGCCCCGGCGGACCCGGGCCGCCTCGCCGCGGAAGTGCAGCCAGCCCTTGACGTCGGTCACGGTCCATCCGGCATCGGCCACGCCCCGGGCCACCCAGGCGATCCGGGGCACCGAGCAGCCGCGCAGCCAGTCCAGCTCCTGGGTCAGCTCCCGGGCCAGCTGGAACCGGCGGCCCACGACATTCAGCTTCCGGCGACCGCGCTTGCCGCCTGACTTCTTCGGGGTGGGGGACTTGGCTTCCCCGCTTGCGAGCTTGCTCTCAGGGGGGAGGGCAGTAGCACCCGCAGTAGAAGACGCTGAGGTACCCACCTGCATTGGGGTGCAACGGACCTCATCCGAAACAGCCGTCACAACCCCCTGTTCAGTACCCCTCACCGAGGCCTTCGCCCGGGTCTTCGACGACGGCTTCGAGCGCGGCTTGCGCACCTTCCGGGCCGCCTTCTTCGCCAGCTTCGCCATCAGCTCCCGGCCGGCCTCCGCGATCCCGGACACCGCCCGCGTGTACGCCGGAGCGTCCCCGTCCCGCTGCACCGTACGGATGCCGAGCGCGGCGTCGAACTCCGGCGGGATCATCCGCGCGAACTCACTGGCCTGCGCAGATTCACCGCGCACCCTGGTGCCCCTGACGATGTACGCGAGCAGCCCCGTCTCCCGCAGGATCTGCAGGTGGTTCTGCACCGACCGCTCCGCCAGTCCGGTCCGGCGCACCAGGTACCCGATCCCCGGACGGCACGGCGACAGCTGCGCGAGCTCCTGGGCGACGAGCACGGTCGTCGGCCCGAACGAGCGCGGCCCGTGCGACCGGTACCGGCGCGGCTGGTACAGCCCGGACCCGGCGACCCAGTGGACCGCCTGCATCCAGGAGTAGCCGTCGCCCGCGATCCGGCCCGACGACGTCGACAGCCACTGCGACGCCTCCGGCACGAACAGCACGGGCAGCCCGGCGACCGCGTCGGCGTCGTCGACTGCCGGACGCGGAGCAGGCACCGTCACGGCGGCCGACGCCGCCACGGCGCTCACCGGCCCGCCCGGACGTACGAAGAAAAGATCATCCCGGCAGCCTCGCGCGGACCGCCTGTGGATAGAGGCCGGGAACCGGTGAGACCCCCGATCCCTCCCGCCGGGCGGGCAACAACCTCCGATCGCGTCCCGCCCCACGGGACGCAGCCCCGGAGGGCCGCGGCGGCCGGCACCGCCAGGAGGACAGGGGTCCCCCTCTCGGTATAGGTGCGCCGGACCGGGGCCGGTGTGACACTCCAACCCGAAGAATCTTCGTGACTAATGCCGTGAACAGGGCAAACAGGGTCAGTCGATCCCGTCACACGGGAAGCCTGGAAGGCTCGAATCAGACCGAATCGGACACAGTCGAGCTGACAGAAGACACCGATCTCGTGCACTATGGCGGGGACACCAACCTTCATATGGATCGCCCCGACCGCGATCAAGCCCCTGCCAAGGGACCCGACCACGGCCGAGCGATCTGTACGGACGGAGCCCCGAGCACCGAACGGCCTGCCAAAGCCGCCGGAACCCGGGGTGACGCTGTGGCTCAACAGAGCCCCCTGCCAAAGGGGCTCCTGGAGAGCCGGGGTGGCCCGCTTGCCAAAGCGGACCGGGTGGAACAACCCGCTTGCCAAAGCGGGGTGGTGCAGTAGTGGAAAAGACCCAGCTCGATGAGCTGGAGCCCAGAACCGGCGCCAACCGGGGACTGGGCGGCCGACCTGACGGTCGGCGAGACGGGCCGCGCGGGGCCACAGTGGATTGCAGTCCACCTCATTGGCGCGCGCGGCCGATGGCCGCTAGGTCATCCCGACCCCCTTTCGGAGGCCGGCGTCGTGCTGCCTGCATCCAGCTCAGCGACCTCGGGGAAACGCGCCGCGAGCCCCTTGAGTAGGTGGATGTAGACGGCGCGATGGGGCCGCCTGGGGTGGGTCTGGCCTAGCTCCCAGCGGGCTACGGCCAGGCGTTTCACGCCCACGGCGTCCGCGACTTCCTGCTGGGTGAGCCCTGCAGCGAGGCGCAGTTGCTGACGCACGCGCGGCGTCGGCAGGACGTCGTCGAGGAGAGCGTTGACCCGCTGCATGGGATCCGCGTCGGACATGCCCCAACCTCTCATGATCACCGAATCCCTGAAAGATACACCACGGGATCGATCTTAGCTAGCACGCATCGATACGCCGACAGGGCGGCGGGCGTCAATCCTCAGCATGGCTTCAGGACCGAGGCGTAGTAGGACGCAAGCACAGCTTCCGCCCCAGAGCCCTGCGCCGTCGTGACGCGTTGGAACTGGGCCGCCCTCAAGTCACCGGCGACCCGGATCCGAGGGTGCTGTTTGCCGGGAGGACAGTAGCCGTCCTCGTTCGAGGCGAGGCCGTCCAAACCCGCTGGCGTGTTGCCGAGGTTGTTCAACACCGTCTTGGCGACGTACGACTTGCGTTCACCCTGCCGGTCCTTGACCTGCAAGCTCCACTCGTCTCCGTAGGCCATCGGCGATAGGACGACGTGAGAGACGGGCACGATGCGCACGCGCTTGTCCCCCGCGACCTCGGCGATCTTGTAGTCATCCGTCGGCGGGCAAAGGACATGAAGCGTCGTTGAGGAGTGCGGGTGGGTGCGGAGCCATGTTCCGAGGGGACGGTCCCCTCCGAGAACATAGGTCCGGCCTGCTAGGTCTGCAGGCTTGGTGCGCCACAGCGGAGGCACGGACACATGTGCAGGAGCGCTGATCCAGTCGGCATCGGGCGGAGCCAGGGCAGCCACGCCGGTGGCGACCACGATCAGCTGGGCACTCAGCGCGCGTCCGTCCTCGAGTACGAGCTCCGCCCGGTCGTCGTAGCCGGTGACGCTGGCCGCACGGCCCTGCATGACGGAGCATCGGCCAGCCTGCTGTAGGCGGTCTAGGTCGGCGGCAAGGGCTTCAGCAAGTTGGGGGCCGGTCGACCAGTTGCCAGGGACGTTCTCAAGCGCCCCGATGACGTGCAGCTTGCCGCCTACTGAGTCAGCCTCCACGATGATCGTTCGAAGGTTCAGGCTGGCCGCCATCACCGCGGCCGCGACGCCTGACGGGCCGGCGCCGACTACCAGCACGTCTGTCTCGTGCGGTGTGTTCATGCGTGGGCTCCATGCGTTCCGCTGATTCGGGACAAGACGACTTCGCTGGTGACCAGTTGCTCAGCGCCGATGTTCCGGGCGGCGAGCAGGAGCGCGGCGTCGTGGTAGCGGGCGCCGCCGGTAGAGGCACAAGCGTCGGTGACGATCCAGGGCCGGTATCCGGCCTGGTAGGCGGCGACAGCGGAGTCGTATACGCATGCATCCGTGTCGATGCCGCACAGCACCAGATCGGTCCAGCCCGCCTCGTGGATAGTCCGGGCGCCCTCGGGGGTGAACACTGACGCCTGGGGCTTGTCGATGATCGCGGCGGCGGTGGCGGTGAAGGGAGCCAGGTCAGCAACGAGGGCTTGTTCCTCGGGAGTACGCAATCGCGTCCATCCCGTGATCGTCTCGTACGGCGATCCGGGCTCGTTGTGGAACCGTGACAGCACAACGGGAGCGCCGGCTGCTTGCCAGCCCTCCACCAGCCGAACAACCGCAGGGATGATTCCGCGGCTGTGCTGGTTGACAAAGCCCTGCTGCACATCGATGACCAGCAGCGCTGTAGATCGAGGGTCCACCCACTCCGCCTTCCACATGGCCGTCACGGATTGCTGTCTCGGAGAGCGTCCTGGGCGGCCCGCAGCCGATCAGGAAGTTCGCTGGTAGCCAGGATGGCCTCGCGCATCACCCGGTGTTGGGCGGTCTCGGTGGGGCGTGCGGTAGTGAGCCGGAAGTATGCGCTGCGTAGAAAGCGCCAGCCATAGGCCGTCGGCATCACCGGGTCCTGGCCGTTTTCGATCATGTGCAGGATGTGCGACGAGAGGGCCCAGAGGGCCTGTACGTCGAGCTCAAGGGCCACGATCTGGCTCATGGTCAAAGCCCGCTCGTCCGACTGCGGGTGATAGGCGACACCAGACCAGCTGACGACGCCGCGGGAGACTCCACCGTCGAATGTCACGGCCTCGGGGTGAGCCCAGCCCTCACGGAACTTGGCTTCCTCGACCCCTGGCCCGAGCGGTGCCACATTTGCTGGATTCTGCCGGTTGACCAGCACTGATGGCGTAGCGAGCAGCTGGAGAGCCGTGTCCAGGCCGGCGCTTGACCAGGAATGTGTGCGGAGCTCGTAGGCCGACAGCACGTACTGCGGAACGAGCGACTGGGCGCGCTGGTCCTTGTTGTCGCCGTGGCGGACCAGCAGGTGGGCCATCCACTCCCCCACCCAGCCCGGCTCCTTCAGGTACGTGCGGTAACGCCACAGCGCCAACTCGGTCAACGACTCGAGGCGGTGGTGCTCTTCGAGATGCACCACAGCGACACCGCAGGCGTATATGTGCACCGTCGACGACTGCGCGGAGGGGTGGTCGGCAGGCAGGACTCGCTGCTCCAAGCCGCCGGGCCCAGGCTCGCTTGGCGAACCCGCAGCGTAGAGGGGCGCACTGCACTCACCGAGGTACACCGGCAAGAACTTGTGGGAGACGACCGTGCACGGTGCCGGACGTGCTGCCGACTCCCCGTTGAGGGGAGCTGACGCTCCACGCAGCGCTGCCAAACGGAGGCTGAACGCCTCCTGCTCAGCCGGGGTGCACTGGAGGAGCGCCGTGTCCAGGATCTGCGCCATCTGGGGACGACAGACGCTCGTCTTGTTCCGCTGCCAGTTCGAGACGGTCCTGGGGCTGATGCCGAGGCGACCGGCGAACTCGCGCACAGACGCTCGCATCACCGACCGCAACAGCAGCGCCTCCTCACCTGTCCACCTGTCCACAGCGATCACTACACACCCCCTTGGCGGTCACCTTCCAGGTATCAACCGCGCTATTGCCACGCTGCTGCTACACCACTTCCACGGCCGGACATCTCGCTCAAGGCCCCTGGTGCGGATGCTGTTTCTTGTTGATCCACACCCGCAATCCCGGCCGGAGGAACCATGGCGATCCCGGGCACACCCCAGTGCCGTGCCCGCATCGACTCCTGCTTGCCGTCAGGCATCGAACTCGTAGTCCAGGACGTACGAGGCGGAGTCGAGGGTCATCTCGTTGACCTCAACAACTCGCTGGTGGGCGTCGAAGGCTGTCCGGCACATCTTCAGGACAGGGCGCTCAGGGGACATGCCCAACGTGGCCGCTTCCTCAGCAGTGGGCAGCCGTCCGCGGATCTCCTCTCGGAAGCGAACCGGACCGTGTCCGAGGTCAGCGAGGCGAGCGTAGGTTCCTCCCGGCCCGGTGTCGGCCTGGGTGATCGCAGACCCTTCCACCAGGGCATAGGGCAGGTACGAGGTGGCGAGCATGACCGGCCGGCCATCGAGGACGAAGCGCCGGGACCTGGCGCAAGCGGTCTCTCCAGCGTCCAGGTCGAGCATCTCGGCAATGTGCGCTGGCGGAACGACCTCCTGTACGGACACCTGGTCGACCGTCAGGGGCCGGTCTTCGTCAGCCGACCAGATCGACTTCCCGGCGCCCCACTGGTCCTGTGCCAGGCGCTGGATGCCGCGTCGCCGGATGGGGCGGAAAGCCTGGACGAATACCCCCGCGCCCTTCCGGGACTCAGCGAGCCCTTCGTTGGTGAGTGCGCGCAGCGCTCGCCGAGCGGTCATCACGGCGACGCCGTACTGCGGCGCAAGGGCGTTCTCCCCCGGCAGTCGATCACCGGGTCGGTAGTCCCCTCGCTCGATCGCAGCCTTCAGCTCGTCAGCGATCTGGAGGTATCTGGGCTGTTCAGAGCCTTTTCCGCCTGCCATGTGTCTCCTAACTTCGCTAGCGATCCTAAGGGCTTCGATGCTCAGCGTCAGCTACGGCTCGCGACTTACATAGCGAGGGAACATCTCTATCGAAGTGCTTGACATCGATAGAGAGATCGCGCACCATCGTACTGCAACTTCGATATCGAAGTTGCCCAGGTAGTCGTCCGCCCTTCGGGGCGGCCGGGGTTGAGAGCACCACCGAACTCCTCCGGAGCCTGACGGCACGACGACTGTGTGCACGTCGCAGCGCTGTGCGCTGTCTGTCCTGCGGGACGCCGGCCTCGTGCCGTGCGGCCCGGAGGGCGGAGAGAGCACCGCGACGCGCCCCCTGCCTCTCTGTTCGTGAGGAGTCCAGATGTCTGCTTCGACCTTTGAGCGCACCGCCCGCCCCCGCCGGAGCCGGACCCGCTCCCGCACCGTCAACGCACGCCCGGCGCTGGCCCTCTCCACCCTCCGGCCCCACCAGTACGACCTGCGTCCCGCCTGCGCGTCGCTGGTCTGCCCCGACTGCAAGACGTGGGTGCCGATCACCGGCCTCCAGACCAAGAAGCCCAAGGTCGTGCCGCACGACGCCGGCCGCGCGGGCAAGGACGCAGCCATTCGCTGCCGCCTGGGCAGCAACCGCCTGGTCACGCTCGACGTGACGGTCAAGAAGTGGCAGGAGCGCCTGGAGGACGGCCACGCGGAGACCGCCAGCCGCCGCCGGACCACTGTGCGACGCAAGCCGAAGGTCGCGGCTGCGCCGGCCGTTGGTCAGCTGGTGGTTCAGGACCTGGACGCCAAGGGCGCGTTCCGGCTGTACCGGGCTCACGCCGAGCAGTGCGAGGTGTGCCAGGAGTCCGGCCACGCTCACTGTGGTGAGGGCAGCCCGCTCGCCCGGCTCTACCTCTACAAGCTGCGCTGCACCCCGGTCGGTGCTGCGGTTCGGCAGGCAGAGGAGGAGCCGGGCGACGGCCGGGCCCTCTGGCTGCTCCGGGAAATGAAGTGGGCGTCGACCGAGTCGGCGGTCCGCGAGGCCGACACCCAGCGCGCGCAGCTGCCCGACGGTGACGCGCCGCTGGGCGCGCCGCCGGTGCCGCTCAAGACGCTCCGCCCCAAGCGCCCCGCGCGCTGACCCGCTCCTGGACGAACGACCACGGCCCCGGCCACCCCGCACACACGAGGGGTGGCCGGGGCCGTGGCTGCTCGTACGACCAGCCTGAACAGCACGACAGCCCCGGCGACTTGAGACCCCCGGGGCTGTCCAGGACCCGTATGGAGGACCTGATGCACACCAGCATCGCACAGCACCCCACCGACTCCGACCCGGACATGGACGAGGCCCTGCGCCGGGTGCGGGGAGGCAAGTGATGAAGGCGATCACGAGCCTGACCGACGAGGAGCGCGCTGAGCTCTCGCGGAAGAACGCGGAGCAGAACAAGAGGTCGGAGCAGAACCGCCGATGACCAACCGTCCAACGGACGACCTGTTCGTCCGCTACATGCGCGCGTTCCAGGACTCCACCGAGCACACCAACGGCTGCCTGGCCTGCCAGGAAGGCCGGGACTGCAGGGTGGGAGCGCCGATCCACGAGCGGTTCGCCCGCCTCCAGGACGCCTACACCGCCCGCCAGTCCAAGCAGCAGCGCCGCTGACTCCCCCGGCATTGCCCGTCGTCCCCACCCTTCGCCGGGCGGGGCCGGCGGAGAGCGCCGGGAACTCACTCCCCGCTCCGGCCGTCCGGCCGCCAACACGCGAACAGCCCCAGGGGCGCAATCCCTGGGGCTGTCTCACACGGACCTTCTGGGAGGCCCTGATGAACGGCTCCATCGTACGCGCCACCTACGCCCCCTCCGCCGACCTGCCGGTCAACACCAACTGGCGCGAGGCCGGCGCCTGCACGCGGGAAGACCCCGAGCTGTTCTTCCCCATCGGCAACACCGGCCCGGCGCTTCTGCAGATCGAGGAGGCCAAAGCGGTCTGCCGCACCTGCCCGGTGCTGGAGCGCTGCGCCTCCTGGGCGCTGGAGATGGGCGAGGCCCACGGCGTGTGGGGCGGCATGAGCGAGGACGACCGCCGCCGCATCAAGCGCCGCGCCGCCCGCAAGCGCACCAACGCCTGACCGCCGGGAGCGGCCGACAGCTTCTGGCCCGCGCCGCAGCACCACCTGCGACCGGCTGCCCGCACGACGGGTGGCCGGCCTTTCCACGTCTTCAGCCCTCGTCCCTGGGAGCGCTCATGGAACGCACCGCCACGATCGTCACCGCCTCCGGCGCCGCCCGGCTGCCGGAAGCCCTGTGCACGCACACGCCGACCTGCCCGACCGCCGAGAGCCCGGACCGGGAAGCCGCGCACGTCGTGGCCGCCCACCCGGAGCAGGGCTGGAGCCTGCTGTGCAACGGCGTCCTTCTCTTCGAGGACACCGGCGAGCTGCTCCCCGACGGCCGGGTCATCGCCCCGCACCGTCCCGTCGCGGCCGCGGCCTGACGGCTGCCTGATCCGCCCGCACCGATCCGCCGAGTCTTCGGCGGGCCGGGTCGGGCGGTGACGGGGAGCCGGACAGTCCGGACCACGACCGAAGGGACTGGTCATGCGAGGAACGCGTATCACCCTCACCACCGACGTCGAGGCGCTCGGCACCCGGCACCGGGCCGGGGACCAGGGCGTCGTCGAGGAGGTCCACGTCGATGGCGACGTGACGGTCCGTATGGACGACGGCCGCCGCACCTTTCTGACCCGCGAGGAATATGTCGCCGCCTCGCAGTGAGGACTGACGGTTGCCTGATCCGCCCGCACCGACCGGCCAACGGCGGCCGGTGCGGGCGGTGACGGGGAGCCGGACAGCCCGGAACTCACCACCGCCGACGGTCCCGCCACCGCGCGCAGGCTCCCTGAGAGCTGACTTCGCGCCCGCCCGGCGGGAGCCGCACCCGGTTTCGCGCCCGTCCCGCGACGCTTCGCGAGCCCGGCCACCCACCCCCCGGACCGCCGGCCTTTTCGTGCCCGCGGAGCGGGTAGAGCCGGTGTCCGCTTCGCGATCAGCCATCCGCACCACGGGCTGTTTCGGGAACGCCTCACCGCGTTTCGGGAGCAGCCCCCGCCGTTTCGCGCACGCCCTGAGCAACCCCTTCCGGAGGTCCCCATGACGATCGCAGACTGGCCGCGCACCGCGGCTGAACCCGACCCCGACTCGGCTTCACCGGCCGCCGTTTCGGGAACGCCCACGCCGGTTTCGCAGACGCCCGGCGCCGTTTCGGCAACGGCAGAGTTCGTTTCGGAGACGGAAAGCGGAACCGGAACGAAGTCCTCCCCGGCGAAGCTGACCGGCACCCAGAAGTGGACGGCCGGAGCGATCGTCGCCGCCGCGCTCGCCCTCGCGGGCATCGGCCTGTACCTGTCCTTCGAGCACGTCGCGGTCTTCGCCTTCGAGCAGCTCCGCTTCGGCACGCTGGGCAAGGGCCAGCTGTTCGCGGTCGGTGTCGACGTCGGCATCATGGTCATGATCGCCGTCGACCTGCTGATGGCCTGGCTCAAGCGCCCCATCAGCTGGATCCGTTACCCGGTGTGGCTGCTGACCGGCGCGACGGTCGTCCTCAACGCCGCGTCCGGAGCCCCGAAGGGGGCGTGGAAGCTGCTGGACTACGTCGCCGCCGGCGCCCACGGCGTCGTCCCGGTCCTCTTCATCACAGTGGTGGAGCTCGGCCGCGACGCCATCGACCGCGTCGTCCGCCCTGAGCAGGCCGAACGCGACTCGATCCCGTGGTTGCGGTGGGTGCTCGCCCCGGTCGCGACGGCCCGGATCTTCCGACGGATGCGGCTGTGGGGCGTCACCTCCTACCCGGAGATGATCCGCCGGGACCAGGAGCTCATCGCCTACGAGCAGTGGCTCAAGCGCAAGTACGACGGCGACATCTCCAAGGCCAGCGAGGACGAGCTGCTGCCGATGAAGATGGCCCCCTACGGCTACACCGTCGCCCAGGCCCTGGCCATGCCCGACGAGCAGGAACAGGCAGCCCAGGAGCGTGAGGAAGAAGCCGAGCGCCGGCGCCTGGCCGCGGAGACGCGCAGCGAGGTCGCCAAGGCGGACTCCGAAGCCGAGCGGCTGCGCGCCAAGGGCAAGGTGCAGCTGGTCCAGGCGGAGGTCGACGGCCAGACCGGCCAGGCACGCGCCCACGCCCGAGCCCAGGTCAGCGCCGCAGAGCGGGCCGCTGAGCTGGAGCAGCAGGCCCTCGACAACGCCGTGATCGCCGAAGCACGCGCCCGCGAGGCAGAGGCGGAGCGCAAGGAGGCCCAGGAGCGCAAGGCCGCGGCCGAGGCGGACCTGGAAAAGGCCGAGCTCGAGCGGAAGGCCGCTGAGCAGCGCAAGGCGGCGGCCGAGGCGGACAAGGTCGCGGCGGCCGAGGCCGGCGCGATCGAGACCGAGCGGATCGCGAAGGCACGCCGGACGGCGGCTGCCGCGGACCTGGAGGCAGCCGAGCTGGAGCGCCAGGCGGCCCAGAAGCGGAAGGAAGCGGCGGAGGCCGACCGGGTCGCCGCGGCGGAGGCACAGGCCATCGAGACCCAGGCCATCGCCGAAGCCCGCAAGGCTGCTGCCGAAGCGGATCGGGCCGCTGCCGAAACGGAGCGGGCCGCCGCCGAAACGCGCCGCGCTGCTGCCGAAGCCGACCGCAAGAAGGCGGAGGAGGACCGCCACCGGGAGGCCGCCCTCGCCGACATCGCGCGCGCCAAGAAGGAGGCCGCCGAAGCCGAGCGGGCTGCTGCCGAAACGCACCGCGCTGCTGCCGAAATCGAGCGGGCCGCAGTCGAAGCCGAAGACGCCGCGAAGCTCAAGCCCCGCGAACGCGCGGTCCGCAAGGTCGCCCGCATGGCGCTGGCGGCCGGCCTCGTCCCCGACGGCAAGGACCTCGCCGACGTCCAGCGCGAACTGTCGGACCTGGTGTCCCTCGCCGACATCCAGGGCGGCCTGAGCATCTCCTCCCCCGGCACTGCCTCGGAGTACCGCACGGAGGCAGCCGAGCTGCTCGCCGGCGGATACCGACCCTGACCCACCGTCCGGCACACACCAGTGAGGGCCAGCCCACGGCCATTGGGCTGGCCCTCGCTGCGACTGCCGGAAGCAGTCAACAGCCCCCCGAGTACAGCAGATCCGACCCCCACGGAGGACCCCTTGAGCACCGAAGACAAGCCCTTCTTCGACGACCCGAACGCGGCGCTGCGCGAGATCGCGCAGAACCCCGCCGCCTACGCGCACTACCTCGCGGACTTCCACCGGGTCGTGCTGGACATGGCCGCCAAGCTGGAGGTCCTCCAGCGCGAGACCCGCGTGCACTGCCGCGGAACCCGCGTGGAGGGCGACAAGCTGGGCCAGGCTTTCCTGCGCTCTTTCCCGGTGGAAAAGTCCCTGAACGACGTCATCAAGCACCTCAAGGGCGTCACTTCCGGTCTCGAAAAGAGCGCCCATAAGCGTCACGCCCACGACGAAAAGGTGAAGGAGGTCAAGAAGCAGCGAAAGGAAAAGGCGCTGCTCAAGGAGCGGAAAAACAATCCGCCACTCCAGGCCGCCCCGAAAAACCCGGGACAGCAGGGTGCGCAGAGCCCGAATATGGGCTATGGTGGCCCCACGTCGATTTACAACCTGGACCGCAGGGAGTCGGCGTGAGTGCAGGTCGCCCGCTCACGAAAGCGGAGCGCAAGGCGTTCAACCGTGCCGAACACGAGCGGAAAATCAAGCAAGATCTGATCGCTCAGCACGGTAACGAACTCGGCACTTTCTACTACTGGCTCCGCGTCACGAATATGCGGGGCACGCAGGCTTATCGCGACGGGAACACGGACTTCATCCGCGAGGTCGCGCTCGCCCTGCACAACGTCTACGGCCGTCACTTCGGCTAGCTCCCCGCGTCCCGCACGAAGGGCCGCTCCCGGTCCCCGGGGGCAGCCCTTCGGCGATCCCAACGCGTGCCGCGCGTGACGCGTGCCGCGCGTGCCGCGCACGCGCGTACGCGAAGCCGGTGCCGACTGTCAAGCCCAGGAGGAGGGGTCGCGTGTCCGAAGACACCGACAGCAACGTGCTTCACCTCCCCGCCCGGGGCAGTGATTCCGGAGGAATGCCGGACGCTCCCGATGGCGGGGATCTCTTTTATTCCGAACCGTCTGACAGCGGCTCGGGTGGCGTCGTTCCCCCGGAGTCCCCGGCGGAGACGACAATGGAACTTCCGCCTATTCGCGGGCCTATTTCTCCGGAAACCGCTTTGCGGGAAACGGGAATGCCTGCCGCGCCGGATTCCGACGACGGAGAATATGAGGAAGGTGAATATGTTCAGCCTCGTTCTCTCGCCGATCGGCTCGGTGACTGGCTGGAACTGCGGATCGAGATGGCGAGGGACCGGCACGCCTCCGAAGCGCCGTTCCGTGAGGCGGAAATAGCGCGGAAGGCCGCGCTTCTGGAAGCCCGCACCGCCCAGGAAACCGCGATGATGGAGCAGAACGGCAAGCTCCACACCGCGCTGATGAAGGCGAAGGCCGACAAGGCGGCGGCGCGCGGCAAGGCCGACGCGGCGCGGTCCTCCAGCTCCGGCATGGGAGCCGACAAGGGCGGCCGCTCGAAGGCCGGCGGCGGGGGCGGTGGCTCGCGCGGAGGCGGCGGCAACTCCGGCGGCTCGGGCCGGGGCGGCACCGGCGGTGGCCGGGGCTCGGGAACGAACGGGTCCGGCGGCACCGGTCGGGGTTCCGGGGGCGGTAACTCCCCCAAGGGCGCCGGGAAGGGCTCTGATCGCTCCGCTGGCGGCCGTGGGGGCGCCTCGAAGGGCCATGAGTCGTCCGGTGGCTCCAAAGGCCGTCAGAACGGCTCTGGCGGCCCCGGCTCGGGTCAGGGCAGTTCCGGTAAGGGCAGTTCGGGCGGCTCCGGCAAGAACGGCTCGGGGTGCTCCGGGTCCGGGAAGGGCGGCTCGAAGGGCGACGGCGGCAAGACGCACAACTCACCCGCCGCCAGCCCCAGGGCCGAACGGGCCCGCGGACGCCAGGAGCGCGCCGCCGCCCGCCAGGCCGCCCGGCAGCAGCGGCGCGGCGCCAACCAGGCCGCCAGCCTCGCTGACCGCAGCAAGGACCGCGACCAGGACCGGGCCAACCGGCAGGCGGAGCGGGAGGAGCGCCGCGCGGCGAAAGCCGAGCGGAAGGCCGCGAGGAAGGCGAAGCGGGAGGCCGCCAAGGCCGCCGACGACCGCACCACCCTCGGTGAGGCCGTGGCGGAGGAAGCGCAGCGCCGCTGGGACAAGCGCCGCGCAGCCGACAAGGCCGCGAAGGACGGCAAGGCCAAGGACTCCACCGGCGACAAGGACGCCAAGGACTCCGAGGCCACGACCAAGAAGATGCCCAAGGATGGCCCTGAGTCGTCGTCTGACGGCCCGAAGGACGGCTCCGCGACCAAGGAGCCGGACGACGGCAAGAAGAGCGGCGAGAAGCCGTCTGACGGCTCCGGTGCCACGGACCCGAAGGACGACACCGGGACGGACGATGTTAAGGGCCCGCCAGGCGCTGACGGCAGTGACGACGGCCGCTCCTTCAAGGAGAAGCTCAAGGACTTCTTCACCAAGCCCGGCGAGGACACCACCCCGCCCGAGCCGGAACCCTCGACGCTTCGGCCCGAAGACCTCAACGTCACGGTGGACAGTCCCGGCCGGTCCAGCCGTCCCCCGAAGTCCGAAAAGGCTGAGGAGGACATCCCGGACGCGGTCGTCGTCGAAGACGCGGCCGATCCCTTCGGGGCCACCGTCTCCAGCCCGGCGAGTCTCCCCCGAGCCCCGGAGCCGCACACCCAGCGTCCCGGCACCACCCGACCCACAGCACAGGAGGACCCCGTGGCATCACCGGTGAGGAAGGCCGCCTCGGGCCAGACCGGCATGGCAGCCCGGCACCGCACGGACATCACCTTCGACCAGTACCTGATGGACATCACGAACATCGCGCTGTCCGCCGAGTACGACAGGACACGCGCCCAGGACCTGGCCGTCGCGCTCGGCAAGGTCGCCGATGCCCTGCGGGACATGGCGGCCGATCTGGTCGGAGACCACAACATCGCCACCGAGGTCGTCGACCAGATCACCAACCTGGCCGACGCCGCGATGCTCATGAAGCAGCTGGCCGAACGGTGCGCCACCGAGTGCGAGACGGCCTACGAAGCCGCCCGGCTCGTCGCAGTCGCGGTCGGCCTGACCTACGGCGAGGACATCCAGGCCATGGACGACGCGGGCCTGGCCCAGGCCTCCGCCGCCGCCCACCACGACTAGGAAGGAGGTTCGCCGTGAGCGACCTCACGCCCACCACCGGCGGCGGTGCTGCCGCCACGACCGACGGTGACAACCGCTACAAGGCCGTCCAGCACAAGCTCAAGACGCTGGGCCAGGCCTTGGACATGGCCAGCAGCGAACTCGCGCAGCTGCTGCGCGGCATGCGCATGAACGCCCGGAGCGCGGGAGACCTGGCCGTCGACATCGCCAACGCCGAACTGGACCGCAAGTTCATCGAGATGACTCTGCAGGTGGCCACCGCCCTCGGCGGCGCCACCGAGGAGGTCAAAAAGCTCCACGAGACGGCCCAGGAGGTCTCCGGCCTCGCCCACGACGCCCGGCGTACGCACGCCAGGTTGTACGAGGCCCTGGACACCATCCGCTCCGGCCGCAAGGAGCGCACCCCCAAACCGGGCTTCTTCGCCCACTGACCCACCCCCCAACGCCAAGTCCCTTCATGGGCGGCCCGCCACGACGGCGGGCCGCCCATCGCCATCTTCCGAAGGAGAAACGCCGTGTCCGTGCCGCACAGCGTCGCACTGGAGCGCACCCTGTACACCCTGGCCGCCCCGGTCCTCGCCGCGGCCCCGAACTTCTACCCCGACAGCCCCGTCAACACGGTCGTGCAGCTGGCGGGCGCCGCCGGCCTCGGCGGCTGGTTCCTGGCCTACAAGAGCGACGAGCCCGGCACGGGACGCAAGTTCCTGCGCTGGTCCCCGCTCGTCCTGGCGGCGGCTGTCGACGTCGCCGCCCGGCACACCGCGGGCTGGGGCCCGTACTGGCTGGACGGGCTGCTCGCCGCCGGATGGGCCGCGGCCGGCCTGCTGGTGATGCCATTCTCCCGGCACACCCGCAGGGGCCACCGGCCCGCCCTCGCCGCCCCGGCCCCCGCCCCGCAGCTCGCCGCCGCCCCGGAGCCGGAGACGTCCCCGGCGCAGCCGGACGACGGCGCCGACCACTTCACCCGGCAGGTCCGCTGGCTGTGGGAGAACCGCGGCCTGCCCGGACGCACCATCGTCGTCAAGGCCACCCCGCACCCCGGCATGCCCAACGACCTGTCGCTGCTGCTGCGCGCCTCCGAGGCCGGACGGCCGATCTCCGGACTCACCGAGGAGGCCGTCGCCGCCGCGTTCGAGGTCGACGTCACCGACGTGCGGATCGAGGACGTGGCCCGGCAGCACGGTCGCGGCGGCGGGCCCGGCTGGAAGGAAGTCCACGTCACCCCCGACGCCAGCGAGCGACGCCGCAAGGCCCCCACCGCCCGCGAGTGGTGGGCCGACCGGATCGGCAGCGGGCCGGTGCCCGGCTCTCAGTTCGTCAAGGAGGTCCGCGACAACAAGCGCAAGGTCACCCACTACATCGCCCAGGTCCCCGACGAGATGGGCGAGCCGCGCGTCAACCTGCACGCGCTCGCGGCCGCGCTGAAGACCAAGTACGACGAAGGCCGGCTGTTCGTCACCGTCGACGGCAGCCAGGTCCTGGTCTCGCTGTGGGACAGCTCGCCGCTCGCGCGGGTCTTCCCGGCAACGAGGGAGCTGCTCACGCCGGATAAGGACGGGCGCTGGGTGACCGGCTACCTCGGCAACGGCCAGCCCGCGAGGAACAGGGTCTACACCGACCGGGGCGCCGCGCACGGGATCTTCGTCGCGCCCTCCGGCGGCGGCAAGACCCAGCTGATGGGCCTGCACGTCGCGGCCGATGCCTTGTGGGGGGCCGTGGTCATGCTGGCCACCGAGGCCCCGGATGAGAAGACGGCCGCCCTGGGTAAGCACACCGCCCGTTACGGCGTCGGCGCGCTCTACATGGTCCGGCTCCTGCGCGCCATGGTCGCGCTGATGGAGATTCGCGGCGAGATGCCGTGGGAGGACGGCCAAGTCCACGAGTGGGACCCGACCCGGCCGGGCTGCCCCTACCGGATGCTGTCCGCGTACCTCGATGAGTTCCTCTCCGCCGCCCGCCACGGCGACTACGGCGCGGAGATCATGGACCTCGCGGAGCTGGTGTCGGTCAAGGGCCGCAAGTACGGAGTCGGCCTGAAGGTGGCCGGCCAGTCCATCTACGTCCAGGACGGGTTCACGCAGCTGCTGTGCGAGAACCTGCGCGACAACTGCATCCCCGTCGTGCTGAAGGTCGCGCCGAAGAAGGTCGGCGACATGTTCAAGGCCCTCGGTATCGCGCCCGAGCACATCCCCGACCCTCTCCCCCGCTCCTTCTCCCCCGAAGAGAAGGGCCGGATCGAGCGGATCATGCGCGGCGAGCCGGAGCCGCCCTCCGACTCCAACACCGGTGGCGCCGGATGGATCGTCGAAGGCAAGCAGCCTGAAGTCCTGCGCACGCTGTTCATGGACTTCAAGGCCGGTATCGACGGTTACTTCCCCGACACCGTCGCCACTCTGACCGACTACGAGATCCGCGAGCTCGAAGCGCGCGACCTGTGGTTCGACTGGACTGAGCCGCCCCGGCCCGGCGAGTTCGGCCCCGAGCCCGACGACGAGGACGGCGACGACGGCGCACCTAAGAAGGGCGGCGGCAAGCGCCGCGGCGGCAGCAAGCCCGCCGCACGCCGCGACGCGGTCACCTCCCCCCGCCAGGCGCTGGAGGCCATCAAGAACCTCTCCGGCGTCTGACCCACCCCCGCACCTCAACCCACGCAGGGCCCGGCCGGGCCCTGCTCACACCTGGAAGGACCCACCGCCTGTGGCCGTATCGATCTCCGCCGTCGTCCTGCTCGGCATCGTCGTCTTCGTCCTCATCCGGGGCGGCACCGTACGCCTCGGACCGGCCCTGGCCTGCGCCGGGTTCGGCTTCTTCCTCGCCTCCACCGGCGCCGCGCCCGCCATCAACGAGGCGATCAGCACCGTCACCGGCTGGATCTCCAGCATCTGACACCGTCTCGGCCGCCGGCGTCGAAGGCCGCCACCCCCGCCCCGGCCTTCGACGCCCCAGGGAGTCCCGATGCCCCAGACCCACCCCGTCACCGCCATAGACCAGACCGCCCCGGCGCCCGCGCCGCCAGCGGAGCTGTCCCTCGAGGAGCGCCTCACCCTGATCGACGCGGCGATGACCGTGAAGCTGGACGAAGCGGCGGTCAAATACGAGGTCAACACGGCGTACATCGACATCGAGTCCGTGGACCTGGCCGACGTCGTCACCGGCCCCGTCGACACCGGGCCTGCCCCGCTGCCGGAGCTGTACCCGACGCCGGTTGCGGCTCTTCTGCAGCGCGCCCACCACCGGCTGCTCACCGGCGGCTGGTGCAAGGACTCGCTGGTCGACGAGGACGGTGCCCGCTGCATGCTCGGGGCCATCCGGATCGAGGCCCGCGGCGACAGCGGCCTGGAAGCAGGCGCGGCCGCCGTGCTCCTGGACGCGATCCGCCGCAAGTTCGGTGACGACGTCGATTCCGTGCCGTCCTTCAACGACGCGCACGGATCAGCCCGTGTCCCGCTCCGCATGCTCGACCAGGCCGCCCACCTCGCCGACGCCCGCGGCCTTTAACCCCCTGCTCCGGACCACCTGCCTCGCACCCGAACCCTCGCGGTCGGGTGCGGGCCAGGCCGTCCGGCCTGCGCACCATCGCCCACCACATTGACCCGAGCGAGGGAGTCGCCCCGCCATGCAGTCCAACGACAAGCCCATCAACGGGCAGCACACGAACAGCCCGAGCTTCTTCGACCTGTTCGATCAGACGCCCCCGCCGCCGCTGCCCGATGTGGAGGACGTGCCCCGCACGAAGCGCTTCGCCGGGCTGCGCGAGGCATGGGACGCCTCCTGGGAGCAGGGCGGCTTCCTGTACGAGCGGTGGGAGGAGCTGTTCCAGGCCAGGCGTCTCGGTTGGCACGAGATGGCCCACTGGATCAAGGCCGTGCTCAGCCTCGCCGGGGTCTGCGCGGTCATCATCCTGCTGGACGCCGCCAGCGACATCGTCAGCGCCGTGCTGCACCGCCTGTCCGCCACCCGCACCGTGATCGAGCCGCCCGGAGTCGACACCACCAGCGGCCTGTGGGGCGTGATCGACAACCCGATCCGCTCCTACATCGTGCAGCACAGCGTCGGCCTCACCGTCCCCGGCACCGCCGTCTACGCCTTCTGGCAGCTCACCGGGCTGATCGGCCTCCTTGGCGGATTCGCCGGCAGCACCGGAGCGCGCATCCTCTGGACCGGGTGGGGCCTTTCCAGCGTCGCCATGGTGTGGTCCGCCACGCCCGGCGGCAGCCGCACCGTCGCTACCGGCATCGCCGCCCTCATGTGGGCCCTCGCCAGCATCGTCGCCCTGCGCGGCCTGAGCCTGCGCCCGGTCATCAACAACCTGGCCCCCGCTGCGCCGCAGGTCAACGTCTACCCCGCGTTCGACTTCCCGCCGCAGCCCACGCCCGAGCACGACGACCTGGACGACGAGCCCGACAACGTCCACCCGCTCCAGCGCTGACACCGCATCCCACCCCGTCCGGCACCACCCACTGAGCACCGAAGGGAGTCCGATGAAGCCGCAGATGGAGGAGACCGAGTTCTGGGTCGGCACCTTCCACGGCCGCCACGGCGGCCGCCCTGTCACGGTCACCGCGACCCGCGACGACACCCGCCCCGAGCCGTACGTCTGGACGTGCACGTGCGGCGCGTCCCGCTCCTTCCCGACCGAACACGGCGTCGGACCCAGCGCCTGGCGGCACACCCATCCGACGCGCTTCGACCGGCTGCGGTCGTGGGCCGCCCGCCTGTTCAGCGCCTGCACCGCCCGCTGACCTGACGCCCCGCCTGGTCCTCGCCCGCCCCGTACACCGGGGCCGGGCGAGGGCTGGACAGGCCGCCTGGCTGAACGCACCACCCGCTGCGCCCCGCTGACACGAGCACGACGTCGGCGGGGCGCAGCGCTGCCAACCAACCGCCTGGAGGAGATCACTCGTGCTCATCCCCCGCCCGCGCCGCCGGATTGGCCGTCCCCGCCCGCTGCGGCCCGGCCCCCGCTACCCGCACCGCCCCGACCGGCTGCCTGGCGCCTGGAGCAGGTGAATGCCCCGGCCCCGGAAGAAGCGCCGCCGCGAGGTGAAACGGGTGGCGCGCAGCGACGCGACGCTGCCGGAGTTCGACCGCCGCGCTTGCCCGGAAGGTTTGGTCACACGGCGGCAGTTACGCGAGCTCGGGCTGAGCCCCGGCGGGCACGGCCCGGTCGCGGTGCTGCGCTGCAAGGCGTGCGCCTACCGGCCCGACCAGTCGTGCATCCATCCCACCCGGGCCTGGCTCTACAGCGTGGAACTCGCCCGGCCCAAGCGGGTGCCGACGCTCGCGCAGGAAGAGGCGCTGGACCGAGCGATGGCTGCGAGGTCCACGTGCCCCCGGTGCCGCCGGAGGTACTACTTCTGCCTCCCGCTGCGCACCCAGGGCCAGTGCGACGCCTGCGACAAGGGCTACGAGCCCAGCCCCGACACCTACATGCCCACCGCGGCCCCGGTCGCCGACCGGCTGGCCGCGTGAGCTGAGAACCCCGCCCCGGCCTGCGCGCCGGGGCGGAGTTCTCACCCGGGCGGCCGCGCATCGGCGAAGGGCCGGACGCCCGCTCCCTCACCCCTTCGAGATCAGGGAACTCGCCTATGACTATCACGCACCCCAGCATCGACAAGAACCTGGACACCGCCTGCGCTTCGGTCGTCAACGAGATCGGACGTACGGACGGCAAAGCGTCCTTACTCCTCGCCTTCAACGGCGCCGTTCTTGCCGGTCTGGCCTCCGTCGCCGACAAGGAACTGCCGCCGGTGACGAAGGCCTTCGGTTCCCTCGCCGTCCTCGCTCTGGGCGCAGCCGCCGTGCTGCTGCTCCTGGTCGTCCGGCCCCGCCTGCACGGCCGCGACCGTGCATCCTTCCCGTACTGGGCGCGTCTGGACGAAGACGAGATCCGGGCCTGCCTGGACGGCGACACCCGAGCCGCCCGGTTGGCCTGGGCACGCACCCACCTGCGCGACGCCATCGCCACGGCCGGCTGAACCGCCAGTTGAGCGCACTCTGTGCCGTCCCGGTCCCGCACCTCGAGGCCGGGACGGTCGCAGTGTCCCCTCAACCCCGGATAGCCAGGAAGGAGATGGACGTCATGCGCCTTCGGATCTACGAGGTCGACGTCCCCATACACGACACCAACCATCCCGACCGGCACGGCGTGCACGTCTTCACCGGCGAGGCGGACTCCCTGGCCGCGGCCCTGCGCCGCGCCCACGAGGTGTACGACGCCGCCCTCGCCGCGCACACGGCCGGACTCGAGATCCCCGGCAAGCAGCCGGACAGCTGGGGAGCGCGCGGGCTTCGGCCCGGCTGGCAGATGGAGTGGCCCGCCGCGAAGGCCGGCCTCTGGCACAACCCCGTCAGCTGGACCAGCCGCAGCGACTTCGCGCTGTAGCTCCGCCCCGGGACAGCCGCTCTGCTTGGCGGCTTCGTCGGCTGCCCCGGGCCCATCCATCCCGCACGAGACGAGACGGAGAACCCAAGTATGTCGTCCCTCCTGCGCGTTCAGGGCCGGATCGGCCAGCGCACTCTCTTACTGACGACCGCCGCCGTGCCGTTGACCGGCTGGGCAGTCCACGCGATCACGCTGCACCGGCAGCTCGCCGCCACCCGCCGCGACCCGCTGACCGGCCTGCTGCGCCGCGACTCCTACACCGCCCGCGCCCGCCGGCTCCTGGCCCGCCACGGCGACGACACGACCGTGGTCCTCATCGACCAGGACCACTTCAAGGCCGTGAACGACGACTTCGGGCACCCGGCCGGAGACGCGGTCCTGGCGGCGACCGCCGCGCGGCTCACCGCGTGGGCGGGCCCGCGCGCAGCCGTTGGCCGCCTCGGCGGCGATGAGTTCGCCATCGTTCTCGTGCTGCCCGCCGTGTGCGTGGAGCAGCGTCTCGCGCAGCTGGTCCGCATGCTGCACACCCCCGTCGTCCTCGAGGACGGGCGCACTGTCGATGTGGCTGCCTCGGTTGGTGCCGCGACCCCGGCCGCGGTCGGCTCCCGTGACCTGAGCCTGTTGCAGCGGGCCGCCGACGCCGCGCTGTACGACGGCAAGCACTCCGGCCGCGCGGTCCTCGCCACCGCCGCGCACGTCACGGTGCCGTCCATCAACGGCCGCCGCGCCGGGCGCCCGGGAACGGCCGTATGGGGGCGAGCCGCATGAGCACCACGCCCCTCCCCGAGGGCGACTGGATCCGCGGCATCAGCGTCCAGCAGCCGTACGCCACCTGCATCCTGACCGGCGCCAAGGGAATCGAGAACCGCCCCCGCCCCTGGAGCTGGCGCGGCTGGATGCTCCTGCACGCTGGCCAGCGGATCGACCGGCCCGCCCTGCGCGTCCCGCTGATCGCCCGCACCATCCGCGGCCGCGAACTGACCACCGGAGCCGTCATCGGCATCGCGCGCCTGGTCGACTGCCACCAGGACCCCGAGGGCTCCGAGCCCTGCACGCCGTGGGCGCAGGCCGGCACCTGGCACCTGGTCCTCCAGGACGTCCAGGAGCTGCCGCTGCCGGTCCCCGCCGCCGGGCAGCTCGGGCCCTGGAAGCCGACACCGGACCTGCTGGACCGCGTGTTCCAGCAGCTACCCGCCTTCCGGCCGTGAACCGCAGGGGACGCACGAAGGAGAAGCCGCCGTTCGAGCCGGGCCTGATCCCGGCTCCCGGCGAGCTTCTCGTCTGGCGCGACGGCCAGCACTTCGACCGCTGGGACCTCCCCTGCACGCTGTGCGGCCAGCCCACGCCCATGCGCTCCCACTCCGGCGAGCCCGTGCACAAGACATGCGCTGAGGACTGGATCACCGCCAACCCCGTTGAGGCCCGCCGCGGGCGGTTCGCCTCCGACCTCACGCCGAAACCCAAGTCCAAGGGCCAAGGCGACCACTCCTGACCTCCACCTGGAGGACCTACATGAGCAGCACCGACCGCGACGTCGACCACGCCCTCGCCTACCCCGAGCCGCCCGCCTCCCCGCTCTGGCACCGCCACGGCGCAACGGCCCGCCCGCTCACGCCCGCCCAACAGCGGCGCAACCGCGAACTGCTGGACATCGCCCAGCGCAAGCCCCGCACCAGGGCCGCGTAGGAGGGCCGGTCGTGTTCACCGACATGAAAGAGGCCCTCGCAGCCGAGGACCTCGAACTCACCCCGCTCGACAGCGACCAGAACGCCGCCGCCTCCCTGGTAGTCGCCCACCACGCCCGCGACAAGGACGACCTCACCGACCTGCTGGGCGCGATCGGACTGCCCTGCAGCGAGGACGACCTCGTGCGCCTGCTCCCGCACCTCACCACCCCCGACGACTCCCCGACCGGAGAGACGATGCCCACCGAAACCGTCAACGCCTTCACCGCCACCGCCGTCTCCATGCTGAACAACGGCGACAGCCCCGAGCACGTCCGCGACACCCTCGGCCTGTCGCAGGACGAACTCGCCGACGCCCTCCAGCACGCCGGACTCCCCGCCACCGACGCGGACACAGAAGACAGCACCGGCACCCCGGAGACGGCCGCCGCAGCGCCCGACAGCACGATGGACGGCGACGGAATCGAGGCCCTGCTCGCGTGGGCGGAGAGCCACCCTGCCGCCGGCATCCGCAACCGGGCCGCCCGCGTCCGCAGCGACCTCGCCGAGCTGACCGAGCGCCGCGCCACCGACGCAGCCCAGCGCCAGGCGGAGGAACGTGTCGCCAAGGCCAAGGCTGAACTGGAAGCCGCGCAGGCGCAGCTGCGTGCGGTGAAGGCCGGCGGCCACACCGCCGCGGCCGCACAGGACGCCACGCCCCTGGCTCCCGCCCCGGCCCCGGCGGGCCGGACCGGCAAGCGCAGCAAGGAAGAGCTGGCCGCGATCCGGTCGTGGGCGCGCGCCAACGGCCACCAGGTCGCCGACCGGGGCACGCCGGCCAAGTTCGTCCTGGACGCCTACGACGCCGCCCGCCGCACCACCACCCTGGCGGAGGCGAGCTGATGGACGCTATCCCGCTCGTGCTGGACGGCTACCTGGCCGCCGAGCCCGAACCCGGCGACCGTGAGGGCACCGCCTACTGGCGGCTGAACTGCTCCACCGGGACTGACCACCTGGTGGAAGAAGCGGTCATGCCCTGCATCACCATGGAGCCGGAGATCGCGCACGCCCTGCTCACCGAGCGGCAGCCCGGCGACCTGCTGCGCGTCATCGGCCACCTCACGCTCCCGGACACCGCCGACGGGGTCATCCGGTTGCACGCCGACACCCTCGAAGTGCTCTGGGAAGCACCGCTGCTGGACGCGGCCACGGAAGACGCAGACACCGCGACCGCGACAGACGCGGACGCGGACCGCAACCGTGCGATCGCGGCTCTCGCCGAAGCCCTCACCGGCTTCGGACAGGCCGCCCCCGGCCCCGGGCGGAGCATCCGCATCCACATCAGCCCGAGCGGGGCCCTCGGTTCGGGCCTGGAGCACTGCCACAGCTTCGACATCCCCCCGGCCATGGCCCACCGGCTCGCCGACTACGTCGACGCCATGAACTGCTACCTGGACAGCGAACGCCCCGACGGTGTCGTCCTGGACCCGGAGACCATCGCGGACCTGACCGAGCTGTTCGAGGACATCGACCTGATCGCCCTCACCAACACCGTCCTCAACGCAACCCGGCCCGAGCACCGGCCCGCTGTCACCCGCGCGATGGACGACATGTTCGGCGACATCCCGGCACCCGAGGACACCGACCCGTGACCGCCAGCCACATCTCAAGGGAGGCGACCTTGAAGCCCACCCAGCCCCAGCGCACCGTCCTGGAGCGGTTCCCCGCCGGAGGCCCCCGCGGCTCCTGGCCGGCCGAAGAGTACGCCGCCGCACAACGCACCCAAGGCCAGCCGGACGCCCGGGTCGTGATGGACCTGCCCAGCGACCAGTTCCTCGTGGTCACCGACACCACCCCCCAGTAGCGCCGCCCCGGAGCGCCGCGCCCCGCCCTTCCCGGCCGGGCGCGGCGCTCTGCACGTTCTCGCCCTTCATCCCTGAGCAGGAGGCTTCCTTGCGTCCGATCCGTCTGATCTCGTTCGGCTACCTGCACCGGCCCACCGGCCCGGACGGCTCCCCCGTCCCGCCCGCCGCCGACCGGATCGAGGACGTCCGCGACCGGCTCCGCGACCCGGCCGCCGCCCGCGACATCCTCGACCTCGACGGCCTCAACCCCCGCGTCCAGGACGTCGTCCTGAACACCCCCGGCGCCCGCGAACTACTCGCCAACCTCGCCGACTACGCCGACCTCGCCGACCTGCCCGCCGGCCCCCGCCGCATCGCCATCGGCTGCGCAGGAGGCAGGCACAGGGCATCCGGACTCACCGAACTCCTGGCCCGAGCACTCCGCGACCGCGGGCGCGAGGTCGTAGTCGAGCACCTGCACGTCCATCTGCCGCGCGTCCTCAAGACGCCCGCCGGCGCCCGCACCGCCAACACCCAGCAGGAGACCTCCCGATGATCCGTCGCTTCCGTCGCTGCGGCCACGGCCCCGGAGCCCTTACTCCCGAGGACCAGGCCGTCGTCGACCAGTTCCGCGCGATGCTCGTCGCGGTCCGCGACCCGGAGCCGTGGACGCCCGGCCGCTCCCAGGACATTGCCGTGCGCGTCGGCCCGTTCATCGAGCGCGCGCATACCAGGCCCGGCGACGACCAGGGCACCGAGATGATCGCCGTTGCCCTGGTCCACCCCGACACCCCGCACGCCGCGGCCTACCTCCATGGCCACCAGCTCGGCTACACCGACCGCGGCTGGCTGTGCTACGAGACGACCGCGATCCTCGGTCTCTGGCAGCCGGCCTACGCGATGCTCACCCACGCCGCCGCTGGCCTGCCCCTCCCCGACGACATCGGCATGGGCCCTGCCCACTACGGCGTCCATGTCGAAGCCCGCCGCGCCGACGGCACCGGCTACACGCTGCTGCGCCTCGGGCCCTACACCCAGACCTGGCTGGCCTCCCGCGACGCCGACCGCCTCAACACCGAGCTGGAAGGCCGCGCCGCACTCGTCATCCCCGGGTTCACCGTCACCGCGAAGGACGCCGTGTTCCACGTCAGCGACCACGACAGCTACGCCGACCCGTGCGGCGCCGACGTCACCGCGCTCCTGGCCGACGCCATCGCGGGGGTGAGCGCGTGACCTCGGCTCTGTACGATATCGAGACCAGCGAGGGCGACGACGGCACCATGCACCCCGCCGAACAGATCTGGACGCCCTGCGCCGGCGGCACGGCCGACCACGGGTTCATCACCCACCAGGACCTGTTCGTCGCCGGGATCGACCGCGGGGCCGACGATGACCTCTACCCCGTCGGCTTCCTGGTCCTCGGGCATCAGCGGTGGGCCGACATCATCGAGGCCGCCGCCGCGTACATGGCCCGGACCCACGGCTGGCGGAACCTGCATCTGTACCCCGGCGACAATCCGGCGGTGCTCATCCCCCGCATCCCGCGTGCCGTCCACACCCACGGCGGACACCCGCACCCGGATCACCCCTGTGGCTGCGAGTGGGACGACACCTGGCGCATGGTCTGGGCACCCGGCACAGAACCCGGCGCCATCCCGATCACCGCCATGCGACACCCCGCCGCCCCGGTGACCGCCGCCAGCATCCCCAACCCTGACGAAGGCGCACCTGCGGCCTGGGCAGTCTGACGAGCATGACCGAGTACACGAAGGCCGGTACCCCCCACTGCGTTTGTGGGGGGTACCGGCCTTCGTGCGTTTCAGGGCTCTTCTGGCGATTGAGCGGTGCGGGTCAGCTGACGTTCGCCGTCCGCTTCTCCCGATCACGAAGCAGCATGTCGCACACCTTGTCGCGTTCCTCCGGCGGCATCTTGAACAGCAGCAGGTTTCCCGCTTCCACGCCGTCGTGGTACGGGAACATCTTCACGGCTGACTGATCCTCTGCACCCTCGCCACTACTGGCCTCGCGCGGCTCTGGGATGGCCTCTCTGCGTGCCTCATGCCTGGTGGTGGCACTGGGTGGTTGCTCCTCCGAACCCTCCGTTACCTTCTCGTGATTTTTCACGCCGTGAAAATCGGTCGGATGACCTGCGGGCTTGTGACGATCTCGCGACCTCTGCCGTGCGGCTTCGGCCCGCTCGTCGGCCTTAGCCTTCTGCGCGGCCGGGGGCAGCTTGCTCAGGTTGCGGACGTGCTCAACCTTGCGCTCCCCCGTCATCAAGTCCTTCTGCAGCTCGGGAGACAGCTTCAACAGCGACAGCTTGCTGGAGAGCGTGGAGGGCGAGATGGACAGCCTCTTGCAGGCCTTCGTCTGTGAGCCGCCGTAGTACTTCACCAGCTGCGCGAGGGCGTTTGCTTCCTCGAGTTCGGTCATGTCCTCGCGGTGGTAGTTCGCGATGAACGCGGCCTCGAGCAGCCTCTCGTCGGTCGTGACGTAGGCGTCGTCGACGCGGACAGGGATGGTAGCCAGTCCGACCTTGCGGGCTGCCTCAAGGCGCCGATGGCCATCGATAACCACGTACTGGGCGCCATCGGCGAGGTCGCCCGCGCGCTGCGGTCGGCCCCGGAGGTAGGCGTCGACGGTGGAGATGATGATGGGCAGGATGACCCCGACCTCACGAACCGATTCGATCGTGTCGTCCAGGTTGCGAAGATGGTCGCGCGGGTTCTCAGGGTTGTCACTGATCACCGGGACCGGAACATCAGTGATGGTGACCGTGCTAGTTGCCCCGCCGTGGATTGTCTCGTCGATGGCCGCCCGGCGCGCACTGCGGGCGGTTGCAGCCGAGCCGAACGAGGAGCCCCGGCCAAGCTGATCCTTCTTGCTCACTTCCCAGCTCCCGCCACGATCAGACGCATCACGTTGGCCTGCTTGCTCTCAGGCACATAAGCCAGGAGCGGCCTCTTGAGCCGGACGGTCTCGCGCTGCTCTTTCAGGTCGTCCACCACAGCAACGACGGTCTGGTCTTCCAGGCTGTGCCACTCCTCAAGTGAGGAGGTCGCGATGTAGCCGCGGCGGCTGTCGAAGAGATTGACGACGATGCCGAGATGGTCGATCTCCAGGTGCAGGTCGGCCTCAAGATCCTCGATCTGCTCAACGAGCATCTGGTACGCGTCGGCTGAGCTGTCCTCGGACTGCACGGGGATGAGTACCCCGGAGCGCCCCGGTTTCTCATTCGGGCGCCTACGCCCGTAGTAGAGGCCGGCATCCATGCTCAGGCCGAGGCTGGGCGGCGCGTCGATGACGATGACGTCGTAATCATCCTCCAGTGGACGCAACGCGCGTTCCAGAGCTGTCTCCTTCTGAAAACCGCGTGATTGAGCGGCCGTCAGTGCCAGCTTGGAGTCGAGGAGGAACCCTTCGCGTGTTCCAGGCAGGACGTGCAGGCGATCTCCGAACCGAGGGTCCTCGATGGGAACCACCAGGTCCTTGATGTCTCCCTTGGGCTCGCCGGTCATATGGGTGACCAGGCTCTCCGCGCCCACGGGGATGGGAGGGATGCCGAGCTGGTTACTGAGGTGGAGTTGGGGGTCAAAGTCGACGAGCAGGACCCGCTCGCCGCCGGCGGTGTAGTCGGCGATGAGGGCCAGGAGCTGCTCGCGGGTCCGGTTCAGACGTTCCAGCTCGGTGTCGGTCAGAGACTCAACAAAGTTCTGCAGGCACTTGGCACCGAGACCCGGGATCTCAGCGTGGGCTTCGGCAATGCCGGCGGAGATGGTGGTCTTACCGACGCCGCCCTTCTGGTTGCACACGATGATGCGCCGGGCTTCGGCGGGGCGGCCGGCTTCCTTCGGTGAGGGGTTGTCGTCCAGCCAGGACCGGATGCTTTGGGCGAGGCCCTGAATGTAGGTGAGGCCGCGTTCGGAGCAGGTGGCCTTGAAGTCGTCATACAAGCCCGGGGGAAGCCAGGTGGAGAAGGACCTGGCACCGGAAACGTCGATGTCGCGCTCGGGGAGGCTGCTGGCCCGCCACCGAGTGATGGCCGTGGTGGCAGCGTCCTTGATGTCCAGGCCGAGTTCGGCGCAGCGGATTTTGAGCTCTTGCTGGAGCGCCGGAGGAAGCTTGAACGCCACCTTTTCCCGGTCTCCGTCAGGGTGTGGAGAGGCCACGGCGTCACCTTACTGACTGAGTCGGCTGAAACAGTGAGACTAGATCGTCACCTTACTGACCGCGTCGGCGGAAGTGGAACCCGGAGTGCGGTTCTTGATGCCGATTCACCCCTATGGGCCGCGCGCGAATCTTCACGGCGTGAATAGTCACGGAAAGGTAACGGCCGTGGTGGTGAGCCAGAACCGGACAGTGCCCACAGGGATGTGGACTTCCGGCGGCCCACCACCCCACCCGACGGCGGGCTGCTGGCGCGAGGTTCGGCTAGAGGCCGGATCTTTCGAGTCAGCTTGAACACTCACGTGCGAATTCGCACGCCATACCTGCGGATTAGGGCCCGGTGAGGATGTCGTGCGTGCCGATCCAGCGCCAAACGACGTGCTGCTCACCCGGGACTATCTGCGGTCCGTAGGACCAGGCGGCGCGGCCGTTCCCGTCCCGGACGTGGTGGACACCGCACTGGAGCGCGGCTCGTGGCGGTACCCGGTGCGCTTAGCCGGCTCCGGCAGGACGCCGCGGTCACGGACGTCCCGCCTTTCGGCGCGGGCGCCGAGCCCGCCGGCGGCTGACCGACCTCCCGCCGCTTCCCGACGCGGGACGGCGTCACGGGCCGGTGAGGATGTCGTGGGTGCCGATGCGGCGCCAGATAACGTGCTGTGCCCTGGACTATCTCGGGCCCGTACTGCCAGGTCGCCCGCCCGTTGCCGTCCCAGGTCAGCTCGAAGACGCCCGGTGCGCTTCGGACGCCTTTCACGCGGAGGCCGGCGCGGAAGCGCCCTCGTCCGGTGCGCAGGTCGTCGACGAAGGCGGCCACGGCCTGGCGGAAGCGGCGGCGCTGCTCGAGGGTGAGGCGGTGGTGGTCGTCGGTGAAGCGGGGCGTGGCCTCGTAGGTGGGCACGGCGAACTCCTTCAGGAAGCACGAAGCCCCCGGCCGGGCGGCCGGGGGCGGTGGTGGCTGTTCGTGTTGAAGGGCGTCGGTGACGTGGTGCGCTCAGTGGTGGGTGGTCGGAGGAGTGTTGCGCTGGTGTGTGCTCGATGACGTTGGTGTCGGCTGGAGTCGGATCTCGGGGTGAGTGGTGCTCGTGTGGTCGGGGCGCAGCATTCGCACGGCGGAGTCAGCTCTCGTAGCGGACGCGCATCAGGTCCGCCCACTGCTGTGCGCGGGTCATGTCGCTGGCGCAGCTCTCGCAGTGGGGCACCGTGTCAATACGCATGGGGTACGGCGTGTTCGAGCGGACATCGACGGTCGTGCGCAGCGTGAGAGGGCGGCGGCACAGCGGGCAGAGATCTCCGTGGAGCAGTTGATGAGTCATGTGGCGGACTGTGCACACACCAGCGGCTTACCGTCTCGGGCTGCCGCTGCGGCCCGCCTGACGGGCGCTGCGGTAAAGACTTGGCGATGCCCTCCCGCCCGGCGGGAAGGACCCCGGATCACGCTTCTTCGCACGTCAGCACCGGGGTTCCATGGTCCGATGATCAGCCAAACGAAGATCCGTCCGGGCGGCGAGCGCTATCTCTTCCGCGGTGTGATGGTCGGCGACGGTCACCGTGCTGCGGGCACGTCGCTGCGCGCCGCTCAGGACGAAGCCGGTGTCCCACCCGGGATCTGGAAGGGCCGGGGCTTGGCCGCGGTCGGTCTCAGGGCCGGGGACTTGGTGAGCGAGCGGCAGGCCGAACTGCTCCTAGGGGAGGGCCGGCACCCGGACGCCGACCGGATCGAGCGCGAGCTCCTGGCGCAGGGCAAGAGCCCGGCCCGCGCCCGGCGGGCGACCGTGCTGGGCAGGCCCATTGAGCACAACCGCTCGCCCAAGACCGACAAGGCCAAGGAGCGCATCCCCTGGCTCGGCATGCACCTGGTGTTCCGGCCGCCGCCGACGGCACACGTCGCGTGGGCGCTGGCTGACTACGAGACCCGCCGGATGCTGGAGCTGTGCCAGGACATTGCCCGGGACAAGACGCTGGCGTGGTTTGAGGATGCGGTCGCCCAGATCCGCTGGAAAGGCGGCGGGAAGCACCGCGCCCGGGTCAAGGACGGGTTGATCGTCGCGGTCTTCCGGCACTACGAGTCCAGAGCCGCCGAGTCGAAGCCCCTTCTCCACGATCATGCGCTGGTCTCGATTCGTGCCCGGCGGCCGGACGACCAGGGGACGTGGGGCAACCTGTCGGCGGACTCGATACTGGCCCACATCGTCGCGGCTGACGCGCTCTACACCCTGTACTTCATGGAGGAGGTGTCCGCCCGGCTCGGGTGGGCGTGGGAGCCGCGCGAGGTGACGTCCGGCCGCCGGCCGGTCATGGAGATCGCGGGTATCGACCAGCGGCTGATCGGCTGGCAGTCGACCCGCCGCCAGCAGATCGAGGACACGCTGCCCGTCCTGACGGCCAAGTACGAGGAGAAGCACGGGCACGCGCCGGGGGAGCGGGCCGCCTACGCGCTGGCCTGCCAGGCCGCCGACCGGACGCGCCCGCCCAAACGCAAAGAGCTGCGGTCGCTGACCGAGCTGCGTAAGCGGTGGCGGGCCTCAGCGATCCAGGCCTACGGCGCCGAGGTCGTCGACCGGTTGGCGGAGCGGGCGCGGGCGGCGGCCGGGGCGGTGTGGGCGCGGGTGCGGCCGGTGGTCGACATAGCGCTCGCGGCCGTCGATGTCGTTGCCGTGGTGTACGTGATGCGCGGCGCGTTCAAACGCCACCACCTGCTCGCGGAAGCCCGCCGCTACCTCTCCTACGTCCTGCGCGGCCGGCCCCACCAACCCGGCCTGGACGAACAGATCGTGCAGACGGCCGTCGACGACTACACCCGCCCGGCGAGCCATCGGATGATGACCGCCGACCTCCGCGCCCTGTACCCCCGCGACACCGAGGACCAGGCCGTGCTGCGCCCGCTGACCCGCAAACGGACCGCCCCGCCGTACGAGCGGGCCCGCCTCGCCGCCGACGCGCTGAAGGCCCGGGCCCAGGCCGTGCGTCGCGCGGACCGACTGGGCTCCCGCACCCGGCCACGCACCGCCGCCGTGCCAGCCGCCTCGAGGTCGCGCCCGCGGCCGTTTCGCACCGGCCGGAAGGCTGACCACGTTCCGGAGCAGACGACCGACATCGACACGGTGGAGGAGACCCGCCGGACCCTCGCTGAGGCCGCCCTCGCCAGGGTCCAGGAGGGCGCCCGGGAACGTGCCCTCACCCACGGCCCCCGACCGCAGCCCGCCACGGCGACGGCTCCGCCGCCGCACACCCAGCAGCCCGGCACCCAGCACACACCGGGCAACACCACAGAAGGAGTCGCGTGAGTACCCCGGAAGAACAACCCAGCCTTGACGAAGCCCTCGCCCGCGCCCGGGCCGCCCGAGCGAAGATGGCCGCCGCGCTCGACGAGGACCAGGAGCCCGAACCTGATGAGCCATTGGGGTGGCAGCCGGTCTGGAAGCGGCCCCGGAAACCGAAGTCGAAGGCGGCGAAGAAGGCGGAGCTGCGCAAGCAGCGGCGGCGGCTCCAGGACGCCGGACGTCGCCGCCTTGCCGCCGGGCAGTCGCGTCGGCCCCGGTCCCAGCAGAACCGGATCGGCAACGCGGCCACGCGCCGCGACGCGCGTGCCCTGTCCCGGGTGCGGCACTCCACCGCGTGGCTGTGGTGACGATGCGATGCACCCCACCTGCTGCGGACGACGCACCGCAACCTCCGCGCCCCCAGACTGCACTCTGTTCCGCCACGCCGGGCGGATCCCTCGTGGATCCCCTCGGGCCCGTCGCTGCCAGCGGCAGCATTGTCAGTGGCGGCTGGAAGGCTGGACGGTATGAACAGCGACGACGAGCAGTTGCTGCGCGGCCGGGTCTACGGCGCCGACCCCGACCACTCGGGACCGCTGGCGGGCCGGAGCTACGTCGAACTGGTCGGCGGTCCGCTGGACGGGCTGTTGCTGGACATCACCGGCTGGACGCAGGATGAGATCGGTACCAGTGTTTCCCTGCTGACGGACCTCGGGCAGTTCGGGCCGGGCGGCCGGGCGCTGTACGACCCTCGCTTGGGCGACCGCAGCCGTTTCGACTGGTCCGGCGACAGCCCCTGACCCGGTGGGCAGGCCGTCCAGGCCTGCCGAAGGGAGCGATGCCGCCGGAGGAGAGGCCGGGGTGCGGGTGGGAAGGCCGCGGCGTGGAGCGCGCGAGCGGTGCAGCCCGCATCGGTTCCAGTCCCTTCTTCTCTTGTGACGAGTCGCCGGCGCACCCCGCGGCGGGTCCGTCCCGTCCGGATTGGTGGGCCGGGTTGTTACTCACTTTCGGGTGAGTGCGCTCGTCACGGTGGGGTGGCGCAGCCCGGCGATGCGTCGCTTGAAGCCGGTGGTTCCAAGGGCCCGGCATCCGAGGCCTCACCGGTCTGCCCGATTCAGCCGATCAGTGGTCATTACAGGTGAGCATTACAGAAATCTACTCAATCCGTAACAGGCTTCGTCAATCCCTCACAGGTCGACGTGCGGGCTGGAAGGTGTGGGTGCGCGGCCGACCGGCTGCGCACCAGCACAACGCACTCAGCTCGGCTGCGGTTTCAACGCTGCGGGTTCGGCTGGGTGTGCGCACCTGAAGGGGGACCTCTGTGTCCGTGTCTTCTTCCGTCCGTCGTCTGACCGCCGTCGCCGGTGTGGCCGCTGCGGTGGTGGGTGCGGTGGCGTTGCCGGCGTCGGCCGACGACCACCACCACGGTCGCCAGCACCGCTCGGTGGTCTACATCAGCGACGTGCAGTACGACTCCCCGGGCCGGGACGACCGTTCCAACCGCTCGCTGAACGCCGAGTGGGTGGAGATCACCAACGACTCGCGGGGGGCGGTGAACCTGGACGGCTGGACCCTTGCGGACGAGGACGGCCACACCTACACGTTCGACCACTACCGGCTGAACGGCCGCGCCACCGTCCGCGTCCACACCGGCATCGGCCGCGACACCAGGACGGACGTGTACCAGGACCGGCGGGCGTACGTGTGGGACAACCACTCCGACACCGCGACCCTGCGCAACGACCGCGACCGGTTCGTCGACGAGGTCTCATGGGGCTACGACCGCGACCACCGCGGCGACGACCGGCGTCACGGCGGCGGCCACCCGGGTGACGGCTGGCGTCATGGCGGCGGCCACCGCGACGGACACCGCGACTGACCTCGCACGGCGGTAGATGACGTCGGCCCGCAAGACGGGCGTGTCCAGGGTGGGTCGCCTCGTGCGGGGGCGGCCCACCTTCCGCAGGCTCGTGGCGAGGTCAGCCGGGTGTGATGGGCCTTTCCACCCTGTTCCTGCGCGCGTCGCGTTCTGGGGTGGCGCCCGGGGGTGCCGCGGCCGGACTGGCCGGGGCGCGGATGCCGGTCCGCCCGGTCTGCGGGGTTCGGCCCGTTCCGGCGCCCTGCCGTCCCGCTGGACGCCGGGACCGGCCGCTGCTGCCTCCTCCCACCGCCGCTGCGGGCCACGGCGCCCGGCGGGTCGGTCTACGGGGTCAGTCCCCAGGAAGACTTTCGTGTCGGGGCCATGCGGCCGGCCCGTGGACCAGGCGGCTGAACCGGCTCAGGCCGTTGGGCGTCTCCCGGCCGCCTGCCTGAGGGCGGCCGGCAGACGCCCGGACCTGCTCCGGGCGGTTATCAGGCGCCGCAGGGGGTGTCGTTGTTGCGCAGGCTGTGGGTGGAGTCGTTGAGCTGGTAGGAACGCAGGTCGCTGATGGTGCCGCCCTCCCGTCCGACGCAGACGTGCCGGCCGAAGTAGTTGTCCTTCTGGTAGACGCGCGCAGTGCGACTGCTGTTGTTGATGACGGAACTGCCCCTGCCGCGGATGTAGTCCGGCAGGTGCCGCACCGACCCGTCGACGGCGCGTTTGACGTAGGGCTGGCCGTTGAAGTTGATGTCGGGGTAGATGCAGACGAACCCGCGCGGACAGGCGATCTGGTCCCGGGCCACGGCGGAGGCGCCCGCAGTGGATGTGGTGGCGTGGGCGGGCGCGAGGCCGGTCAGTGATGCGGCCAGGACGGTCGGGACTGCGGCGGCGAGCAGCGCAGTCCTGCCATTACGGGGCCGTCGTGTGAGCAGAAGTCTCATGGCATCCGCCTGTCCAGGCGGAACGGTTCGCCATTCCGCTGCGCGCCCATGTTCATTCAGATGAGCGAGTCCGCGCTGGCCAGCTTTCGACGGCGCCTGAATCTCCCGCCGTTCCGGGCCGGTGTCCGGTGAGGGTGTCGCGATCGGACTCGGGGGCCGGCCGCGACACCCTCACCCTGGGGGGCATTCACAACGCATACAGCGGGGTGCCCCTTGCCGGCGCACGCACACGGAGCTGAACGGGTGGCCTGATCACGGGTCGCCTACGTATGCCGCGTGGGCGGGGCGCTGGTGTGTTGGCACGGTGCGGGCCGTGGGTGGCGTTCATAGGCTGGGGGGTGCTCGGGGCGAGTAGGGAAGGTGTGCCATGCCCCGAGCGATCTGGTCCGGCGCGATCTCATTCGGCCTGGTCACGGTGCCGATCCAGGTGGTCAGCGCGACCGAGGACCACTCCATCCGTTTCCACCAGTACCACCTGCCCGACCAGGGGCGGGTCCGCTACCGGAAGGTGTGCGAGCTGGAGGACCGCGAGGTCTCCCAGGAAGAGATCGGCAAGGGATACGAGCTGACCAAGACGCAGGTCATCCCGATCACCGACGAAGAGCTCAGCAACCTGCCCCTGCCGACCGCGAAGGCGATCGAGATCGACGCGTTCGTGCCCCTGGAGTCGGTCGACCCGATCCGTATCGCCGAGGGCTACTACCTCCAGCCCGCCGGCCAGGTCGCGGCCAAGCCCTACAAGCTCCTGGTCAAGGCACTGTCACGGTCGTCGAAGGTGGCCGTCGCCAAATACGCCTGGTCTGGCCGGGAGAGACTCGGACTGCTGCGGGTCCGCGACGACGTCCTGGTCCTGCACGCTATGCGTTGGCCCGACGAGATCCGTGACCCCACCGAACTGCTCCCACCGCCGACCGAGGTGTCCGAGGCGGAGATCGAGGGTGCGCTCGCGCTGATGGACACCATGACCACCGACTCGCTGGAAGGGCCGGACTTCACCGACCGGTATACCGAGGCGATCGCGCAGATCATCGAGGCCAAACGGGAGGCCAAGCCGCTGCCCGAGGCGCCGGAACCGGAGCAGCCGGCGCAGGTGCTCGACCTGATGGCCGCGCTGCAGGAGTCGGTGCAGAAGGCCAAGGCCTTGCGCGCTGAGGGCGCAGGTCCTGCGGAAGTGCACGAGTTGCCGCAGCCGGAGAAGACGGCCGCGAAGAAGCAGCCGGCCAAGAAGGCAGTGGCGAAAAAGACGGACGCGAAGAAGACGACTGGCCGTCGCCCTCGCAGCGCGTGACGCCGCTATGTGCAACCGCAGAACTGAGAGTTCCGCGACGCTACGAACCGAGCTCTTGGCGCACGTCCAGATAGAAGCGCAGCCGGACGCCGGGCTCGCCGGGCGCCCGGGTCGTGGTGTCCGCGGTCGCGGCCGCCCACCGCCCGGCGAGTAGTTCCTGAACGGCGAAGGCGGTCTGGTCGTCACAGGCCGCGACCTCGACGACGGCCAGACCCGGCTCCGCCACATGCACTTCACTGATCGGCTTCATACCCGGCACTACGCGCCGGAGCCGCCCGTAGTTCTCCGCTCCTGGCGGTGTTCACCCGACCGAGTAGGTCACCTCATGGCGACGACGGCGGCGGTGCCGGCCGTGCTCCGGAAGGCTCCGAGAAGATCCCGATACGGGCGCGTGGTGCTCCACGAGTGAGAGCGAGCGGTCGCCGTGGCGGTACAGGCAGGGGCGGAGCAGACGGCATTCACGCTGGACTGCGGACGGCAGGACGGGCAGCACGAACGCGGGAATGTTCGCCGGGCAGGTGTGGTTGAAACGGGCGTGATGGTGGAGGGGACAGTGTCCCCGGGCCTCATCTATTGCATGCGAGGACGATCGTTCGGCTGAAGCCTTGCATTGCCTTTCGCCGCGTAGGCGATCGCCCTTCACGATCACACCCCTTGTGGGTGCGCCCCGGCCGGCACGCTGGCCGGGGCGTTCTCGTTTCAGTCGTGGGCTGTGTCGGGTCGGCAGTGCACGCACGGCGGCACCCCGCCTCGGAGCGCGTCGAGGACCTGCTCGCGCGTGGCCGGCCGGCAGCGGCCGCTCTTCTTCGCGGCCCAGCACCCGCCGACGTGGACGGCATCGACGTTGTCCCGGTTCAGGCCGTACTGGATCAGCCAGTCCGCAGGGGCCGGCCGCATCTGCTCACCCTGGCGCCGCTCCGCCTCCCGCCGTTCCTCCTCGGCGATCCAGCGGTCGATGAGCCCCAGCTGCCGGACGGCCTGCTGCTCGACGACGCGCCGAGCGAAGCGCAGCGCGTCCAGACGCGAGAGCGGCTGCTCACCGCTCACCTGATCCTCCCGGCCTGCCGTGTCTTCGTTTGCCCTCAAATTCGAACAAGAGATCTAATCGAATTATGCACCGCGTCGACTACCTCACCGACACCCAGGAGCGCATCCTGCGCTGCATCCGCCAGCACATCGCCGACCACGGCGAGGCGCCGACGATGCAGCAGATCGGCGCGGCGGTCGGCATGCGCAGCCGGGCCTCCGTGCACTACCAGCTGGGCGAACTGGAGGCGAAACGAGCGATCGTCCGCGAGCCGGGGCGATCACGAGGGATCCGCCTCGCATGACCGGCGCCGGCCGCTACCACCTGCTGCTCGAATCCGGCGGCCGGCCGGTGCAGCACGGCTGGTGGAATCGTGAGGAGGTAGCGCGGGACAAGTTCCGCCGCTGGGTCGGCGAGTACGGCAGCATGCCGGACGCCCGCATCGCCCTCACCGACGACGAGACCAGTGACGTGCTGGCCACCTGGCCCGACGGGCAGTAGGCCGGCTACTCGACGGCCGGGTCTTCCTGGGCATGCCGCACGGCCTTCTTCACCGCTTGCTCCAGCTCGTACCGGCTGGCTCCGGACGCCTCGGCGTGCGCGGTGACGGCGGCCTGCACCTTCTCCGACGCCTCGCGCCAGCGGCGCCACTGAGCGTCGTACGCCTCACCGGTCAGGCCGGCGAGCTTGGCGCGTTCTTCCTCGGCGGATCGTTCCAGCTTGATCAGCTCATCGGGGACCTGGGCCACGGTACGGATCCTAAGCGGCCCGCTGCGCGTGCCGACGATCGGACTTACCCCCCGATCGGGTAGAGCCGCTGCCGACCGCCGGGCGGGTCGCCTGCGGGAGCCGCTACGAAGATCACGAACTGTTCCGTGATCTTTCGAGAGGATCTCGCCCGTGCGTCTCGCCCGCACCACCATCGCTGCGGCTGCCGTACTCGCCGCCCTCCTCGCCCCGGCGACCGCGCACGCCGCCCCGGCCGTCGCCGCGCCGCGGGATGCCGTCACCCTGCCCGTCCAGGACGCCCTCGACCAGCTGCCGGTCCGGACCGAGGACCGCACCGGGTATGAGCGCACGAAGTTCAAGCACTGGGTCGACGCCGACAAGGACGGCTGCAACACCCGCGCCGAGGTGCTGAAGGCCGAGGCGGTCGTCGCCCCGGAGCAGGGCGCGAGTTGCCGGCTGAGCGGGGGAGCCTGGTTCTCCCCGTACGACGACCGTTACATCCAGGGACCGGGCGGGCTGGACATCGACCACCGGGTCCCGCTCGCCGAGGCCTGGGACTCCGGCGCCTCCGACTGGAGCGCGCAGGAGCGGGAGGAGTACGCCAACGACCTTGGCGACGAGCGCTCCCTGATCGCGGTGTCGGCTGCCTCGAACCGGTCCAAGGCCGACCAGGACCCGTCCACATGGCTGCCGTCGGCCGTCGGCTACCGCTGCCAGTACGTCACCGACTGGGTGGCCGACAAGATGCGCTGGCGCCTGAGCGTCGACACCAACGAGAAGGCCGCAATCAACGAGGTGCTCGACAACTGTCCGAACGTGCCCGTCACCGTCACACCGGCCCGCTGACCCGCGCCCGGCCCCGCCCCCTGTCGCTGACGGGAGGGCGCCGGTGGCGAGCGCCCGCGGTGGCAGGCAGCCCTCTGCCAGGGTGGGCGAGGGCTGCGCGGTGCGGGGAGTTGTCGTGTGTGGTCGACGCCCGTGCACCCGTGCGCCCCTGGGTGCCTCTGTGGTGCGGCCGTGGCCGGGGCGCGAGGGGCGGTCGTTGTCAGTGGGCTGGGCTACCGTCGAAGCGCCCTTGCGGGTGGCTCCGCTCTCGCCTGGCCGTCACCTGCGGCCAGGCGAGAGCAGTCAGCACGCCCCCAGAAAATCTCGGCACGGGGGCGGGCTCTTCCGGATGGAAGGCCGACACCCAGTGGATGCCTTGTTTCCATTGACGCGGCTTCACGGCCCGAATGCAAGGAAAACCGGGAACTTCCCCCCGGACGCGCCGTATTTGTGCGGTTCCTTTGCCCGACGACACCGACCGGGTAGCTGCCCCTGTATTTGTCATTGTTCCGTGATTCCTTGATCACGTTGTGTGCAACTCCCGTTCCTCACATGCTGGTTGGCCAGCAGCCCGGACGGGTCGGCGGTCGGCACCCGCCGTCCCTTCCCGGGGTGCGCCCTGAGGTCCCTTCCGGATGGGGGCCTCGCCGCATCAGGCCGACCTAGACCCAGAGGATTTCTATGGGAATCAAGCAGATACTGATCATCACGGCGACCGTGACCGGGCTCGTCCTGGCGTGGAGCACGGTCATGGCCTGGCTGGGCCAGGCGGTCGCGGTCGCGACCCTGGCACCGGTGCTCGGGCTGACCATCGTGCAGATCGTCCGCGCGGTACGCGCCCAGGCACCGGCCGTAGGCCCCCGCGAGGCAGCCGTCCTGGACGAAGAGGACGACGCCGCCCGATGATGCCGCCCGATCCTTCCCAGCCGCCTCCCGGGCGGCCGGGCCGCAAACTCGGCCCGATCGTCGCTTCCGCGGGTAGCGTCCACCGCGCGTGGCTTGACCCGATGCGCGATGCGTATTTCTCCAGCGGCCGCACCCTGGGCGACCTCAGCGTTGAGGTGCCCCTGGCGAAGTCGAAACTGTCCGAGCTCCTGCGCGGAGCCGGGCTCTACCCCCGCTGGGAGATCGTCTCCCGCCTCGCCACGCTCCTCGGCCTGCCCCACGTCCCGTTGGAACGGCTGTGGAAGCAGGCCGCCCTGGAAGCTCACAAGAGCCGTGACTGGGTCGACCGCTCCACCGACAGCGCCGCCCTGACGACCACGCACGCTGCCGCACCCCCGATCGACCACCGCGCGCTGTGCGAACACGTCGAGCAGGACTACCTCCTGTACGCGCAGGCCTTCATCCCCGACGACCTCCAGTGCGAAGCCGCCGTCTCCGACACCTTCGACATCCTCTGGCTGTCCTGGAACGACGCCCTGGCCAGCCCCAACACCCGCCGCTTCGCCTGGACGGTCCTGCGCAACACCGTCATGACCCGCACCCCCCACATCGACGGCCGGCCCTGCTTCAGCCAGACCGCCTTCGACACCGTCGCCCTCACCTACCGCACCGACGACGAGGCACGCGCCCACCAGCTGAGCGAGACCATGGCGCTGCTCCAGGTGATGAGCCGGCTGCCCGCCACCCAGCTCGACGTGATCGCTCTGCGCATCCTGTGGCGCATGCCCACCGAACGCGTCTCCGAACTCCTGGGCCTGTCACCGGCCATGGTGCGCTCCAGCCAGCGCCATGGCGAGCACTTCCTGCGAAGCATCCTCTACCCGCCAGAGACCGACGAAGGGGCAACTCCATGACACGCTTCGACGACCTGCTCTCCAGGGCCTGCCTCGTCAAGGAACGCACCGTGCCCCGCGATGTCGTTCCCCCCTACGCCCCGACGGCCTCCACACCAGCCCGTCCCTACGCCTACGCGACGGACGCTGACTCCGATGAGGCCGCCGAGGACCTCAAGGCCCTGTGCGAGACGGTCCTCACCCACACCCCGCCCACCACCCTCGCCGACTTCCTCACCGAGCAAGTACCTCAGCCCCGCAGCGCCCTGGCCCTCGCGTGCATCCTGCAGCTCACCGACACAGACGACGGTGCCCGCATGTGGTGGCAATTCGCCGCCGGCGCGGGCCAGCCCGCCGCGGCCTACTGCCTCTACCTCCACCACCTCGCCCAGGGGGAGCAAGGAACCGCCCAGTGGTGGCACGAACAGACCGACGACCTCAAGCCACCGCCCGAGCCCAACGCCCGCAGCGCGCATCATGAGCGCCGGCCGACAACCAGGTGGCACCCCGCCACGCACCCCGTCACCAGCACCTCCACCACCACCCTTCTGCGCGTCCTGCGCCACCTCGCCAAACACACCGTCCGCCCCCGCAGCGCCGCGGTCACCGAACTCATGGCCTACGTCTCCACAGCCGTCACCGCGGGATGGCTGCGCGAACCCGACTCCGACATCCCCCTGCCCGGACCGGACTTCGCCGACCGGATCACCCAACTCCTCGAAGCAGCCGCGAACAAGCCGGACGTCTCCGACACCCTCCCCGCACGCTCCGCAGACCAAGACCTTCCCCCCGACCCCGACCAGAACGCCCCAGCCAGGTCTGCCGTACCTCAGCACATTCAGGAACCCGCGCAACGGTGAACAACTGAACCGAGGGGGCGTACCTGTCCACAGACAACGGCATCGCTGCCCTGACAACGAGCTGAGGGAACGGTGCCGTTGTTGATCACGTGGTGCCCTTCAGGCGGTGGCGGGCCGCAGGCCTGCCACCGCCGCCCAACTCGGTCCGCGGTGCGCACCGGGTGTGCACCGGTCGGTGCGGGGTGTGCATCGAGGGCCTGGCCCACGCCGACGGCCTCTCTGCTGGACCACTGCCCACTCCGATGTGCACTGGGCTAACCTCATGGCGTCGCCTTTATGGCTCTTGGACTGGGAAGGATGGGGCCAGGCTCCGGAGGGGTTCGACGCCGCCACGCTCTACGCCTACTCGCTGCTCCAGCCGCAGACCGCCGCCCGCGTCCGCGACGCCTTCCCCGTCCTGGGCAGCCCGTCGGCCTCGCCGCCGAAGCGACCGTGTGCGCCCAACTTCTCCAGACCGTGGCCCGCGGCGACAACCTGGTCCTCGAGGACCGGCTCCGGGACTGGTCCGAGGAACTCCGCCAGCGCTGAAGGCAAGGGCTGCGGTCGGAGCCTGTTGCCACAGCTGATCAGCCCGCCCATCCGATGCCACGGACCTCAATCGCTCCGGCGTGCGGCATGTACTGAATTAAGCACCTGCGGCCGAACGCCTCCCGGATCTCCTCCACGGAGCCCGGGTCCCGCACATCGGGTAAGGCCCGTGTTTTGAGTAGCCGGCACACGCGCGAGGCTCACTTCAGGTTCACGTACTGCTCAAGGCCCCTGCGGCGCCCAGCAGTTCGCGCAGGAGATGCGAGGCCGTGATCACGCCCAGGAGTCGCGTACCGCCTTGTTCTCGGCTGCCCGGTCCGGCCTTGACCTTCTCAGCGACCGCCACCAGAGGGCTGTGTACCTGTGCCATCAGCGCGGCCACCTCCAGCGCGGTGTCGTCGGGGTCGGCGATCGGCGGCGGGGCGGCCTTGCTGGACAGGCAGTCCCCGACACGGCGCCCGGCCAGCGCCTGGCACAGCCGGTCGGCGTGCTTCTCGTCGACGACGGCGGCAAGGGTGGGGTCCTCGATGACGTAGGCGGGCACCAGCACTTTGATCATCTGGGAGGCGGGCAGGATCGCCTTCGGCTCGCCCCGCTCGTCCAGTACCAGCAGGCCCGGCAGCTTGTGCTCGGCCATCAGCCGGGCCGCGTCCATGGCGTCGCTGTCGACGCTCACCGTTTCATATTCGACCGCCAGGTCACGAGCGCGCACGGCGGGCTCCTCTTCCACTGGAGATGTTCCTGTAGCCAGGGTCGTACGTCGCCGGAGTGGGGGCCAGGACATCGACGCGGAACATACGTGGCGGCCGCCCAGCCGAGGCGGCGGGGTGCCGGCCGATGTTCATCCGGAGCCCGACAGTGACGCGTCCTGTCACCGCTGAGAGCACCGTGGCGGGACCTCCGCCGAACCCAGTTAAAATCGGCGGGAGCTATTTATTGGCGCGGTAGAGCTTGATGTTCTTGTTCACGAAGAGATGCACGTACCCGCAGTGCTGGCAGATGAGCCCCCTCGCTGTCTCGTCCGCCCACGCCATTTTGAAGAACTCCAGGCCGACGCTGTTGAGCATCACCTCCCGCTCCCGGAACAGGTCACCGCGGCAGACCTGACAGGTGATCCAGACATCCCCGATCGCCGCTCGCACTCGCTTGCGCGCCATGGCAGTTCTCCTCACCCTTGCGGTGACCGGCACCGGAGGAAGACCGGTGCCTGTGCTGGTAGCGGCCATGACGCCGCCTGGCGTCAGCCGGTGACCTCGATCCTTCCGTTGGCCTCGGCGGGCGCCGTGGTCGCGAGCTGCGAACCTCCGGCCCGCTGGGTCATGCCCTTCAGCAGTTCGGCGAGGTCGACTCCGGTGGTGGAGCTGAGGAGTTCCATACCCTGGGCGACGTTGTCGGCGACCGTTCGGGAGAGCTGGGAGGCGCCGTCGGTGGAGATGACCGTCATCTTGTCGATGGCGCTGAGCGGCTCGGATGCCTTGGCGACGACCTGGGGCAGGACTTCGACGAGCATCTGCAGTACGGCGGCGTCGCCGTACTGGGCGAAGGCGTCGGCCTTCTTCTGCATGGCTTCGGCCTCGGCGGCTCCCTTCGCGCCGATCGCGGCGGCCTCGGCCTCGCCCTCGATACGGACGGCGTCGGCGAGCGCGGCGCGGTGTGCCTTCTCGCCCTCACCGGTCAGCCGGGAGCGCTGGGCGTCGGCTTCGGCCTGCTTGACGAGGGCGATGCGGCGGGCCTCGGCTTCCTGCTCGGCCTGGTAGCGGGCGGCGTCGGCGGGCTTGCGGACCTTGGTGTCCAGTTCGCGGTCGGTCAGCGCGGCCTGCCGTTCGGCGACCCTCTCCTGCTCGGCGAGGACCTCCTGGCGGCGGGCGGCCTCGGCCAGCGGTCCGGCGGCAGCGGCCCGGGCGGCGGCCTCGTCGGTCTCGGCCTTGATCTCGGCCTGCTTGAGTGCGAAGGTCCGCTGCGCGATCGCGATCTCCTCCTCCGCCTTCAGCCGGGCCTGCTCGGCGGCGCGCCGGGCGACGGCCTCGGCGATGTCGGCCTCCTGCTTGGCGCGGGCGGCCTCCGGGCGGCCGAGGTCCTCCAGGTAAGAGCCCTCAGTGGATATGTCCTGGATCTGGAAGGCGTCCAGGACCAGGCCCTGCCCGGACAGGCTGGCCTCCGCTTCCTCGGCGACCTGCCCGGCGAATGCGGCGCGGTCGCGGATGATGTCCTCCACCGACATCCGGCCGACGATGGCGCGCAGGGCGCCGGAGAGCACTTCCTGGGTGAAGCCGACGATGCCGTCCTGCTGCATCAGGAACCGCTGGGCTGCGGCGCGGATGGAGTCCTCGCTGCCGCCGACCTTGACGATGGCGACGCCTTCGAGGTGGGCCTTGACCCCGCGCAGGGTGACGGCGCCGCGCACCGCGACCGGGATGTGGCGTGAGGAGAGGTCGAGGGTGAACTTCTGCTGCACGAACGGCACGACGAACACGCCGCCGCCGACTACGACCTTCTGCCCGCTGTTGTCGGTGAAGACTCGGCCGGTCTCCGGATCGGTGGCCTTCTTGCCGCGCCGCCCGGTGACGATGAACGCCTCACTGGGACCGGCCACCTTGTAACGCGTGACCACGACAAGAGCCAGCAGGACCAGGAGTACGACGACTCCCACGACCGCGACGAGGACAGAACTCATGACAATGCCCCTCTTGGAAACCCAGCCCCCTGTTCGCGGGGCGGAACGAATGAACAACAACAGCGACGAACGGACGATGACTCAGCGGTCGACCGGGCGTACCGCCACGGAGGTGGTTGACAGGGCTTGTTCGACCCACACCTCGGTACCGCGCTCGACGGGGCCGGCGCTTTTCGCCGCGTACTTCACCGGCTGGCCCGCCAGGTACACCAGCACCTCGCCGTAGCCGCCGGCCGGGATCGGCGTGACCACGGAGCCGGAAGTGCCCACCAGATCCGTACCGCGCGGACTGGTGCCGGGCTCCTCCCGCATCAGAGCCCGGCTCAGGCGCCATGTCAGCCAGCCAGCCCCGACTCCCGCGCTCGCCCCCACCACGGCCGCCACACCGGTTCCGAGGCCCGTAGTGCCGAGCACGATCGCCCCGCCGAAGCCGAGCATCGAGACGAACCCGGCGATCACCGGAAGCGACAGCAGCCCGTCGAACAGCCCCTCCAGTGCACCGACGCCGTCGAAGAGCCCTTCAAGGAGACCGTCGAAGACGAGCGCGAGCACCAGCAGCACGACACCCGCGATGCCGAGACCCAGAAACAGAGCCACGGAACTTCACCTCCCCGCTGTCGTCCGCGCCACGCCACGGGGATGGTCCCACGCGCCGACTACTGCGGTCATTGCCGGGTCCCGGCAGTCTTTACGCGTTTTTGATGCCTGACGCACGCGTCTGCGCGGACCGCGTCCCGAGCAGCACCGGACGGCCCAGGAGCGCGGCCAGGCCGCCGGCGGGCCAGCGAGTCCCACACGGTCATGAGGGGCGCGCCGCGCAGCCGTGTGGGGGAACCCGCGCATGACCGTGCCGTGCGTCTCTTCCGGATCAGGCGAGTGCGAAGTAGCGCAGCCACACGTACCCGGCCGACAGCGCCACGGTGACGGCGGTGACGACCAGGCCGTACTTGGTGAACTGCCAGAAGGAGATGGGCTGTCGGTTGCGTTCGGCGATGCCGAGCACGACCACGTTGGCGCTCGCGCCGATCGCGGTGGCGTTGCCGCCGAGGTCCGCGCCGATGGCCAGGGCCCACCACATGACGTGATTGCCCGAACCGCCCATCGACTGCACCAGGTCGCTGGTGATGGGGGCCATCGTCGCGACGTAGGGGATGTTGTCCACGATGCCGGACAGCACGGCCGACGCGCCGAGCAGCAGCATCGAGCCGCCGAGTTCGTTGTCTCCGATGGCGTCGGCGAGGGACTTGGAGATCTCGCCGATGACGCCGGTCTCGATCAGGCCGCCGATCATGATGAAAAGCCCGGCGAAGAAGGCGAGGGTGGGCCATTCGACCTCGCCCAGCACGTCCCCGGTCTCCACCAAGGACACTGCGATGAGCAGGCCCGCGCCCAGCAGGGCGACGACGCTGGGCTCGTAGTGCAGCACTGGGTGGAGCACGAAGCCGACGACGACCAGGGCGAGCACCACGAGCCCTTGGATGAGCAGCCGGGGGTCCTTGATGGCCTCGCCCTCCTGCAGTGCCATGACCTCCTCGGCGCGCGCCTCGTCGTAGATGAAGGACTTGCGGAACAGGAGGCGGCACAGGGCGACGAGGACGACGATCAGGAGCGCGGCCAGCGGGGCGAGGTGGACCAGGAAGTCGTTGAAGGTCAGGCCGGCCCGGCTGGCGATGATGATGTTGGGCGGGTCACCGACCAGGGTCGCGATGCCGCCGATGTTCGATGCGAACACCTCGGCGATCAGGAATGGGGCGGCGGGCAGGGCCAGGCGCTCGCACACCAGCAAGGTGACCGGGGCGATGAGCAGGACCGTGGTGACGTTGTCGAGCAGCGCCGAGGCCACCGCCGTGATCACGATGAGCATGACCATCACGCGGAACGGTCTGGCCTGTGCCCGCTTCACCGCCCAGATGGCCAGGTACTCGAACAGTCCAGTCTTCTTCAGCACGCCGACGATCATCATCATGCCCATGAGCAGGAAGATGACGTTCCAGTCGACACCGCTGTGCTCGGAGAAGAAGGCCGACTTGTCGTCGGTCGCGCCGATCGCGAGCATCAGCGCGGCACCGCCGAGGGCCGCGCCCACGCGGTGGATCTTCTCGCTGATGATCAGACCGTACGTCGCGACGAAGACGACGATCGCCGCCCAGCTCTGCCAGCCGTTCACGTTCCTCCGATGAGTCGTTCCAACAGGCGGGCGTCCGTCACCGCGCCGGTCAGCCAGGTCTGGTCGCCGTCGCGCTCGACGACGGTGACCAGCGGGGTGTGCGTGCGCGCCATAAGAGCTGCGATGTGCAGGACACCGGCGTCGGGGCCGACCGTCGGCGGCCGGAACCTGCGGCGCGGCAGCCATTCCGCGACCGTGAGCCCGACGAGCCTGTCAGGTACCTCGTCGAGGTCCCGGTCGTCGAACCCGGCCGCGGGCGCCGGATCCTGCAGCGCGTACTCGGGCACGAGCCGTCCGACGAGCCGCGATCCGGGCACGACGGCGTACGGCTGGTCGTCGCGGTCGACGACCAGCAATGCGGGCAGCTTGTGCTCGGCCAGCAGCAGGGCCGCATCAGTGGCAGCGTCCTCGGTGGACACATACGGGTAGGGCTCGGCGAGTTCATGCGTCAACATGGCCGGCCTCCTTGGCAGGACGGGGTGCTTCGTCGCCGTCGGGCACACCGACGAGGTCCTCGACGTCGAACATGCGGGCGATCGGCACGTCGGTGGAGCTGTGCGCGATGATCGAGAAGGCGATGCACACGGCGATGAGCGTGAACGCCTCCTCGCCCTGCGGGATCCCGGCCTGCAGCACCAGCAGCCCGTACACCACCGACGCGAAGCCCTTCGGCCCGAACCACGCCGCAACCAGCTTCTCCCGCCCATCGAACCGGGTACCGACCAGGGACAGGAGCAGAGAGGCCGGGCGGATCAGCACGATGGCCAGGACCACGGCGACGTAGCCGCCGAAGGACAGGTCCCCGAACAACTGAGGCGTCAGCAGCGCGCCGAACACCAGCAGCGCCGCGAACTTCGCCAGCTCCGCCAGCTCCTCGCCGAGCGGTTCGAACGATTCCTTGGCCTCCAGGGACCGCGCGGTGAGCACCGCGCCTGCGGAGAATGCGGCGAGGTAGGGGTTGGCGTGTGTCAGGTGGCAGGACGCGTACAGGATCACACCGATCGCCAGCGGCAGCAGCGGCTGCAGCTTGGGCTCGGCGCCCAGCAGCCGGAACCGCACGAGCTCGATCACCACGAACGGCAGGACCACACCGAACGCCAGCCCGAGGACCAGCTCGAGCGCGATCTTCCCCAGCGACGCCTCGGCGTGCCCGGAGGTCGGCCCGGCCGCGGCGATCAGGACGAGCACGACCGGCAGAGCGAGCCCGTCGTTGATGCCGCTCTCCACGTTCAGCAGTTGCCGCAGCTTTGCCGGGACCTCCTTGCGCCCGACGATCGCCGAGGCGAACACCGGGTCGGTCGGCGCCAGCACGGCACCCACCAGGAACGACGTCGTCCAGTCCAGGCCCACCAGGTAATGCGTGATCAGCGCCATGCCGACGAACGCCAGCGGCATGCCGAGCCCGAGCGCGCGGGCCGGGTTGCGCCAGTTGGCGCGCAGCTTGGGAAAGGAGACGTGCATGCCGTCGGTGAAGAGCACCGCGAACAGCGCCAGATCGGCCGTCACGGAGACGATCTCGCTGTCCGGCGTGATGTGGATCAATCCAAGGAAACCGTCGCTGACGAGCGCGCCGCCGACCAGGAAGAGAAAGGACGTCGACAGAACGGTCCGGGCGGCCAGCCCTGACAGCAACACCGCGATGAGCAGCGCCACCCCGAAGACCACAACGAGCACCATGACCTGAACCCCCGATCAACGAAGAGAGTTGTCCTCACATCGCCGACCAGGCTTCCCGGCACACCGCTGGGAACCCTACACGTTCTTTATGTGGCACTGACAGGCCGCCAGCGCGCACTCTGACATGCCGGTCACTGCCGGGTGCCGGAAAGAAAACCGTCTCGGCCCGCCCATGCGCCCGCGCGGCTGGGCCCTTCTCGCCCTTTACACCGTCGCCCCTCAACACAATCCCGCGCCTTGTCGAAGCACCGCCTGTGACGATCGTGGTGACTACGGCCGCCGCGGGCGTCCTGGCGGCAGCAGGCTGCACCTACGCAGCCCTCGCTCCACGCTGGCCAGGAACATCGCCCGGTGACCGGCCGTAGTAGCGCCTCGCTTTCTCGCTCGCCGTCTGGCGGATGCTGATCGCCCTCATTCTCTGGCTCCTGCTCTGGGGCGAGTGAGACGTTCGCGGGACAGCACAACCCGTGGGAAGGATCAGCTGTCTTCTCTACGGGCACCAGGTATCCCAGGAGCAGGGGCACCAGCAGGTCACACGCCCCATACCGAGAGGCGGCCTGAGCTGCCCCGAGTTTCGTAGAGTCCGGTGATCTTGTTTCAGGCGGACTGTGGGGTGGCTTGCTGTTGTCGCCACCAGTCACGTTCGTACTCGG